>CALVFI010000009.1 GCA_944326815.1 uncultured Rikenellaceae bacterium | reverse complement strand
CTCCCAGCGTGTCGCATCATAGCCACCCAACCAAATCATCTCGTTATTGGCCGGATCGTCCATCTGCATATAGGGAGCCGGAGCATTGAACAAGGGACGGGCCGCGTACATCAACGCTTCAGCCTTTACAGCCAGTGCCACCCCTTTATTCACACGACCCAGCCAATCTGCCGACCAGGTCACTCCTTCGAGCGTAGCAGCCGCTGCATCACAAAGATCTACAATAAAGGTAAGTGTCTGCTGCACTGTAGACCGCGGACGGGAATCAACCGTCGTAAGCGTCTTTTCTACGATAGGCACACCACCGTAACGTTTCATCATCTCCAAATAGCGGAAAGCAACCAATACCTGCATCTCTGCCTTCACAATATCCTTATCTCGTGTAGTCATATCCGCTACCTTATCGATATTCTCATATACCAGCCATGCCTTACGGATATAGGTATAGTTGTTTGGGAAATAGTCATCGGTGTATCCGGCTCCGTTATTCTCGTTATTGGCGAGCATACCGGCCACCACCTGCTTGTCCATGTACCCCCAGGTCAAACGACAAAGATCTTCACCACCCATGATAGCCTCTGTCGTCTCATAGGGCATAATAGGATCATTGTTCCACACCAGTACGGGCAATCCTGAGGAGAGAATCGAGCCATATGCTTCGGCGATAGCGCCCTCGGCATTTTTTTCCGTACTGAACACCTCATCGAGGTTCATACCCGTTACCGCAGGTTTCTCGATGAACCAGTCCTTGCAGGAAGAGAGACCGGCCGCCAGTAATACTGCGAAAAATATATGTATGATCTTTTTCATAGTCTTAGAATTGAATATTGAAACCGAAGTTATAGACACGCGTCAACGGGTAGATGATACCCTCCGACGTACTCCCGTCCTGCACCAGTTCCGGGTCGATACCGTCGATCAGGTCTTTCCCACCCCATGTATAGAGGTTATTGGCATTGACAAACACCCGGATCGAACCGATATGCGCTTTGGCCATCCATTTCGCATTCCGGAAGGTATAGGAAAGTTCGACGTTTTTCAGTTTGATATGGTCGGTTGAACGATACCAGAATGCATTATTCTGATTGTTCTGACCGTTGGCAAGGTTCACAGCCATACGTGGGAAAGTAATCTTTTCACCAGCAGCATAACGTTCCGGAGTCCAGCGACCATTCATATAACTCAGCGGCGTACCGTTACCCTGTGAGAACGGAGTGATCAAATAACCGTTCATCCAGAAAGTACCTTGTGCAGATCCTGTGAACAAAGCCGAAAGTTCAAATCCTTTGTAACCTACACTTAGATTGCTACTGAATGCAAAACGCGGAACATTTGAGAAACCAGTAGGCGTTATGTCCTTCTCATCGATCATACCGTCACCGTTCACATCCACCAGTCGCAGGTCACCGCCTTGTACGTGGTTAGCCTCGATGGCATTGTACGGGTGGTTGGCAACCTCTTCGGCCGTATTGTAGAAACCTTCATTATAATAAGCCTTGTACTGTCCGTAAGAAAAACCTGTTTCATTCATCCATTCGTATTGGTAAGCAGGTTCTGCCTTATAGTCAATCTTATTCACGGCATAGGAGACCTGGCCACTAATCTGATAATAGAAGTCCTGCCCAATCATATCCTTCCAGCTCACCTGAATCTCATATCCTTTATTGGTCATACGTCCCACGTTCACAGGAGGCAGTGCATCGCCGCTCAAACCGATAATACCGGGTGTAATACCGAGTTTCGTAAGAATGTTGTCACGTTTCTCTTTGAACAGGTCGACCGTTACGGAGAGACGATCACGGAACATGCGGAGCTCAGCAGCAATATTATAAGATTCTTTCTTTTCCCAAGTCACATCGGGATTACCTACCGTTTTTTCGTATTTACCAGCATAGGCAGGATTATTCACCGTACCATTGGACGATCCAAAATAATATCCATTCAACGGCGTTCCGCTCCAAAGATCGAATCCTCGGTTGTCCCATGTACCCGGCAGATACAAGAAACGGTTACCACCGATTTCACTATTACCCGTCTGACCGTATGATCCGCGGAACTTCACCCAAGTCACGATATTGTTCTTCGGGAAGAAGGGTTCGTTGGAAAGCACCCAACCTGCAGAAACAGCCGGGAAGAAACCGAACTGCTTGCCCGGAGCAAAGTTCTCCGAACCGTTGTAACCCATATTGAACTCAGCCAGGTAACGCTGATCGTAACCGTAGGTCACACGGCCTACCAGACCATAGAAGCCACGAGGCACGTTATACAACAGTCCCGGAGCGGTATAGCGCTCACCGGTTACCAGAGCCATAGCCGTCACAGCATGTTTACCGAAATCTCTGTTGAAATCGATACCACCTTCTACATACACCTTACGGTTTTTGCTCCAACCTGTTTCTTCATAAGATTTTGCGCTCTTTTCACCTCCATAGTACAAAAGTTCTGCTGGATTATTCGGATTACGGGTAAAGGTATACATCGGAAGATTCGGTGTTACCCGCAACGTCTTGGTGAAATAATGGTCGTAGGAAAGAGCACCACGGATAGAAAGGCCTTTAAGCAAATAGTCCATATTATGTTTTACCCGAATCGAGGTATTCAAATTACTCTGATTGATTCGAGCTTGTGCTTTCTGAAACATATACCCGATAGGAGACAAGCCCCATGCACCTTTATTGCTATCCATGATGGTACCGCCGGCAAAATCACCGATAATCTTCCCATCAGAAACACCTGGCGACGAAAAAGGAGGAGCCTCGTAGATATTCAACATCAGGTCGTGATAACGTCCCCACATATCTACATTACTATTACGGTCAGTAATAATTCTTGTATTACGAACCTGTCCCGACAAAGAAACATTGATTTCTGTAAAAGGAATCATCTTGAAATCAAAGTTCGTACGGAAGTTGTAACGATTGCTTCCTGCATTGGCAGCAGCATCCTCAAAGCCGAAATCGTTCGTCAAACTCTTCTGGTTCATATAGCCGACCGAAGTAAAGAAAGCCACCTTGTCCGTACCTCCGGAAATATTGACACTGTACTGTTGCTGAGGAGACACTCCTGCGTCGAAAATCTGTTTCATGTAGTCATGACTACCATAATAAATAGCTGGGCTATTCAACAGAGCGGTTTTCTGCTCGGGAGTCAGGTTGGCCATCGCTTCAACCTCTGCCGGGGTATAATCTCGATTATTTTTGAATTTCCAGAGTTCATCCTCAGAAAATACTTTAATATCGTCGGGACGGCCGTCATTAGCGAATGCTTCGTTACGAAGCACTGCATAATCATACGAATTAACCAGACTGGGCAACGTGGTCGGCGTAGTGAAACCGATATTAGCTGTAAGGGATACTTTCAACGATCCCTGTTGTCCTCGTTTGGTTGTCACGATGATGACACCATTAGCACCACGCACACCGTACACAGCCGTGGCCGAAGCATCCTTCAAAACATTGACACTCTCCACATCGTTCGGATCGAGCATATTGAACGCCGTCTGGTCACGAACAATTCCGTCAATAACAATCAGTGGGTTCTGATCACCGGCATAGGTTCCGACACCACGGATACGGATCGTGGACTCCTCGAAACCGGCCTCACCGGTCTTCTGAACTGCTGCCATACCGGCGATACGGCCGACCAGCGCATTCGAAATATTGGTCACCGGCGACCGCATCAGCTCTTTGCTCGACAACTGCCCGATAGCACCGGTCACGGTCTCCTTTTTCTGCGAACCGAAACCAACCACCACGACATCATCGATATTCTGGGTTTCTTCAACAAGTACCACTTTAATGCGGGTTTGATTACCCACCAGAATCTCTTGTGTGGTATAACCGATAAATGAAACTATTAATGTGTCTGTTTTCTGTACCGATATCGCAAATTGCCCCTTGACATCAGTCACGGTACCGGTCTGTGTCCCTTTCACAATAATCCCCGCACCGATAACCGGCAATCCCTGCTGGTCTATTACGGTTCCCGTGACTTTTACGGGAGGGGGAGTCTGAGCCTTACTGTCTAAGGCTATCGGAACGATGAACAGAAACATCAAACCGATCGTCAGAATACTCTTAAAGAGCCCCGACGCACTCAAATAATGGTTCTTTTTCATACATATTTTAGTTGATAGTAGTTAATTTGTTTAACACCGCCGGGAGAACAAATCCCGGACGGGACAGTATCCTTCGGAGAACATCCAGAAGATCATTCCGTCACAAATCTTTACGGGGTCGGGGAGTCGTTTTTTCTCATAGGTCAGTTTAGTTTAGTTAGAATATATAGTTTATAAGAGGGGTTACCTGTAACAAAATTAGGTAGCGGAATCGGGGATGCATAGCACGGGTTTATCATTTATTTGTCCGTTTTCATCACACACCCTCGTGAAGGTCAGTATTCAATTTTCACCACCATGGAGCGCACAAAAGAAGGGAGATCGACCACAGCATCCTTATCTGTCTTTGCCCACTGATCTTTCCAGGGATCGTAAGTTTTTACCTTTTTGATCTTTTTGCCATCGAGTAAGGAGGAGAAATCGAGTTGTATGTCGGACAACACCTCAGCAGGAATACGATCGACCAATTCGCTTTTCCAGGTACTTTTCACATCCCGGCACCAAACAAGCATCGTATGGGTCCCCTTCAATACATACACCCGCAATTTGTCTGTATCGTGACGCAGCGGGACAAATTTCTCTTCAATCGGATTGATTCCCTCCACCGCATGAGCGAATCGCCCCATCTGGAACCATGTATTCTGCTTATCGATATGGTGATCCCAGTGCCACAGATGACCCGACCCGGCCGCACCGCAGAAGAACGGCGTGAACAACACATCATGTAACACGGACCCCATCGTATCCACATTATATATAGGGTGTGGTCCGGTATGCACCGGTTTCACCGCTCCAGACTCAGCCAGAAGCATCGGCTTATTCAGATTGAATCCGCGCAATACGGCGATTGCATCGGAGGCCATGCTATCGGTCGGTGCACTGCATACAGCCAAATCAGCACCTTCATCTATATAACGGTGCACCTGAGCCACCTCGTTCGAAGGTAGCTGATTAATAAATTCATAAATGGGAAAACTCGACATGCGGTCGAGCGAACCAAGACTCTGCATCACCAGATTCTTGGGAAAAATCTCTTTCACCCGCGGCAACATATAGACGTTCCACTCACGAAGATGCTCCTCCGGCGTATTGACGGCGTTCATCTCATTCCAAAGCTCCCAACCGAATACAGCCGGATGATCGCCATAGCGGTCATGAAAGATTTTTACGCGTCTGAGAAATTCGTCACGCCCCTGTTGTGAAGTGATATAATCGTCCGCATTTTCGAAAGGACCTCCATTCGAGGTATGGTAATAGGCTTTCGTATCCCATTTATCCTCGCCGGGCAGGATATGGCGAAAACTTTCGATACAGAATTTGATTTTAATCCCATATTCGGAGGCCAACTCCAGCAAGCGATCGATGCGGAGAAGTTTCACGGTATCGACCACTCCGTAACGAGGTTCGATCTCGAACAGATTCGTATTGAGCCATACCCGACCGAAATTAGCGCCATAACGATGCATCTCTGCCAGATAATGCTCCATATCCTCCACAGAACTCATCGCAGCGATATTGCAGCCGATCGGAATGTAAGGTTGTCCATCGGAAAGACAAAAATAGTGGGGATTTTCCCGACTCACCTGCACAAAAGAGCGGGCAAAGGAGCCTTTCCCCTTTCCGGCAGCCTCTGATGCCACAGATGCAAGCAGCAACAACAGGGAAACGAGCAGCAATTTTTTCATGATATGTTTCAGTTTAGATTAGTGTTTTCTTGCAGGATAAAAATAAATATTCTTCACCAACTCTCTTAACATAGGTTCGGCAGATATTATAACATTTTCATCCCTGAGAAAAAAAACAGACTATTGAATCACAAACGATATATTTTTGCTATTTTTTGACAGAATCGTGCCAATCCCCTTTAAGATGGGTTCATATATTTGTATCGGATAAATTAATTTCCCAATCGAAATGAGACAGTTTTTAACCTCTCTATTATGCGGACTCGCTTTCAGCGCCAGCGCCGCCGTGCCGGGACAGAACGCCCGGGAGAATCAAATGATCAACTCACTGCAACGTCTACCAGCCCGGGCCACTTCGTACTCTTACGAAAGTGAGAAAGACGCCATCGCCGGCGACCGGAACAAGGCCCGCATCGTTTCGTTGAATGGCCTCTGGAAATTCCACTTTTCGGAAGATGTAAAACAGAGTCCGACCGATTTCTATCGCATGGACGCCGACGTGAGCGACTGGAAAGATATTTCGGTTCCCTCCTGCTGGGAGATGCAAGGATACGGCTACCCGATCTATACCAATATCCCCTACCCATTCCCGGTCGTTCCACCTTATATTACCAAGGATAATCCGACAGGATGCTATGTCCGTTTCTTCACGGTACCCGAAGCATGGAAGGGACAACGGATCATTCTCCACTTCGGCGGGGTCTACTCGGGCTACTACGTATGGTTGAACGGCGAACTGGTAGGCTATGCCGAAGACAGTTGTCTGCCCAGTGAGTTCGATATTACCAACTTATTAAAAGAAGGTGATAACAAATTGGCTGTCAAGGTGTTCAAATGGACGGACGGCAGCTATCTCGAAGATGCCGACCACTGGCGCATGGCGGGCATCCACCGCGAAGTGTACCTGGCAGCAAAGCCAGCGGTAGCGATCAACGATTTCGGAGTCCGCACCGTACTCGACAATGAGATGGAAGATGCTCTGTTGCAGATTCGTCCCGTCATGGATGTACGCCCAGGCACAGAGACCGAGGGCTGGAAGGTAAAAGCACAACTCTATGCACCGGATAACTCAAAAACCGGCAAAGAGTTGACGCTCCCCGTCTCCGAAATTCTCTCCGAGGCTTATCCTCAGCGCGACAACGTCTATTTCGCACTGATGGAACAGAAGATCGAAAACCCGATTAAATGGAACGCTGAAAATCCGGTCCTCTATACGCTCGTTCTGTCGCTCATCGACCAGAACGGACAATTGATCGAGGCCCGCAGTTGCAAAGTGGGATTCCGCGACGTACGCCTCCGCGGACAAGAGCTGCTGATTAACGGTGTTCCCGTGAAACTTTATGGCGTAAACCGCCATGACCATAACCAATATACGGGTAAAACCGTGACGCGAGAGAACATGGAGGAGGATATCCGGCTGATGAAGCAATACAACTTCAACTCCGTGCGTACATCCCACTACCCGAACGACCCGTATCTGTACGAATTATGTGACAAATATGGCCTTTATGTAATCGACGAAGCCAATATCGAGACGCATGGCGTAGGGGGTCAGTTCTCCAACGACCCGCAATGGATGCTGCCTTTCATGGAGCGTGTATCGCGTATGGTCATTCGCGATCGCAACCATCCCTCGATCATCATGTGGTCGCTGGGGAACGAATCCGGTTGCGGACCCAACCACGCAGCGGCAGCGGCATGGACCAAAGATTACGATCCTACACGTCTGATCCATTACGAAGGAGCTCAAGGGCAACCCTCAAGTCCGTTATATGTACCCTTGGCACGTACCTCGGCAGCAGTATTCACCAGCGCCGCTCCCGTCGACGGCCAACCCGCAGCACCTCAGCAAGCAGTCGGCGGCGGGAACCCGACCGACCCGGCATACGTAGACGTATTGAGCCGCATGTATCCGACCTACGACGCATTGGAAGAGATGGCCCTCAACCCCAATCACGATCGTCCGATTATGATGTGTGAATATGCCCACTCAATGGGTAACTCCACCGGCGGGCTGAAAGATTACTGGGATGTAATCCGCGCCCATAATAATCTGCTCGGCGGCCATATCTGGGACTGGGTGGACCAAGGACTGGTGAAGAAAGATGCCCAGGGCAGGACGTTCTGGGGCTATGGCGGTGATTTCGAGCCCCAAGGCGAGCACAACGACGCTGCATTCTGTATCAATGGCGTAGTAAGTCCCGACCGTTCGATCAAACCCGCCACACTCGAGTGCAAATACGTCTTCCAGCCCATCGAATTCAAAAAAGTCGATCTGGCAGCAGGGAAAATCGATATTCACAACCGCAATTTCTTCGTGGATAGCGACCGTTACTACTACACGTGGACAATCACAAGCGACCAGGGCATACTCCAGCAGGGGAACTTCGATGTACCGACCACACCAGCAGGAGAGACCTCGACGGCAACGATCGTCTACAAACCGATCAAACCCGAAACCGGTGCCGAATATTTCCTGAATGTGCAGGCACACGAAAAAGCAGCTACGCCTTATGCAGAAGCAGGTTATGTGGTAGCCACGGAACAATTCGCCCTGCCTTTCTACAAAGCACCCGATAAGAGTGCTTCGAAAGGCAAGGTAACCCTTACGCAAGAGGGCGACAACATCGTACTCAAGGCTGCCGGGACCCAAACCGTCATCGATAAAAAGAGCGGATACATCACCTCTTATTTCAACGGGAAACAACCGCTCATCAGCAGTGCAATGCGTCCGAACTTCTGGCGGGCATCGACCGACAACGACTGGCGCGGATGGCGTGTAGAGGCGCTGATGGGATGCTGGAAAGATGCAGAAAACAGACTGAAAACAGGCCATGTAACCGTAGATGAACGGGCTGGCGCCACTACCGTAACTGTCGAGAAATCAATCCCCGACAGTCTGTCGCTGACATTAACCTATACGGTGGACGGCACGGGTGCACTTACCGTCAACTATGCCCTCCAAACGACAGACAAGATGCCCGAGATGCTGCGCGTCGGTCTGCAAACCGAAGTTCCCAATACTCTGAACCAAATCACATGGTTCGGGAAAGGTCCGCAAGAGAACTACTCCGACCGGGGCTGCGGTGCCTTTGTCGGTCTGTATAAGGCCACTCCGGAAGAGTTCATGTTCAGCTACATCACCCCGCAAGAGAACGGGAATCGTTGCGGCGTACGCTGGATAGCACTCTCCTCAGAGGGTCGAGGAGTACAATTCGTCGGTACCACCCCGTTGAGTGTCTCCGTTTGGAACTGCACTCAAGCAGCCCTCGATGCAGCAAAACATGGCAACGAAATAGAGGTTCTTCCCAACACCTTGACCGTCAATATCGACTGCATCCAGACCGGCGTGGGAGGAACCGATACCTGGAGCCTCAGTGCACGCCCATCGAAACAGTACCGTCTGCTCAACAAAAACTATAACTACCAATTTACGATTATCCCCTGCAGGAACGAGACGGATGCCATTCGCAACGGTCGGAGCCTGTTCAATAAACAATAACGCATGAAAAAACTACTTATTCTGCTGACTTTCGGTCTTTTATGCCAATGTCTATACGCACAGAAAACCGATTATCCGCTGATCGGAGCTCAGGTATTCATTGAACCGGGGCAAACAGACAAGGACATCGACCAATTCTTCCGGATATTGAATGAGAACCACATGGAGGTGGCCCGCATCCGAATGTTCGGAGCCCATATGTTGCAGGCCGACGGTTCGTGGGATTTTACGCTCTATGACAAAGCTTTCGACGCCGCAAAAAAATATGGTGTCAAACTGTTCGCAACATTGTTCCCTCCGACCGACCAATTGACGGACGTAGGCGGCTTTAAATATCCGCGTTCGAAGGCCCATTTAGACGAAATCGCCGGGTATATACAGGCCGTAGTCACCCATTTCAAGGACAAACCCGCGCTCTACACCTGGGTACTCCAGAATGAACCGGGAACAGGCGGTAGCGGCCCGGCACAAAATGATCTTGTAGACGAAATCTATGCTCAATGGAAAGCCGCACAAAAAGCTCCGACATACAACAACGGATTTCTCAAAGCGGATTTCACGGCAGAGTATTTCCACATGTATTACACGGCCTGGTATCTGAATTGGATTGCCGATCAGGTAAAACTGTACGATAAAGAACACTACACGCACATCAATCCACACCAGTTGTTCGACAACCTCATCGACTATGATTTCCCGGCCTATGAAAAATTCCTCACCTCACTGGGAGTGTCGATGCACCTGAGCTGGCATTTCGACTACTTTACACGCCCTCAATATCCACTCGGGATTTCTTTGATGGCCGACGTAGTGCGTACAGCCGCCGGGAAAAACCCGTTCTGGATCACGGAGATGCAAGGCGGTAATGTCACCGCAAGCGGCAACGAAATGCTATGTCCCACGGCCGAGGAGATCACCCAATGGCTCTGGACAGGTATTGCCGCAGGATGTGAAGGTGTGATTTTCTGGACGTTAAATCAACGCGCCTCGGTCATGGAAGCCGGCGAATGGGGCATGATCGACTTCCAGCGCCAGCCAAGCGATCGGTTACAGTCAGCAGCCCAAGTGGCTAAAACAGTGATCGAAAACAAGACGTTCTTCCAGGAGGCCGAACCCGCCAAAAGCAATATCACACTCCTGTATAACATGGAGTCGTTGCTGACTCAGGAAAAGAATGCCGCTGTGTCCAAAGACAACCGAAACGAAGGCCGAAAGAGCAGTGCCACGATGAAATCACTGGCCGGAGCTTACGAGGCCCTCTCCGCATGGGGTGTCATTCCCGAGGTGTGCGAAATGCAGCAATACGACTGGAGCAATCCGAAAGGCAAAACCGTCGTACTCCCGAATCTCGTAGCATTGCCCTCTTACAGCTGGACAAAACTGGATACCTTCGTACGTGACGGCGGACGACTGATTGTCACCGGTCTGACAGGCTATTATGACGAAAATATGCATTGCCTGCTCATGGACGACTATCCGTTGCGTAAATGCTTCGGCGGTCAAATCAGCGAATACAAAGTGATCGCCCCCTACTTCACCATGAAGTGCGAACAACCTGCCACAACGATACCCGTTCACATGTGGAAAGGTATTCTGCGACCAGACAAAGCACAAACCATCGCCATGGATGGCAATGATGTAGTGGCCACACGTCACAAATACGGCAAAGGCGAGGTAATCTGGTTCCCATCGTTGATCGAACTGGGCGGATGGCAGCGTGATAACGCCGGAGTCGTCGACTTTTATGGTACATTCTGCCAGGAAGCCATCGCAGAGGCGCCCCTATGTTTTGCCCGTCCCGTCAACAACGTGCTGATGCGCATCATGGAATCGCCCAAACAAAATATGGTAGTACTGATAAACAAACAACATCAACCGGTAGAGATTGAACTGGCAGGGAACGTCACAACACCCTCCAAAATCCTCTGTGGTCAAGGGATTCTGTCCGGCAACAAGATCAAGCTGTCAGCCGGTGAATGCGTCGTTTATCTTTATGATAAAACCCGATGAAAATATAGTTAAGGTTAATGATAGGGAAATGTGTGCAAAAGGGGAATCAACTATAGATTCCCTTTTTGTTTCCGGGGAGAATTCATGCGGATTCCACCGAAAAAATATCAAAAAAAGCTGAAGAAATCGTATCTTTGTTTTACCTAAAATCAACACCGATGAAACGTTTCTGGACCGGACTTCTATTACTGTTCTGTCTGTCTTCCGAAGCTCAGAATATCAATCTTCATTTCAACAACTTGTCGATCGACACAGGACTTTCGGACAAGTTGGTTTTCAGTATTGCCCAAGACCGCTCGGGATTGATGTGGTTCGGAACCTCGGATGGTCTGAACCGCTACGACGGATATAATTTCGAGATATTCCGACATAATCCGGACGATCCGAACAGCATCAGCGCTTCGTATATCAATTGCGTCCACATTGCCCGAAACGGAGCCATGTGGGTGGGGACGGAAAAGGGTCTGAACCTCTATGATCCCGACACGGAAACTTTCATCAAATATCGGGCAGACAACGACTCTTTGGGTCTACTGAACAATCTGCGCATTCGCTGCATCTATGATGATCCACAGGGTGTTCTGTGGATCGGGACGCTCGAAGGACTCATCCGTCTCGACCTCGAGAAACGCTATATCAATTATTTCGTGCTGATGCCCAACGCATTCGACCGTATGGCCAATGAAATCCGCGCCATTTGCGGCGACCGGAACGGCATGCTATGGCTTGGCACCTTCGACGGACTGTATCGATTCAACCCTACTGATAACAGTTTCGTGCGCTACGATGCCCGCAGGAAACTTCCTAACGATCAATACAATAACCTGATCAACGGCTTATACATTCCGCCGACAACACCTAACCTACTCTATATAGGAAGTTCTAACGGGCTTGTCGTCATGGACATAGGCAAACCTGGCGTCTATCTGAACACATTCCGTGCGGAAGACAGCGGTTTAGCGGATAACGACATAAAGAGCATCCTTAATTACGACGACAATCGGCTGCTGCTGGCGACAGCCAACGGACTCTCCCTCTACGATACACGTACAGGACAGATAGACTCCTACAACAGTTCCCTGCTGGACGCTACCTCCATACCGAACAACTCCTTGCGTACGTTATTCCGTGACCAACAGGACATCATCTGGGTAGGGACGGATTGCGGTCTGGCCAAACTGAATCTTAACCGCAAAAAGATCGATTTTTTCCGTTTGACGGAGGGCCGCGATGAACACGTTCGAAAAGCCATCGTCAACGACGTATATGTAGGTCCCGACCATTCGTTGTGGGTCACCACGAACGAAGGCATCCTGCGGTATGACACTACGGCACATGGGATCGTTTGTCATAAATACGGGGCTGCACAAGGCGTCTCCCACAGCATCGTCAAACGTATCATTTGCGACAGCCACGGCACGATGTGGTTCGGCACCAATGACGGAATCGATTACTACGATCGGGCAAGCAACCGATTCATCCGCGCCGGCTATACCAATCCGGACTTTTCGCTCAAATACATATACGACATCAAGGAGGATAAAGATCACGATATCGTGACCAATATCAGTAGCGGACTCTGTTTCATCACGCCGCATTACCGCCCTGACGGAGGCATCGAACGCCTGGAATACCGCACCCGCCTAATCAGCGACATCATTAAAGCCGACAACTGCGATATCGGCTATATGGACGTCGACAAAGAGGGAAACATCTGGTTCCAAGCGACGCAAGAAGGGCTGTTCAAATACGAAAAACATACGGATCGCATCGTCGTATACAAATTCCAAAAGGACAATCCTCACAGTCTTATCAGTAACCGTATTGCCACCATTCATGTAGACCCGACAGGGGATGTATGGGTAGGTACGGATCGAGGATTGTGCCGACTTGACCCAAAAACGGAGCAATTCGAACGTTTCGAAAACGATCTGGATCTCTCGGCCTCGGTCCGCACACTCACGTCGGATGACAAAGGACGTATATGGATAGCAACTACCAACAAATTAATCATGTACAATCCTGTAGACCGGAATAAGATCGTCTGCGACCTGAATCAGGATCTCGGCATCGACGAAATGGCCTACAACAGTTTCGGTACTGATGATAGCGGACATATCTATATGGGAGGCAATGGAGGATTCATCCGCTTCCATCCGGACGAAATCCTTCTGAACGAGAACCAAGCTCCAATCGCAATCACTTCCTTCAGTGTGTGGAACAAAGAGGTACAACCCGGGCAGAAAGTCGGGAAACGCATCATACTGAAACAATCGATTCTCAACACAAAAAAGATCAAACTACGCTATAACGAAAATTCTTTCCGGTTTAACTTCTCGTTACTCAACTACGCCTCTTCGGTCAACAACAAATACGCCTATCGATTAGAAGGATACGACAAAGAGTGGCAAATGACGGGCGGGACACAGAATTTCGCCTCCTATTCCAATCTCTCTCGCGGGAAGTACGTCTTCACTGTAAAGGCATGCAATCCGGATGGAATATGGAGCGAAGAGCAGGCACGCATAGAGGTTCGTATCCTGCCGCCCTGGTGGCTGAGTTGGTGGGCCTATCTGTTTTATCTGGGGGTTATCGTTGCTATTATCATCATCGCGTACAATCTGACGATTACGAAAATCAAACTCTCGTCAGAATTGAAACTTGAAAAACTCGAACGCATGAAGATGGAGGAGTTGAACCAGATCAAAATGCGCTTCTTCACCAATGTGTCCCACGAATTCAAGACACCGCTCTCACTGATTCTCGGGCCAATCGAAAACCTGAGCGAATCGATTCAGGACGAACGGCAACGTGCCCAACTTGCGCTCATGCGTCAAAACGGAGAACGGCTGCTGAGGCTGATCGAGCAGATCATGGACCTCCGGAAGTTCGACAACGGCAAAATGAAACTCAACCCCAGTGCCGGAGAGTTCGTTGCCTTCACCCGCCAGATATACAACTCGTTCATCGACCATGCTCAACGTCGTCACATAGACTATGATTTCGAATCGTCGGAAACGGAAATCAACCTCCAATTCGACCGTGATAAAGTAGAAAAGGTACTCTACAATCTGCTTTCGAATGCGTTCAAGTTCACTGCAGACAACGGACATATCGGCGTGTCCGTCTCCTTGCGTAAAGACGACCAACGGAGATATGCAACCGTAGAGGTGTCAGATACCGGGATTGGTATCACGGCCGCCGATCGGGAGCACATTTTCGAACGTTTCTACCAAGGAAACAATCCCTCGTTCGAGTCCATCCACGGAACAGGTATCGGACTGATGCTGGCCAAGGATTTCGTCGAACTGCACGGAGGCACACTCACCGTAGAAAGCATCCCGAGCAAAGGCAGTACCTTCACATTCACCCTACCGCTCGATCCGGAAACAAGTCAACACACAGTTGTCACAAATCCCGCGCTTGAACAATCGGAAACTGAAACAACGGAACGAAAACCTAAAATATTGGTCGTAGAGGACAATGAAGACATGCGGGCTTTCATTCGGATGAATCTGGAGGATCAATACGAAGTATACACGGCCAAAGATGGCTCGGAAGGCTGGGAGGCCATTCGAAACATCTATCCCGATCTGGTGGTGAGCGATTTGATGATGCCCGGTATGGACGGATTCGAACTATGCAAACGTCTCAAAGAAGACATGCTCACTTGTCACATTCCCTTCATACTGCTTACAGCCAAAGGCGACGAAGAAAATCGGGCAGAAGGCTATGCTGCAGGAGCTGACGGATATATATCCAAACCATTTAGCGTCAAGACATTGCGCACTCGCGTAGATATGCTGATCGACCAACGGATCAAATTACAGGAACGTTATCGGCAAAAACTCCTCTCCGACCCCTCGGAGATCAACATCGAATCGGAAAGCGACAAGTTCATCAGCAATCTGGTAAAGGTAATCGAGGAGAACATGGACAATTCCGAATTCGGCATTCAGGAACTATGCGAAATTTCACGTTACTCCTACCAGCAAGTTTACCGTAAAGTCAAGGCCTTGACGGGAGAGTCGATCAACGAATTCATCCGTACAGTACGACTCAAACGGGCTGCACAGTATCTTTCTCAGAGCAGCATGCGCATCTCCGAGATTATGTACAGCGTCGGGTTCAACTCACACTCCTACTTCACAAAGTGTTTCCGCGAACACTTCGGCATCTCGCCCAAGGAGTATGCGGAACAACACCGCAAAAAATAGAGTTATGAATGGCTGACAGCCCTAATTAATGGGCTGCAGTCTCGAAACCCGACTGGAAAGGAACCTCCTCGAATTTGCAGGCAGGAAGATATTCTGCCAGGTAGCGCAGAAATACCTCGCGGGTATCTGCCGTAATCTCGGGCGAGGTCTCCGGATAGTGGTTGTAAACCAGATAGGCCACCTGAGCCCGACGATGGCGACACACTTCGAGACTCAACAACGTATGATTTACGCTTCCCAACTTGGGATTCGTCACCAGGATCAACGGCAAACGATGCTCCACGGCATAATCCAACATCGTATAGAGACCCCGAATCGGAACCAATAGTCCCCCGGCACCTTCGATCAGCACGGTATCGTAATCCTTCAGCAACTTTTCCGTACTCCGAAGTGCAGGCTCCAGATCGACCTCCTTGCCTTCGAGCCGGGCAGCCAAATCCGGCGAAGAGGGGTACGCAAAACGAATCGGGCAAGTTGTGTAGTCGAGATCCACGGGCAAAAGCCCCGTTCCCATAATGCGACGATGCATCGCAATATCCTGCGAAATTCCCGTGCAATCGGTCTGAATCAGTTTCTGCGTAATAACCCGTCGGCCTTCTGCACGCCACCGAGCAGCAAGCACCCCCGTGGCAAATGTCTTCCCGGCATCAGTATCAATGCCGCTAACGAAATAGGCTGTTTTCATCTCCATTCTGTCTCTTTTGTACCGTAAAAGTACTACCTTTGCAAAGAAAGATCAATATTCACGACATGAAAGAGATCGAAATTCTTGCAAAAAAAATAGAACAAGGGCACCGCTTAGGATACGATGAAGCGATGGATCTTGCCGCTCGGACCGATACCGCGTCGCTTTGTGCGCTGGCCGGTCGCCTTCGTGAACATTTCACAGGACATTATTTTGACACTTGTTCCATCATGAATGCCCGGTCGGGACGTTGCACGGAGAACTGCAAATGGTGTTCACAATCGAAGTTTCACCACACCGACATCGAGGTCTATCCGCTTGTAGACGCTGCCGAGGCGCTCGACCTGGCCCGACACAACGCGAACAAAGGGGTGAGACGATTTTCGCTCGTCACCAGCGGACGCACGATGACCGATGCGGAGATCGACCGTTGTTGCACCATCTTCGAGACAATCGGCCGTGAGGTCCACATATCGCTTTGTGCCTCGATGGGGCTACTCAACAAAAGTCAACTCGTACGGCTCAGGGAGAGCGGCGTCACTCGATACCATTGCAACCTCGAAACCGCTCCCTCGTACTTTCCGCAACTCTGTACCACACATACTTCGGCCGAAAAGATCCAAACGATCCGTTGGGCCCAGGAGGCTGGCCTTGAGGTCTGCTCGGGAGGCATCATCGGCATGGGAGAAACCGAAGCACACCGCATCGAACTGGGGGTAACCCTGCAAGAGCTGGGAATCAAATCCATCCCGCTGAACATTCTCAACCCAATCAAAGGCACGGCCCTCGAAAACATGCCGCCTCTTTCCGACGATGAAGTACTCCGAAGTGCCGCCCTGTTACGAATTATTAACCCCGAAGCACACATCCGATTCGCAGGAGGTCGCGGAGCCGTCAAACATCTCGAGCGCACGCTATTACATGCCGGAATCAGTGCCTCGATCGTAGGCGACATGCTCACCACCTCCGGCTCCGATATCGATTCCGACAAAGCAATGTTTATAAAAGAAGGTTTTTCGATATAAATGTTTAATTTTCGGTGTTTAAATTGTTTTTTCTCCGAAAATGTTATTTTTGCAACATTATTTCTAACGATTATGAAGCGTCTGTTGATATTAGTGATTCTCCTGATGTCGTTCTCCGGCTACTGCACGGCTCAAATGCCGGGCAGCAGACCTTCAACCATGCACTTCGAGGAGGATACTTACGATTTCGGCATCATCAATGAGACGGATGGTGTCGTGGCGCACGTTTTCGAATTTACCAACACGGGAAACAAACCTTTTGTCATTGAAAAGGTTTCGGTCTCCTGCGGATGCACCGTACCCGAATACTCGAAAGCCCCTATCCTACCGGGCAGAAAAAGTACGATCAAAATATCGTACGACCCGGCTAACCGTCCCGGAGCCTTTATGAAAGAGATTTATATCATCAGCAACGGCCAGGCCAATGTCAATAAGATCATGGTAAAAGGTGAGGTAATACCCCGCCCCCGTACTGTTGAAGAAGACTATCCCTTCTCGCTGGGTAACGGATTGCGTGTAAACCGGCTGTCACTCAACTACCGATATATCGGACAGCAATCCACACGCTCGATGAGTGTCGGTTACGTGAACACCTCCACCAAGCCGATCTCATTGGGCTACAGCATCGAACCCAGCAGCCGGTTCCTGCAGGTATCGGCCCCAAAGACCCTCTGTGCAGGCTGCAAAGGCGAAATCACCGTCACATACGACCTTCGGGCCGGAGAGATATGGGGGCGTCTCTCGGATCGTGTCTGGCTCACAATTGACGATAAACGGGCGCTGTTGCCGTTATCCACAACCATGACGGCTATCGACCGCTTCCCCGCCACCTCAAATGCCAAGGCGCCGCACGCTCAGGTGAATACCTCGTTTTATCATGTCGGCGAGATCAAACGCACCCAAGAGCCGACCCGAGACTTTACATTAACCAATACGGGAAAGGAACCACTGATTGTGCGGTGGGTCAGCAGCAGTCGGGTGGTCAGCAGCACCTTGAAGGCAGGTACGGTCATCGCCCCCGGAAAAAGTCTCACGGTTCGGCTGACGCTCCATCCGGCAGAAGAGGAGAGCGGCACTGTGGTCGGAACGGTTACCCTCGTAACTAACGACCCCAGCCGCCCGGTACGGGACTTGCGAGTAGCGGCCGATCTGGAATAATACAAAGAAACAACCTTGTTGCATTATGTATAAGATAATCAAGAAAAAAGAGCTGGCGCCCAACATCTGGATGATGAACATCGAGGCACCACGCGTAGCACATGCGGCACAACCAGGACAGTTCGTGATCGTACGCGCATCGGAGAACGGAGAACGTGTTCCGCTGACCATTTCGGATTACGACGCAGAAAAAGGCACCGTAGCCATAGTCATACAGACTATCGGCGTATCGACAAAAAAGATATGCACTCTCAATGAAGGCGACTATCTGCCCGACTTTGCAGGGCCGCTGGGCCGTCCTTCGGAATTCGTACACGAAGCCCCCGAAACATTGCAAACCAAGAAGATCCTGTTTGTAGCCGGCGGCGTAGGTACCGCTCCGGTCTACCCGCAGGTCAAATGGCTGCATACACATGGCGTAGAGGCAGACGTGATCGTCGGTGCAAAAAACAAGGAAATGTTGATCATGCAGGAGGAGATGGAAGCCGTAGCCGGTCATCTGTACATTGCTACGGACGACGGAAGTGCGGGTTTCAAAGGCCTCGTGACCGACCTGATCAAGGATCTAATCGATCGCCAAGGTAAACATTACGACGAGGTGGTAGCAATCGGTCCGATGATCATGATGAAATTCGTAGCTGCCACGACCAAAACCTATGGCATCAAAACCATCGTCAGTCTGAACACGCTGATGGTAGACGGCACGGGAATGTGCGGAGCCTGCCGCGTAAGCGTGGGCGGAAAAACCGTCTTTACCTGCGTGGACGGTCCGGAGTTCGACGGCCATCAGGTGGATTTCGACGAAGCAATGCGCCGTCAAGGCATGTACCGGACGCTGGAGCAACGTGCTCTGAAGATTGCCGAGGAGCGCGCCGCAGGACATGTATGTAAAATCGGATTAGACAAATAGCCATGGCAAACAAAATAGGACGAGTTCCCGTACGGGAGCAGGACCCGAAAGTAAGGGCCACCAATTTCGAAGAGGTATGTTACGGATATAACGAACAGGAGGCGATGCTGGAGGCAACGCGGTGTCTCCATTGTCGGAATCCGCGCTGCGTAACGCAATGCCCCGTATCGGTCAAGATTCCGCTGTTCATTGCAGAGGTTGCTTCAGGCGATTTCGCCCGTGCGGCCGAGATTATCGCTGAAGACAGCTCCTTACCGTCGATATGCGGTCGCGTATGTCCGCAGGAGAGCCAGTGTGAGGGGGCATGTATTCTGGGCATCAAGGGAGAGCCTGTGGCTATCGGCAAACTGGAACGGTTTGTCGGCGACTGGAAAATCGCTCACGGAGGCTCTGAAATCACGAAAGCTCCAGCCAACGGCCATCGAGTAGCCATTGTGGGCAGCGGGCCATCCGGACTGGCATGTGCCACCGACCTGGCCAAGTGGGGCTATGAGGTAAAAATATTCGAAGCATTACATAAAGCCGGCGGCGTACTGGAATACGGGATTCCGGAGTTCCGTCTGCCGAAATCCGCTGTCGTAGCCAAAGAGGTGGAGAACGTTCGACGCCTGGGCGTAGAGATCGAAACCGACACCGTGGTAGGACGTACCGTTACGATCGACTCCTTAATGGAAGAGGAAGGTTACGAAGCGGTGTTCATCGGTTCGGGAGCCGGGCTTCCACGCTTCATGGGAATTCCGGGCGAGAACCTCAACGGTGTAGTATCGGCCAATGAATTCCTGACGCGCGCCAATCTAATGAAAGCCTACGACGACAATTACGACACCCCTATTTACGTCGGTTCCAAGGTGGTGGTGGTAGGCGGCGGCAACGTTGCCATGGACGCAGTACGTACGGCCAAACGACTCGGAGCAGAGGCCATCATCGTCTACCGTCGTTCTGAAGCAGAACTTCCGGCCCGCGTAGAAGAGGTGCACCATGCCAAGGAAGAGGGCATCGAGTTCCGCATGCTGACCAATCCGACAGAGATTCTGGGCGATGATAAAGGCTGGGTACGTGGAATCCGCTGTGTACAGATGGAGCTCGGTGAACCCGACGAATCGGGACGTCGTTCTCCGATAGAAATTCCGGGTTCGGAGTTCGACATGAAGTGCGATGTAGTAATCATGGCGCTCGGCACCTCACCCAATCCGCTGATTGCCACCACAACACCCGGGCTGGAGACCAACCGCCGGGGATGTATCGTTTCGCAAGAAGAGGGCCAGACTACGCGTGAAGGCATATTTGCCGGAGGCGATGCCGTGACAGGCGCCGCCACCGTCATTCTGGCGATGGGGGCAGGCCGTAAAGCAGCCAAAGCCATCGACGAATACATCAAGGCAAAAAACGCTTGATCACCATACGTTCAAAACCAAAAGCGATGATACAGAACGAAACGGAAAGCCGGCAGGAGGCCATTCTGGCCGTTGCCCGCGACATGATGACAGCTGCACGTACAGCCCCAAGGCCAAAGGTGTAGATAATCTGGAGATCGTCACCCTTTGGGGAGACGACCTCCTGCGTTTGTCCGCAGAGATGCGCCGCTATGCACATGAAAGCGGAATGAATTTCTTTTTGCGCGACGCAGACAATGTGGAAGCCTCAGAGGCTGTGGTGGTGCTCGGTTCGCGTTTGAGCACCTTCGGCCTCAACTGCGGATTCTGCGGATTTTCCACCTGTGCAGCCAAGATGGAGCTATCGGAGGTCCCCTGTGTGTTCAATGCAAATGACCTGGGCATCGCCACGGGTTCGGCCGCAGCACTTGCCGCCGACCGACGCGTAGACAACCGTATCATGTTCTCTGCCGGAAAAGCTGCGCTCAATTTAGGACTATTGGGAGATTGTCGCATAGCCTCGGCCATTCTGTTGAGTTGCTCGGGCAAGAATCCCTACTTCGACCGCAAGCCAAAACAATAGCCCCTATTTTCGACACCGTACCGAAGCCCAACCATCCTTGACACGTACCGTCTCTACCGTCAGACCGAGCGAGACGGCCTGTTGGGAGATTGCATCGACATCCTTTTCGAGTATGCCACTCATCAGGAGCCACGCACCGGTCTTCAATGCAGCGGCATATTGTGCCATATCGGCCAGCAGGATGTTCCGATTGATATTGGCCAGTATGAAGTCGTATTGTCTCCCTGCAATGGCCGAAACGTCGCCCAGCACCGGAGTCACGCGCCCCTGCACACCATTCGTCGCAATGTTCTCCGTACCGTTTTCGAACGCCCACTCATCGATATCCACCGCATCAACATGTTCTGCACCGAGTTTGACGGCAAGAATGGCCAGCACCCCGGTACCGCTTCCCATATCGAGACCGTAAAGGCCCGAGACACACTGTCCAAGCAGCCCGGCCGCCATCAGCCATGTCGTCGCATGATGTCCCGTACCGAAAGACATCTTCGGCATAATGACCGCCTCGACCTCATACCCGGGACGTGGTTCATGGAACGGTGCACGAATCAGACAACGCTCCTCTACCTCCACCGGAGTAAAGTTCGACTCCCAAAGAGCGTTCCAGTTCACCGTTTCGATCGTCGTAAACCGGCATTCCACCCCCGTGGAGTGCAGAAACTCATCCACCTCCGCACGACACGCCGGCAAAAGGTCCTCGCGGATATAGGCCTTCAGACAAGTATCCTCCTGTTCGAAACTCTCGAACGGATAATCGGCCAATTCGGCCATATAAATTTCCGACTGGATAGTGTCTCGTGTAGGAATGTAAAGTTGCAGGTAATTCATATCGAAAAAATATTTTAACTTCGTAGATCCAAAGGTACGAAAATTATGACGAGTTACGGCACGGATTGGAAATCGCTCATACAAAATTACCGCAACTACCTGCGGTTCGAGAGAAAACTGTCGGCCAACACGATCGAAGCCTACCTGCACGACCTGGAACAGTTCCGGATATTCATCGCCAAAGAACATGGGGATTTGCTTCCATCGGAGATCACGGAAAAACATATCGAAGCCTACATGGCATCCATCTACGATCTGGGAGTGGAAGCCACCACACAGGCACGATCATTGAGCGGCATCAAAAGTTTCTTTCACTTTCTGCTCGTTGCGGAAGTCATCGAAAAGGCCCCCACCGAATTCACGGAAGCACCACGTACAAAACGCAAGCTGCCGGATATCCTGAGCGTCGAGGAGATCGACGCAATTATCGGTAGCATCGACCTCAGCGAGCCCCAGGGACACCGTAATAAAGCGATGCTCGAAACGTTGTACAGTTGCGGTTTACGCGTTTCGGAGTTGATCTCGCTACGCTTGGGGGATCTGTTCTTCACCGACGGTTTCATCCGCGTCATCGGCAAAGGGAACAAACAGCGTCTCGTTCCGATAAGCGATGCTGCAAAACATAATATCGAGTTATGGCTGGAACAACGTTCCCTCCAGAAGGTCGACCCGAAATATGCAGATTTGGTCTTCCTGAACCGGAATGGGCGGAAACTCACACGTGTCATGGTTTTTACCATATTGCGAGATGCGACGGCCAAAGCAGGGATTCAGAAGCAGGTCAGTCCTCACACTTTCCGCCATTCGTTTGCCACCCATCTGCTTGAAGGCGGGGCCAACATCCGACAGGTACAGGAGATGTTGGGACATGAGTCTATCCTCACGACCGAAATCTATACACACCTCGATCGCACACATCTGCGCCACAGCATGGAGGAGCATCACCCCCTTAAATAGCTACAAAAAAAGCAGTGCCAATTCTTCATCGATAATCCCTTCACGACGGGTAACCTCGAGCAATTCCCGCTCCACCTCATCCGGAGGCAAGATCAATCCCTGCGCCTCGCGATGCCGGGACAACCAGAGGGCACCGGCATTGTGCAGGGCCATGGTTGCATCGATATACTTCAAATGGGTAGGTTCATCGAGAATAAAATTCAACGGAGACTTATGCTGCAGCACACGCTCGGCAGGAATCGACGGGCCATATTCGTCCTCCACGCCCATATTGGCCAGTAACGTATCTGAAGCAATCAAGCGTTCGGCAGGAACTCGCCCCTCCAGGGCATTTCGGACTCCGGTAGCCGTCACCACGGCATAAGCTCCGTCCAATAAAGCTGCCACCTCCCGGGCATCGCGATAATCCACAGCATGGACAACACCCCGACGTACACGAGCATCCAAAGTCGCCGGATCGGTCACTACCGACACCCAGGCTCCCTGACGAATCCCCTGCAAAATAAGACCGGTGCCCACCTTGCCGCTACCAAATACCACCAATTTGCGATTCTTCCAATCCGAGTACCCCAACTGCCTCATCGCCCGAAAGAAGCTCTCTCCCGTTCCGAGACAGGTCTCGATCTGCTTGATACGACCATCATCGGCCATAAACACCCGTTTTCCACTGTCACGATAAGCCTTTGCCCCGGAACGAGTCAACTCCACATATCCACTCCGAGCCTGACAGGCTGAAAACGCCCCGGCACAATCCAATACCACATCGAACAGACCTTCCTCCGCAGCACCTTGCGCAGCATGTACCTGCTCGGCCCGGAACATCGGCATCCCGAGTCGCTCCAACTCCTGCACCAGGACCGCATCATTCGGCAACATATCCGACACGCCTACCGTCAGACGGGCACCTCCGAGCAGCAAAGCTCTATATTTCAACAACGTATTTCGGAATATCGGCGTTGCATCGAGTATTGTCATCCCCTCCAAAGGGCGCTCTTTCTGCCAGCTGCGCATCTGATACCCCAATGCCGGATAGTCCCGCTCCGTATAACGCCCCGCCAACAGGCGATCAATCTCCTCGATTCGCATCATGAGTCTACTCCGATTTGGCACAATTCACCCCATGCAGATCCTTGGCCCAATCATCCCTGGCTCGAAGCACCTGCTCAATCACATCGCGCACACAACCCTTTCCGCCCTCAAACTGCGAAACATATCGGGCCGTATCGAGCAACTCCGTAGCTGCATCTGCCGGGCATACCGGCACCCCCACATAACGCATACATTCCAAGTCGGGAATATCATCTCCCATGAAAAGTACCTCTTCGGGCTGAAGAGACAACTCCTCCATCATCTCTTTCAACACCTCCAGTTTGTTGGCAATATTGGGATAAAAGCGCGTAACACCCAACATCCGGAAACGATGTTCGAGCGCCCGACCCCGGCCACCTGTAATGATTGCTACCGTATATCCGTGTCGAAGAGCATAAGCCACCGCATAACCATCCTTGGCATAGTATTTTCGAATAAAATCGCCATCGGAGAGCGGAATGATCCCTCCGTCAGTGAAGACGCCGTCCACGTCAAAAACAAAAGCCTTTACTTTCGCGATATCTTCTTTGAAGTTTCCCATATTTGATTGCTCAAGTTAATATAAATATTCTTCAGATCGGGTTTGTCCACCAACATCTCGCAATGCAGATTCTTGGTCTGAAAATCGTTTCTTACCGCAGGACCAGTCTGTACCCTGCGCGGAGAGGAGGACTCTACAGCCTTTCGCGCTGTTTCAAGAATCAATGGTTTGAGAAGCGAGAAATCCATTCCCGTATCGGCCAGCAACTCCTCGCCTATGGTATACATATAATTTGCAAAATTGGAGACGAATACGGCCGCCAGATGAACCGCAGCACGCCGGCGCGAGTCCACCTCAAGCACCCGGTCCGAAAGTGCGCCGGCCACCTCACGAACGCACTCCAGAGCCTTTGCAGTACACCCCTCGATCATCAACGGAATCTCGCGAAAATCAACGTTTCGTCCTTTGGTAAAGGATTGTAACGGGTAGAGCACCGCACGATGCCGGATCTTCGAAGAAAGCGCATCGACAGGGGTCGAACCCGATGTATGAGCGACAATGGCATCGCCGAAATCCAGCGACGCCGACACCGATGCAATCGCCCGGTCGGAAACCGCAATCAGGTAGAGATCGGCTGGAGCCAATTGCGCCGGTTCTCCCGCATACTCTGCGCCACACCGCGCCGCCAAAGCGCTTCCCGACTCAGCATTGCGAGCATAAATCTGCACGGGAGCCATTCCCTGTTCGGCGAGGGACAAAGCCAATGCCTCTGCAACATTACCGCTACCGATAATTACAATTTTCTTCATCTATTTCGTAACTTACATTTCAAATCAACTGGACAAGCCGCACATTCTGTGCTGATTCAGCTGCTTGCCGCTTCATAACCTCAATCACCTCATTCACCCGATGCAGTTCCGGCGAATCGTCGATATCGATCAACGACGATCCGCTGTGCTCTACCCCATTCACCACATCGAACACCGTCAGGAAGTTGACATCACGCGCCGGGACATACAGATTCACACGTTCATCCGTATCATTTTTCACCGGCACAATCAATGCTGCGCGCTCCAGTTCGAAAATCACATCACGCACCACACGCACGGGAAGGTTCAACTCACCAGCCACCTGCTCGGAGCTCACCGGTCCCTGATTATCGACAAAATGCTTCACCACCGTCACCATAGCAGCCACCAACACCTTACGGCGATGGTCGAAACTCATATTGGCCACATCACGCTCCTGTTCATAGCGAGCCACATTCTGATAGGCAAACGACAGCTCTGCTCCGAACAGCAAGATTTGCCAGCTGGACTGCATCCAGATAAGGAAAAGCGGAAGTGCTGCAAAACTACCATAGATGGCATTATAGGAGGTTACCTGCGTTTGAACATAGACATACGCTATCTGGAAAATCTGAAACACCGTCCCGGCAATGACACCTGCCAGGAATGCCCCCTTGATTTTCACCCGCGTATTGGGCATGACGTAATAGATAAATGCGAACATGACCCACAAAGCTATCAGTGATGCCAGTCCATACAGAATCTCAAGAAATACCGATCCCGTCAGTGCCTCCAGACGATGCTTAATGTAGAGCGCAAGACTGTTGGAGATAATCCAGAGAATCGGGGCAACAAAGACCACCGTAATATAATCGCTGAACTGGCGAGCCAGAGAACGCGGCTTGCGGACCTCCCAGATATAGTTGAATGCGCTCTCGATGTTTCCGAACACCTTCATCACAGCCCACAACAACACCACAAAACCCACCGAAGCGATAATACCTCCCCGAGTACGCATCAACAGTTTATTGGCAAAGTCGATCACGTTATCGATAATGGTGGAATATTCGGGAAATTTCATGTAGAGGTAGTCGTTAAAACTGGCCTCCATACCAAACCCCTTGACGATGCCGAAGATCAGCGCCGCAATCGGCACGATCGACATAAGCGTATAGAAGGTCAATGCGGCAGAGCGGATAATCAGACCATGTTCACTCACTCCCCGGGCGGTAAAAATCAATATCTTGAGTTGTCTCACCCACCACCACGTCTTTCGAGACTTGAAATCGGTCTCTTTTTTCTGCCAGATGTCGTTGGTGATGAATTCTATTATCCGCTTGATCATATCCGGTCGATTTTGTTTACAAATATACGAAAAAACGTCTTCTGGCAACGGGTATTTCCGAGCTATTTGAGCAACAACATCCACAAACCGCCTGAGGTCCGCAGAAAAGCTGCACATCGCTCTCCTCCTTCTCTGATGCCCAGCGCTTTAGCAACAGCCGAAGCAGCAAGCGGAAAATCCCGTTTCAGAATATTCAATTGCCTAATACCACGCGTCTTCAACTCTTTTCTCCAACGTTTCGGGACAAAAGGCCCCGCAAGTTCTATTTCAAAGACTCTGCCGGGGAGAGACTCCGGCAAAGAATCGGCCAAGGCAAAAGCTCCATCAGAGAGAATATAAAGGCCTTTTTCGGTGTAATATCGCCGGGCGATTCGAGCTTTGGCCCAAGCTACATCCGGAACAACCAACCACCGGAATTCATCCGGCCGACGGACAGTGTCTTGCCCGGACGCCTTTTCTATTGAGGCAGAGCACGGACTGTCCAAGATTCGTCGAGAGTCCTCATAGGGATATGCGACACTGTACTCGCCCTGCGGCAGCAAAGCCGTGGCCCGAATGGTCGCCTCCCCGACCGCTTCACCGCACTCCACGAGCACCTCCTTGCACTCGCCGCCCCAAGAGACCACCTCCACGGCAGCCCGCGGTCCGAATACCCGGAAGGCCTCCTCCACATCGAACAGCGGAGAGAGTTTCACAACGATTCGGGGAGCCACCGCACGCAACCAAGGCATCAGCAGCGTCATGTCCGGAGAGCAATCGGCGACACATACCAGTTTACGGCCATCGGCATTCCGACGATCAGGATCAGCATAAACCAGATCGGCCTGCAGTCCCGGATCGGCAGCGAGGAACTCCTCGGCCGAGCCATTCATCACCTGAATATTCATCGCACCCAAACGGCTGAAATTGATCTCGGCCAACCGGGCCAATACCGGGTCGCGCTCCACGGCGATGACCCTTTCAAAGCGTTTCGACAGGAAAAAGGAATCGACCCCTAATCCGCAAGTCAGATCCACACACAGACGACCCGAATAACCTTTATGTGCAGCCGTACGTTCGCTGCTGGCCTGCTCGAACGACAATGACGGAAGCAGACAGCGCGCAGCATAGTACGAAGGAAGTTTCGTCCGAGCCCTTTGCAGATACTTGACCTGCGTAGCCACCAGTGCCGCATGGGGCACATGCCGATCAAGAGCGATTCGAAGAGGATCCTCCGTCAGCCGGGCCTCTATCGTACGGCTTACCTCTTCGCTCAGTAAAATATCTATTTCATCGAAGGTCATCATGATTGAAAAAATGGTTTTTTTGCATTATACCGTCCACTCACCCCAACAGCCAGAAACGCATAGATAAGATAGATCAGCCCTACACTCCACAACGGGAGGCGAAACTCCATCGACGCCCAGCCCAAAGAAGCGCTCCATGCAACCAAATCGTTCTGCCACCCGGCAGTCGTCGACAACACCCAGGCGAAAATCGGTTGCAAACACGACAACGGCATCAGAAGCCACAACACGCCGGTCATCACGATCACATGGGCCGTAAAGATCACGGCCGGATTGATCATCACACCCGCCACCGAGAAGGTCCCGAACCAATAAGAGACCAGCGGGGCGGTTCCTGCTGTGGCGACAATGCCGACAATCATCACCGACAACAGGACATTCACCGCCTTCCAGCGCGTTTTGAGCAACCGATAAAGCGGTCCGAAAAAGAGCAGTATCGAAAAAACCGCAACATACGAAAGTTGGAAACTCACATCGCCCGCATAATTGGGATTCAAGGCGAGCATCACAACCGCTGATCCCAACATGATATTGAGCGCATTACGATAGGATGTGGTAGCCAACGCCAACTGGGCACAGGAGAACATCAACGCCGCTCGGACCACGGAAGGCGACAGACCGGCCGTCATCGCATAGATCCAGATGGCAATAATAGCGGCGACATTCTTCAGCACATGGCCTCTCGGTAAGGCAGGAAGCAAGTACAGCAATAGATTGACCAACACGAAAACAATCCCCACATGCAAACCGGAGACCGCCAACAGATGTGCCGCACCTGAAACGCTATAATCCTCCCGGATCTCCCGGGCAATACCGCTTTTATCCCCGGCGACCATCGCTGTCACCACACCCTGCACATCCGATTCAAGGCGAAGTTCCTCAAGACAAGACAGGGCCGCCTCCTGCAGCCGGGCAGCATAATAGACCGGTGTACGGGAGAGATGTGGAGCACGTTCCAACAGGTTCTCCGAGGTTACGAACAACCGCCCGAATACTCCACGCCGGCGCATCAGTTCTCCATATCCGCTACCCGTCGTATCAATCGGATGAAACCAACCCCGGAAGGCGAGCTGGTCGCCCACACCGATTCGGCATGACGTATCCACGGCCAGCTGAATCCGTTCATTCACCTTGTGCCAAATCGTTCCCTCCGCCAACCGGTAACGTCCCACGTCGGCCACCGTATACTGCCAACGGCCCCGTATATCAGCCGGAGTAACCACTTGTGCCACAGCCACAATTCTGCGTTCTGCAGGCAATTTGCTGCGAGGCATCCGCACCTCAGCCATCCCGAAAAAGAAGAGAGCTATCGCAAACCAAACATAAAGCGACGACAGCGCGTTCTCTCGCAAACACCAGGCACACAAACACGTCACCGCAAGACATCCCGCCACGATCCATACAGAGACAGAAACACCATATGCAGCAGCAACCCCGATCAAGGCGGGTAGAGTAATTCTCAGAAACGGTGTATCGGCAAATCCGGGCGTGCGGTTCACTGGATATAATAGTTTGATTATTTACCCCAACTGTCGCGGTCGAGGCTACGGTAATTGATCGCTTCGGCAATGTGATTCGGTGCAATATCCGCCGCGCCCGCCATATCTGCTATCGTACGTGCAACCTTCACAATACGATCGTATGCGCGGGCAGAAAGATCGAGCCGGGACATCGCCTTTTCCAGCAGTGCGGACGAGGCCGGAGTCAAGCGACAGAACTCGCGGAGCATCTTCGCATTCATCATGGCATTGGTATGCACCCCTTCGCAACCGGCAAAACGCCTTGCCTGCACCTCGCGGACACGAATCACCCGCTCCCGAATCGTTGCACTCGATTCTCCCGATTGCACATTGTTCATATCGGCAAAAGGTACCGGCGTCACCTCGATATGCATATCGATACGATCGAGCAGCGGACCAGAAATCCGATTCATGTATCGAGCCACAGCCCCCGGGCCACAAACGCACTCTTTCGTCGGATGATTGTAATAGCCGCAAGGACAAGGGTTCATCGAAGCAATCAGACTGAAATTGGCCGGATACTCCACGCTGTATTTCGCGCGCGACACCGTAATCCGTTTCTCCTCCAGAGGCTGACGCAACACCTCGAGAACACTCCTTCCAAATTCGGGCAGCTCATCCAGAAACAAGATACCGTTATGAGCCAACGATATTTCACCCGGCTGCGGATTCGTTCCACCACCCACGAGGGCTACCTGCGAGGTCAGATGATGCGGAGCACGAAACGGACGCCGCAGGAGCAATCCCTCCTCTGCCCCGAGTTTCCCCGCCACGGAATGGATTTTCGTCGTTTCCAGGGCCTCTTCCAGGGTCAGCGGAGGCAGAATCGAAGGCATCCGACGTGCCAGCATCGTTTTCCCTGAACCGGGAGAACCGATCATCAGCACATTATGGCCTCCACAAGCCGCTATTTCCAACGCTCTCTTCACCTGTGTCTGTCCCCGCACATCGCTGAAATCCTCTTCGTATCGATTGGCAGTGGCAGCAAACTCCGTACGTTCAGGCACGGTCGCAGGCCGAATCATCTCGGTTCCGGAGAGAAAACCGGCCACCTGACGCAACGATTCGGCCCCGATCACCTCCAATCCATCCACTACGGCCGCCTCTCGCACATTCTCCACAGGCAATATCAATCCCCGAAATCCCTCCTTACGTGCCCGAATGGCTATCGGCAGGGCTCCTCGCACCGGTTTGAGCGTTCCGTCGAGCGACAACTCGCCCATCATCATATACTGGCCCAGCCTATCACTTCCAATTTGTCCCATCGCGGCAAGAATCGCCACGGCAATCGGCAGGTCATACCCCGAACCCTCCTTGCGCAGATCGGCCGGAGCCAGGTTGACCACAAGTCGCTTGCCCGTCATCCGGAAACCGCTGTTCTCAAAGGCCGAGCGAATACGTTCCTGACTCTCCTTAACGGCGCTGTCCGGAAGACCAACCAGATACATCCCGATTCCTGCCGAGATATTGACCTCGACAGCAACAGGAATCGCCTCGATGCCCACCAACGTACTCGCATAACTTCTGACAAACATCCTCAGAAAACAAATATTACGGAACGCAAAGTTCGGATTAGTAATTGACAATCATAATGCCCCCAAAGAGACTATCAGCGAATCAGAACGGAGCCTCTCCGTCAGAAGGAGAGCCCAAGCCTCCCGATCCCGAAGAGAAGGTTCCCCCAAAATTCCCGCTGCCGGACGGAATGTCGAACTCCGTCCCATGGCCGATACCGCCTCCCATTCCTCCGGAGGCTCCATTGACAAGACTTGACGAAGGAGGCAGTCCGTCATTCATACTGCTATCGATCGAAGCATAACCGCCTCCGTAATCATCCTCATCGTAATCGAGAAAGCGAGCCTGTTCCTTGCGGAAACGAAGTTTCACCGTATCCACGGCTCCGTTACGATGCTTGGCCACGATGATCTCGGCCAATCCCGCCGTCGGCAATCCCTGTTCGTCCACCGTCATGCCATAATATTCCGGACGATGGATAAATGCCACAATATCGGCATCCTGCTCAATGGCCCCCGATTCACGCAGGTCGCTCAACTGCGGCCGTTTGCTGCCCGTACGCGACTCTACCGAACGGTTGAGCTGTGAAAGGGCGATAATCGGAATATTCAACTCCTTGGCAATAGCCTTGAGCGAACGAGAAATAGAGGCCACCTCCTGTTCACGATTTCCGCGCGTCTCGGCCGTACCGGTCATCAACTGAAGATAGTCGATAATGATCAACTGTACATCGTACTGTTTTTTCAATCGTCGCGCTTTCGATCGGAACTCGAAAATCGAAAGAGCCGGGGTATCGTCGATAAAAAGCGGGGCCGAGCTCAACGGTTTGATCGAATTCTCCAGATGACTCCACTGTTCAGCGGTCAGTTGGCCATTACGTACGTCACGGCTATCGAGTCCCGACTCTGCTACAATCAGACGCATCATCAACTGCGTTGCACTCATTTCTAGTGAAAAGAAGGCAACCCCCTTCTCATAATCCAACGCCACATTACGCGCCAAGGACAACACGAAAGCCGTTTTACCCATAGAGGGCCGGGCTGCAATAATGATTAAATCGGAAGGCTGCCATCCCAAAGTCAAACGGTCGAGATGTGTAAATCCGGAAGGAACACCACTGAATCCACCCTCACGTTTCATGGCCTCTTCAATGGCATCCATCGTCTTGGCTAAAATATCTTTCGACTTCTGCACATCGCGTTTGATGTGCCCTTCGGCCACCTTAAAAATCTCACTTTCGGCCGTATCGATCAGATCCGTCACATCGATCGACTCATCGTACGAGCGTTTCTGGATTTCAGTCGCCGCACGGATCAGCTCCCGCTGCACATATTTCTGAGCAATGATCTTCGCATGAAACTCTACATGGGCTGCCGACCCCACCCGCTGTGTCAATTCGGCAAGAAACGAAGCCCCGCCGACCACAGCCAGCTGACGCTGTTGTTTAAGCTTCTCGGTGACCGTATAGAGGTCGATTGGTTTGAGTTCCATCGACAAATCGGAAATGGCCTTATAAATAATCTGATGCGCCTCTTTGTAAAACGCCTCCGGAGTGAGCACCTCCTGTACGGCTACGATGCTATCCTTTTCCAGCATAAGGGCTCCCAATACAGCCTCCTCCAACTCCACAGCCTGCGGAGGCAAAGTACCGACGGCATCGGTCATCGTCTGGTAGGCCTCTCTATTTTTCTGTGAAGGGGTAAAATTTTTCGCCATTTTCGTACTCGGATTTCAGATTGTAAAGGTAGGGAAAGTTAGCGGATTTTCAACCGTTATTTTTTTCGCACCGGTCGTTTTTTTGACACCTGACCCCGGGGCGTTCCCTTTTGTCCGGCGAAGAACCAACTTTTCTGCCGTCGTTTATCATCCTGATCACGTGCCACATAAAGTTTCTCACCCGTATAGGGGTCAAATCCCGTATAGAACATCACCGAGCTAAGCGTCATTGGCGTCGGAGTCAGATCCTGTACCTGTTCAAGATTAAAATGCAATCCGTGCATCTTCTCCGAAAGACGTTTCATATCAGTCTCCGTGCAGCCCGGATGACTCGAGATAAAATAGGGAATCAACTGATACCTTAAGTTCTCCGAGGCACAGATACGGCGGAAATCGACATTCAACCGTTCGAACAGTTCGAACGGAGGTTTGCGCATCAGACGCAACACATGATCTTCGGTATGTTCTGGAGCCACCTTCAGCCGGCCGGAGGTATGGTTCACAATGACCTCACGCAAATAGGCGCCGTTATCGTTTCGGTCGAACAGATCATAACGAATACCGCTACCGATAAACGCTTTTTTAATACCTTTTCGGGCTGTCACCTTGCGATAAAGTTCCAACAGGCGGCTATGACTGTTATCCAGATTGGGGCACATCCGGGGGAAAAGACACGACGGGCGTACACACCGGGCACATAACGTCTTGTCACGGCCTCCCATTCCGTACATATTGGCGGACGGTCCTCCCACATCCGAAAGATAGCCCTTGAAACCCGGCATCGCAGTCACCCGATCGACCTCGGCCAGAATCGAGCGTTCCGAACGGCTGCTGACAAACTTACCCTGATGGGCCGAGATCGTGCAGAAACTGCACCCGCCGAAACATCCCCGATGAATATTGACCGAATACTTAATCATCTCATAGGCCGGAATCGCTCCTTTCCCCTCATAACGGGGATGGGGCAGCCGCGTATAGGGCAGATCAAACCCATGATCAAGCTCCTCCTGTGTCAAAGCGGCATGAGGCGGATTCACCACAACGAACCGGTCACCTACGGGTTCGACCAAGGTGGTGTGTTGCTCCATACGGTTCGATTCGGTTTCGATCTGCACGAAATTGTCGGCAAAAGCACGCTTGTCGGCCACACAGGCTTCATAGGCGTTCAGACGGAGAGTATGAGCCGGATCGAGCCGCGCCACATAATCCCGGTCGGCCAGGAAAGCCACCTGTCGCAATTTTCGTAACAGTTTGGCATTATATCCGTTGGCCATAGCACGGGCCACTTCCGCCACCACCTTGTCGCCCATCCCGTAAATCAGCAGATCAGCCCCGCTCTCGACCAGAACGGAGGGTTTCAAAGAGTCGCTCCAATAATCGTAATGCGTCAGACGACGCAGCGAAGCTTCGATACCTCCCACGACCACCGGCACATGAGGATACAACTGTTTCAGAATCTTCGTATAGACCGTCACGGCATAATCCGGACGGAACCCTGCTTTGCCGCCGGGCGTGTAAGCATCATCACTCCGCAAACGGATATTGGCCGTGTAATGGTTGACCATGGAGTCCATGCTCCCGGCCGAAACTCCGAAAAAGAGACGCGGAGCCCCCAGTTTCCGGAAATCGCGCAGGTCATCTTTCCAGTTGGGTTGCGGGACAATGGCTACGCGGTAGCCCTCGGCCTGCAGCAATCGACCGACGACCGCAGCACCGAACGACGGGTGGTCGACATAAGCATCGCCGCTGAACAGAATCACATCAATGTAATCCCATCCCAACGCTTTCACCTCTTTGACCGAGGTGGGCAACCACTCTCCCAACCTGTTTTTATCCATAGCCTCCGCCTATTTTTCTCAAAAAACATTGTCACGGCAGAACGCATCCTGTTCCACACCATTCTCCAGGAGCCTCACAGCCCTCACAAATTATCGTATCGCACCCTCACTCCGATTCGGAAAAAGGATGCTGCTATCGCCATAGCTCAGAAAACGGAAATCATGCGAGAGCGCATAAGCATATATCCGACGCCAATCCTCGCCCACGAAAGCCGAAACAAGCAACAACAGCGTGCTTTTGGGTTGATGAAAATTGGTAACAATCACATCGGCCACACGATACTGGTAGCCCGGCATAATCATGATTTGCGTCACCGTTTTCAACTTCGCGATATTGTGCGTGCGCATATAGTCGAGCAGTGCGCCCAGCAATTCTGCGCCTGAGCGTTCTGCCGGAATATCGTATAGCTCCCACTGCCCTACGGGACGCGATTCGTCCGGTGTACCTCTCTGCAAGATACGCCATCCCAATCCCGCCAGACTCTCAATCGTACGTACCGTAGTCGTCCCCACGGCCACCACACGTCCTGCGTGTGCAATCAGGTTTTCGAGCGTGGCAGGCGTGATTTCGAAATGTTCGGTATGCATGTGATGCTGCATGACATCGTCGCTCTTCACGGGCAGGAAAGTCCCTGCTCCCACATGCAGCGTCACCTCATCGAATGCCACCCCCTGCGCCTTCAATGCCTCGATCAGTTCAGGCGTAAAATGCAATCCGGCAGTAGGCGCAGCCACCGAACCTTCGAACTTGGAATAGACCGTCTGATAACGGCTGTTATCGATCTCCTCGCTCTCGCGATTCAGGTAAGGCGGAATGGGAATCTTTCCAAGATGTTCCAACAGTTGTCCGAAGGTCATCCCGGCGTCCCACTCGAATCGCACAATCTGATTCCGGCCGTCGTTCAGTACGCGAAACGCCTGCATGCGACAACGCTTACCCTCATATTCGAAAGGTATCTCGAGCGCTCCCTCCTTCCACTTCTTTGAATTGCCGACGATACACTGCCACTCGCACGAACCCCGTACGGCAAAGGCACGTTCATAATCGGCCGGATCGTGCGGTTCGAGACAAAAGACCTCGATCCGGGCGCCACTGGGTTTGTGCATGATAATCCGTGCTCGGATGACCTTCGTATTGTTGAAAACAAGCAGCGAATCTTCGGGCAGCACCTGACCCAGATCACAAAACCTCCGATGCGAAACCGTCCCGTCCCGATAGACGAGCAACTTGGACTGATCGCGTCGTTCCAACGGAAATTTGGCAATGCGCTCCTCGGGCAGGCCATAATCATAATCGGATATGCGGATGGAATCGTTCATGACAAAATAAAAAAGAGAGTTGGCGGAAGGTGTAAGCCGGGTTCTGTCATCCGCATGCGTCACCGCACACGGCGTCTCCACCATTTATCTATGCCCGACGGTCACCCGCAGGCTAAAGCAACCTACCCCCCGACAACGGACGAGCAGCCCTTGAATGCCGGTATACATGGTCTTGCAACCCGTCAGTGGTACGCCTGCGCGTGTCACCACACACAGCGGTGGGCTCTTACCCCGCCTTTTCACCCTTACCGCAACGGGAACGCGTCCCTCCGCGGCGGTTATTCTCTGTTACCTTGAACTATGCCCTCCCGGACATCTTCCCGTTAGGAAGCACGGTGCTCTGTGTTGCCCGGACTTTCCTCTCCCCCGCATTCGCATCCCAACGAGACCCGTGCGAGGCAGCGATGGAGTCCTTCCGCTCTCTCTTTACTGGTTATTACTGGTTAACGGGAGCAAAGGTAATACTTTTTTCACGGGATTCGCCATTCCGGGAGTGCATTTCGTTACATCCGCCGAGCAATCAACAGGATCGGGTGATAAGTGAGCGGCACGCGACCATCGGTCAATGCAAAACGGTCACGATAGGAAGCATCGAAATCGGCAATCTGGCGCCGTCCCCAACGCACCTTACGCAGGGAGTTGACCCCTGTTGCTTTGATGTGATGAAGCACATCGACCGGGGTATCGAACAGCAGCGATTCGGTATACTCTTCGGCATGCAGTATCCGGAAATCGGCATCAAGAAGCATCCGTTCCAGCGCCGGCATGGTATAATACTCGAGGCCTTCGCCCGTTGTGGCACGAATTTCCCTGAAATTATCCCCTCCGAAAGTCGAAAGGGCCAATATCCCTCCGGAGCACAACGAAGCAGAAACACGAGCCACAAAACCACGCAAATCATTGAACCATTGCACTGTAGAAGCAGAGACCACCAAATCCAGCGCCTTAGGAAACACGACACATTCCGCATCGCCCCAGAGATACTCCACCGTATAACCTCCGGTATATTTGTCCGTAAAGGCTTTGGCCGCCGGGACAATATCGTTCAGCGTCCAACGCGCATGGGGGAACAACGGCAACAGACGACGGGTCAAAAAACCAGTGCCCACGCCAACCTCCAATCCATTCCTCGGAGTCATCCCATCCGCCACCTCAGACAGCAAACTGGCCAGGCGGTCGCAGATGCGCTGCTGAACAAGCGCCAAGCGGTCGTAGCGTTTAAAACCGGCGGCAAAGCGTTCCCGGATGAGTTCTTTATCAGTGTTCAATTTCCCGTAAGATTAATTCCGCATCCCCGAAAGGATAATGGGGCAAAGATACGATTTCCGCACGCTCTCCCCAATACGCCACCATATTTCGAGGCGGGAAAATCACATCATCCCTACCCACGACGCCCCTGTCCCAACGCAACGAAGGCTCATACGGCACAAGAGCCGATTCGCTCAGACAGGTCAACTCCTCGACATTTGCTGCCACGCCTCGAGGCGAGAGCACCTCACGAAGAGCATCGAACCAGCGGCCATAGGTACGGCGGTCAAAAGCCTCCATGCCACCCGCCTGCAAACCCCGTAGGGTAACGGCAAGGCGGCGGGGTTCTATTCCAAAACGAGCATCGACCGGCCGAGGGGTTCCGTTCAGGGCCACCGCACGCTCGAAAGCGAGTGCATGACACGTTTCAGTCCCAACAGTCTTACTTTTATCCGTACTCGTCACTCCTTCGGCTCCAAAAAGTTGCTCGGCTACCCATACCCCGAAGCTCCAGGCCAGTAAATATCGGTGCGGATAGCTGCCGACCAGAGCCCGCATCTCCACGGCATCATCGTAATTCAACGTCCGATAGTCATACGTACAGAGCACGTCACACCCTCTGAAAGAGAGATGTTCCACCACTCGCCAGTCGCACGCCCAACCGAGAACTACTACGACAACCGCATCGTTATTTTCTCTCCTCAACCAATATTTTTCCATACCGTCAAAAAGCGTTCTACCTCCTCTTCCGAAATCGCAGCACTCAAAGAGATCCGTACCCGGGCCTCCCCTTTGGGAACCGTCGGCCAACGCACGGCCGTTGTCCAGAACCCGGCCCGACGGAAACGCTCCGCAAGGCCGAGTGCAGCCCCATTCTCCCCGGTAATAATCGGAATGATATGCGTAGCAGACGGATGACCGGGGAGCAACATCTCCGTCAAGCGCTGCAAATGCCTGCGACGCGGTTCAAACTCCAGCAGATGCTCCACGAGGAAACGCGTCCACATCAGATCGAGTGGCGGCAAAGCCGTCGAAAAGATGAGTGTACGCATTCGATTGACCAACATCTCACGTACCAAGGGGTCCACGGCTACGAATGCTCCGCACGAGGCGAGCGCCTTGCCGAATGTGCCAATCAAGACATCCACCTCGTCGTCGACGCCCTCAGCCACGGAGAGACCCGCACCGGAAGGGCCATACACACCGAAAGCATGCGCCTCATCGACATACAACTGCAAATCGTAGCGATGTTTAAGTGTCACCAACTCCTGCAACGGAGCACGGTCGCCATCCATACTGAAGACCGATTCGGTAACCACCCACACTCGATGATAGTCGCCCCGCATCTTGCGCAACAGACGCTCCAGATGGTTCAAATCGTTGTGGTTGAATCGACGCCATTCGCATTCGCACAAACGTAATCCATCAATCATGCTGGCATGAACCAACTTGTCGGCCAGAATCAGGTCCCCTTTCCGGGTCAAGGCGGGCAGCACCCCCGAATTGGCCATGAAGCCGCACCCGACAACCAAAGGTGCCTTGCCCGGATAAAGCGCAGCGAGAGCCGCCTCAAGCGCCTCGTAATCGCCACTGTTGCCGGTCATCAGACGGGATGAGGGATTACTCATCAAAAAACGGTCGTCCGGCAATGCGGCCAAAAACCGACGCTGCAATTCGGTCTCAGCCCCCAAGCCGAGATAATCGTTCGATGACATATTAATATATTGGCGGCCCCCATAGGCCACATATTTTCCCAACACCTGCGCACTCCGTAACCGCCGCAGGTTATCCGCATCGGCCAACTGTTCCAACTCGCCGCGCAGGTCATCCTGCCACGTCCGGCCATCGGCCACATCAACTAATTGTTTTCCCATCATAAATTCATCATTTTTCCCCTCACAAAATAGCTCTTTGAATACTCATTGTCCTGTATGTTTGGTTTTAATTCGCCCCACATGCCAGGTCACACCCACCGCCACTCCAAACAACAACACACGTAGCCACCACGAAGGCAAAACATAAACGGCACACAGAGCCATTCCTACCCACATAACAACAAGAATATAGACCTTTACCCGTCGAGGAATGCCACGCCCCTGACGATAATCCTCCAGGTAACGTCCAAACAGGCGATTGGCAAGCAACCAATGCTGGAGGCGGGGCGAACTTCGTGAAAACAACCATAAAGCCAACAGCAGAAACGGTGTCGTCGGCAGTCCCGGCAAGACAATGCCTACGACGCCCAACGCCACCGCCAATAGTCCCAACACCTTCAATATAATTCGCCACCAGGTCTGCCCCACCGTCATCCGTATCAGTTATTTACCCGATAGGCTTTCTGCACGCCCTTAATGCGCATGATATTATAGACGACCATGTCGACTATCTGGGAGCCGGTCACCTCGATATTGATCAGGCCCGCAAGGGTGCCATTCCCGTTCGAAGCGAGATTCATCGACCGGATATTGATTTTCAGATCGTGGTTGATCACCTCCGTAATACGATTCACCATACCCGTCGTATCGTCCGCCACAACACGAATCGCCGCACGGAACGCCCCCTGCACCTTTGTGCTGCGCCACCGGGCCGGCATCACGCGATAGGGATAGAGTTCCCGCAGTCGGGCAGCGTTGGGACAGTCATTCCGATGAATCGTAATCCCGGATGTCACTGTCACGAAGCCGAAAATCTCGTCGCCGAAGATCGGGTTGCAGCACTTGGCCAGTTTGTAGTCGATATTCCGAATCGAGTCGTCAATCACCAAAGCATCGCCCGATGCGGTATCCACCGCCTTTATCGTCGCCGGCCCCCGTGCCTTGACCTCGGTCAGCGGCTCTCCGTTCAGATGACGCGTAATCAACTCCTTAATCTCGGCAATATCAATTTTTTGAGAAGCAATCTGGCCATAGAGTTCCGTACCGGTCTTAAGTTTATAATACTTGCACAGCACCGTCACGGCATCGTCCATCGTAATGGACAACTTCCAGTTACGTATCTTCCGCTCCAGATCTTCACGTCCGAGATTGGCAGCCTTGGCCTGCTCTTCGCGCAGATAGGCCTTGATCTTATTCCGGGCCTTGGAGGTGATAACGATATTGAGCCAGTCAGATTTGGGTTTCTGGACTTTGGAAGTCAATATCTCTACGATATCTCCATTGTGGAGCACTTCACGAATCTGCACGTTACGATGGTTCACCCGGCCTCCCGTGCACGAAGCACCGAGGTTCGAATGAATATCGAAAGCGAAGTCAAGCACTGTTGCCCCTTCCGGCAATTTACGCAGGTCTCCGTTGGGGGTAAAAACAAATATCTCGCCCGAAGGAGCGGGTTGGTCGATGCGTTTGGCCAAGGCATGCGTATCGGTCTCCATCAGTTCGCGCAACTTACTGAGCCACTGTTCGCTCCCAAGTCCGCCCTGATTGACACCCTTGTATCGCCAGTGCGCAGCGATACCTCGCTCGGCAATCTCATCCATCCGCTCCGAACGAATCTGCACCTCCACCCAATGTCCGTCGCCGGTCACCACCGTCGTATGCAGCGACTCGTAGCCGTTCGACTTCGGGATGGAGATCCAATCGCGCATCCGTTCGGGATTGGGCGTATAGAAATCGGTAAAAATCGAATAGATGGTCCAGCAAACCGGCTTCTCCTGCTCCCTGGGACAATCGACGATCACCCGCAGGGCAAAAATATCGTACACCTCCTCGAAGGGTATTTTCGCCTTTTTCATCTTACGCCAGATGGAATAGATCGATTTGGTACGACTCTTAATGTGATATTTGAATCCGGTCTGCTGCAATTTGGCCTCGACGGGAGCCAGAAACTTTCCGATAAAAAGATTACGCTCCTGCGCCGTCTCTTCCAGCCGGGTATGGATATGCCGATAGTCCTCGGGTTCAAGGTAACTGAGCGCCAGATCCTCCATCTCGCTCTTGATGGTGTAAAGGCCCAACTTATGGGCAATCTGCGCATAGAGATTCAGACTCTCCCAACTTTTTTTCTCCTGCTTATCGGGCGGGAACATCGCCAGTGAACGCATCACTTCCAGACGGTCGGCCAGCTTGATGAGAATCACACGCGGATCGGTCGAATAGGATACGATCAGATCGCGGAAATTATCGGCCTGATCATCGGCCACCTTCGTCTGCACGTCGGAGATGTTGCACAACGCCTTGAGAATCGCTGTACAAGGTTCACCAAACCGTTCGCCCGCCTCTTCAGCCGAAAGCATATTCAGACGTACGACATCGTGCAGCAGCGTAGAGATGGTCGAATTGCGACCCAATCCGATCTCCGAAATTACGATCGCTGCCGTACGCAGCGAGTGCTCTAAGAACGGCGTCCCGTCATAACGCACCATGCCATCCAACTTCTCGTCGGCCAGAGCCAGTGCCGCATCGATCAATCCGACGCTGTGAGCGCTGAAGTTTTTCTCTGCCAGTTCATAAAAGTCGCTGTATTTCCCCCGCAAGTTTTTCTTTTCGTCACCAACCATAATCGCCTCTGTTATCTGTTCGCAAGATACGAATTTTTCAGGAAACAGGTCGTCGTATTACAAGAAATATTGCCGTTCAACTGAGAAGTTCCCGTTGTAGCACAAGAGATTCATTCGGCCGACCGAACGGATCCTCCGTCATTTCGATCAACGTATGCAGACGATCGACACACGCCTCCCAGGTAAAGTTTTTGGAAAACTCCGCACGGCGGCGCGCAACATCCAGAGAAACCGACTCATAGAGCGCAATACCGACCAGTCCAAGAAAGTGTGCTTCATCTTCAGCCAATGATACATGGGCCCGGAACTCCTCCATCGCTTCCGTTGCAGTCGACACGACATTCTTCCCCAAAGAGAGATAATACACCACGCTATCGGGATAATTCGCCTCGGTCAGTTCGTTTCGCGTCTCCGGTGTAATGCAGACATCGAAATGACTGATATAAGCCGGAAAACTCCGAATCGGTTGCTCTCCCAGAAAGAAGACATTCTTCAATTCGTGAAGCGCATGACGGGAAAAAGCGGCATCTTCGCCCCCGATTAAAACAAGCGAACAGTCCGGGTAGGTATGGGCCAAACGGTAAAGCAGATTGGCAGAGTAGTTCATCGCACCCAACAAGCCCACGCAACCGATCACCGGTGGTCGGATGCCGCACATCTCCCGAGGTCTCGAATAGGCTCTTCCAAACTCAAAACCGGTCAGATCAACCCCTCTGCCTATATTGTAGGTATTCTCATTCATCCGACGCACTTGCGTCGCAAGGTACTCACTGCTGGCTGCCACCAGGTCGCATCGCTGCATCATCTCCCGTTCGAGACGAGCACCGTGTTTACGCCAATAATCGAAACCGGGAAAGTTACCTCGCCGATAGTATATGGTCAGATCCGGAACAAGATAATCATCCAAATACAGGCTGCGGAAAATATCGTTATCGACAATCAAATAGCCAAGTTCCAGGCCGATAGTATCAAGTGCCCAAGAGATCACGCCGGCATAGCGACGATTATTATGGCGATTGAACAGATCGAATACCCACTCCGAATAGAGATTCATCGGCGGCGTAAGAATCAAGGGCGGTTCAAGCACCCACAAATTTGAAGCGATATGCCGGATAGCCGATTCACTTCCGCGCAAGACCCGATTCTTGCGAGAGTAGTTACCCTCGTTCGGAGCCCCGAGTAAAGTCAGCAAATCCAGCGGCGGATTAACATAAAGCACAGGAACCATATGCGCAAGCAGGCTGGCCATCCGCTGTGCATTGCCCGGAGTGGCGGCATCCCACGACTGCATGGCCGTAATTACATATGCTTTCGAACGATTCATGACGAGAACAACCCCTACCTATTCTACCCCAAAAGCGGGAATACAGCCCAACTCAATAATCATGCAAATGATCCATTCCTGTTCCGCAGACCCGCCCTGGGAAAATCAAAAAAGCCGCCCTGCAACAGGCGGCTTTCCAATCTATCAGCAAACAGCGTTTTTTATCATTTACCCATCTCAAAACGTTTTTCCACCTGCCCCCAGTCGATTTTTTCCCAGACGGCCGCAATGAAGTCGGGCCGACGGTTGCGATAATCAATATAATAGGCATGCTCCCACACATCGACACACAACAACGGGATCAGTCCCTGCGTCATCGGATTGCCGGCATTGGAGGTGGTAACAATCGACAATCGGCCCTCCTTATCTTTCACAAGCCATGCCCAACCCGAGCCAAACTGCCCGGCAGCCGCTTTAAGAAAGGACTCTTTAAACTTCTCGAAAGAGCCAAAATCACGATTTATCGCCTCAGCCAAAGGCCCCATCGGCATGGTTTTTGGGTTGGGAGAGAGCGAGAAAAAGAAGAAGGTGTGATTCCAATCCTGAGCCGCATTATTGAATATCGGACCGTCCGAAGTCATTACGATCTCTTCCAACGGCATGTTTTCATATGGGGTACCCAGAATCAGGCTGTTCAGATTATTTACATAAGCCTGATGATGCTTCCCGTAATGATAGAGCATCGTCTCCTCACTGATTTGAGGTTCAAGCGCATTGAGCGCATAAGGGAGTTTCGGCAATTCATGAGTCATAATCATCAAATTTAATATGAACAATAGTTTAATCATGTTTTTCGTCACGTTAATATTATAATCTCATACGACTTCCCATTGACAAAAACTATACCACTTAATCCTTTGTAAAATTAATAAAATTATGTCAGTAAAGAGTTTAAAAGGGACAGAAACTGAAAAAAACCTGATGAAGGCTTTTTCCGGCGAGTCACAAGCCAGAAATCGTTACACTTTCTACGCCTCGCAGGCGCGAAAAGAGGGTTACGAACAGATTGCCCAATTTTTCGAGATGACAGCTGACAACGAGAAGGAACATGCCAAAATGTTCTTCAAACAACTCGAAGGCGGAATGCTCGAATTTACCGGTACCTATCCGGCAGGAGTCATCAGCGACACGGCCCATAATCTGGCCGAAGCCGCCGAAGGAGAATATGAAGAGTGGAGCAGCCTCTACCCCGAATTCGGCAGGATCGCCCAGGAGGAGGGTTTTCCGAAGGTGGCCGCCCTGTTCCGTCTAATCACCGAAGTGGAGAAGATGCATGAGCAACGCTACCGAAAGTTGTTGGACGAGGTAAAAAACGACCGTGTATTCAAAAAAGAGGAAAAAGTGGAGTGGGAATGCCGCAAATGCGGATACCGCCACACGGGGACAACAGCACCAGGTGTTTGCCCCATTTGCGGACATCCACAAGCCTTTTTCGAAGAGGTCGAGAGCCAATATTAACCTCCTTACTCTCACAAAAAAAGGGACAAACGGCCGGCACAATCCGGCCGTTTTTTTAATATTTTTTAAATTATCCCCCGATTTTTAACAATTCGATAGAATTTTTCCTACTTTTGCAGAGTCCGTTCGGACATAACAGAGTTCGTTATTTTTTTACTTTTTTGAGGAAGAATGACAATCGATGATTTCGTGGTAAGAGTCGCCACAGAAGAAGACACACCCTTTGCCCAGGCCATTTGCGACGAAATGGCAGAATCGGCCAAAGCCCGCGGTACCGGTATCGCCAAACGTACTCCCGAGTACGTAAGTTCAAAAATGCGTGAGGGGAAAGCTGTAATCGCATTTCACAAAGACGGCACCTGGGCCGGTTTCAGCTATATCGAATCGTGGGGACACGGAGACTATGTGGCCAATTCGGGTCTGATCATCAACCCGAATTTCCGCAAACTCGGTCTGGCAAAAGCCATCAAGACCAAAACCTTCTTCTTGTCGCTCAAGAAGTTCAAGGGAGCAAAGCTGTTCGGTCTTACAACAGGTCTGGCCGTCATGAAAATCAATAACGAAATCGGCTATCGCCCTGTCACCTATTCGGAACTGACCGATGACGAGCAGTTCTGGCACGGATGCGAAAGTTGCGTCAACTTTCCGATACTCCAGAGCAAAGAACACAAAAACTGCCTTTGCACAGCCATGTTGTTCGACCCGGCCGTGGATACGGTACGCGTAGCCAAGCCGGACGATCCCAATTTATAGCCTCACCGAGGAACTTCAAGAAGGAAGCATTTATAAACCAAACATATTGAGATGAAAAAAGTAGTTTTGGCATTCAGCGGCGGACTCGACACGTCGTATTGCGCGATTTATCTGGCAAAAGAGATGGGACTCGAAGTGCATGCAGCACTCGCGAACACAGGCGGCTTCTCGGCCGACGAACTGGCAGATATCCGACGACGTGCGCTGGCGTTGGGCGTCAAGAGCTTCGTCATTCTGGACGTGGCTCACGACTACTATGAACACTCGATCCGCTACATGATTTTCGGCAACGTGCTCAAAAACGGCACCTATCCGATCTCTGTAAGTTCCGAACGTATTTCGCAGGCTACGGCAATTGCCAAATATGCGAAAGAGATCGGGGCAGACTATCTCTGCCACGGTTCGACGGGAGCAGGCAACGATCAGGTGCGTTTCGATATGATTTTCAATATTATCGCCCCAGAAATCGAGGTGATTGCCCTGATCCGCGAGAAACGTCTCAGCCGCGAAGAGGAGATTGAATATCTCCGCAGCCACGGCGTAGACTTCGACTTTAAGAAGGCGGAATATTCCATCAATCAAGGCATCTGGGGGACCTCGGTGGGAGGAAAGGAGACCCTGACCTCCAGGGAGACCCTGCCCGAGAGCGCCTATCCTTCACAGCTGAAGGAGCACACTCCAAAACGCATCACCCTCACGTTCGAGAAAGGCGAGTTGGTCGGCATAGATGGTAAAAAATACGAGGATCGCATCGAGGCCATTCAGGCTCTGCAGGCGATTGCAGCCCCCTATGCCATCGGCCGCGGCATGCACGTAGGCGACACGATCATCGGAATCAAAGGCCGCGTAGGTTTCGAAGCCGCAGCTCCGATGATTATCATCAAGAGCCACCACATGCTCGAGAAACATGTACTGACCAAGTGGCAATTGTTCTGGAAAGACCAAATCTCTGCTTTCTACGGCAACCACCTGCATGAAGGGCAATACTACGATCCCGTGATGCGCGACATGGAAGCCATGCTCGAGAAGAGTCAGCGCATGGTCAGCGGCGATGTTTACGTAGAGTTACATCCCTATCGTTTCATTGTTGTGGGCATCGACAGTCCGCACGATTTGATGAGCAGCAAATTCGGCGCTTACGGCGAGACGATGAGCGACTGGACGTCGGATGATGTGAAAGGTTTCGGAACCATTTTCGGTAACCAGAACAAAATCTACTACAAAATCAACGGCGAAGACAAATAGTAAGAAACTACTGCAAACAGCCGACAAAACTCTTCAACCGCAACACACAGCGATAGCGTCAACACGATCACGAACCGACATAAGCGTTCGTATGGGGTGTATGCGAAAACGCAACAAGGTGCAGCGACTCAACTTAACCAGCAGGAAAATCATATCCATATTGGGGAAATGTGAGACGAGAGCAGATCAGTGCGGTAAGAAATATAAATGAGACAAAAAGAGCAAAGGAGGCAGGGTAATATGGTCGCAGTTGGAGGGCTTTCTTGCAATGAGACGGCTCCATCCATGCACGTTTGCAGGCAGCAATGTACCGCTATTCAGGCAAGGATAGCGATATTCTTTAACTTTTCAGACGAAAAACGCATACACATATGATAAAAGCAGGAATCATAGGCGGAGCAGGTTATACGGGTGGCGAGGCCATCCGTATTCTGCTGAACCATCCGGAGGTGGAATTGTCCTACGTACACAGCAACAGCAACGCCGGGAATCTCCTGAGCGACGTACATACCGATCTGTTAGGCGATACGGACATGCGTTTCACGGGAGAGTTGAGCGACGACATCGATGTACTCTTTCTCTGCGTAGGGCACGGCGACGCACGTAAATTTCTCGAAGCCAATCCATTTCCAAAACAGGTAAAAATCATCGATCTCAGCCAGGATTTCCGATTGGCTGCCGGAGCGGATCTGGACGGACGTCATTTCATATACGGATTGCCGGAGATGAACCTCGAGAAAATCCGTACCGCACAAAACATCGCCAATCCGGGATGCTTTGCAACATGTCTTCAGCTGGCGCTTTTACCACTGGCATCAGCCGGACTCCTGAAGGATGACATCCATATCAGCGCCACGACCGGATCGACAGGAGCAGGTCAGAAATTGGCCGCCACGTCACACTTCAGTTGGAGAGCGAACAATTTCTCGTCCTATAAGAATTTTGAACACCAACACCTGAAAGAGATCGGGGAAAGTCTTCGCGCTCTGATGCCCTCGTTCTCGGCGGAAATCGACTTCATCCCCTATCGAGGCGACTTTACGCGCGGCATCTTCGCATCGGTCTACACCCGTTGCGAACTGACGGCAGAACAGGCCACGGATTTATACAAGGAGTACTACAAAGAGGCTGCATTCACCTTCGTGAGCGACCGAGCCATCAACCTCAAACAGGTGGTCAATACGAACAAATGCCTGCTTGCCCTCGAGAAACACGGAGACAAATTACTCATAAGCAGTGCCATCGACAATCTGCTCAAAGGAGCCAGCGGACAAGCCGTACAGAATATGAACCTACTGTTCGGACTTGACCAGCGAGCAGGCCTGCGACTCAAAGCCTCCGCCTTCTAAACGGAAGCGATGTACCTCGATCAACAACATTGAAAAAACGGAACGATTATGAAAATGTTTGACGTATATCCCCTGCATCCGGTCACCATTGTCAAGGCCGAAGGGTCCTACGTATGGGACGATCAGGGGACAAAATATCTGGATATGTACGGCGGTCATGCCGTCATCTCGATCGGCCATACCCATCCGCACTATGTGGAGTTGGTAACCCGCCAAATCCGAGAGATCGGCTTCTATTCCAATTCGGTCATCATCGCCCAACAAAAAGAGTTAGCCGAAAAGTTGGGAAAACTGTCGGGAAAAACCGATTACCAGCTATTTCTCGTAAATTCCGGTGCCGAAGCCAATGAAAATGCCATGAAACTGGCTTCGTTCCACACAGGACGGAAAAAGGTCGTTGCCTTCCGCGGAGCATTCCATGGAAGGACCTCGCTGGCTGTCGCGGCTACGGACAACCCGGCCATCGTAGCTCCCGTGAATGAAACGGACAATGTGGTTTTTCTACCCTACAACGACCGGCAGTCCCTCGAAGAATATTTCGCCAAACATGGCGAGGAAACGGCTGCCGTCATCATCGAAGCCATTCAGGGCGTAGGCGGTATTCGTGTCGCCTCGGAAGAGTTCCTGCGGTCGATCCGTTCGCTGTGCGATCAATACGGTACAGTATGGATTGCCGACTGCGTACAATGCGGCTGCGGCCGCAGCGGCAAATACTATGCGTCGGACTGGGCAGGCGTCAATGCAGACATCTACACGATGGCCAAAGGCATCGGCAACGGATTCCCAATGGGAGCCCTCTCGATTACCCCCGTCATCGCCGCCAAATACGGCATGCTCGGCACTACGTTCGGAGGAAATCACCTGGCCTGTGCAGCCGCTATCGCCGTGGCCGATGTCATCCAAGAGAACAACCTGATGGACAATGTCGAAAAGGTCGGCGACTACCTGATTGAAAGACTCCGCACCCTACCCGGCATCAAAGAGGTTCGTGGACGCGGCTTGATGATCGGCATCGAATTGCCCTTCGAAACCGCCGAATTACGTAAGAAATTGCTTTTCGACGAGAAAATCTTTGTCGGTTCGTCGGGGAAATACGTCATTCGCCTGCTCCCGGCTCTCACCCTTACGAAAGCTCACGCTGACATCTTCCTGACCGCATTTGAGAAGTTACTGACACAAAAATGTTAATAACCCCTCAAAGGAATGTTTATATCCCACAGACAACAGCAATAAAAACCAGACCTTTGTCGATAACCTGTTAAAAAGTCGTTAAAAAGATGTTGAAAGTCATCAAAATTGGTGGAAACATTGTTGATAACCCAGAGAAACTTGACCGTTTTTTAACAGATTTTGCACATCTGAGTGGACCGAAGATTCTCGTACATGGCGGCGGCAAGGTAGCCACCGCCATCAGCAAAGCACTCGGTATCGAGACCCAAATGATCGAGGGACGCCGCGTAACGGATGCCGAGACACTCAAGGTCGTCACCATGGTCTATGCCGGGATTGTCAACAAAACGATTGTCAACAAGTTGAATGCCGCCGGCTGCAAGGCCGTCGGTCTGAGCGGTGCGGATGGAGAATTCATTCTGTCGGAGCGCCGATCGCCTGTTCCCATCGATTACGGATTCGTGGGCGATCCCCGTCGGGTAAACACCCGGCTGGCAGAATTGCTGCTGGGCAACGGCTATACAGTGGTCGCAGCCCCGATCACCTGCGACGGCAAGGGAACACTCCTCAACACCAACGCCGATACGGTCGCCCAAACCATTGCTGTGGCCATGGCGCAAAGTGCCGTACGCGAGAAGGTCGAACTGGTCTTCTGTTTTGAAAAACGCGGCGTGTTGCGCGATGTGGAAGATGAAAATTCGATTATCCCCATGATCGACCGCTCATCGTTCGCACAGTTGCGTGAAAAAGGCATCGTCGCAGACGGTATGCTGCCCAAACTGGAGAATGCCTTTAAGGCAATCGACAGTGGTGTGAGCAATGTCGTGATCTGCAGCGCCGAACAAATTACCACAGAGGGTTACGGCGGCACCACCATCCGCGATTAAAGTCCATCACGGAGAACCTCGCTATTCGACCGCAACCCTTTCTGGTCAGAGTTTCGTCGCTGCATCAGGAACGGAGAGGGGCAAAGAGCGAAAGAAAAAGACATTCTTTCGCCCCATTTCCGGATTTCATAGAAAGATACACAAAAATAATACACCTGTTCAGAGAATCTCTTTCTACTGTTTTTTTTTGTATCTTTGCTCCACTTGAATCAAACCGGAAGATATCCACTCCGTTGAAGTACGTTTTTTGGCAATCAACTCCGTACTTCGCGAGCGAAAATACTTTTAAGCAACTATTATCCAAATGATTGACGGAAAGAAGATCATCGTGGTAATGCCGGCCTACAATGCGGAGAAGACCCTGGAGCAAACCTACAAGGAGATTCCCTTCGACATCGTAGACGATGTCATCCTCACGGACGATTGCAGCAAAGACCACACCATCGAAGAGGCACGGCGATTGGGCATTGTCCAGATTCTGATCCATGAACGCAACAAAGGCTACGGAGGAAATCAAAAAAGTTGTTATAACCGGGCACTGGAACTGGGCGCTGATATCGTAGTGATGCTGCACCCGGATTACCAATATACCCCGAAACTAATCCGCGCGATGTGTTACATGATTGCCGACGGGGTCTATCCCGTCGTATTGGGGTCTCGCATTCTGGGGAAAGGGGCGCTCAAGGGGGGTATGCCCCTGACGAAATATGTAGCCAACCGGGGATTGACATTCATCCAGAACCTCCTATTGCGTCAAAAGCTGAGTGAGTACCACACCGGCTACCGAGCCTTCTCCGCCGAGGTACTACGCGCCATCGATTACAATGCCAACTCGGACGACTTCGTATTCGACAACCAGATGCTGGCCCAAATCTTCTGGGCAGGCTACGAAATCGGAGAGATGACCTGTCCTACCAAATATTTCAAGGAGGCTTCATCGATCAACTTGCGCCGAAGCACCATCTACGCGTTGGGCGTATTGGGCGTATCGTTCACCTACCGTCTCTGCAAATGGGGATTCATGAAATCGCGTCTATGGAAAAACTAACGAAGTATCTATGGACGGCGTTACTGATAGTGGTATTTGCAGCCGTCTACGGTTCTCTGTTCGATTCGAAACTGAACATCGGAGGCGATAATGCCGTCTATATCCGGTTGGCGGAGAATATCGCCGACGGTCATGGTTACTCCCAGATAGCTCCTGATGGGAGCTACGCCCCGTCGGGTCATTTCCCTCCGGGCTACTCGTTCATCCTATCGCTCTTCATGCAGGCGGGCATCCATTCGCTGCTCTTTTTCAAGGTGTTGAACGGGCTGTTTCTGCTCACTTCCGTACTGATTCTCTACTACCTGGTATGGAAAACGACCGAGAACCGGGCCTTGGCCTTCACCGCATTGCTGCTCAGCATACTGTCGCCCCAGGTGATCAACTTCGCATCGATAGCCATGTCAGAGATGAGCTATCTATTCTTTACCGTACTCGGATTTCTTTTCCTGTTCCTATATGCAAAAGAAGAAGACACTTCGCGATTCTGGCGATTTCCCGTTTTCTGGCTATCCATCGTATCGCTGATGATCTGCTATCACATCCGTACGATCGGCATGTCGGCACTCTTTGCCCTGCTCCTCTTTTTCGCCTTTCGAAAAGAGTGGAAACAGCTGGCAGCTGCGATCGGAGGCATCATCCTACTGGCCATTCCATGGGGACTCCGCAACACTGCGGTCGGCATCGAGTCCCGCTACTTCGGGACAATCATGACCGTCAATCCATGGCGTCCCGAGGAGGGATCCATCTCATCGGTCGGTGAGATGATAGAGAAAATGCTCCGGAATTTCGACGACTGTGTCATCAAAGGATTTAAGGAGATTCTCTTCCCCTTCCTCCAGGTCGACTATGCACAGGCATCGAGTTTCTGGGCCGTAATCGGAGGATTGATCATTCTCGGACTCATACTCTACGGAGCCTGGAATCTGGGGAAACTGCGCTGGCTGATGCTCGGATATCTGGTAGCCAATATCGGCCTATTCATGCTTTGGCACGGCGGCAACGGCAATCGTTACGTCATTCCGATCACTCCCATGCTGTTCGCCTGCTTTTACACCGGAATCTATTATGCGCTGAAACAACTGATTTTTAAACAGTCGACGAAATTTGCCCGGCAAATGCCCTATGCGTTTCTAATTCTGGGATTGCCGATGCTGAGTCCGCTCCAGACCTATGCCCACATGGCACACATGCCTTATACTCCGGCATACCAGAACTATTTCGCCATCGCACGCGAAGCAAACAAACAGGCCCCGCGCAATACGGTGATTTGTGCCCGCAAACCCGAACTATTCATGCACGAGGCTCCGAAACTGATTTCGGTTAACTACAAGTACTCACTCGTACCTGAAGAGGTGATCCAAGACCTCATCGACAAACGGGTGGAGTATGTCGTGCTCGACCAGTTGGGCTACAGCTCCACGCCGCGCTATCTATATCCGGCGATCGAACGCTACATTGAGCTTTTCCCGGTGGTTTGGCACCTCTCCGATCCGGACACCTATCTATTAAGGTTCAATCGGGAAAAGGCTTTAAAACTGTTCACAGAAGCCGAATCTCAACCAACGGACGACGCTTCCCTGGATAGTGCCACAAACCAACATGCAGCAACCTCTACCCCCGGAACAAAAGATGGAGGGACCTCTGCGACTCCCGCTGGAAAGCATTGATAAAACAAGCGAAAACGCATAGACGCATTCCTCTCGGCATGAATTTCAAAAGCTATATCGCAGGACATACAGGACGCCTTTCCATCCAACTGTTCCGCTATCTGATTGCCGGAGGAACAGCTTTCGTCATCGATTTCGCCCTGTTGTGGTTCTGTACGGAGAAGATAGGAGTCAACTATTTGATCTCAACCCTGATAGGCTACACGATAGGGCTACTTGTCAGCTACCTGATGAGCATCCTGTGGGTATTCGATCAACGCCGGACGCAAAATCTGTTTTATGAACTGGGAGGATTTACGCTGATCGGATTGATAGGCATCGGGCTCACTTCGCTATTGATGTGGCTGTTGACCGATCAATGGGGGCTATACTACTTGCTCTCGAAAATTCTCACGACAATCATCGTTTTCTTCTGGAATTTCGCAGCCAAAAAGATCCTTCTTTTCACCCGCAAAAACAAGACTATGGACTAAAAGGCCGGGCGTAATCTCCACAAGGCAAGACTGCGAGAAAGCGCATACGGTCCATGGTTCTAAAAACAGAAACGGGCATCCGATGGATGCCCGTTCTCTCTATACCGGAAAATCCGGCTTATTTCTGAAAACTCTTGCCGATTGCCAGGAAATCATCAGCCACGAGAGCTGCGCCACCGATCAGACCACCGTCCACATCGGGTTTGCTGAACAGTTCGGGTGCGTTCGAAGGTTTCGCGCTACCACCGTAAAGGATCACCGTCTCGTCGGCTTTGGCTCCGAATTTTCCACGAAGCACCTCACGAATATAAGCGTGAATCTCCTGTGCCTGGTCAGCAGTAGCGGTCTTACCCGTACCGATCGCCCAAACCGGCTCATAGGCGATGATCACCTTCTCGAATTGTTCGGGCGTCAGGTTGAAAATCACCTCTTCAATCTGAGCTTTCACCACGTCGAAGTGCTTTCCGGCTTCGCGCTCTGCCAGGTTTTCGCCTACGCAATAGATCGGAGCCAGATTGTTGGCAAATGCCTGCACCATCTTCTTATTCAGCGTTTCGCTGGTCTCACCGTAATACTGACGACGCTCCGAGTGGCCGAGAATCACGTACTCCACGCCGAGCGAAGCGATCATGGCTGCCGAAACCTCACCGGTATAGGCTCCTTTAGCCTCCGTAGCGCAATCCTGTGCACCTACGGCAATACCCGTACCGCGCGTTACCTTCATCACCTCAGAGAGATGTGTAAACGGAGGGCACACGATAAAATTCACGCAAGAGCATACGCTGCCTTTCCCTACTGCAACAGCTTTTGCCAATTCAACACCCTCCACCGGAGTGGTGTTCATTTTCCAGTTGCCTGCTACTACTTTCTTTCTCATAGTTGTATGGTTTTAAATCTCATTGAAAATTCCTGTTTCCATTCGGTTCAAAAAACGCCCCGGCCAGCGGTATCTACTCTACCCATCCCTTCACCTCATCCATCGTCGGATTCTTCAATCCCAGCTTATTCTTCTTGTTATATCCGCAAAGGTCGTTGAAGAGTTTGCCCGCCGAGAGTTTTTTCAGTTGGTCCACCGTCAGGATGCTCATCTTACGCAATACGGGAATCCACTCCTCCGGGACTCCGGCGGCCAGATACTTATCGTCTCCATCCTGTACGGCTTTCTTCTCGGGTCGCATCTGCGGGAAGAAGAGCACATCCTGAACGGAGGGCTGATTGGTCATAAACATCGTAAGACGATCGATTCCGATACCCATTCCCGAGCAGGTTGGCATACCGTACTCCAGGGCACGGACAAAGTCCATATCGATGAACATCGCCTCATCATCGCCCTTTTCGCTCAGACGCAACTGCTCCTGGAAACGTTCAAGCTGGTCGATCGGATCGTTCAGCTCGGAGTATGCATTGCAAAGTTCCTTCCCATTCACGAAAAGCTCGAAACGCTCCGTAAGCTCCGGATTGTTCCTGTGACGTTTGCACAACGGCGACATCTCGATCGGATAATCGGTCACGAAAGTAGGTTGCACGAGATCCTCCTCGCAATATTGCCCGAAAATGGCATCTATCAACTTGCCTTTCCCCATCGTATCGTCGAACTCCACGTTCAGATCTCGACAAGCAGTACGAAGTTCCTCCTCGCTTTTGCCCGTAATGTCGAAGCCGGTCTTTTCACGAATGGCATCGGTCATGGTCACGCGACGGAACGGACGGGCAAAACTAATCGAACGGTCTCCGATCGTCAGGTCAGTCGTACCGTTGGTTGCCATTGCCACGCGCTCCAGCATCTCCTCCGTAAAGTCCATCATCCAGAGATAATCCTTATATGCCACGTAAATCTCCATCACCGTAAACTCCGGATTATGGGTCCGGTCCATCCCCTCATTACGGAAATTCTTGCCGAACTCATACACTCCGTCGAACCCACCCACGATCAACTTTTTCAGGTAAAGTTCGCTGGCAATACGAAGATACTGATCTATGTCGAGTGCATTATGATGCGTGATGAATGGACGAGCCGCAGCACCGCCGGGAATGGGTTGCAGAATAGGGGTCTCCACCTCCAGGTATCCTTTCGAATCGAAGAATTCACGCATGGTCGCCATGATCTTCGCACGCTTGACGAACACCTCCCGCACCTGCGGATTCACCACCAAATCCACATAACGCTGACGATAACGAGCTTCAGGGTCGGTAAATGCATCATACACCTGTCCATCCTTCTCCTTCACGATCGGCAATGGACGCACCGACTTGCTAAGAAGCGTCAACTCCTTGCAGTGCACGGACAACTCTCCCGTCTGGGTAATGAAAACAAATCCTTTCACCCCGACGAAATCGCCTATATCCAACAACTTCTTGAAAACGGTGTTATACATCGTGGTGTCCTCGCCATTGGAGATCTCATCGCGACGGACATAGACCTGTATGCGTCCCGTATGGTCCTGCAACTCGAAAAACGAAGCACTACCCATAATCCGGCGGCTCATCATCCGGCCGGCAATCGACACCTCCTTGAAGTTTTCCTTGGCGGGGTCGTATCCGGCAGCGATTTCACCGGCCGTCGCATTGACCGGGTACATGGCGGCCGGATAAGGCTCGATGCCCAATTCACGCAATCGTGTCAGTGCATTCCTGCGGACCTGTTCCTGTTCACTAAGTTCCTGTATGCTCATAAATCGGCTCTTTACATTCAATAAAACGTGCAAATATAGCGATTTCTATCGGAGATTCCGATACTTTTTTGCCGTATGATTTTGCAAAATAGGCTCCAAAGCGCTCTCTCCGGATAAATTATTATAAAAAACAATATTCCACTAAAATAATATAACAATATATCGAAAAAAAGTATAGATTTGTAACCGCAACCAGTGAATCTTTCAGATTATGGACATTACAACTATGCCGCTCAGCGGCAAAACCCGCGAGGAACACGACCTGTTAGGAAACAAAGAGATTCCCGTAGAATACTATTTCGGCGTGCAGACCATGCGTGCCCTGGAGAATTTCCACATAAGCCGCGTACGGCTCTGCAGGTTTCCCTATCTCGTTAAAGGCCTGGCCATGGTCAAGGAGGCAGCCGCCAAGGCCAACCGCGATCTGGGTGAGCTCGACCCCAAGGTTGCGGATGCGATCATCCAGGCCTGCCACGAAATCGAACAAGGCAAACTCCACGACCAATTCGTCGTCGACATGATTCAGGGCGGAGCAGGGACCTCGACCAACATGAATGCCAACGAAGTGATTGCCAATCGGGCGCTAGAACTGTTGGGACATGAACGCGGGCAATACCAATATTGCCATCCGAACAACGATGTAAACCATTCGCAATCGACCAACGATGCCTATCCGACGGCGGTAAAGTTGGGTCTGATTTTCCGTAACCGAGAATTGATCAACGCATTGAAGGAGTTGATCGGAGCTTTCCATATCAAAGCCGTAGAGTTTGCCGACGTCATCAAAATGGGACGCACTCAGCTGCAGGATGCCGTTCCGATGACACTCGGGCAGGAGTTCGAAGCCTATGCCGCCAATCTGACGGAGGAGATCGACCGACTGGAGCAGAATGTCAACCTGTTCCTCGAGGTGAACATGGGAGCTACGGCAATCGGCACAGGCATCAATGCCGACCCGGAGTACAGCCAGATATGCATCAAATACCTGCGCGAAATCACCGGACTGCCGATTCAGGCAGCGACCAATATGATCGAAGCGACAAACGATACAGGCGCATTTGTCATGTACTCTTCGGCTGTGAAACGCCTGGCCGTGAAACTTTCGAAAATATGCAGCGACCTGCGTCTGCTCTCTTCGGGGCCACGTACGGGGCTGAACGAGATCAACCTGCCGCCGATGCAACCGGGTTCGTCGATCATGCCGGGGAAGGTGAATCCCGTGATTCCAGAGGTGGTGAATCAGATTGCCTATAAGGTCATCGGCAACGACCTCACGGTGACCTTCGCCGCCGAAGCGGGACAGTTGGAACTCAACGTCATGGAGCCAATTATCGTCTATAGTCTTTTCGAGTCGATGATCATTCTGGTCAACGGAATGAACACGCTGCGCGAACGATGCGTCCTCGGCATTACGGCCAACAAGGAGCACTGCCGGGATCTGGTCTACAACAGCATCGGGTTAGTGACGGCACTCAATCCCTACCTGGGCTACGAGACCTCGACCGATCTCGCCCGTGAAGCGCTCAAAACGGGCAAAGGCATCTACGAACTGGTCCTGGAGCGCAAACTGATGAGCCAGGAGGAGCTGGACAAGATACTCCGCCCCGAGAATATGGTAAAACCCCGCAAATTTCTCCGCAAGTAGTCTTGCTGTCGACAACACTTAGGAATTGTCACCCGGGCAGAAAAGAGTCGGATGCCTCGTTCAAAAGAACATGCTTCCGGAAATAACTCGGTATAAAAAAGATGGCTCACCACAAAGGATGAGCCATCTTTTTTTTATATTTCAGACACTCTGTCAGAGATTCTTGAGCACATAGTCGATCATCCGCTCACGGATGTGATGACGCCCGGCAGGCACCATCGAATGGTTGTCGTCAGGATAGATCGCCATGTCGAACTGTTTCCCGGCCCGCACCAGTGCATCGGCCATACGATAGGTGTTTTGCACATGGACATTGTCGTCTCCCGACCCATGTACGATCAACAGACGTCCTTTCAACCGATCGGCGAAATAGATCGGAGAGTTATCGTCATAGCCCTTAGCATTATCCTGCGGCAATCCGTTATAGATCTCCGTATAGATCGTATCGTAGAAACGCCATGAGGTCACAGGAGCCACTGCAATGGCCATCTTGAAGATACCCTCCCCCTTGAGCATACAGTTAAGTGCCATAAAACCGCCGTAACTCCAGCCGTAAATCCCGATCCGATTCGGGTCGACATAAGGGAGCGTCGAGACATACTTTGCCGCGGCAATCTGATCCTCAGTTTCGCAGGCTCCCAGGTTGCCGTAGGTGCACTTTTTGAACTCCGTGCCCCGGCCTCCCGTACCACGACCATCGACACAAACCACGATATAGCCATCCTGCACGAGCACATCCGTCCAGTCCATCGACCACCGATCGACCACCTCCTGCGACCCTGGACCGCTGTACTGCGTCATCAACACGGGATAGCGCTTTGAGGGGTCGAAATTATAGGGTTTGATCATGTAACCGTTCAACATATTGCCGTAATCGTTCCGAAAACGGAAAAACTCTTTGCGCGAGACACGACGCTCATCGATCATCTTCCGCAGTTCGGCATTATCCTCCAGCGTCCGCAGCACCTTCCCCGAGGCATCGTGCAACCGGACGAGATTCGGAGTCGAGACGTTCGAAAAATAGCTGATAAAGTAGGTAAATCCTCGACTGGGAGCTACGGAGAAGGTCCCCTCGCCCTCCGTCAAACGTCTCTTCCCGCCACCATTCATCTTCACCGAATAGAAATTGGTATGCAACGGAGAGCCCTCGTTCGAGATATAGTAAGCACGTCCGTCGGAGATACCCACCAGATTGACCACATCCCAGTTGCCGCGTGTCAGGGTATCCACCACCCCTTTATCCACATCGAACAGATAGAGGTGCATGTTTCCGCTCGTCTCGTTCTTCACCACGAAACGGTCCCCCTTAGGCAGGAAGGTAATGGTCTGGTCATCCACCCGTTCCACATACCGGCTATCTTTCTCGTCGTACACCACCCGGCTCTGCCCTGCTGCATCGGCGAGCAACACCTCGAAGTGATTCTGGCGACGATTGGTACGATAGAAGAAAAGTTCCCCGGCTGGCGTCCATCCGATGCGGGGCAGATACTGATCGGTCTCCTCTCCGACATCTACCTTCGAGCTTTTGCCTGCCACCAGATCATAGACATAAAGTTCTACCGTCGAATTCGGTTCTCCAGCTTTAGGATATTTATAGGTATAGGGTTGCGGATAGAGGTTCTGCTCGAAACGCATGATGGTATATTCCGGCACACGACTCTCGTCGAAACGCAGATAGGCAATACGACGACTGTCAGGAGCCCACTCGAAGGCACGCGTGAATGCGAACTCCTCCTCATACACCCAATCGGTATGCCCATTGATAATCCGGTTGCGGACCCCGTCGGAGGTTACCCGAGACAGCGAGTAATCGGCCAGGTCCACCACCCAGATATCGTTCTGACGGACGAATGCCACCCGACTACCATCTGGAGAGAAGGCTGCCACCTGTTCTGCCCCCTCCTCGCTGAGCCGATGAACGGTTTTGGTCGTCCGGTCGTAAATCCAGTAGTCAGCCGTAAACGAACGACGATAAATCGGTTTGCGATTGGTGGTGAGCAAAATCTTACCCTCATCGGCGCTGAAGGCATAATCCGAAAAAGAGGGTATCTGCTCTTTGAAGTCTGCCTGATCGAAAATCGTACCGGCTTCAGCTCCTGTCTTATAGGCGTAACGCACGATTTTACCATCCTTCACGGCCGTGTAATGTTCGCCATCGGCCATCGACCGTACGCCGGAGACTGTTTTCACTGCAAATTTTCCCTCCTTGACATCACTATAGTCAAACAGTTGCGCCTGGGCTTGTCCCATAGCGACCAATACCAAAATCGACAAAAACAAATATCTCATCCTCTCACAATAGTTTTTTATCGGATAACGGAACTCTTCTCCTATATATTATTAATTACAAAACACAACGTGCGCCTCACAAAAGCTATTCGCAAGCCTTAAGACTCATATCGAGACTTTTGATCTGATGGGTAAGTGCACCCACGGAGATGAAATCCACACCGCATTCGGCATAATCGCGCAACGTATCGAACGTGATTCCACCAGAAGATTCTGTTTCTGCCCGTCCGGCTACACGTTTCACCCCCTCGCGCGTCATCTCCGGCGTAAAATTGTCGAACATGATACGATCGGCTCCGCCCGCGGCAAATACCTCGTCGATGTCGGCCAGTGTACGTACCTCCACCTCAATCGGCAACTGTTTACCTTTCGCCTGCAGATATTCGCGCACTTTGGTCAGTGCCGCGGTAATTCCTCCGGCAAAATCGATATGGTTATCTTTCAGCAGAATCATATCGAACAACCCCATGCGATGATTCTCTCCGCCACCCAGTTTGACCGCCATCTTATCCAACACCCGCATGCCGGGAGTCGTCTTACGGGTATCGAGCACTCGGCATTTCGTTCCTTCGAGCCGCTGGACATATCGGGCCGTCTGGGTCGCCACGCCACTCATGCGCTGCATGATGTTGAGCAGAATACGTTCAGCCTGCAACAAGGATATCGTACGTCCTTCGACATAGAATGCCACATCTCCCGGCTGCACCCGTGCTCCGTCCTCGATCCGCTGATCGAATTTCACCGCAGGATCAAGCCTTTCGAGCACTCTGCGGGCCACTTCGATACCGGCAATGATTCCCTCCTGCTTGACGAGCAGTTTCATCCGACCGTGCGCATCAGCAGGAATCGAAGCCAGCGAAGTATGGTCTCCATCGCCGATATCTTCACGGATTGCCAACTCGATCAGATCGTCCACAAACGGAATATATTCACTTTTCATATTTAAAAATTTTTATTTATTAATTTTAAATTTATATATTTGTGAAAAATAAAACAACCAAGATACAAAACCAACAAATAGTTGAGTTAAAATCATTTAGTCATAGTGAAATAGTTACAATTTTTCACACTGATAAACAGACAGATAAATAAGAAACAGGATCTATTGGGCATCATAGCATTACGATTTGCAACTAATCAACATCTATCCAATTCATCCATTTTTGTGACAAAGATAATATAAGCCGGATGCAGCGCCAAATTATTTACACGATGCCAAGGCCCAAATTATCCATAAAAAAAGAATAAAAATGAGACCTCTGAGAAGCAATACCACCTTGACCGGCCGAAAAATGGCAGGAGCTCGTAGTCTGTGGCGTGCCAACGGAATGAAAGAAGAGCAAATGGGACGACCCGTAATCGCTATCGTAAACTCTTTCACGCAATTTGTCCCCGGACACGTCCACCTGCATGAGATCGGTCAGCGCATCAAAGGCTGGATTGAGGAGGAGGGGTGTTTCGCGGCAGAATTCAACACCATCGCCATCGATGACGGTATTGCAATGGGGCACGACGGAATGCTCTACTCCCTACCCTCGCGCGAAGTGATTGCCGACAGCGTAGAGTATATGGTCAATGCCCACAAGGCAGACGCGATGATCTGCATCTCGAACTGCGACAAGATCACCCCGGGGATGCTTATGGCAGCCATGCGGCTGAATATCCCGACCGTATTTGTTTCGGGAGGAGCCATGGAAGCCGGCCGCGTAAACGGTGCAGATCTCGACTTGATTGATGCGATGGTCAAGGGGGCAGACGAGACCGTATCGGACGAAGAGCTCGCTCATGTCGAACGCGGAGCCTGCCCCACATGCGGATGTTGTTCCGGAATGTTTACGGCCAATTCGATGAATTGCCTGACCGAAGCCCTCGGATTAGCACTACCGGGCAATGGTACGGTACTCGCCACACACGCCCAACGCACAGAGTTGTTCCGTAAAGCCGCCAAACTGATCGTCAAGAATGCTTGTGAATATTACTTCCACGACAACGATTCGGTTCTGCCGCTATCGATTGCCACACGCCAGGCCTTCCTCAATGCCATGTCGATGGATATCGCCATGGGAGGTTCCACCAATACGGTGCTTCATCTGTTGGCCGTAGCTTACGAAGCCGGGGTCGATTTCCGCATGGAAGACATCGACGCCCTTTCGCGTCGCGTACCGGTATTGTGCAAAGTGGCTCCCAACTCGGCCTACCACATACAGGACGTCAACCGTGCCGGGGGAATCATGGCAATTCTCGGAGAATTGCAACGAGCCGGCATTATCGACGGCAGCACGAAACGAGTCGATTACCCAACCTTGGCAGCAGCCATTGCAGAAAACGATATTCTCAGTCCATCCGTGACGAAAGAGGCACTACGCCGGACGCTGGCCGCTCCCGGAGGCCGTTTCAACATCACACTCGGTTCACAGGACACCTATTATAAAGAACACGACACCGACCGGGAGAAGGGATGCATCCGGGATGCGTCACACCCCTATCTGAAAGATGGCGGGCTGGCCGTCCTTTTCGGCAACATCGCCACGAAAGGATGTATCGTCAAGACGGCAGGGGTGGACGAATCTATCCTGCGGTTCGAAGGCACGGCACGCGTATTCGAATCACAAGAAGAGGCCTGCCAAGGCATTCTCGGCGGTAAAGTACAGGCCGGCGACGTCGTGGTGATTCGCTACGAGGGGCCCAAAGGCGGTCCCGGCATGCAGGAGATGCTCTACCCGACCTCCTACCTCAAAAGCGTGAAACTCGACAAACAGTGCGCCCTGTTGACCGATGGACGATTCAGCGGGGGAACATCAGGCCTTTCAATCGGCCATGTATCCCCCGAAGCGGCAGCCGGAGGAGCTATCGCATTGGTACAGGACGGAGATCGGATTGTGATCGATATTCCCGCACGACGTATCGACCTGGCCGTCTCCCCGGAAGAGTTGGAACGGCGTCGTGCCTCCCTCCAAATCTACGCTCCCGCGCACCGGGAACGAACCGTAAGCCGCTCGCTGAAAGCCTATGCAGCGCTGGTTGCCTCGGCCGATTTGGGAGGCGTACGAATCATCGAATAAAAACAGAGAAGAAATGGCAAACAAACAGAAAATAAAAGGCGCAGAAGCGCTGTTGCTTTCGCTTATCGAAGAGGGCACTCGGGACATGTTCGGCTATCCGGGCGGGCAGGTGATTCCTATCTATGACTGTCTGTACGACTATCGCGATCGGATCAACCACATACTGACCCGTCACGAACAGGGAGCCGTACATGCAGCCCAGGGGTATGCCCGCGCCACCGGACGCGTAGGCGTCTGTATGGCCACCTCAGGCCCGGGAGCGACCAATCTCGTCACAGGAATCGCCGATGCCATGCTCGACTCGACACCGCTGGTCTGCATCACGGGACAGGTTCCCTCCTCCATGCTCGGTACGGACGCATTCCAGGAGGCGGACATCATCAGTATGACCATGCCCGTCACCAAATGGAACTATCAGGTCACCTCGGCCTCGGAGATTCCGCGAGCCATAGCCAAAGCCTTCTACATTGCACGTTCGGGACGTCCCGGTCCCGTACTGATCGACATTGCAAAAAATGCACAGGTCGAAGAGATGGATTACAGTTATAAACCCTGCCTCTCCCTGCGGAGCTACCATCCGACCCCGGAAATCGACGAAGAAGGGGTACGCCAAGCTGTAGAGATGATCAATGCCGCAGAACGTCCTTTGATCCTTGCCGGGCAGGGTGTCGTCCTATCCGGAGCAGAGCGGTCGTTGACCGAATTTGCCGAGGCAGGACACCTTCCCGTGGCTACAACGCTGATGGGGATATCCGCCCTTCCCAGCGGGCATCCGCTATTTGTAGGGAATCTCGGTATGCACGGAAACGTAGCAGCCAATGCAATGACCCAACACAGCGACCTGATCGTCGCCATAGGGATGCGTTTCAGCGACCGCGTCACGGGCGACGTACAAAACTACGCGCCTCAGGCCAAGATCATCCACGTGGATATCGACCGCGCAGAATTAGGTAAAAATATCCGCATCGACCTGGCTCTGCATGCCGATGCCCGCACCGCCCTCGAAGCGTTCAAGGTCGGGCTGAAATACCGTGAGCGACCAGATTGGTTCGCTTTCGCCGAACAGGAACGAGCCGTGGAACAGAAGGAAGTATTCGCCCACACGGACGATCCGGCGGGACGATTCATCACCATGGCGCAAGTGATCCGCAACCTGGCTGAAATCGAAAAAGGCGATGCCGTCATCGTCACCGACGTAGGGCAAAACCAGATGTTCAGTGCCCGCTATTCACGCTTCAACGCATCGCGCAGTTTCATCACCTCCGGGGGACTGGGTACCATGGGATTCGGACTCCCCGCTGCATTGGGAGCCAAAGTAGGCGTTCCGGACAAAGAGGTGGTCGCCGTGCTGGGGGACGGCGGTCTGCAAATGACGCTGCAAGAGTTAGGCACAATCATGCAAAACAATATCGGAGTCAAAATACTGGTGCTCAACAATTCCTACCTGGGTATGGTACGCCAGTGGCAGCAACTTTTCTTCAATCGCCGTTACTCGTTTACCGAACTCGAAAACCCGGACTTCTCGGCAATCGCAGCGGCTTACCGTATTCCGGCCCGTCGCGTCACAAAACCAGAAGAGTTGAATGGGGCCCTGCGCGAAATGTCAGAAGCCCCAGGGGCCTATCTGCTCGAAGTAGCCGTCATGCCGGACGAGAATGTCTTCCCGATGGTTCCGGCCGGGGCTTCACTTTCCAATCTCATCTATCACGACTAAGACTATGAACAAGGAATATATCGTCATTGCACTTACGGAGAATCAGATCGGTGTCCTGAACCGTATAACGGGCTGCTACCTCCGTCGAAAAATTAACATCGAGAGCCTCAAGGTGAGCGAATCCTCGATCAAGGGAATCAGTATGTTCGTCATATCGGCCTATACGACAGAAGAGTATATCGACAGAGTCGTCCAGCAGATCCGCAACATCATCGACGTCATCGAAGCCCGTTACTACACGCCGGACGAACTGATCACACAGGAGATCGCCCTGTATAAAGTATCCTCGAAGATGGTCGAGAGCAACGGACGAATCGATGCGCTGTCACGGAGTTTGAGTGCCCGCATCATCGAGTTCAATCCGGCCTACGTCGTCATCGAGAAGACCGGTACACGAGCTGAAATCGAGCAACTGCGCGACGATCTACAACGCCGGGGCGTACTTCAGGAGTTCACCCGTTCGGGAAGCGTCGTACTCCATCGTGCTCCGCTGGATGACCTGTTGCATGACTTAGGAGAAAACACTATGGCATAAAAAATAACCATTATAAACGGAAAAATATGGCACAGATGAATTTCGGTGGCGTTATAGAAAACGTCACGACGCGTGAAGAGTTCCCGCTGGCAAAGGCCCGGGAGGTATTGAAAAACGAAACTATCGCCGTCATCGGCTATGGCGTGCAGGGACCGGGTCAATCACTCAACCTGCGCGACAACGGTTTCAATGTCATCGTGGGACAGCGCAAAGAGTCCAAAACGTGGGACAAAGCCGTAGCAGACGGATGGGTTCCGGGCGAAACGCTTTTCGAAATCGAAGAGGCTTGCAAACGCGCTACCATCATTCAGTATCTATTGTCGGATGCAGCACAGATCGCCCTTTGGCCTACGGTAAAGAAACACCTCACTGCGGGTAAAGCCCTCTATTTCTCGCACGGATTCGCCATTACCTATAAGGAACGCACAGGAATTGTTCCCCCGGCAGATGTCGATGTCATCATGATCGCCCCCAAAGGGTCGGGCACATCGTTGCGCCGGCTTTTCCTCGAAGGACGCGGGCTGAACTCCAGCTACGCCGTCTTCCAAGATGCCACGGGGCATGCCCTGGAGCGCGTCATCGCTCTGGGCATCGGTGTCGGTTCGGGCTATCTATTCGAAACCGATTTCAAACGCGAGGTCTATTCCGACCTTACAGGCGAACGTGGCACGCTGATGGGAGCTATCCAAGGTATTTTTGCAGCCCAGTACCAGGTACTCCGTGAAAACGGCCACACCCCCTCCGAGGCCTTCAACGAGACCATCGAAGAGTTGACACAGAGTCTGATGCCTCTGGTGGCCGAGAACGGTATGGATTGGATGTATGCCAACTGCTCGACGACAGCTCAGCGTGGAGCTCTCGACTGGTGGAAGCCGTTCCGCGACGCATCGCTTCCCGTATTCCGGAAACTCTATGCCGAAGTTGCCGCAGGACATGAAGCACAGCGTTCGATCGACAGCAACAGCAAACCCGATTACCGCGAAAAACTCGAGGCCGAGTTGAAAGAACTGCGCGAAAGCGAGATGTGGCAAGCAGGAGAAACCGTGCGCAGACTCCGCCCCGAACGGCAAAAATAATCGACAGAAGAGTACACTCTCAACATTTTTTCGTATATTTGTTCCCGACAAATGACATCGAACCGATAAAAGGCATCTGATGATGAGCTATTCGCCATTTTATTACTTTTATTATTATTTCTGCTTTACCACACAGGGCGGACGGTACGGTGCGTGCATTTGCGAATAAGATATACAGACAAACGATACGAATCCCGGCCTCCGCAAACGAGGTCGGGATTTTTTTTTTGAATATCTCCAGCAAAACAAAAACAGGATATAAGACAATAGATCAAAAAAGATACAGTATGAAAGTCGCTATACAAGGATACGAAGGATGTTTCCACCAAATCGTGGCACACCGCTATTTCGGGCGTCAGACGGAGACCTTGCCCTGCGCTACGTTCCGCGAAGTGGCACGCAAGGTAGAGACGGCCGAAGCGGATTATGGAGTCATGGCTATCGAGAATTCCATTGCAGGGAGCATCATTGCCAATTACAGTATTCTGCAAAACAGCCGTCTTCAGGTGGCCGGAGAGGCTTATCTGCCCATCCAGCAGAATCTGATGGCACTGCCGGGGGTAGGACTTGACGATATCGAGGAGGTCCAAAGCCATCCGATGGCTCTCCTGCAATGTGTGGATTACCTTGACCAACACTCGTGGCGACTTGTCGAGACGGAAGACACAGCCCTCAGTGCACGTCACATTGCTGAACGGGGACAACGCAATGCAGCAGCCATCGCCAGTACCCTGGCCGCTGAACTGTTCGGGCTGCAGATCATTGCTCCGGAGATCAACACCATCAAGAACAACTATACCCGTTTCATGATCCTCAAACGGCACGATCACCACATCGATCCTCTGGCGAACAAAGCATCTCTTTACTTCAAGACCGACCACCAACGGGGATCGCTGCTGCGTGTCATGAAACAAATGGAGGATTCGGGCATCAATCTGTCAAAACTCCAATCCTACCCCATTCCAAGCGAGCCGTGGCACTATCTGTTCCATGTGGATATGGAGTTTGACTGTCTGGACGACTACATCCGTACGCTCGACCGACTACAAGCCACAGCCGAAGAGGTCCACGTATACGGAGTTTACAGAAAAGGAGAAAACATGTGATCGGAGTGCGAATAGAATCGCTCCCGTTCAAAAAGAAGATATACAACCAACTTGCCACAAAGATAAACCGTAAAATCACGATGAAAACAGAAGGAGTCGACATAACCGTAGCAGAACGCCTTCAGGGCGTCGGCGAATATTACTTTTCAAAGAAACTGCGCGAAATCGACCAGATGCGCGCCGCAGGGAAAGAGATCATCAGTCTCGGCGTGGGCAGTCCCGATCGACCGCCCCATCCTTCGGTAATCGCACGACTGGCTGAAACCGCCGCCCGCCCCGATACTCACGCTTACCAGCCCTACAAAGGCGCCGCCGTACTGCGGAAGGCCTTTGCCAAATGGTATGCTGACCGCTACGGCGTAACCCTCGACCCGGAGAGTGAGATCCTTCCCCTGATCGGTTCGAAGGAGGGAGTCATGCACGTATGTATGACCTATCTCAATAAAGGAGACAAAGTATTGATTCCCAATCCGGGCTATCCCACCTACCGTTCCGCAGCCACCATCGCAGGAGGCACCTGCGTAGATTATCGGCTGACGGCAAAGAACGGCTGGTTACCCGATTTTGCCCAGATCGAGGCACAAGGCATGGCTGGGGTGAAGATGATGATTGTCAACTACCCTCAGATGCCCACCGGAGCAACCCCAACGCCGGAGTTGTTCGCCGAGCTGGTGGCTTTTGCCAAGAAACACAACCTATTGCTGCTGCACGACAATCCCTATAGCTTCGTCCGCAATGCACGTCCCATGAGTCTGCTCGCTACCCCCGGAGCCAAAGAGGTCGCCGTCGAGTTGAACTCGCTGAGCAAAAGTCACAATATGGCCGGATGGCGTATCGGTATGATCGGGGCAGCGAAAGAGCGAATCGACGAAATTATCCGATTCAAAAGCAATATGGATTCCGGCATGTTTCTTCCCATGCAGGAAGCAGCCGCCACGGCGCTGGCTCTGGGTGACGACTGGTACAAAGAGCTGAACGAGGTCTATTATGCCCGCGAAGCCAAAGGCTACGAACTGCTCGAAACACTCGGATGCCGCACACGACAGGGGCAGGCAGGGCTGTTCATGTGGGCCGAGTTGCCTGCAGATTACGAAGGCGACTGCTATTCGTTCTCCGACCACGTATTGTACGACTGCGGCGTATTTGTCACTCCGGGCGGCATCTTCGGCGACGAAGGCAAACGGTATATCCGCATCAGCCTTTGCGCTACGGAACAAACCTTGCAGCAAGCAATAGACAAAATCAAAGCGAATCTATGAAAACAGCAATCATCGGTATCGGACTGATCGGAGGCTCTTTTGCTCTGAGTCTCCGGGAACACAACATATGCAATCAGATATTGGGCGTAGACAACAGCGAGGCGAATCGGGCAAAAGCCCTGGAACTGGGGCTGGTCGATCGAATCGTTTCGCTGGAAGAGGCCATTGCAGAAGCCGATCTGCTCGTCTTGGCCATTCCCGTAGATGCAATTCCGATCCTGGCAGTAAAAATTCTCAACAAAATACGTCCCGACCAAACGGTGATTGATGTAGGTTCAATCAAAAGTGAGTTGTGCGAAATGATTAGCCAACATCCGAATCGTAATCGTTTTGTCGCTACGCACCCCATGTGGGGAACCGAATACAGCGGCCCGGAGGCGGCACAACACGGAGCATTCACCGGACGTTCGGTCGTCATCTGTGACCGTGAATGCAGTGCCCCCGATGCACTGCAAACTGTAGAGGAGATCTACCGCACGTTCGGAATGCCCATCATCTACATGTCGTCCGAGGAGCAGGATCTTCACACAGCCTACGTGTCGCATATTTCCCACATCACCTCTTTCGCCCTCGCCCTCACGGTTCTGGAGAAGGAACGCGAGGAGGAGCACATCTTCGATCTGGCAGGCGGCGGTTTCGAGAGTACGGTCCGTCTGGCCAAAAGTTCACCGGAAACATGGCTTCCGATTTTCATTCAGAACAAATACAACATTCTGGATGTACTGCGCGAGCATATCCATCAGTTACAAATTTTCCGCATCATGCTCGAGAAAGACGACCGAGAGGGTCTGAAAAAAGCTATGCGGAAAGCCAATACCATCAATCGAATTATAAAATAGTTAAGATATGAACACTTTCAAACTGGATGCAAAGCGTCCCCTAATCATCTCCGGTCCCTGTAGTGCGGAGACCAAAGAACAAACTCTTGAAACCTGCAAACAACTGGCTGCCACGGGACTGGTAGACGTCTTACGGGCAGGCATTTGGAAACCCCGCACACGCCCCGGTACCTTCGAAGGCGTAGGATTGAAAGGCCTGGCATGGATGGCACAAGCGAAAGAGATCACCGGACTGCCGATTGCCGTCGAGGTTGCTACCCCCAAACACGTGGAGAGTGCACTCGAATTCGGTGTAGATATTCTCTGGATTGGAGCCCGGACAACCGTCAGTCCTTTCGCCATCCAGGACATCGCCAATGCTCTCCAAGGGAACAAAGAGATCACGGTACTCATCAAAAATCCGATGAATCCCGATCTCGACCTCTGGGCAGGTGCCGTAGCACGCTTTACGAATGCAGGCATACCTCAACAGAATATCGGGCTCATCCACCGGGGATTCTCCTATTTCGGTCACAGCAAGTACCGCAACGCCCCGATGTGGCACCTGATCATCGAGATGCGCAGCCGTTTCCCGGAGATGGCGATGATCTGCGATCCGTCGCACATCTGCGGATGCCGAGAATACCTGCAGGAGGTGTCACAAACCGCCGCAGACCTCCGGTTCGACGGTCTGATCGTCGAGAGTCACATCTGCCCCGACAAGGCACTGAGCGATGCCTCCCAACAACTCACCCCTAAAGATTTCGAACAGATGATCCGCAATATAAACTGGCGTGCCGACAGCGTGGACAACCCCGAATTTGCCAAAGCCCTGGAACGTTACCGTACGGAGATCGACCAAATCGATTCCGAGGTATTCGATCTGCTGGCACGACGTATGCGCGTTGCTGAGAACATCGGCCGGGTCAAACGCGAGAACAATGTAGCCATCTTGCAAGGCGGACGATGGAACAGCATCGTGGAAAAGGTCATCGCCCAGGCCGAGAAATTAGAGCTTAGTCCCGAGTTTCTCAAAACGGTGCTCGAAGCGATTCACATCGAGAGCATCAACCGCCAGAATCAGATCATGAACCACTAAAATCACCCGCACCCCGTGGGTTATCCCTCCATCAGTCAATACATCGAAAGCGTGTCCAATGCTTTCGGACTCTTTCGTACGCTCGGAGAGATCGATGCCGATCGGGATCTATATGGACAAGTGCGCTTTACAACAGGCAGCAATGCCGTAATCGTACGATTCCGGCAGGAGGGAAGTGCATTCCTGCTCAAATGTCCGCTCAAGCATCATCCGCACCGTCGGAGAATCTACGACTACATTACCGAACACCCCGATTCATTATTGTCGGAAGCCCGGCTGTTGCCCGAAGAGATATATGTATACGATCCGTTGGACAATGGCGCCTATTATGATGTGGTAGTGGCACGCTGGGTGGAAGGATGTACTCTCGAGGCTGAGTTACGCCGGGCAGTCAGACAAAACGACAGGGCGGGTCTTGCTACTCTGGCACAACAGTTCGATCGTCTGGCAACCGCATTGCTTCGTCGCGAATGGGCGCACGGTGATCTGAAACCGGACAACATCATCGTCACACCGGACGGTTCGCTCCGACTGATCGACTACGACGCCATGTTCATCCCGAACTTGGCCGGTGAACGCACTTGCGAACTCGGCACACCACCGTTCCAGCATCCACTCCGCGACGAATATTTCTACGACAAGCATCTCGACGACTACTCAATAGCCCTTCTGTCAACCAGCCTGCATGCATTGGCCCTCGAGCCGAGCCTCTATGGAAAATATCATCGCGCGGACAATCTGCTTCTCTTCCCGGAAGAGATTCTGTCGGATCGCTCCCCAGCCTACGAAGAGATCCTGCATCTCTTTTTGCACCACGGAGCACACGCTTCTTATCGGATGTCCCAGCTGCTCCGCTCTCCCATGCCGCAGATCGATACTCTACCCGCATTACTGGAGCGGATGACCAGTCCTGCACATTCATCAGCAACACCAGCCCTTCACCTTTTCGAAGAGAATGGTCGGCTGGGCTATCGCTCTTCCTCCGGCGAGATAGTGATCGAAGCCATCTACGACGATGCTTCGGAGTTTCGGGAAGGCATGGCCGTAGTACGATGTGGCTCGCATTACCAGGTCATTGACTCCGGAGGTCATGTCGTACTCAACGGCACAGAATATGAAATCATCAAGCCGTTCCACGAAGGACTCGCCGCCGTTTGCAAAAAGGGACGGTGGGGATATATCGATTCCAAGGGCAACATGATCATCGAGCCCCGTTTCGAAATGGCCGGTAATATGCACCAAGGGATGGCTGTCATACGTCTGAACGGGAAATATGGTTACATCGGGAAGGATGGGATCATCGCCATTGCCCCTAAATTCGATCGTGCTTCGGGATTCCGCAACGGCCGCGCAGAAGTAGAATACCTCGGGGAAAGTTTCTTCATTAATATTCTTGCTAAAATTGTTTAGCATTATTTCCGGAATTTTTTTATCTTTCGAAAAGAGTAACCTAAAACAACCACTTAATGTATTCTGCACGTATCACTCGTCACAACCCAACCGCATTCATTTTTCTGATCGACCGATCGGGGTCTATGGAAGAAAAAATCAAATTTGGTTCACATACCACAACTAAAGCCGAAGCAGTGGCCATTGTCACCAATATGTTGGTCAAAGAACTGATCAATCGTTGCCGCAGAGAGGAAGGAATCGTCGACTATTTCGACATTGCGGCCATCGGGTACTCCTCTGGCCATGCCACAATGTTGCTCGGAGGGAAAGACTCTTTTGCCAAACCCTCAATATTAGCCATGCAACATTGTTCTCAACGGAGTTTTTCTCGTGAACGCGTCTTACCCAACGGGCACGTAGTCGTCACAACAGACGAACTCAAATATTGGATCGAACCCAAAGCTGAAGGGAATACACCCATGTGTTCAGCCATGGAACAAGCTCTTCATCTGGTACGAAAATGGTGTAAACAAACTACCAACAAAGCTTCCTATCCACCCACGATTTTCAACATCACGGATGGCGAGGCCTCCGATGGCGATTACCAAACGCTCATACGAATTGCCGATGAAATCAAACAACAACACACAGACGATGGCCACACCCTGCTCTTCAATATCAATCTTTCATCCAGTGTGGAAGACAAGCCCGTTATTTTCCCTGGAAGCAAAGACGATCTGCCGTGTTGCCGTTACGCCGAGATGCTCTATGAAATGTCGAGTCAAATGCCCGAAGAGTATAACGAAACCATCCGCCACATTAGCAACTGCCATTGCGAGCCTCCCTACCGCGGCATGAGTTTTAACACACCCATTGCCGACATGATCGCAATGATGAATATCGGATCCATTAGTATCAACAAAATATAATGACAAAGATGTACATCAATTTGTCCAACTACATGGAGAGCGTCTCCAACCCCAACGGACGCTTTAAAACACTCGAAGGGATTTATCCGGTGCGCGACTGTTATCACGAGCCTGTTATGACAGCCAACAGACTAACTGTCAACTTTGAAATGACCTACAAAGGAGAAGCATACACGCTCAAATGTCTTTTGAATGACAGTCTCTGCATAGAGAATCTGCGTAATATTTCCGACTACACGCGGCTAATAGATTCTCCGTATCTGACATCCTACACCTACTATCCGCAGGAGATGCTGGTTTTCGACAACTTCGACAATCCGCTTTATGTAGATGTTATACTCCAGAAGGAACCAGAAGGTCGGAAATTGAACGACTTTTTAGCCAATTGTCTGGAAAGAGGCGACATAAACTCCATCACAGAAGTCATGCGGAAGATAGGAGACTTGGCTTACTGGTTCACAGAAAACGATTTTTCGCATGGTAGACTCACTGCATCGAATATCATTATCACCTCATCCTGCACCCCCATACTCATTAATTACGAATGGGCATACACAACCCGCTCTTTCCACGATCTCATTTCGCTAGCCTACATGACTATCATCCTTTATCTGTCTGCCTGTGAGTCCGAATTCTATAAAGGGTTCAAACGGAATAGCATCCCGATTATCAGAGAATTGCGCAAAAATTTACTTCTGCTGGCAAGAGGTTTGAGAGAGACCGGACCGGAACCATTGAAAGAATTGGTATTAGCTATTCAGAAATCCCGATTTATGCCAGATAAGCATATGTGCGACAAAATCGCAGCCGTAGCACAATGCGATATTCACAAAAGTGAGGACTTCATAGCGCTCATGCAACGTATCGTAGGACTTCACCGTTTCTATCCCAGCGAAACGGAAAACACACCAGAACAATCACGATACACCCATGTCGGACATATGAACGATATGTTGCGCCGCGTTGAAGACGGACAATACGTAAAATTTGTCAATGCACAAGGGAAAACCATCATCGACGGCAACTTTTCCGATGCGGAGGATTTCGCTGAAGGACGCAGTGTGGTCAAGGTAGATAAATATTACGGCGTTATCGACACCACGGGAAGGTATATTCTTTCTCCCTGCTTCGAAGATGTGGAGTGGTTTCCGGAATTGAATGTCATCAAGGCACTTATGGATGGACATTATGGACTGTACTCCCGCGAAGGTGAAGAGATCACCGGACAAATCTATACGAAAATGCTCAGCCCGGGCGACGGACTATTCGCAGTCCGCAAGGAGTGTCATTTTGGATTCATCCGACGCGACGGTTCCGTCGCCATCGACTTCATCTACGACGATGCATTCAGTTTCCAGAACGGGAAAGCGCGTGTTACACGGAATGGCTCGGTTTACCTCATCGATACCGCCGGTAATATTATAGAAGAACTCAGGGATAGTCCCTCAAAAACTTACCAGACTCATTCCAAAGCACGAACAGAAATTTTTACCGAATTCGATCGAGCGAACGCACCAGCAACTCATCCTTAACGATGGCTCGTAGAGCCAGATAAGAGAGAATCAGACCCACTATCGGGAAAATATCCACCACTGAAAAACTCAGCGAGTGGGTATCGAATTGTGCAATGCTGTGTCCTGTCCGGTAGAGGTAAAATCCGACAAACAATTGTAATCCACCCAGGAGGATCATCTCTACGACACACAATCTTACCTGGACCCGTCTTTTCTTGTAAAGGAATAAGGTCACAAAAGGGAGTATCGTAGCCAATACGGCCAGGATCCCCATATAAATCGTAGAGACCACACGCTCGCTACCGCCCTGAGCCAAACTATCCACCCCGAATGCCATCACACGGAACTCCTCCGTTCCGGCAACAAACCGAGCAAGCGGCATTGTAACCATCATCACGCCCAACAAACCCACAATCAACAAATACAAACTCTGAATACGCTGTATCATAATTATTTATCTATTTTTTCATCAATCAAATAACGATTCCGTTCGGGAGAGTTCCGATTAATAAGCTCTCCCAGGAATCCCGCCAGAAAAAGCATCACACCCAAAATAACCGCTGTAATTGCGATGTAGAACAAAGGCTGATCGGCCACACTTCGGACCGCGAGTCCCTGATTCTGCCGATACAGTTTCTCGACGATGAGCCACACCGTCGTGCCGCCGCCCAATAAGAACATCAGTGTACCGAGCGTACCGAAAAAGTACATCGGACTCTTTCCGAAACGGGAGACGAACATCACCGTCACCAAATCCAGATAGCCTTTAATCATCCGTTCCCACCCGAATTTCGAAACGCCATACTTGCGGGCCCGATGGTGCACCACCTTTTCTCCGATGCGCTTAAAACCGGCAGATTTGGCCAATACGGGAATAAACCGGTGCATCTCGCCATACACCTCTATACTCTTGATCACCTTGCGACGATAGGCCTTCAATCCGCAATTGAAGTCGTGCAACCGGATGCCCGAGGCTGCACGCGCCGTAGCGTTGAAAAATTTACTCGGCAGAGTCTTCCCCAGAGGGTCATGACGATGCTTCTTCCACCCTGAGACAAGGTCATAGCCCTCCTCCTTCACCATACGGTACAGCTCCGGAATCTCATCGGGAGAGTCCTGCAGATCCGCATCCATCGTAATGACCACCTCGCCTTGTGCCGCCTCGAAGCCACAATACAGTGCAGCGCTTTTCCCGTAATTACGGCGGAAACGAATACCCCGAACCGGAGCATATTGCACGGCAAGTTGCTCCACGACCTCCCACGACCGGTCGGTCGAACCATCGTCCACGAAGATCACCTCATAGGCAAAGTTATTTTCCTCCATCACCCGGTCGATCCATGCCATCAATTCAGGCAACGACTCCTCCTCGTTATAAAGGGGAACGACAACCGATATATCAAGTTTAAGCCTATCCATCACTGCTTCATTTAATCATTACCGTCCGTAAACAGATCCGGGCGACGTTTCAAAAACACCGAAGCAAAAAGGCCGAGAAAACCGCCATAGATCTCCATCGAGAAAATGCCGCTAAGAACCATAAAGATCGGATTCCGCATCAACGACCAACTCAGATTGATTCCCTGTTGCATCGCATCCGAATCGATATCAATGCCCGAGGAGAGCAGTGCGGCATCGAACACCTCCTTGTAATAGTCGGCCGCCAGATAGTTCTGCATGATGAACGACCCGACCCCGGAGATGAATCCGGTGAAGAGCATCATCGCCAAGATATAGCTCATGCTTTGTCCGTAGCTATATCCGTTACCGCCATATTTTTCGGACCGCTGCTTCCCGAATTTATAAACACAAATCGCAATGGCGGCAAAATTAGCCAATGTAACGATCCAGCCGGCTTTCATCTGCAACTTGAAAGTCCAGTCGAGCAGCATCACGATCACCAAAACAACACCCAAAATGCCGCCTTTTTTAGCCGCGTCGCTCCAAAAACTTCTTTTCACATCCAGAATTTCCATCTCTATTCCTATTACTCTTTATTTTACCATTTACAGGAGGTGCTCTCTGCGTATTCCGAGCTTCTCACCCTCCGATCGATCACCACCTCAATTCACCCCCGCCTTCGCGCAGAATCTCGGGTTCATCGCCCGACAAATCCACCAACGTCGTCGGCACATTCATCCCATAACCTCCATCTACCACCAGGTCGACTACGGCGCCCCATTTCTCGGCAATCAACTCCGGGTCGGTCGTATACTCCACCACATCGTCCGTCTCCCGTACCGAGGAGGTGAACATCGGGACCCCCAGTTCCCGGACAATCGCAAGGGCGATCGCATTATCCGGCACACGCACCCCTATGGTCTTACGTCTCTCAAGCACCTTGTCAGGCACCTTCGACGAGGCCTTCAACACAAAGGTAAACGGCCCTGGCAGATTACGCTTCAAGAGTTTGAAGGTAGCATTGTCCACCCGGGCATAGTCGGCAATATTGCTCAAATCGTGACACAGCAGGGTAAAACCGCTCTCTTTCTTTCCCTTGATCGTTTTCAGGCGTTCAACGGCCTTCGTACTGTGCAACGAACAACCAAACGCATATACCCCATCGGTCGGATAAACGATCACGCCATCGTGACGCAATACATCGGCCACCTGCGCGACTACCCGTTCATTCGGATTCTGGGGATATAGTTTCACGATCATACGACAACGTTTTACGATACAGTCTGTTCACAAACGTCAAAGTTAGGAATTTTTCCCGACTTCCCTCCTTTCGTCCTTGCGATTCCGACAAAAAACCTGCCGAAGCCTGCCTTACAAGCAGATTGGGCCCGGCAGGGATAATAAAAAAAGGGTAAGCTACTTATATCGCACCGCTACAACCGCCTACCCTTGCTCGCTTCCGCGCCTGGGGGATTCAGCAGGAGCTGGTCGTATAAGACTTACCCGCCACAAATGTAGACAAAATTGTTATCTTTGCAAAAAATTTCTTCGATGAAAGCGAAATCCTTCCGTCCGATTCATTTTATTCTCCTCATATTACTTCTCTTAGGCCTCGTCACAGGTGGTTTCCTATTGAGCCTGCAAGGCAACAGCGTGGTCAATGAGGGGTATGTCCTTGTACCCACAGGCGGGAGCTATCCGATGCTGCTCGATTCATTAGGCAACGACGGGGATCACCTGAAAAACATGGGAAAATTCCGGAATACGGCAAAAATATATGGTCTGAACAAAGCCGTGCGTCCGGGACGATACAAGCTATCCGAAGGGATGAGTTACACGGATGTAGTCAAGATGTTTCAGCGAGGATTGCAGACTCCGATACGGGTAACATTCAACAACATCCGGACCCTACCCCAGTTGGCTGGACGCATTGCACGACAATTGGAACCCGATTCGGCAACGCTGGCCGCCGTCCTGTTGGCTGACACCACCGCAGCGCGTTACGGTTTCACTCCCGAAACGATGATCGCCATGTTCCTCCCCAATACCTACGAATTTTACTGGAACAGTTCTCCGAGCAGTTTTCTCGATCGCATGAAGAAGGAGTACGACCGTTTCTGGACCGAAACCCGCGAAGAGAAACTTAAGACAACGGGGCTCTCCCGGACCGAGGCCATAACCCTCGCCTCGATTGTCTACGAGGAGACAAAAATGAGCGACGAGATGCCGAAGGTTGCCGGTGTATACATCAACCGACTGCAACGCGGCATGCCTCTTCAGGCTGATCCTACGGTCAAATTCGCGCTCGGCGACTTCACACTTCGACGCATACTGAACCGTCACCTCACGGTCGATTCACCCTATAACACTTATCGTTACGCAGGACTTCCGCCGGGGCCGATTTGCATGCCCTCGGTCAAGGCCATCGATGCCGTATTGGATTACGACCAGCATAACTACCTCTATTTTTGTGCCCGTCCCGATTTCTCGGGCTATCACAATTTTGCCACAACGCTCACCGAACACAATCGCAATGCCCAGGCCTATGCCAGGGCTCTCAACCAGCGAGGAATCCGATAACCATCACTTTAATCCAAACAATAACCGCGAGCATTTTTTCATTGCTCGCGGTTATTTGTCTATTTTTCTTTTCCTATAAAGGGAGTAGATCCACAGGAATCACAGGTGTCGCACCATGCTGCGTTGTCACATAAGCAGCAATCCGATTTGCATGAGCATGCGCCGTTTCTATCGGAAGCCCACGCAAAAGTCCCGCAACGAAGGTAGCTGTAAAAGAATCTCCGGCACCTACCGTATCGGTCACAGTCACCACGGGTACCTCCATACGCGAGTATTCACCGTCAGAACCCACGACAATACTCCCCCGGCTGCCCATGGTATAGACCACATAACGCAAATTCAACGCAGCCAGCAATCCCTGAATTTGATTCGTCACATCACCGGTTAGTCCCAAAATCGACGCAACGACCGGCAACTCCTCATCATTGATTTTCAGAACATCTGCAAGAGCAAGCGAACGACGAATCACCTCATCGTTGTAATAGTGCTGACGAAGATTGATGTCGAACACCTTCAGACAAGTGCCTCTGGTTGCACCAATGAACTTGAGGATCGTAGCCGCAGACTCCGGCGACCGTTGGGCCAATGTTCCCCAGCACACCGCATCGAGCGTTCGGGCCACTGCCTGCATACGTTCATCAAAGTGAATATGATCCCACGCCACATCTTCGACAATATCGTAGCTAGGGATTCCGTCACCTCGCAGCATCACATTCACCGTCCCCGTCGGGTAATCGCTCCGTTCAATATAATCCGTAGAGATTCCGAGCGCCGCAATCTGACGAAGAAGTTCATCACCCGCCTCATCTCGGCCCACGGCACTCACCATACATGCCTCGCAACCGTTCTGCTGTACATGGAATGCAAAGTTAAGCGGAGCTCCGCCCATACGCCGTCCCGCGGGCAATACATCCCACAACACCTCACCTATTCCGGCAACTTTTCGCTTCTCCATGGCAAAATCTCCCTATATCCGAGAAATCGAATGCAAGACACTACTTACAAACGACAACTTAGAAACCGAAATCGGTCACCTCGTTCAACTCTACCGTATCTTTTGGGGGTTGTTCGGCCATTATCTGTTCATCGACTCCCTGAATATGGATAGCAGGAGGATCAATCGGACAAATCGACTCGCAACCGCCGCAACCGATACAATACGCTTCCGTAACCTCCGGAATGGTCAGGCCATCCTCGAAAGGAACCATATGCACCGCCTGCGTAGGACAATGCTCGGCACAGGCTCCGCAATCCACATGGGATTCATACACCTTGCAACGCTCCTTATCAAATACTGCCACACCCACTCGGGTCAGTTTCTTCTCCTCCAGCGTCAACGGCAACAGCGCATCGGCAGGACATACATCCACACAGACCTTACACTCGAAGTTACAGAACTTCTCCACCTCGAAACGCATATAAGGTTGCATCATACCAGTGAGTCCATTCTCCAGGAAAGCAGGCTTGAGCACATTGGTCGGGCACTTATCCACACACAGCTGGCAGGCCGTACACTTACTGAGGAAACGCTCCCGCGACACAGCGCCCGGAGGCATCGGCAGAATGCGAGCCGGAGTCCCTCCTGCCACCTCCTGTCCGAACAACTTGGCCGTCGGCAATACGGTTGCCGTGAGCAGTGCCCCCTTCAAAAACTGACGACGCGAAGCATCGTAATCCGCTGTATTTTCTGCTATCGGAGCCACGCTATCCTTTACCTCCGCACTGGAGGAGGTCGAAGTCTCGATCTGCTCACTCTTTGCCTCGCTTTTTCGGAGCGACCATCCCGTCGGACGATACTTGATTGCATCCTGACGGCAACGATCGAGACAATCGTAGCAAGTCACACAGCGGCTCACATCTACGGTTCCGTTCTTGAAGTCGATGCAATTCGACTTGCAGGCCGAAGCACAGAGTCCGCACTTGGTACATGCCGTCTTATCGATATGAACACGGAAAAGGGATACGCGAGAAAGTAATCCCAACAGAGTTCCAACCGGGCAGATGGCATTGCACCACAATCGTCCGGCACGCCATGCCATAACAATCAATATGACCAGCACGACAGCAGCCATCAGCACCACGATAGTCGTCATATCCAGCTGAGGAATATTATACAGCGAATAATTACCCGCAGCATTCATCCATCCAGCGAGCAGATTGTTTCCCGCCACAACCACCGGGCGGAACAACGCCACAGCGATTCGACCGAAGTTAGAATATGGGTCCAGCAACAATAGCGGATAGATCACGCCTATTGCAAACAGCACCGCCACGACCGACAATATGCCATATCGCACGATATTCCACGGCTCCCGATAACGGGCCTTCAACAATTTCCGTTTTTTTACAATCCGGAGGTACCACTTCTTAAACCGGAAGATCACATCCTGCAGAATGCCCAACGGACAGATCACAGAACAATAGACACGTCCCAAAAGCAATGTCAGCAGTCCCATCACAACAAGAACCACTGCACTCCCGGCAATAATTGCAGGTACAATCTGGATTTCCGCCAGCCCCGTGAACCATGAAGGGGCCAGGCGCATGATATCCAGAAACAATAACAAGCAACTGCCGCCTACCAGCACTGCCAGTAAACGCCGCAGGTATTTCAAAAATTTCGGCACCTCCTTAGAGTTTTATCCTCTTGATGTTCAATGTATCCAATTTCGTTGTTCCTACATGAAGGGCCTCTGCTTTGGCAATATGCGTTACTGTAGACTTGTCCATCGGCTTTGCTTGTGTAAACAGAGAGAGAGCAGCCGTATCGGCAGCTACCGGATCGACCGAAGCGATAAGCGAGTTGAGTGCAATCACATCATCCGTACTCTTTCCCTGAGGACCGTTCTGGAACATTGCCCGATAGCAATCCACAATATGGAGCGCCGGACGTTTCTCATAGGTATTGATATCCGCGATACACTGTTGCAGGTCCAAGCTATGGAACGCCTGACGATCCCACACGATACCCATATAGTTCTTCATCGACATGGTCATCTTGGCACCGCCGTGATGTTTGAGAATCGGCACATTGAACCACACGTCGCAATCCAAAATAGCCTGATGGATTTTCGCTTTTTTGAGTTTCACACCCCGCGGAAGCGACACCTCGCGATAGTAGCTCTCATCGGCCGAAGGCACCATCGTACCCCCTGCAGCCTCGACCGCAGCACGGATACCGCTATTGCTGTAACATCTCGTCCATTCATTACAAGTATGGTCGAATACCAGCACCTCCGCAGCCCCGGCTGCTTTACACTGACGAACCAATTCGCCCACCAATTGTGGATTAGTATTAGCTGCCATTTCAGGTTTCCGATCCCAACCGATATTGGGTTTGATCGTCACCTTCATTCCTTTTTTTACAAAACGACCAATACCTCCGAATTCTGTCAGTACTCTATTCAACATTTGAGTAGGCGTCCCTCCCATAATTGCAACAAGGTCCACGCTTCCATTAGCCCCTTTGGTTTGGGCAAGAGCTTTACCCACCGATCCAAAATCCACAACAGCTGCAGCACCCGCCAGTGCCATTGCTTTAAGAAATTCCCGTCTGTCCATGATCAAGTTTTTTATTAGAACCGGCACATCTACCAGAAGATACAACGCCCAAAAATAATATTTTTTTATGACATATCGGATAACAGAAGTGCTTTTTCAACAGAATTTCTATCTTTGTATCGTTTTTTTGCATCTAATTCAAATTTGTCAGGCCATGACACCTTTATTTATGCTTCCCCTGTTGTTCGGAAAGATCGGGGGTTCCGAGATTCTTATCATCATCGTTTTGCTACTTATCTTCTTTGGAGGCAAGAAGATACCTGAACTCATGCGCGGCATGGGACGCGGGGTCCGGGAGTTCAAAGATGCCATCAACAAGGACTACTCTGCCGAAGAACCAGAGAAGTCTGCCGAAGACAAAACCGAAAGCTCCGAGACTAAAAATAAAGAGATAGAGAAATAAATTCGGACTCCGAGCGCAAATCTACCGACAGGCACTGCTGTTTTTAAGCAGCGGATGCATTTTCGGTTATTGTGTCAAATCATATCCGAACCTTTCAACGTTATTCATTCATGCCTACCGGGAATCGGCCAATGGCCAATATGACGTTTTTCGAGCATATCGATGCTCTGCGTCCGCATCTGATTCGTTGCGCGGGTGCCGTCATTCTATTGGCCATCGGGGCTTTTACCGCCAAGACATTTCTGATCGACACCCTATTACTGGGACCGCTTTCTCCGGAGTTTCCGACGAACCGCGTCCTTAACAATTTGGCGGTTTCGATGCAAATCGACGCACTACGCGTCAATCTTTCGCCTCCCGAACTCATTAATACCACACTTGCCGGGCAATTCAACCTGCATATGAAAATATCGTTTGTAGCAGCGCTCGTACTTGCAGTGCCTTATATGCTGTGGGAGGTCTGGCAATTCGTAAAACCGGCTCTCACGTCCAAAGAGCGACGCGGAAGCCGCCATTTTATTCTGTATGTTTCGCTCTGTTTCATAACAGGTCTACTGTTCGGCTACTTCATCATCGCACCACTGGCGATCAACTTTCTCACAGGCTACCGGGCCAGTACCCAGATTACCAATCTGATCGACATCAACTCCTATCTGTCGACCATCATCAATGTCACATTGGCCTGTGGTGCCGTTTTTCAACTTCCATTGCTGGTGACATTTCTGACGCGCATCGGTTTGATAACGGACGATTTTCTCCGTCGTTATCGGCGTCATGCACTTGTCGTGCTGGCGATTTTCTCGGCGGTCATCACACCCCCGGATGCATTCAGCATGGTTCTCGTACTGCTACCTCTTTACGGTCTGTATGAATACAGCATCCGTATCGCTGCCCGAATCGGACGGCGAAAAGCCCTACAGGAGAACAATTAAACGGGATGATGGAAGCCCGGCCGCATTTTGGTGCCCTCCGTACCCGCACCCGCTTTGACCGGGACCTATCAGATCTTTAGAAAATCACCTTTATACCTGCATCCACCTGCGGACCACGTTCCGGATAGTGGTTGAAATAATAGAGTTTGCTGCCGGCCAGATTGCTGCCTTCGACAAATATACCCACCCGGCCTTTCATGCGATACTCCATACCGAGACGCACATCCACAGCGGCTTTCTGCTTTACACAAACATAACCGCCATCGTAGCCCGTCGCCGGGTCGATCAATTCAAAGAAGTAGCGCGCTCCCGTAAGTACGGCACCGGCATGCAGGAAGAACTTCTCCTTACTGTTATATTCCAATTGCAAGGAGGCATCGTAATTAGGACGCGAAGAGACATGTTCCAAATGTTTCAGATCGTATCCATAATAATGTGCTCCGGCAGCGATCCGGAAACTTCCCGAGACACGTCCTTCAAGCTCCGCACCCACCATATAGACTGTCATCCGTTTATCAGAATAAAGCTCATCACCCGTGTAGAGGAATCCGAACTCAGCCGTACGACCCGGTTGATAGAGATTCGCGAAAAAGGTTACATCCCGATAAAGACTTGCACCTACATAGGCACGATAGGAAAATGCCGAAGAAAAGCTTCCCGAGATACCGGCCCGGAGTGCATATTCAGCCGTATTACGCGGCAACACAAGTGTCAAATAATCCGGCATACTGGAGGAAAGATAGGGATTTTCCCGAGCCACATTCCGGAAATTATTGACGTGCAACGTTCCTGTCAGATCCACATACGGCACAAAATAACCGCTGGCCAGATCATAGGTCATATGAAACTGAGGGAAGAACCAACTCCGATTCTCCACCCCCTCGCGATGGTCAAACACAAAATCGCAACCGATTCCCAATTTGAATTTATCCGTCACAAGTGCGTAGCGCGGCCCGACGGTAATGATCCGATTCCGATAACCCGACAGGCTGTCGCCGCCATAATATCCCTCATACGAAGCTCGCAATGTCAACTGATGGGCCGAAAAGGCCTTCCCCAATTCGATATAGGCCTTCAGACCGTTTTCCGAATTGCGGTAATCATCCGTATAAGCCATCTCGGTCGGATCGACCGATGGAAGCAGCAAGGGAGTACGGTTGAGGGTTCCCAAGCCATCGCTGAAACGGTACCACTCGGCTCCCAGTCGGAAGTTGAAGTAAGACAAATCCGTGAAATCGTTGCCGAAGAGCAGTGATGCATGGGGTGAAGAGTAGCCAATGCGTGATTTCCGACCATAATCGGAGAGTTCATTGCCTCCCAATGGCAAAGAGTCGATGCGATAACGGCCATAACGGGTATACACATCATAATCGTAACCCGCCTCGGCTGCCAGCGAGAGGCTTCCGAACCGGAGTTTACCGAACAGGCCAAGGCTGTTATTGGTACGAAAAGCATTCGCCTTCTCATCCAAGTTATTCTCGATTGCTCCATAGCGGGCATCATGGTTGAGATACCCGCCCCAAGAGAATTTGCCTTTCTTCACCGAATTGGCATAAAAGTCGAACAATGACCGCCCCGGATAACCTCCACCGACCTTCAGATAGAACGGATAGGGAGAATCGTATCCGGCCATATCCATCCGTACAGGATTGATGGCCACCACGTTGAATCCATCAACCCAAGCACTCGGCCGAATCGAATAATCGAACTCCGGACGCAAGGCCACCGTATCGGTCATCGTTGGTTCGATGCCGAGTTTATCCGCCTTTTCTACGGCAGGCATATAGGCCTTGGACACCTCCACTTCGCGATTCAACTCATCGTTTCCCGGCTCCTGGGCCCACAGTTCAGCAACCGTCGACACGGCCAGCAGAAGTCCTATAATCGTTTTTCTCATCATATTCATCTTTTTCGTCTATTTCAACCGGTTGATACGTTCCTTGGCAGCCGCCACAATACCATCGTCGGCCGGGGAGTATCCGTCTACGATACTTTGCAATGTAGCCCGTGCCTGGAAACTATCTCCCTTATCGATATAAATATCGCCCAAAATCAAGAACGCTTTACCCAACCAGTAGGTCTGCGGTGAATTTTTCTCTGCAAAAGCCAAAATGGCCTGTTCGGCCCCTGCCGCATTACCCGCCGCATAATCCGCCTCGATTACACGATAAGCAGCTTCCGCGCCCTGAGGCGTCTGCACCTCATCGGCCAGCAACTTCCACAACGCCAACGCCTCCGCCTTCTCACCACGGGCATCGAGTATGCAGGCTTTCTGGTAACGTGCCTGACGCACTACGGATTCCGAAACACCATCCATACGCAACAGCTCCTCTGCGGCTGCTGCAATCTCACTCTGATCACCCCCTGCCACGACACTCTTGAGGTAGCCGCCGAGCGCCTCCTCCCTCTTCGAAGGATTGACCGTCACAGCCGCCAATTTCTTATAGGCTTCGGCTGCGTCGCCGTAACGTTTCTCATCGTAACAGAGCGAAGAAAGGTTCTCCAATGCCCGCACCGTAAAGTCGTTATAATACAACTCTGACAACTCTTTCAACGCATCGATCGCCGCCGTTTTATTCGCTGCCCGTAGTTCACAATCAGCCAAGTAGTAAAGCGCATTGGGACGATAAGATCCACGCGGATATCGTTCCAGGTAACCATCCAAAGCATCGGCCGCCTTCTCCGTCGCACCCGACAGATAGACCTTCTCCGCCGAGACGAATGCCAACGAGTCACGAGCCACGACACTGAGATCGGTCTCTACGCCGCTCTTCTGTGCATAGCTGAAATAGGCATCCACATCGTTCATGTCGACATAGATATTCTTGATAGCCAGCAAAGCATCCTTCGACTCGGAAGATGCCGGGGCCTGAGCGACAATCTGTTTATAGTAACGCAATGCTGCGGCATTATCGCCAAGGTTCTGGCTGGCGAGCCCAAGATCGGCAAGAGCCGCGGCATATTTCGGCGAAGAGGGGTAAGCATCGACGAAACGCTTCAAGGCCGAGGCTCCGTCGGCATAGCGGCCCATTGAGATATAGGTACGCCCCAACTCGTACATGGCATCGTCCACATATTCCCCCTGCCCGACAGCAACGATATCCTTCAATGCCTGAATCTTCGTATCCCGACGATTCACCAACCCGAGCGCAATGGCTCGCTGATACTGCGAATAGTACTTCTCCGGCGTACCAATCTTGGCGGCGGCATTATAATTCTCCATCGCTTTCCAGAATTCACGGCCGGCGTATTCCGCATCGCCCAGTCGATTCAAAGCGTCGGCGCGATAACGGTCCTTGGCCGCATAGGCATTGACAAAACGCGTAAACCAACTCCGGGCATTCGCCCAATCCTGTTTATCGAAATAGACATACCCCACGTTATACAGAGCCATCGCATGCTCTTTTTCGCTCTCGGGCGAAAGCGAGATGTACTCCTTATACAGCGGCAATGCCTTGTCGTACTCCCCTTTTTCATAAAGAATCTCGCCCATCCAGAATTGTGTAAGAGCCGTATATTTTGCATTGAACCGGTTCGACAGCGACTGCTGCAACAAGCGATAAGCCTCGTCCCGATTGCCGGCATTATAATACTCCAGAGCACGGAAGTAGGCAATCTTCTGAAGCGCTGCGCGCAGGTTGTTATCGGGATTGGGCATCTGCAGAATGGCATCGTAGGCGGCCTCATAATTCTTCGAATTGTAATAGGCTGCCACCAGATACTGACGTGCTTCATCCAACCGGGGCGAGGCAGGATATTCACGGATGTAACGCGAAAGCAGATTGATCGCCTCGTTGAACACACCTCCGCCCAGTTCATACTGCAATTTTCCATAATTGAACAACGCATCCTCTCGGATCACATCGTCGTAGTCGGCCCCGGCAGCCATCGAAAAAGAGAGCATCGCCTGCCGCTTGTTCCCGGCCCGAAGATAGCACCCTCCCAGATGATACGCGGCATTCTGCGTCAATTTATCATCCGGACCGCAAACTTGGGTAAGGGCTTCGATCGCCGGGTCGATATCATTGCGCATATAATCGGCATAGCCTTCGAGATAGTACTCCTCGCGCCCCATCTTACCGCCGGCCTTACGGAAATGATCCATATAGGAGAGCGTACGGGCGTAGTCTCCCTTATGGAACCACGCCTCAGCCATCGAACGGGCAATTTCTGCCTCCCGCTCGCCGGTGGCGGCCGCCAGCAACGCATCTCCCTCACGCACGACATAATTGTAATTGCCTTCGAGCATCTCGATCTGCAACAGATAGAATGGAATCACCCGGGCATAGGCATCGTTATTCTGCAATGACTGGAATCCCCTTTTTGCCACGCCATATCGTTCTCCGATATAATCGATATATGCCGTATAGTAGGTAGCGTGCGGTCCATACTCACCCTCGGACGAAACCTGCCGGAAACAATTCTCCGCCTGATCGATTTCATCATTCATGAAGAAAGCGTATCCCTTCTTGAAATTATATTCGTCCTGTTTCGAAACGGAAAGCCCATAGGGATTCACCACGAGATATTCCCGTTTTGCCTCGGCATACTTTCCCTCCTCCGACAACCGATTGGCCATCGAAAAACGCACGTCATTTCCATAAATCGAATGGGGGTATTTGGTCAAAAAAGCACGGAACTTCTCCATCGCCGAGGGATCTCCCGTCTTTCCAGCACACTCGGCCAACAGATAATCGATGCGCATAGCCTCGCCTGTTTTGTCTCTACTGAGTTCTTTACGGGCTTTCTCCAACTCCTGTTGTGCGGCCGCATAACGTCCGGCATCGAACAGTTCATACCCTTTCTCGGCATGATGTCCTATCCCGCGATCGGACTGAGCCTGAACTCCTCCGACAGTCAATAAAGCCAACAGGCCCAGCGTACAAAATCCTTTCTGCATAATCATATCGGTTATTCTGCGCAAACTTACAAAAAAATATCTGCTTTTCCCTCCCCACAAGGAACGATTCTTGCTCCTGGGTCAGGTATTCAATATAATCAAATTTTCAATGGAAAGAATCACACTTCAGTGGCTCGGAGGGCAGGACTTTGAGCTTATCGACACGCCCTCCTGCGACGACATGAATCCCAAGGAACTCATGCTCTTTGCCGTAGCAAAATGTTCTGCCATGACCGCATTGGCTCTGTTTGAAAAAATGCAAATAACAATCAACGGGTTTCGCATAGAAATCATGGGAAAACTCACCGACTCTGCATCCAAGCCACAAAGTCTCTTCACCGCCATAACACAGGCCTATCATGTAGAATGTCCACCGGATACTGACCACCATCGCATTATCCGTGCGCTGGAGCTCACCCACGACAAATACTGCGGCATGACCTTAATGATGGAGATGATTGCTCCCGTATCGTTCGACATCTACATCAATCACCTGCAGGAGCGAAAGGTGCATTATTAAACTCAGACAACAGGGCGGTTCGCTCTCCGAAAAGAGACTCCTCCGCATTAATAATAGGGCAATACCCCTTTGTCGAGCATATCGCGGCAATTCACTTTGTCCACGATCACACCGTCGTGTAATACCACGACACCCACCTTGGCTCGGAGCATGGTTTTCAGCGTAGTGGCATCCATGTTGTAACAAGTCACGCGCTCCTGACCCAACAGAATCTCGGGCACACGGTTCAAAGACTCGGCTGTCAGACAAAGCACCCGGTATCCACGCTGGTAAGCCTGAGACACTGCGCTCTCCAACCGCCGCAAACAACGAGGCCGGAAGTCCTCTATATCCGAAGCGCACACCATATAGACCACCCCCGTATCGGAGAGAATCTCATTAGTCACCACCTCCTGGTCGTTAAAAATCGCAAAATCACGGATCATCGGGTGGACCGACGTATTGATTGCCGTAATTCGGGTATCGACATACTCCCAACGCGTAGTATCGTACCAGGTAGTGTCTTCCAGCGTAAACTCGCGCTCTTTCCCGCTCTTCAGATCGCGATAGATCAGTACCGTCTCCACATCGCCATGTTCGGCCGCATTCATCGCTTCGAGCACATTCGTACCGACTTTATAGGGCAGAAAATCGATCAATGGCAAGTGACGATACGAATATACGCCGATACCGAAAGCCACACACGCGATAGCCAGCATCTTCACGCCATCCATCCACGTCGGCATGATCGGCAATTTACGGGCGCTCCAAAATACGGCGATGCTCATCGGCAAAAGAATCAGATTCTTAAGGAACGACTCCCAGTTGGTCAATTTGATTGCCTCGCCGAAACAGCCGCAATCCTCCACCGGATTCCACAAAGCCAATACGAAGGTGAGCGAGGTAAAAAACAGCATGGAAAGCACGGCAAAGATGGAAACCAACCGCAGCCGCACCTTGAACAATAGCATCAGGCCTAGCATCAGTTCCGCCCCAGTAAGCCAAATCGAAAAGAAGAAACGAGCCCCATACAACCACTCTATACCGAAAGCAGCAAAATATTCTCCCAGTTTAATGGCCGTTCCCCACGGGTCGACCGATTTGACAAAGCCGGAAAAAATGAAGGTAAGAGCCAACAAAATACGGCACAGATGCAACGCATAGCATTTGAGGCGGGCGAGGCGGAAATTCATGGTAAAAAGGTTCTTTATATCAATGGGTCAGTTTTCAATTTCGGGGGAGGCATCAGGTCACAACAACGGCTCCACAAATGCTCGTATACGTTCGAATATACGTTCCGGAATATCCATGTCGCCATGAGAATCGGCACAATGGACCACATGAAGTTTCGGATCGAGCGCGGCACAGTCGAGATACACCTCGCGCACCCGTCGCTGCAACTCGAGCGACTCCTCGTGAATATCTTTGCCTCCCTGGAGGTACGAACGATCCTCGCCCTCCCTCCGCTGTGAGAGTTTGCAGCGAGTAAACTCGAAAGGCACATCGAGGAAAAGCGACACGTCGGGTCGCGGAATTCGGTTGTATTCGAACTCCAGATGCAGAATCCAATCGCGCAGACGAATCCGGTCGGTCAATCTCTCGAGTTTGGCGCATTGGAATCCGATGTTGGAATAGACATAGCGGTCGAGCAGGACATATTTCCCTTCATCAAGCCAGCCGCGCAACATCGGAGCGGCATCGGCACGGTCGCCAGCAAACAACAGGGCAACGATATAAGGGTCTACCTGCTCCATCGATCCCAGCTCCCCGCGCAGGAAACGGGCCACCAGTTCACCATACACAGGCGAATCGAAGCGGGGAAAATGAAGGTACTCATGTTTCATCCCCCGGGCAGCGAGCCAGTCGGCCAGTTTCTCGATTTGAGTCGATTTTCCGGCTCCATCCAAACCTTCCAATACAATCAATGGCATAATTCTATCATTTATCTTTTAAAGGCGCACCCCATCATGTACATCTTACCTCGAGTCTTCGACCAACGCTCTTCTGTCACCGCAACATGGCAACGGCTCGTTCCACCCCGGCCACCAGGGCATCGACCTCCTCGGGCGTGTTATATATCGCGAAGGTAGCACGACACATCCCGGTCAGTCCATAATGGGTCATCACCGGTTCGGCACAATGCGTACCCGTTCGAATGGCGATTCCGAGTTTATCGAGAATCATTCCGATGTCATAGGGATGGGTACCCGCCGCAGTGAATGAGACAATGGGACACTTGTCCGGCATCTCTCCATAAATCCGCACTCCCGGGATTCGTGTCAATCCCTCCGTCACGCGCGCGAGCAACATATGTCCATGCTTTTCTATCTCCTCCGGGTCGAAACGCTGCACATAGCGAATTGCTTCCGCCATGCCGATTGCACCGATATAATTGGCCGTACCCGCCTCGAACTTGAGCGGCAGCTCTGCCCATGTCGTACCGTTGAAGGTCACCGTACCCACCATATCGCCGCCCCCCAGGAAAGGAGGCATCTCCTCCAGCCACTTCCGTTTGCCATAAAGCACCCCCACACCTGTCGGACCATACAGTTTATGTCCCGAAAAAGCGTAAAAATCGCAATCCAGCGCCGTCACATCCACCCCTCCGTGCACAATACCCTGACAACCATCGACCAACACCGGGACTCCGGCAGCATGGGCCGCAGTGATTACATAAGACAAATCCGGCCGCGTACCCAATACATTGGATGCCTGCGTCACGGCTACGATACGTGTCCGCTCATCCAAAAGTCCCGGCAAATCCTCCGTACACAGACGACCGTCGTCATCGAAACGCAGCACCCGGATCTCTGCCCCCTTGCGTTGACAGATCAACTGCCAGGGCACAATATTGGAGTGGTGCTCCATCTCGCTGACCACCACATTATCGCCCTCTCCGATATAACGTCCACCGAAACTGTAGGCCACAAGGTTGATTCCAGCCGTAGCCCCTGCCGTGAAGACAATCTCCGCGGTGGAGCCGGCATGGATGAATTGACGCACCGTTTCACGCGCCGCTTCATATAGCACCGTACTCTCCTCGCTGAGGAAATGTACCCCGCGATGGATGTTGGCATTAAGCGTACGATGCAACTCATCGACCTTCTCGATCACACACAACGGTTTCTGCGCGGTTGCGCCGCTGTCAAGATAGACCAAGGGCTTTCCGTAAACCGTACGGCTGAGAATCGGAAAATCGGAACGTATTTTCTGAATATCAAACATGCTAAAGTTCATTTATGCGCGCTTCGGCCAACTCGCGGACAAAGTCGCATGCCCCATCGTGCGGACAATGCGACACGATGTCATTCACAAAACCGAACATCTGAAGACGACGCGCCTCCTCTTCTCCGATACCGCGCTGCCGCATATAATAAATCGCTTCCGGATCCATCTGCCCCACCGTAGCTCCGTGACTACATTTCACATCGTCGGCATAGATCTCGAGTTGCGGCTCCGTATAGACCTTCGCGGTATCACTCATCTGTAAATTCCGGTTCTGTTGGAATGCAGAGGTACGCTGCGCATCGGGAGCCACATAAACACGTCCGGTAAATGCCCCTACGGCCTCACCGGAGACGATGCCCTTGACCGATTCATAGCTGGTGCAGTCGGGTTGCAGGTGGTTCACCGTCATGCAAATATCGGTTCTTTCATTGCCTGTACCGAAGTAGAGGCCGTAAAAATTGCTCTCGCATCCGCGTCCCGCCAAATCATGACGCGCATTGACACGTGTCGTGCCGCCGCGCAGCCACACACTGAGCATATCGGCTCGGCTGCTCTCCTTCTGGTGTAGATAGTGTCCAGTAATCAAGGTACTGGAACCGTTCATACGAACGATTTCGCTCAGATTGACATTTCCGCCGTCGGCTACGATACTTTCCCGTACACAATCGACCAACACCCGGGAATTGTCGGTCGACTGATGCGAAACCACCACATCGGCATGCGCTCCGCGCTCCACCACCACCAAGGACCGGGCAAAACACATCTGAGCCGCATCATTCGTACCATATTCAAACGAGAGCACGAAGGGAAGCGACGCCGAAACGCCCTCCGGCACATACACAAAAGCGCCATCCTGCATGAACAGGCTATTCAGGGCAACGACACTTTCCCCGTCGTTATCGGCAACCGTATTATAATATTTCAGTACAAGATCCTCCCTCTCACGCATTGCAACACGCAACGATCCGTATATGATTCCATTATCGAGGACTACTAGCGCATCGTCTGTCGGACAAAAACCATTGTAAAGTTCTATCCAATATCCTTCGATCGGAAGCCGATTCCGAGCCTGTCCAGGTTCAGGCGACGGTGTAAAGTAATGCTCCCACTCCCCGGCGAAGAGCTTCTGCAGATCGCAATGACGGTAACGTTCGTCACGTGCTGAGGGTAGCGGCGACAGATTGAAACTCTCCAGAAAACTGCTCCGGGCAGCATTGAGACGGCCCGGCAATCCCTCCCCGATCATGTCGAGATTCGAGAGATAGAGTTCCGAAAGCCCCTGTTCCAATGACCTATTCATAACTCGCCACTATTGGTATTGGTTGATCAGCCAATCGTAGCCCTGTTCTTCGAGTTTCAGGGCCAGCGATTTGTCGCCGGTATAGATGATACGCCCCTTGTAAAGCACATGCACATAATCGGGCACGATATAATCCAGCAATCGTTGATAGTGCGTAATGACAACGGTAGCATTATCCGGACGATGGAGCTTCGTGACACCGGTCGCCACGATGCGCAGTGCATCGATATCCAATCCGCTGTCCGTCTCATCGAGAATAGCCAGTTTCGGGTCGAGCATCGCCATCTGGAAAATCTCGTTTTTCTTCTTCTCGCCGCCCGAGAACCCCTCATTCACGGCCCGGCTGGTCAATTTGCTGTCGAGCTCCACGATGGCACTCTTCTCGCGCATCAGACGCAGGAAATCTCCGGCCGACAGAGGCTCCAGACCACGATACTTACGCTGCTCGTTCACAGCGAGTTTCATGAAGTTTGCCATGCTTACCCCGGGAATCTCTACCGGATACTGGAATCCGAGAAACAGTCCCGCACGGGCACGATCCTCGATGCTCATACCGAGCAGATCCATTCCATCGAAAGAGACCTCTCCTTCGGTCACTTCATATTTCTGATTCCCCGCCAACACGGAAGCAAAGGTACTCTTTCCGGAACCGTTCGGGCCCATGATGGCATGTACCTCTCCTGTCCGGACACTCAAATTGATGCCGCGGAGAATCTCCTTCCCCTCGACCGTACAATGTAGATTTTTAACCTCTAACATATCGTTTTTCTATTCTTTTTTCACACTTCTCATCGAGCCGACAACTGCTCTGTCTGGCTCCCCGGTCTACAATCAGAACACACGACTACCCCACACTCCCTTCCAGACTGATCGCCAACAGTTTCTGGGCTTCAATCGCAAACTCCATCGGCAACTTATTGAGCACCTCGCGGGCATAACCGTTGACGATCAGCCCCACAGCCTCCTCGGTAGCGATACCACGCTGATTACAATACATCAACTGATCGTCGCTGATTTTCGACGTAGTAGCCTCGTGTTCGATCACCGCACTGCGATTATCCGACTCCACATACGGGAAGGTATGCGCTCCACACTTATCCCCGATCAACAACGAATCGCACTGCGAATAGTTGCGTGCTCCGACCGCCTTTTTCGACACCTTCACCAAACCGCGGTAGCTGTTCTGGCTCTGTCCGGCCGATATACCCTTCGACACGATACGGCTCCGCGTATTTCGTCCCAGATGAATCATCTTCGTCCCCGTATCGGCCTGTTGGAAGTTATTGGTGAGAGCCACGGAGTAGAATTCGCCCACACTGTTATCGCCTGCCAGAATACAGCTCGGATACTTCCAGGTAATGGCCGAACCGGTCTCCACCTGGGTCCAGGAGAGCCGGGCATTCTCGCCCCGGCAGATTCCGCGTTTGGTCACAAAGTTGTATATGCCGCCTTTCCCCTCCTTATCGCCGGGATACCAATTCTGCACCGTAGAATACTTGACCTCGGCATCTTTCATCACCACAATCTCGACCACTGCCGCATGCAACTGATTCTCATCACGCCGGGGAGCCGTACACCCTTCCAGATAGCTCACATAAGCCCCCTCATCAGCCACGATGAGTGTCCGTTCGAATTGCCCCGTACCTGCGGCATTAATACGAAAATAGGTACTCAACTCCATCGGGCACCGGACCCCTTTCGGAACATAACAGAAGGAACCGTCGGAGAACACCGCGGCATTGAGTGCTGCAAAGAAATTATCGGTATAAGGCACTACACTTCCCAGATACTTCCGTACCAAATCAGGATAATCCCGGATTGCTTCGCTCATCGAACAGAAGATGATGCCCATTTCAGCCAGAGTCTCCTTAAACGTAGTTTTCACCGACACGGAGTCCATCACTGCATCGACCGCCACACCCGAAAGAGCCATCTGTTCCTCGAGCGGAATACCCAATTTGTCGAAAGTGGCTTTCAGTTCCGGGTCGACCTCGTCCATACTGTTGTATTTCGGCGTAGTACGCGGTGCTGCATAATAGATAATATCCTGATAATCAATCTCAGGAATATCGAGATGCGCCCAATGGGGCATCGACATCGTAAGCCACTGCCGATAGGCCTTCACACGGTTTTCGGTCATCCAGGCCGGTTCTCCTTTTTTTGCGGAGATCATCCGGATGATCTCTTCATTCAATCCCTTAGGAATCGTATCGGTTTCAATATCGGTCACAAAACCGTACTTATACTCCTGACGGGTTATATCATCTAAGATTTTTTCGTTCTCGTCCATGCTTTCATCATGCAATTAGAGACAAAGTTAGTCATCTGGCAAAAGAGTACAAAATTTTTACCAAAAAAACGGGAAACACATATGCGTTTCCCGTTTTTAGTATCACATGAAACCTTCAGAATCACTGTCCCTGAAGGTTTTTAAACATGTCGTTATACTTGTTGTATTTATCCATCATTCCAGCCTCATCACGCAGACGGAAACATACATTCTTCAGCAACTCGATCGTCGAAGGATCATTCGGTTGAAGGGCCAATGCGGCCTCCAGCGGAGCAACAGACAAAGCATACACGGCGTTCACTTTTCCCAGGCTGGCATTGTACTCTTCCTGACTGGTGATATTGCTCTTATTGAGAATCTGATTCAACTCGTCTCCTTTCTTAATCTGCAACAGACCGAGGTTGAACTGGGCACTGAAATCATTCTTGGCCAATTCTGCCGCTTTTTCAAACGCAGCAACCGATTTGTCCAGTTCGCCCATTGCCTGATCATTCTCACCTGCTTCCTTATAATACTCATAGAGTTTCTCATAGATACGACCCAGTCCTCCCCACAAATCAGGATTGTTCGGATCGTCATTCACTGCTTTCTCCACGATAGGAATAATCTCCTGAGGATCGCCACCTCCATTGCTGTAAAGTTGCAACAGACCCTCAACGATCTTATTGTTCTTCGGATATTTTCCCAAACCATCCATTAAAATAGCGCGAGCAGACTCATTATCCTTCAATCCGAAATAGCAGTGGAAAAGATAATAATAGGTATCGCCATCGTTGGCATAATTATATTTATCCAAAGCCGTCTTCAGACATTCTGCTCCATTTTGGAATTCAGATGCTATCGTATACAAGAATCCTGCATTGAAAAGCGCTGCCGTATCCGGAATATTTACAGCCGGATTCTCTTCTATATCATAAGCCTTCTTAAAGGCATCGGCTGCAGCCTTGTAATCTTGTTTAAGGAAACTATTCTCAGCATCCTGTTTATAAACACTGACTATCTGCATCATACCGGGTTTTGCCTTCTCTGCTGCTTTGGCATCCAGTTCAATCGCCTTCACATAAGCGTCATAAGCCTTTGTCAGTGCATCTTCTGCTACTTCCGTCGTAGTTTCCCAGAATACCACTTTCCCGTCCCTGATATATGCAATGAAGTTCTCATAAGTCGAGGCTTGATAATCTACGTCTCCGATCTTTTTAGTTTCCGTAGAAGAGGGTTTACCGAACATCAACGGCATGGTCTTCTCATCTACACCTTTATACAAGCCGTTCGAAGGAGCCATGGCGGCATCCGTAAAGATTTTACCACGATCGAGCCATACAGCCGATTTCGTGTTTTTCTTAGGATTCTGAATGTCGGCATCGGATTTTTCGATCTTCTTTGCGAACCCTTCCTTGTCGACTTTGATCTGGGACTGGGCCATGATCGGGGCAGAGAACAACATGGTTGCCGCTGCCAACAAAACAAATCTTTTCATATCAAAAAGTTAGTTAAAAGTTATTACTCTTTTGTCGGGCCGCCCTCCTGCGTGGCAGCTGCTTGCGGCTCCGCATCTTGCATATTGCCTGCCGAAACCGGGGCATCTCCGGCAGATTCTTCGTCCTCATTTTTAGGAACAGCCACCACCGAAGCGATCGAGTCGCCATTACGTAAATTAATCACCTTCACGCCTTGAGTTGCACGACCAGCCAGACGGATATCGGTCACGGCAGTCCGAATTGTAATACCGCTTCGATTGATAATCATCAAATCATTATCATCCGTTACTGCCTGTATCGAGATCAGTTTACCGGTTTTTTCGGTGATTTGAATCGTTTTGACCCCTTTACCACCTCGGTTGGTAATCCGATAGTCATCCAGATCGGTACGTTTTCCGTATCCGTTTTCGCTCAACACAAGGATATCTTTCTTATTGTCAGGCTCCACACAAACCATGCCTACCACTTCGTCGCCCTCTTCGATACTGATTCCTTTCACTCCGGCACCGGTTCGGCCAATTGCCCGTACCGTACTCTCCGGGAAGCGAATTGCCTTACCCTCGCGAGCAGCAATCATCACCTCGGCGTTTCCACTGGTCAACGCAGCATTAATCAACTGGTCGCCCTCTTTAATCGTAATGGCATTTACACCGTTCTGACGCGGGCGGGAATAGGCCTCAAGGCGGGTCTTTTTAATAACTCCCTCCTTGGTACACATAATAATGTAGTTGTTATTCACATACTCCGCATCATCCAGATGACGCACATTGATATAGGCACGCACCTTATCATCCGGCTCGATCTGAATAACGTTCTGCAAGGCCCGGCCTTTCGAAGCACGGGTTCCTTCCGGAATCTCGTATACTTTCAGCCAATAGCAACGGCCCTTCTCCGTAAAGAGCAGCATCGTATTGTGCATTGTCGTCACATAAATATGCTCGATGAAGTCCTCGTCACGCGTAGCACTTCCCTTGATTCCGATGCCTCCGCGACTTTGCGTACGATATTCGGTCAGCGGCGTACGTTTGATGTATCCCATGCGCGAGATCGTAATCACCATCTCATCATCCGCATAAAAATCCTCCGGGTTGAACTCTTCGGCTGCGAAGACAATCTCCGTGCGGCGAGGATCGCCGTATTTGGCCTTCATCTCCTGCATCTCTTCCCGGATGATCTTCATCTGCAAAGGCTCACTCTGAAGCACTTCATGATAGTAAGCGATCATCTTGCACAACGCCTCGTATTCATCCTGCAGTTTGTGACGCTCCAGCCCGGTCAACGCCCGGAGTCTCATATCGATGATGGCCTGCGCCTGGATATCAGTCAGCGCGAAACGTTCCATCATGGTCGCCTTGGCCTGATCCGGCGTCTCCGAACCACGTATAATATTGATAATATCGTCGATATGATCCAATGCTATCAGCAACCCCTGCAGAATATGGGCGCGTTCCTCCGCCTTTTTGAGATCGAACTTCGTACGACGCACCACCACATCATGGCGATGCTCCACAAAGTGGCGGATCAGATCCTTCAAATTAAGCTGATACGGACGACCGTGCACCAACGCGATATTATTCACCGGGAAGGTCGTCTGCAAAGCCGTATACTTAAACAGGGTATTCAACACCACACTGGCCACCGCATCCTGTTTCAGGATAATGACGATACGCATACCCTTACGGTCGCTCTCATCGTTGATGTACGAAATGCCTTCGATCTTCTTCTCGTTGATCATATCGGCGATTCGCTTGATCATCTCCGCCTTGTTCACCTGATAGGGAATCTCCGTCACCACGATACACTCTCGGCCGCTGTGCGTATGCTCGATCTCGGTCTTGGCTCGCATCACCACGCGTCCCCGACCGGTCTCCATCGCCTCGCGAACACCTTCATATCCGTAAATAATACCTCCCGTAGGGAAATCCGGAGCTTTCACATATTTGATGAGTTCCGAGACCTCTATATCCCGGTTATCAATATAGGCACAGATGGCATCCACCACCTCACCGAGGTTATGCGGAGCCATATTGGTGGCCATACCCACCGCAATACCCGAAGAGCCGTTGACCAACAACAAAGGAATCTTCGTAGGGAGCACCGTCGGCTCCTGAATCGTATCATCAAAGTTGCCCACAAAGTCGACCGTATCTTTCTCGATATCGGCCATTACTTCGTCGGCCAGTTTTTTCATCCTCGCCTCGGTATAACGCATGGCAGCGGGGCTATCGCCGTCCACCGAACCGAAGTTACCCTGTCCGTCCACCAACGGATAACGCATACTCCACTCCTGGGCCATACGCACCATCGCATCATACACCGAACTATCTCCATGCGGGTGGAACTTACCGAGCACATCACCCACGATACGGGCAGATTTACGGTGAGGTTTATCGGAATACAGGTTCAATTCGTTGCTCATATCATAGAGAATCCTGCGATGGACCGGCTTGAGACCGTCCCTTACGTCAGGCAATGCACGCGACACAATCACCGACATCGAATAATCGATGTAGGCGGTTTTCATCTCTTCCTCGATATTGATTTTTATAATCTTTCCTTCTTCTGCCATAATAGCATTCAACTCTGTTTATAACCCTACGAAGGTACTGATTATTTACAAATCCGCCAAAAATCAAGGCGACTAAATAGCAGAAAAAATCCCCGGTCCGAAAAACCACAGTACATCCCGCCGAGAGAAGCCACACAAAGGCCTCACGGAAGAACATAGCATAGGGAAAGGTAAATAGAGAGAGGGAGATTCCAAGCTAAAAGGGTCGGCAATAGATTTACCGAAAATCGATCAGTTCGTACTCTTTCAAGGCAGCACGATCAAGTGTAAATTGGGACGACTGGACTCCGGAGGCATGTACGAAACTTTTCACGGTGATTGCCACCTCGTCCGATGACCCCTCCATACGGTATCTCAGCAGGGCGGGGAGTCCCGTCGCACGATCGATCAACAGCAGAACGTCACTGAAACTGGCATCCGAGGCCACGGGATGCAACATGATCGCATCGCATTTACGGCCATCTGCCGTCGTACGTTCTCCAGCGTAAGTAGCCCGAAATTGATCGTTTGCGAACTCAAAGGCTTTCGTAGGGTTGGACAGCAGATTCCGATCCTCCGGATTCACCTGATCGATCAACACTTCCCGGTTTTCATGATTGATTTCATAACGGGTTTTGCCGTCGCACCTCACCTCCTGTCCATCCACCTGAATGAAATATTTATCTCCGCTCACCGTATAGAGGCCTTCGACGCTTCCCTGTCCCTTGACTTCCGCCCGAAACTCAACGCGGTAATCGCCCATCGACGCAATCTTGGAAGCCAGTTTGCCCAATAGATCCTCCGATCTGGCATCGGCCCAAGAAAAAAACGGCACAAGCAAAGCCAGCAAGAGTGTCACGAGAAATCGGCTAAGAACCATGCCTCCATATCGTATATGAACTGCCGAAGTCACGAATTCACTTTCCGTGAGCTCTCTTTCAAATGTTCCACACAACTCAACAGCCGCCTGCCTATTTTGTTTCTCCTTGATCACCATGGCCTCAACCCTCCAGATTTTTCAAAACGTATTCCAGCGACTGGATATCCATAAGCAGCACCTCGCGCGGTTTACTGCCATCAGCTTTCCCCACAATACCGTGCATCTCGAGTTGATCCATAATGCGGCCCGCACGGTTATACCCGATCGAGAATCGGCGTTGAATGGATGAGGTAGAACCCTGTTGGTTCTGCACCACGAAACGTGCCACATCCTCGAACATCGGATCGAGTGGTCCCATATCGCCGCTCTTGGCTGCTACGCTGCTCTCCGCATCGGGCGTATAATCGGGTAATTCGTACGCCGAAGGGTAACCGCGCTGATTGCTGATAAACTCCGTAATCCGTTCGATCTCGGGAGTATCGATAAAGGCGCACTGCACACGTGTCAGCTCCCCGTTCAACGAAATCAGCATATCGCCCCGGCCGATCAACTGATTGGCCCCGGGCTGATCGAGAATCGTACGCGAATCGACCATCGACATGACACGGAATGCAATACGCGCCGGGAAATTTGCCTTAATCAACCCGGTAATGACCTTAACATCGGGTCGTTGCGTAGCAATCACCAGGTGGATGCCTACGGCTCGGGCCAACTGGGCCAACCGGGTGATCGGCGTTTCGATCTCCCGTCCGGCCGTCATAATCATATCGGCGAACTCATCGATCACCACTACGATATAGGGCAGGAAACGATGACCCTTATTCGGATTCAGACGACGATTCGTAAACTTCTCGTTATATTCCGAGATTTTCTTCACCTCGGCCATGCGGAGCAGTTCATAACGAGCCGTCATCTCCTCTACCAGCGAATTGAGCGTATAGACCACCTTCTGCGTATCGGTCAGAATGGCGGACTCCTCGCTGGCCATTTTCGCCAGGAAATGCTTCTCCAGTTTACCGTAGAGCGACAACTCCACACGTTTGGGATCGACCAGCACGAATTTCAACTCCGCAGGATGTTTCCGATAGAGCAACGAGGTGATGATCGCATTCAGTCCGACAGACTTACCCTGTCCCGTAGCCCCCGCCACCAACAGGTGAGGCATCTTCGCCAAATCGATGACGAACGTCTCGTTCGAAATCGTCTTACCCAACACCACCGGCAGTTCATATTTACTCTCCTGGAAACGCATGGTCTTCACCACGGAGTACATCGAGACGATCTCCTTATCCTTGTTCGGCACCTCAATGCCCACCGTCCCTTTACCGGGCATAGGAGCAATGATACGTATACCCAACGCTTTCAGGCTCAAAGCAATATCATCCTCCAGATTTTTAATCTTCGATATTTTGACACCCGCAGCAGGGACAATCTCATAAAGCGTCACCGTCGGGCCGATCGTCGCCTTGATCTTGTCGATCTTGATTCCAAAGTTCTCCAGCGTACGGACAATCTGGTTCTTATTCTCATAGATCTCCTCCTCGGTCACCTGCACGTCCACACTGTGATCCTCGAGTAGTTCCACCGGGGGACGTTGATACTTGGACAACTCCTTGGTCGGGTCATACAGCGATTCGTCGATCTGGTCGTCATCCAACTCGATATCCTTACGGCCGGCCACTACCACCTCCAATTTGGAATCGGTCTTCACACCATCCGGAGCCGTTGCCTCGACCACTCCACCCACAGACAGAGAACGGCCGCTTGTAAGATCGACCACCTCAAAACCGGGCGAAGCCGTTTCGACAGCAACACGACTCTCTGTAGCAGGTCGCACCACCGGATCGACCTCTTCACCGAAAGTGACGACATTCGACGGAGCAGCCTCCGTAGTAATGCTTTCCGCAGAGGCAACTTCCGTTCCGTCATCCGTACGCGCATCTTTTCCCAACGTCACCACCTGGAAAGTTCCATCCGAATCCAAAGCAACGCTACGCCGGTCCGTCACCTCGAAAATCTGGCGTTCATCCTCCTCTTCCATTTTCGTAACTCCTCCAGCTGCATATTGAGGGGATTGCACCGTCTCGCTATCCAAAGATTTCCCGGTCCCAGCCTGGGCTGTGTCCGTAGCATTGCCCGGCAAACCAACGCCTTGCAACGTCTCTACGGCATCGTCTTCTTGTCCGGAGACTTCCCCGCTGCCTTTATGTGCTACCAGACCGGTGGCCTGTTCCAGAACCGTCTCACCCACCTTCACACTGCCGTCATAGATCCCTTTACCCACTTTATTCACGACCGAAATAGTCCGCTTGGAATTAATATACACACCTATCAGGATCCACCCCAGCAACAGCAACAATGCCGTCCCTGCGGTTCCCAGAAAACTCCGGATCCATGCCGAGACAAAGATCCCATGAGCACCGCCTAATCCGGTTCCGAAGATATTCCAGCGACTGCCGAACAGGAACCCGAGCGACAAAGATCCCAGGATCATAATAATCAGCGATATGCGCACCGATTTGCGCAGAAACATCGGGCGATAATTGATGATTCGCAGTGCCAGGATCATTAAAACGACAGGAATCGCCAGACCGAAGACACCGAACCACTGACCCACCACATAATTGGCCAGAACAGCACCCATCTTCCCTGCCGGATTCATCACCAACCCACCGTCCGTACGCCACATATCTCCCCAGCGTACGAAATTCTGGTCATCGGCCCAATAAAAATAGTAGGATACTACGGCCACCAGCATAAACAATGAAAACGCAAAAAGGATCACTCCGTACACCCATCGCTGTGTATCGGTCAATCCTTTGCTTTTCGGCATTTTATCAGTCGTTTTCTTAGCGGTAGCGGCCATAATCGTCAAAAGGGATAAAATCAGGACGAAGTTAATGTTTTTTCTCGAAAAATCCCACGAAAATATTCATTGTATCCTCCCGAAGAGAACTTCGTTTTCCGGATTCCTTTCAAACTCCTATCAGGGCAAAGAGAGCGTTTGAGAGGCCTTAGCTATCAATTTTTGCCGATAGGATTCATCGGCAAGCGTATAGAAAAGCTCCTCGGCCGGATGTCCCGGTTCCGCTTCAAGGGCATACTCCTGCAGCAAATGAGCCACTCGACGTTCAATGGCAGGAGCAGGATCAATCAGCTCCACCTCGCGCGATCCGATTACCCGTCGGATCACCGGTGCAAGGAAGGGATAGTGCGTACAGCCCAGCACAAGACGGTCCGCTCCGGCCTCCAACAAAGGTTCCACCACGTTTCGTACCGTTTCATAGGCTTCGGGGGTATCCTCGCGACTCTCCTCCACCAGCTCCACGAATCCTGTGCCCACAGCCGATAAGATCCGTACGTTTTCCGCATACCGGGCTGCCGTATGATGGAACAGTTCCCCGTGCAGAGAGGCCTCCGTAGCCAATATCGCGATGACTCCGCTACGGGTGGAAAGAGCGGCAGGTTTCACGGCCGGCTCCATACCCACAATCGGAATATCATACTTCGCGCGCAGATAACGGATCGATGCTGCCGTCGCCGTATTGCAAGCCACGACAATCAATTTCGCACCCTGATCCAACAGCCAGGCGACGGCAGCATCGGAATAGTCCCGGATCTTCTCTTTGGGCTGACTTCCGTACGGACAATGCTTTCCGTCGCCATAATAGAGCAGAGATTCGTCGGGTAATGCCCGACGAATCTCACGCCAAACGGAAAGACCGCCCAGCCCGGAATCGAATATGCCGATAGGTCCGTTATTCATTCTGTTGTCCCGAGCAAGAGCCCGGTTCTATTTCGTCTTCTCTTTGATCCATCGGGCGGCATTGACGAATGCCTCGATCCACGGGGTTATTTCGTCCGCCATCCGACCCTCCGGGTAGTAAGCCCAGTTCCACGGACGCAGGGCACGCTCCAAATGCGGCATCATAGCCAGATGACGACCATCGGCGCTAACGATACCCGCCACATTGTAATCGCTGCCGTTCGGATTGGCCGGATACTGATCGTAGCTGTACTTCAACGCCACATTGTAACGGTCTTCCGGATACGGCAAATGGAACTTGCCTTCACCATGTGTAATCCACACTCCGAGCGAACTACCCGCCAACGAACCGAGCATCACCGAATTCGACGGCTGAATATCCACGCCCACGAATCCCGACTCGAGTTTATGGCTGTCGTTATGCCACATTTCGGGTTTCTGCTCATGGTCGGGGGTAATGAGGCCGAGGGCGATCATCGCCTGGCAACCGTTGCACACGCCCAGCGACAAGGTATCGGGACGCGCATAGAAACGGTCGAGAGCCTCCTTGGCCTTTTCGTTATAGAGGAATGCTCCGGCCCACCCTTTGGCAGAGCCCAACACATCGGAATTGGAGAATCCTCCCACGAAAACGATCATATTCACATCATCCAACGTCTCACGGCCGCTGGCCAGATCGGTCATATGAACATCCTTCACATCCATACCGGCCAGATACATGATCCATGCCATTTCCCGATCGCACTGACATCCTTTTTCACGGATAATGGCAGCACGAACGCCGCTCTTACCGTTGCGATGAGCCACAAGCCCATATTGCGAGAGTTTCCCCGTAAATCCTTCCGGAAAACGGAATTTCAACTCCTGATTCTTATAGTTCGTGTAGCGCTCCAGAGCCTTTTTCGCACCGCTCTGTCGACGGTCAAGCAGATAGGAGGTCTTATACCACGTATCGCGCAACTGATCAACCAGCAAATCGAACTCCACACCGTTGTTTTCCACATTGAACTTCCGGTCGAAATTCACATCGCCGATCGTTACGGCCTTCACGCCCTCCGCTGCCAACTCGTCGCATACCGCCTTACCATCGGCCACTTGCAGTACGAGCGACGGTTTTTCGCTGAAGAGAACCCTCACGATATCCTTCTCGCCGAGAACATCGAGATTCAAGGTCATACCGCTACGATTGTCGGCAAAGGTCATCTCGAGCAACGCCGTAATCAATCCTCCGGCCGAAATATCGTGTCCGGCCAGCACCTTTCCCTCCGCCATCAACTTCTGAACGGCGGCAAAAACCCGGGCAAAATAATCGGCATCCTTCACTGTCGGGACATCCATGCCCACACGGTTCACGATTTGGCCGAAACTGCTGCCGCCCAATCCAAACGCATCACCGCTCATATCCACATATACAATCTGGCTCGGGCGATGTTTTAACGCAGGCGACACACACCGCTTCACGTCACTCACCTCCGCAGCCGACGTAATGATAACCGTACCGGGAGCATAAACCTTATCCCCGTCCTTATATTTCTGTGTCATTGACAGCGAATCCTTACCGGTGGGGATATTGATGCCCAATGCAATGGCAAAATCACTGGCAGCCTGTACCGCCTTATACAGACGGGCATCCTCGCCGGGGTTCTTGCACGGCCACATCCAGTTAGCACTCAACGATACGCCCTGAAGTCCATGCGTCAGCGGAGCAAAGACAATGTTGGAGAGCGACTCCGCGATGGCCAGTACCGATCCCTTGGCCGGGTCGGCCAAAGCAGCCACCGGAGCATGGCCAAGCGCTGTCGCGATACCTGCCTGCCCCTGATAATCGAGAGCCACCACGGCACAATCGTTCAACGGCAACTGCACACTACCGGCACACTGCTGCATGGCAATACGTCCCGTCACCGAACGGTCCACCTTATTGGTCAGCCAATCCTTGCAGGCTACCGCCTCCAATTGCAACACTTCCTCGATATATTTCACCACGCTTCCGGGATTATATTCCACCGGTTTATAGCTTTCGACAACCGTCTGGTCGGTCATCACCGTACGCGGAACATTCCCGAACATATATTTCAACGGCCAATCGAGCGGACGTTCGCCCGTACGATTATCCACGAAGGTAAACTTCATATCACCCGTCGTTTCCCCGATCACATACATCGGAGCACGTTCACGATCAGCAATTTTCTGTAAATGATCGATATATTTCTTGTCGATAACCAGTCCCATTCGCTCCTGCGACTCGTTACCCACGATTTCACGTGCACTCAGCGTCGGGTCTCCCACCGGCAGTTTATCCATATCGATACGTCCACCAGTAGCCTCGACCAACTCGCTCAGGCAGTTCAGGTGGCCGCCGGCACCGTGGTCATGAATCGACACGATGGGATTCACCTCCTCCTCGCTCACCGCACGGATGGCATTATAAACGCGTTTCTGCATCTCCGGATTGGAACGCTGCACGGCATTCAGTTCAATATCGCTCTGGTATTCGCCCGTAGCCACGCTGGAAACCGCACCGCCACCCATTCCGATTCGATAGTTGTCTCCTCCGAGCAGCACAACGCTTTGTCCTTTGACCGGTTCGTCTTTCAGGCTATCGGCCTTTTTACCGTAGCCGATACCTCCGGCCTGCATGATGACCTTGTCGTAGCCGTATTTCTTTCCATTCTCTTCGTGTTCAAAGGTAAGCAAGGAACCGCAAATCAGCGGTTGTCCGAACTTATTACCGAAATCCGATGCTCCGTTCGACGCCTTAATCAGAATATCCTCCGGCGTCTGATAAAGCCACGGGCGTTCGGCCATTCCCTCTTCCCAACTGCGCACCCCGTCTGCACGTGAATAGGAGGTCATATAGACCGCCGTACCGGCCATCGGGAAAGCCCCCTTTCCTCCTGCGATACGGTCACGGATTTCACCGCCCGAACCGGTCGCCGCTCCATTGAACGGTTCGACCGTAGTTGGAAAATTATGCGTTTCAGCTTTCACCGAGATAACGCTCTCGAAATCTTTGGTTTCGAACCAGTCGGGCTTATCGTGGCTCGCCGGTGCGAACTGCTCCACCACTGGTCCCTGCAGGAAAGCACAGTTATCCTTATAGGCCGAAGTCACATAATTGGGATGGGTCGATGTCGTCTTCTTGATGAGTTTGAAAAGGGTCTCAGGCATCGTTTTACCGTCGATGACAAACTCGCCGTTGAAAATCTTATGACGACAGTGCTCCGAATTGACCTGCGAGAATCCGAATACTTCGCTATCCGTAAGTGGTCGTCCCATCTTCTCGGCCACCTCGTCCAGATAGGCCATCTCCTCTTTGCTCAAGGCCAGGCCCTCTTTCTCGTTATATTCGGCGATATTCTCAATATAAACAATAGGATCGGGACGTTTATCGACCGTAAAGACATCCTGCCCGATACGGTCATAGCGACGATTGAGCATCGGGTCGAAAGGGGTGGTCCCATCATCGGAGACGAACTCCTCGATCCGCCGGATGCCTTTCAGCCCCATATTCTGCGTCATCTCCACGGCATTGGTACTCCACGGCGTAATCATCTCGCGACGCGGGCCGACAAAACGACCCTTAACGCACTCCGCCTCGATATGTTCTGCACCGGAGAAGAGCCACTGCAAGCGTTCGAGCTCCTCACTGTTGAATTGCTGAGCCGCATCCACGGCATAGACCTTGTCGGCCTTTCCAAAAAGGATTATCATAGGTTTCTTCGTTATAATTCCGTTATCCAGTTATTTATATATTTCATCGAGCAGGTTCTCGGCCTCCGACATCGGCAGCAGATAATCCGTCGAACCGAAAGCATAACAGGCGATTTCGTAAGGATTGTAGTGCATCTGCACCCCTATACTGTCCACCATAACATTCTGCGGCAAAGGTAACGAATCTGCTGGAATGAACAGACAAACCGAGTCGGGATTCTCTCCCTGTGCCTCCAAATGGCGGAGAAATGCCTGCCGATTCAGCAGCGTAAGACGCGGCAGGTCGGAAAACATCTCCTCGAGAGTCAACCGCTTCCCATTTGCCGCATCGTAATTGAGCATAAATACCTGATCCATACCATGCGCCCCACCCATATAAGTGGAAATAGCGAGGCGCACGGAAATCACTCCGCCATACCGCGCCACCTGGCCAGAGGTGACAAGATAATATCCGGGGCCGCGCCCCGAAAGGTCGGTTGTCAGCGTACGCACCACAGTATCTACCAGCGCATAAACCGTCTTCGGCATAGGACCGTTATAGCAAAAAGCCCGGGCAATGGTTCGAAGAATCCCGATATTCAGAGAATCGGCCACAGGACCGCCCTCAAACAAGGGGTACTTCACATCCACCTCTCCGACTACCGACGTATCTGCAATCGATTGATAAAGATCGGCCAGATGAACTGCCGAAACAGAATCCATACGCCAGGTAACAGCACTGTTGGCGCCCTTTTTCATTCCCGAGCCGCAAGCAACACACAGGGCCGCAACGGCAACTATACTCAAAATCGATCTCATTTTGCACTCAATTGATCCATATACATTTGCACATGCCGACAGATATAATCATCGCTCACACCGTCGCAATCTATGGTCATGGAGGCACGACCATAGAATGACTCCCGTGTCGCAAGATTCCGTTCAATAAATCGGAGCATCTGTTCATCATCCATGCCTCGCAAAATGGGGCGTTTGTCCCGTCCATGATGGAGCCGAGCCGCCAACTGCCGAGGCGTCATCTTGAAATAGACCGTCCGTCCCGCCGCATTCATCACCTCCAGATTGTCACCGAAACAGGGGACTCCACCTCCCGTAGCCACAATCATCTTCCGTTCTCCACACAAACGTTCCAACACCTGTCGTTCACAGGTCCGGAAAAAGGCTTCACCCTCTGCTGCGAAAATCTCCGACACCGTCCGACCACCGCACTCTCGCTCCACCTCTTTATCCATATCCACAAATTTCCATCCCGTACGCCGGGCCAGTTCACGGCCCAAACTGCTTTTCCCGCAGCCCATATATCCGATCAAAAATACGATCATCGTCGAAATATTCTTTTTCTACGGTCTCCCGTCGTTGCAAAAATAACGAGTTATCACAGATTCCTAGCTTTTTTCCGAAATTATTTTCCAGACGTGATATCTCCGCCGAAAAGATCGAGCTGAGAGGGATCCTCCCCTTCCGCATCACCCTGAGGACGCACAATGGTAAACTCGATCTCATCCTGCGCCACGATTGAGCCTGCAGATTTATCCGTCACTACGGATTTTCTCTCTGCCGTCGAGGTTACGCGCTCGGAAATCTTTCCGCTCTCCGCACCTGCATCGTCTGTTCCACCCACTTCCTCCGCAAAGTCATCCCCCCGCGCCTCGTCATCGCTCGGTATCGGAGTATCTTTCAACCTCGGTTCCACAAAAGTGAGTTTTCCGACCTCATAAGTTGTAATACGCTTTCCCTTGGCACGATGGCTCTTCACGCCGATAAACTCCTCCACGTCGATCAAATCGGCCGGACGCGTCGCATGTACCCCTTTATACACCACCTCCAAGATTGGTGCATAATCATCCGTCATGGCAATCAATCGCGACTCCGAATGCTCCTCGTCCACAAAATTCTGCATCCGCTCGCTCTGCTCCGCCGTAAACCGCTTGATATAGTAGTACTTTTGTTCGGCATCATAATAGGCCACGCTGTAAATCCTCACCGGATCGTACTTCTCCACACGTACCGTATCTTCCGGGAAATGGTGCAGCAGATCATATCCTGTCGTATAATATTGATTTTTGGCCGTCATCACGATAATCTTGTCATCTCCCGAGAAACTTCCCAGCAAACGGCCGCGGCCATCGGTATTGAGACGGTTCACTTCGTCATCGAACCAAATATCCTGGCTGCCGAGGGTCGAAGTTCCCCGCTCCTTGAGTACGATCTTCTGAATTCCGTAACGCGAAAAGAGATTACCCTGACTCTGTCGCCCCTTAATAGCCAACGTACTGAAATCCAAATCGACAATCAACTTCTTGAGCCGCGGACGAGGGCGGAAATAGATTTTCAACACTTCGGCTTCTCCATTGGGGTTGACACTCATATAGAGAATTTCGCTCTTGGGAGTTCCCTTCGTCAGATCATACTCCCGGTCACGCGTAATCCCTTTAATCGCGCAACGCTTCATCATGATCGCCCCATTCTTGCCATCGCGATAAAGCACATTGTAAATTGTCCGCTCGTCATTCCGCTTGAATACGCCGATATAGTAGATATTCTTGGCAAAGAAGGCCTTTTCACTCACCTTCGTAATAACATATTTACCCTCCTTCGTTATGACGATCACATCATCGATATCCGAACAATCACACACGAATTCAGCCTCTTTCATCGACTTGCCGATGCCGAAGAAGCCCTCCGCCCGATCGACGTACAACTTGGCATTGGCCACCACCACTTTCGTCGCTTCGATCGAATCGAACTCCCGAATCTCGGTTTTCCGTTCGCGTCCTTTGCCATATTTGGTTTTGATTCGTTTATAGTAGGCAATCGCATAGTCCACCAAGTGTTCCAGATCGTATTTCACCTGTTTGGTCTCCTCTTCGATACCTTTGATCTGTTCATCGGCCTTAGCGGCATCGTAACGCGAAATACGGATAAATCGCAATTCCGTCAGCTTCACCACATCATCCTGTGTCACCTCACGGCGCAACAACTTCTTGAACGGTTCCAAGCCCTTGTCCACGGCAGCGTAAGCCTCCTCGCGGGTTTTACACCCTTCGATGACCTGATAGATCTTGTTTTCGATGAAAATGCGTTCCAGCGAGGCCATATGCCACGCTTCGTTGAGCTCACCCAAACGAATCTCCAGTTCACGGCCCAGCAGATACTTCGTATGCTCTGCGCTACGGCGCAAAATCTCACTGACTCCCAGGAAATGGGGCTTATCCTCCCAAATCACGCATGAGTTGGGCGAAATCGAAACCTCGCAGTCTGTAAAAGCATAGAGGGCATCGATCGTCTTGTCCGAAGATTCATCGTTGCTCACATGGATGACAATCTCGGCCTTCTCCGCCGTGTTGTCCTCCACCTTCCTGATTTTGATCTTACCCCGCTCATTGGCCTTTACAATGGACTCCTTGATCGACTCTGTAGTCGTTCCATAAGGGATTTCCGTAATGGCCAACGTTTTCCGGTCCACCTTCGAAATACGCGCACGCACTTTCACGCTTCCACCGCGCAAGCCATCGTTGTACTTCGAACAATCGGCCAGTCCTCCGGTCGGGAAGTCTGGCAGAAGCGTAAATTCCTCTCCTTTTAAATGGGCAATACAGGCATCGATTAATTCATTGAAATTATGCGGAAGCACTTTCGAAGCCAATCCAACGGCAATTCCCTCGACACCCTGCGCCAACAGTAACGGGAATTTCACCGGCAGTGTTACAGGCTCCTGATTACGACCGTCATACGACAGCATCCACTCCGTAGTTTTGGGATTGAACACCACCTCCAGGGCAAACTTCGACAGCCGCGCCTCGATATAACGCGGAGCCGCAGCCTCATCGCCAGTAAGAATATTCCCCCAGTTTCCCTGACAGTCGATCAAAAGATCTTTCTGCCCAAGCTGCACCAGGGCATCACCGATCGAAGCATCGCCGTGCGGATGGAACTGCATGGTGTGACCGATGATGTTGGCCACCTTGTTGTAACGTCCGTCATCGAGCCGCCGCATCGAATGCAGAATGCGCCGCTGTACCGGTTTCAACCCATCCTCCACATGAGGCACAGCGCGCTCCAGAATCACATACGAAGCATAGTCAAGGAACCAATCCTTGTACATCCCTGTCAACTTATGGCGTCCGCCCGTTTCAGCCATCAACTTGCCATATTTGCTATGTCGGGACGAATGGGGTGCGACATCACTCACATCTCCGGCACCATCGTCCGCCGAGATGCTTTCGACATCGTCATCCGCTGCGGCATCCACCCTACCGGTAGCAACCATCCGTTCCTGTTCGGAACTTTGCTCTGCATCCGTTGCCACACCTTCGGGCTGTGTGTGAGAAGCGTATTGTTCAATCTCCTCCCTATTTTTATCTTTTTTGCTCATCGTCATTCCTTTTCCATTAGGCACTAAATGAGATCCTCCACGTAATCCGCCTCGATCCGCAGATTATTGATGATAAATCCCTGTCGTTCATAGGTATTCTTACCCATATAAAACTCCAGCATGTCATGCACCGGATCATCCTTTGTCATACGCACCTTTTCCAGCCGCATATTTTCACCGATAAATGCACGGAACTCGTCGGCCGAAATCTCTCCGAGGCCTTTGAATCGGGTGATCTCCGGATTCGCGCCCAATTTTGCAATGGCCTTCTGTTTCTCCTCCTCACTGTAGCAATAAAGGGTCTCCTTTTTATTCCGCACACGGAACAAAGGCGTCTGCAAGACATAAAGGTGCTCCTGGCGAATCACGTCCGGGAAGAACTGCAGGAAAAAGGTCATGATCAATAACCGGATGTGCATACCGTCCACATCGGCATCGGTCGCAATAATAATCTTATTGTAACGCAGATCATCCATGTCGTTTTCGATGTTCAGCGCGGCCTGCAAAAGATTGAACTCTTCATTCTCATATACGACCTTCTTCGTCAAACCAAAACTGTTGAGCGGCTTGCCTCGCAACGAGAATACAGCCTGTGTCTGCACATCACGGCTCTTGGTGATCGATCCGCTGGCCGAGTTCCCCTCCGTAATAAAGATCATCGACTCCTCACGGCGATCGTTTTTCAGATCGTTGAAATGGATCTTGCAATCGCGCAGTTTCTTATTGTTTAGGCTCACCTTCTTGGCCAACTCTTTCGACTTCTTCTGGATACCCGAAATGGCCTTGCGATCCTTTTCGTTTTCAACGATCTTCTTATTGAGAATCTCTGCCGTTGTCGGATTTTTATGCAGGTAATTATCGAGCTGCTCTTTCAGGAAATCCATGATGAAACTCCGCACCGTAGGACCATCCTCCGACATCTTGGTCGAGCTGAGACTCACTTTGGTCTGTTGACCAAACTGCGGATCCACGATCTTCACGCTGATAGCCGCCACAATCGAGGTACGGACATCGCTCGGATCGTAATCCTTGTGATAGAACTCCTTAATGGTCTTGGCAATCGCCTCGCGGAAAGCCGACTGATGCGTACCTCCCTGCGTAGTATGTTGACCGTTGACGAACGAATAATAACTCTCACCGTACCCCGTTCCATGCGTAATCGCCACCTCGATATCCTCTCCGGAGAGATGAATCGGCGGATAGAGCGGATCCTCACCCAGATTCTCGTTCAACAGATCGAGCAATCCATTTTTCGAAACATAACTCTGGCCATTGAGTTTGACCACCAGTCCCGCATTGAGATAGGTATAATTCTTAACCGTCGTCTCGATATATTCGAGATTGTAACTATACGGACCAAACACCTCTTCGTCCGGAGTAAACTGCACCAACGTACCATTAGGCTCTTTGACTCCGCTTTCCCACTTCTCACTCTGCTCAAGGCCCTGTGCAAACCACACGGTATGCGCCTCCCCGTCGCGCACGCTACGGGCCATAAACGAACTGGAGAGCATATTGACCGCCTTCACGCCCACACCGTTGAGTCCCACCGTCTTTTTAAACGCACTGGAGCCATACTTCCCGCCAGTATTCATCTTCGACACCGCAGCGGAAAGACTGTTCAGAGGAATGCCGCGCCCGTAATCACGCACTGTGACCGTATTGTCCGCAATCGTAATGTCGATCGTCTTCCCGGCTCCCATGATAAACTCGTCGATCGAATTATCTACCACCTCCTTGAACAGGATATAGATGCCATCGTCCGACTGACTGCCGTCGCCCAATTTCCCTATATACATACCGGGACGCAAACGCAGATGTTCCCGAGGGGAAAGCGACTTGATATCGTCGTCCGTGTAGTTTACTGTCGTTGAACTCATTTATCTGTCTTTATTTCTTATCTTTTCATACTCAGCCGCCATCCGGTCGTGCATTTGCGCCGTCAACTCCCTGACATCCGCTGCGGCCACCTCCTCGGCACTCACCGGAGGCAGCACCCGCACCCGGAATCGATTGCCGAACCGGATCTTCCATCCATCAGACGAACGTCCAGAGCCATCGGCCACACAGGGCAAAATTCCCACTCCGGCACGCTGCGCCATCACGAAAGCCCCCTCCTTGAAGCGATGAATCTCCAGATCCGGACTCCGATGCCCCTCCGGAAACACAATGATCGACAACCCCATACCGAGCCACTTACGCCCCTCGTGAATCATCTTTTTCACGCCGCCGGCCGTACCCCGTTCGATGCCTATATCTCCATGCATACGCATCACCCATCCGAAGATCGGCCACTTGTAAACCCCACTCTTGGCCACCCACTTGAATTCGAGCGGCAGCACATACATTAACGGAATATCCACCATCGACTGATGATTCACCACGACCACCCACGGTTTTGTCCGGTCCACATACTCCAGACCCTCCACCTGAACCTTCCAGCCGGGAATCAACCGAAAATAGACATAAGTCCAAACACGCGACAACCAATGGATCACCGTACGCTTACGGTCGAACAGCACGGTAAGTGCGAAAACAACCGCAAACACCACGAAATACACCAACGTGAATACCACAACCAACAGGTAAAAAAACACAGAGAGCAGAGCCTTCATTCTCGAACGTTTTTCCGGTTCAAACGGTGCAAATTTAACATTTTTTTCGCGGATTATTTCTGCCACTTCAGGCCATTTATCAACAATTAATCACAGCAAAAAGGCATATCTGTAATTTTTTCGTTAAATTTGCGGCCGTCCGATCCGGCTTTGGAAAGGACCAAAACAACGATTAACACAAAAAACAAATATAACCTCTAAAGACTTAGACGAATGAAAGCATTTGTATTTCCGGGCCAAGGCGCCCAATTCGTAGGAATGGGCAAAGACCTCTACGACAACGTCCCCATGGCCAAGGAACTCTTCGAGAAAGCCAATGAGATTCTCGGCTTCCGCATTACGGACATCATGTTCTCCGGAACCGACGAACAACTCAAACAGACCAACGTAACGCAACCCGCCATTTTCCTCCATTCGGTGATTCTGGCCAAAGCCCTCGGTGAACAGTTCAAACCCGAAATGGTGGCAGGACACTCGCTCGGCGAGTTCAGCGCATTGGTTGCCGCAGGAGCCCTCAGCTTCGAGGATGGTCTGACATTGGTGGCAAAACGTGCTGCAGCCATGCAAAAGGCTTGCGAAATGAATCCTTCGACGATGGCAGCCGTTCTGGCCCTGCCCGACGAAAAGGTGGAAGAGATCTGCGCTTCGATCGAAGGCGTAGTGGTTCCGGCCAACTACAACTGCCCGGGACAATTGGTCATCTCCGGCAGCAACGAAGCGATCGACGCCGCCTGCGAGAAAATGTTGGCCGCCGGAGCTAAACGCGCTCTCAAGTTGAAAGTAGGTGGAGCCTTCCACTCTCCGTTGATGGAGCCGGCCCGCATCGAACTCGAAGCCGCCATCCAGGCAGCTCCCTTTACCAAACCGATCTGCCCCGTTTATCAGAACGTAGATGCAAAACCGCACACTTGTCCGGACGAAATCCGTACGAACCTGATCGCACAGCTCACCGCTCCGGTACGTTGGACACAGATCGTACAGAATATGATTGCCGACGGCGCTACGGAATTTGTCGAACTCGGCCCGGGCAACGTACTTCAGGGATTGATCAAAAAGGTAAACAAAGAGGCTGTAGCAGAATCGAAGCAATCTCTCTAAACACCCACCTGCTGAGAAATCAATTGACAACAGGAAAATGACACGGATACAGAAATATCCACATGTCATCACATAAATATCCAGATAATGAAAAAAACGGTTGGGAATTAACTCCCAACCGTTTTTTTTTCATTATCACCCTCCTCTCCTCAAAAATTCACCCAATTATTTACCAAAAACACCCTCTCAACACCCAATCTTTACAATAATCACCTTACATCAAATAATAATTCTTAAAAATTTATTAAAAATATTGAATATAAATTGGAGAATTAAAAAAAAAAATTTTCATATTTGCAATAACAGTTAATATAAAAGATTTATAGCAAGACAAGAATGGTATCCCTCAAAGAGTTCTTCAATCAGCATGAAGACGACATGCTAAAGGGTATCTCCCACAAAAACAATCTCATAAAGCGAAATATCATCGCCTATATGGCCGTCAACGGCCAATGCACACTGGCAGAACTTACCAAGGAACTCCATATCAGCATACCCACCATCACCAAACTCGTCAGCGAACTGGTCGCTGAAAAGATCGTCACCGACAACGGGAAAGTTGAAACCCCCGGAGGTCGCCGCCCCAATATCTTCGGTTTGGCCAACTCGGCCATCTATTTTGCCGGAGTGGATGTCAGTCGCGACCATCTCCGGTTTGTCATCACTGACCTAAAGAACAATGTCATCGTCACCAAAGAGGAGCCCGATTTCGAATTGCAGGACACGGACAGTTCCCTTGAAAAAATATGCTCCTACACCGAACGATTTCTTGAGGAGTGCGGCGTAGACAAAAGCAAGATTCTCGGCATGGGAGTCTGCATCACGGGCCGGGTAAATCCCAATACGGGAAGAAGTTACAAATACTTCACCTCGACCGAACAGCCCATCCGTGAGATCATCGAAAACAGGACCGGTATACGCGTATTGCTCGAAAACGATACCCGTGCACGTTGCTATGCGGAATATTTCTCGGGCAATATCAAAAACGAGAAGAATCTCCTCTACCTGCACCTGGGACGCGGCGTGGCCATTGGGGTGATTATGGACGGGAAACTCTATTACGGCAAAAGCGGTTTTGCCGGAGAATTCGGACACACTCCGTTTTTTGACAACGAGATTATCTGTTCATGCGGCAAAAAAGGGTGTCTGGAGACAGAGGTTTCAGGCATCGCTATCGAGAACAAAATCGTCGCATTGATCAAACAAGGCGTCAATACCATTCTGCGTAAACAATACGATCGAGGAGAGCCAATCCATATCGACGACGTAATCGCTGCAGCCAAGAGCGACGATACGCTCTCGATCGAACTGATCGAAGAAGCCGGAGAGAAAATCGGCAAGAGTATTGCATTCCTCATCAACATATTCAACCCAGAACTGGTCATTATCGGTGGAAATCTGTCACGGGCAGGCGATTACATCATGCTGCCTCTGAAATCCGCTACCAACAAATATTCACTCAACCTCGTATATAAAGATACGAAATTCCGTCTTTCGCAGATGGGACCCGAAGCCGGAGCATTGGGTGCCGCCATGCTGATACGGAACAAAATCATCGGACTGTAATGAACATGCTTGAATCCGACATCGTACGCCTGCGGGCATTGGAACCCGAAGATGTAGACATCCTCTACAAGTGGGAGAACGACACCAATGTATGGAAGGTGAGTCACACAACCGCCCCGTTCTCACGACACATTCTGCGTCAGTTCATCGACAGTCAGAAGTACGATGTGTGGGAGACCCGTCAATTACGTCTGATAATCGAATCCGTAGAAGAGAACAAGGCCGTAGGAGTCATCGACCTATTCGACATCGACCCATACAACCGCAGAGCCGGCGTGGGGATTCTGGTATATGACAAAAAGGACAAAGGGCAGGGCTATGCATCCGTTGCCTTGCAACTGCTCATTCGATACAGTTTCATGATATTGCAACTCAACCAGTTGTATTGCAATATCCTATTCGACAACACCCCCAGTCTGAATCTTTTCCGAAGCAAAGGATTCCTTACGGTAGGCATCAAACGAGAGTGGGTCAAAACCACCTCCGGATGGATGGATGAATATCTGCTACAACTGCTCAATCCTAAGAAGAGTTAACAAAAGAATTGCATCACTCGCTTTCAGCCCAAGAAGGCTACGATTCCTGAGTTTCATCGTGCAAATCGGGGAAAGTCTGCAAGGGACGATACCCAGTCTCCGTCTGCTCATAAACATAGTGACGAAGTCCGTTGGTCAACACCAGATAGCGGGCCCCGACAACCGCATTATAACGCACTGCCTGCGCATATACGGCATCATTCACAACGACCTCCGGAGCCTTGCATTCGGCCAACAGTAACGGTATGCCATCTCGCCCGAACACTACCACATCGGCTCGTTGCGGCATTCCCTGTATACAGACCGGATACTCCTGAGAGATACGGGGAGCCGCAGCCCCACCCTGCTCTACCAGAAAACGAATCAAATGACGCCTCACCCACTCCTCCGGAGTCAACACCAACCAACAGCGACGCAACTCATCCCAAATCCGCAACACATCACCCAAATCGCTCACCCGAAAACGATACGACGGAAAATTTAATTGCGGATATCGGCTCATAATCAGAGAAAAATTGCTAACTTTCAAACAAATTGTTCTTATTCAAACACCCATATGGCATGGATGTTAATTTAAGGCAAAAATATACAATAAATTTAAATTATTAACATCAACACATGAGTACGAATCCAAAAAACAGAAGGGAAGAGGCGCTTCTCTACCACAGCGAAGGACGGCCCGGGAAGATTGAAGTGATTCCAACCAAACCATACAGTACGCAGCACGATTTATCACTGGCCTACTCTCCGGGAGTGGCCGAACCGTGTCTCGAAATTGAAAAACATCCGGAGGATGCCTATAAATATACCGACAAAGGGAATCTCGTGGCAGTCATTTCGAACGGAACGGCAGTTCTCGGGCTGGGCAATATCGGTCCGCTGGCAGGGAAACCGGTCATGGAGGGGAAAGGATTACTCTTCAAAACCTTCGCCGACATCGATGTCTTCGATATCGAAGTCGACACCACTGACACGGAGCGATTCATCGAAACCGTCAGGAATATCGCTCCTACCTTCGGAGGCATCAATCTCGAGGATATCAAAGCCCCGGAGTGCTTCGAAATCGAAGAACGCCTCAAAGAGGAGCTCAACATCCCGGTCATGCACGACGACCAGCACGGCACGGCCATCATCTCCTCCGCCGCACTACTCAATGCCCTGGAGATCACGGGACGCAACATCGAAGAGACGACCGTCGTAGTAAACGGTGCAGGGGCAGCAGCTATCTCGTGCGCCAAACTCTACCTGACACTCGGCATCCGCAAAGAGAACATGGTCATGTGCGACAGCAAAGGAGTCATCAGCACACGCCGCACCGACCTGAACGCCGCAAAAAAGGAGTTTGCCACAAACCGCAACGTCTCGACCCTGGTCGAGGCACTACAGGGCGCAGACGTATTCCTGGGACTCTCCGTAGCCGGTGTACTGACCCAAGAGATGGTTCGTAGCATGGCCAAGGACCCGATCGTCATGGCCCTGGCCAACCCCAACCCGGAAATCACCTACGAAGAGGCCAAGGCCTCACGCAAGGACATCATCTTTGCCACGGGCCGTTCGGACTACCCCAATCAGGTGAACAACGTACTCGGTTTCCCCTACATTTTCCGGGGAGCCCTCGACGTACGGGCTACAAAAATCAACGAAGAGATGAAGATTGCCGCAGCCCGCGCCTTGGCCGCCCTGGCCAAAGAGCCGGTTCCGGAGATTGTCTCTTCGGCCTACAACGGCAGCCGTATCACTTTCGGCAGAGATTACCTGATTCCGAAACCGGTCGACCCCCGTCTGATATCAACCATCTCGGTCGCCGTAGCCAAAGCAGCCATCGAATCGGGCGTGGCACGCAAAACCATCGAGGACTGGGACGCTTATGTGACCGGTCTGGAGCGCCGTATGGGACGCGACGACAAATTGATGCGCCGTGTTCGAAGTATGGTGGTAACAGCTTCCCGCAAACGCGTTGCATTCAGCGACGGCGACCGCCCCGACACGCTACAAGCCGCAGCCTACCTGGCCGCCGAGAAACTGGTTATTCCCGTATTAATCGGAGACAAAAGCAAAATTCAAAAAATCTGTGCAGAATACAACATCGACCCCACAGCATTCGAAATCATCGATTTCCGCAGCAACGAAGAGTGTGACCGCAGAGAGCGCTATGCCAAGCTCCTACATGAGAAACTCAGCCGCCGAGGCATGAGCTACAACGAAGCGATGAAAAACATGCTCGAGAGAGAGTGGTTCACACTCATCACCGTCCTGTCGGGCGATGCAGACACCTCCATCGTCCGTTACAGCCGTCGCTATACGGTAGCTCTCGAAGCCGTAAAAGAGGTATTTACCACTAAGGATCAGACATTGGCCTCCATGCATATCGTCACCACAAAAAAAGGGCCTATGTTTTTTGCAGACACGGCCGTCAACGCCAACCCGACCGCCGAACAACTGGTCGAGATTACGCATATGACTGCCGCTGCGGTACGTCGTTTCGGTATTGAGCCGGCTATCGCCATGCTCTCCCACTCCAATTTCGGAACCGACAATGAACCTGACGCCACAAAGGTGGCACGTGCCGTGGAACTTCTCCATGAGCGCTATCCGCAAATCATGGTAGACGGAGAGATGAAGGCGGATATCGCCCTTGACCCCGAGACCCGCGGTCAGTTCTATCCGTTCAACATGCTGGGCAACCATGAAGTAAACACCTTTGTCTTCCCGAATCTGTCAGCGGCCAACATCTCCTACAAGATCATGGAACGGTTGGGCGGAGCAGATATCACAGGTCCCGTATTGCTCGGGCTCAACGCAGGGGTACACCTGCAGGCCGACACGGCAAGCATCCGTTCGATCATCAATCTGACGATGATTGCCGCAGCCACCTGTACCGGACATTGAATGACCAGGCTTCTATAAGCAAATATCGGGATCTCCGGACAAAAATTCCGAAAAGGATTCCCGAATAATCACCCTCCCTCGGAAGAAAACTCTCCGTTTTATCAAACGGAAAGGTATTTTCCTCCGGGGGTTTTATTATCTTTGCCGCAGAATGAACTCGATGAAGATGAAAATAGCTTTTGTCGCGCTGCTTGCCGCGCTCTCTACCGGAGTCGCAAACGCACAGCCTGCCTTGTGGCAACAGCCCAGCCCCGTACAGGAGAACCGGGAACTTCCCCGTACACAAACCATCAGCTACGACTCGGAGCAGAATGCCCTTCTGCGCAGCCATACAGCATCGCTCTATCTCCAGCCCCTCGCAACGTGGACAACCTCGGAACAAGATAACGGAGCCACGGTCGTCTACTCAACCACCTACAAGGTTCCGTTCAAATGGGTGGACCGCCAACTCTTCCTGTATGTAGGAGGGGCCAATTCCGCCTATGAGGTGGCAGTAAACGGAAAACCGGCCGGGTACAACCAAAGCGGACGCACGGTGGCAGAGTTCGACCTCACACGTCTGTCGAAGGAGGGCAACAATACGCTTACCATCACGGTGTACGGAAATGCAGCTTCCCGAAAACTGGAGAACCATACCGCCGACCTGCATCCACGACTCACGGGTGAAACCTATATCGTTGCCCAGCCCAAAATGCGTATTCGCGACTATGTGGCTCGGATGGGATTCGAAGGAACCACAGGAAATCTCGAGCTGGGTGTCATCTTCAAGAGCCATTTGCTCAACGAGAAAATGATCCGGATGTACTATACGCTCTACGATCCCACAGGAGAACAAGTCGCCAAGGGTAATCGCGATGTGGAGATCAATATGCGACGCGAAGATACGGTACGTTTTTTCATTCCGTTGCCCGATGTAAAAGCGTGGAACCATGAAACCCCGAACCTCTACACGCTGTCGCTCAAGACACAATACGAAGGACGATTCATGGAGTATGTCACTTACAAAATCGGCTTCCGTACCGTCGAGATGCAACAAGGCAAGCTACTGATCAATGGCCGTGACATCCCGATGCTGGTGACAGCCTACACCTCCGACAGCGACAGTGCCGCAATGGCCTCCGAGCTTCAAACGATGAAAGAGAAAGGTGTCAATACGATTCAAGTAAACAATCACCCCCTGAGCGATCGTTTTTACGAATTGTGCGATCGACTGGGCCTTTATGTCTGCAACCAAGCCGATATCGATACGCATCTGAGCGGCAATGATCGCCGGAAAGGAGGAACACCTTCGAACGATCCGGCCTGGGAAGCAGCCTACATCGACCGCGTCACGGGAATGTACTACACCTCGCGCAACCATCCCTCGGCAACGCTCTTCTCTCTGGCACAGAACTCTGCCAACGGATACAATCTATACGAAAGTTATCTTGCGTTGAAAGACATCGAACCCCGACGGCCGATCATCTACACCGGCGCAGGAGGAGAGTGGAACACCGATGCCGTCTCGGGAGAGCTACGCAGGAATAATGCCCGGGCAGCCTCCTCTCGCATCACGTTCGGGCTGTCGCCGATCGACAACATTCGCCCCGCACAGCTGTTCGACATCACAGCACCCGCTCCCGACAAAGGAGTATTCCGTCTTCACAACCTCTATCAACTGACTGCACTGGAGAATGCCGAGGCCGTCTATACGGTCCGCGTCGGACGCCGGGTAGTCTCCGAAGGACGGATTCCGGTCTCCATTGGAGCCCGAGGCAGTGCCGACATCACGGTACCCTTCGGCAAGGCAAAACCAGGCAGCCACCCGACGGTCGAACTCGTGCTCGAATGCTCGGCACCCGGGCCTTATGACTATATCCCTCAAATAATTACAGAGGAGAGACCACGCGGCCCATTAGGACTACTATCGGAACTTCGAGAGAAAAACACGGGTTCCGTCCAAGCATCGCCCAAAGTGGAGTTAATACGCCGAAGTTTCTCCACGACATTCTAATCGCCTATGAACCAAAAAGAAGGGGTGCAACACATTAATGTGTTGCACCCCTTCTTTTTTCAATTTCTTTCAATACCTATTCCCCTCTCCCGAACATCACTCGTATTCTCCCTTGAAATGATAGACCAGTTGGAAGAATCCCTCGCACTTCGCACCATCCACCCATATTTCCATCGGAGAGAGGTTGAACATCATAAAATTCGGATTATAGCCGGAGCGCCGTACCTATCCCCTATAATAACATCTTTAGCTCGAAATTCCCCACTCACGGTCACGCCGAAAACATCTTTTCCACCTCCGCATATACAGGGATATATCTTCTTCGCCGCAAAGTTCGGGGCAGAGACAATAGCTCCGCGCTGCTGTGAACAATATCGGCCTCGCGATTATTTGCAGCAACCGTCGCCACAACCATCGCCGCACGAGGAGTGATCACAGCCGCAATCGCAACCGCAACCACCTCCAGCTGCCGCCATACCATGCATCAGATCGGCATCCGTCGCTTCACGCACCTCGAGAATCTCTCCGGTGAAGTTCAGCGTCTTGCCAGCCATAGGATGGTTGAAGTCCATCTTCACCTTATCCTCCATCACCTCTTTTACCACACCCAACAGACGTTGTCCGTCGGCCGTACTCATCGGAATCTGGTTGCCCACGGTAAGCAGTCCCTCTTCGATCACTCCGTTAATCATGAATACGCTTTTGGGAAGATCGGCGATTGCCTCCGGAATTACCTCGCCATAACCGTCTGCCGGCGAAAGGGTAAATTCGAATTTATCCCCTTGACCGAGACCCTTGATCGCCTCTTCAAACTTCGGCAACAGGTAACCTGCACCATACACAAACTGCAATGGCCGTTCTGCCGTTGCACTATCCACCACTTCGCCGTTTACTTTCAGCGTGTAGGTCAACGATACAAATATCTTTTCTCCAATTTTCATTTTATTGTTTTTTTTACGTTATCTTTCAAAACTATTTCTTAATTACCCAAGAAACACATGACAAAATACCACAACAAATCCGGATATTTGCACATATTTATTAAATATTTTAATAACAATGTGCATTTATGAAATTTTTTTAATTATTCTTCATACAACGGGGCACAAGTACAAAGCAAGTTCCGGTCGCCATATCCGTTGTCGATTTTGCTCACATAGGGGAAGAACTTGCTCTCCTTTACCCAATCCAGCGGGAAGGCTGCCTCCATGCGCGTATAAGGATGATTCCACTCACCAGCAATCTCCACGGCCGTATGAGGAGCATTCGTCAACAAGTTATCCTCCTTATTGCCCGATGCTGCAATCGCCTCGCACTCACGTTTGATACCCACCATGGCTTCAATGAAGCGATCCATCTCCGCTTTGGGCTCACTCTCCGTAGGCTCGATCATGAAGGTGTCGTGCACAGGGAACGAGAGAGTCGGAGCATGGAATCCGTAATCCATCAACCGACGTGCCACATCTGCCACCTCTACGCCATAATCATGACGGAAGTTCTGCAAATCAAGAATCAGTTCGTGTCCTACACGTCCCGTCTCACCCGTATAATAGGTCCGGAACTCCTTCTCCAGGGCTTTCGACATATAGTTGGCATTCACAATCGCCATCTCCGTGGCCCGACGCAACCCATCACCGCCCAGCATCTTGATATAGGCATAGGTAATCGGGAAGATCGATGCGCTACCGTAAGGCGATGCCGCTACTGCCGTAATACCATCGCTGCCACCGGTCGCCACCACGGAGTGCGACGGCAGGAAGGGAGCCAGATGTTTGGCTACGCAGATCGGACCCACACCGGGACCGCCACCTCCATGAGGCATTCCGAAGGTCTTGTGCAGATTGAGGTGACACACATCCGCACCGATAAAGCCCGGATTGGTCAGACCGACCTGGGCATTCATATTGGCCCCATCCATATACACCTGTCCGCCGGCATCATGCACTGCATCCACGATTTCACGGATACGGCTCTCGAACACACCGTGCGTCGAGGGATAGGTCACCATAATACAGCTCAACTCGCTGCTATACTGTTGTGCCTTTGCCCGGAGGTCTTCCACGTCGATATTGCCATGTTCGTCACACGCCACGACCACCACCTTCATGCCAGCCATCGCCGCCGAAGCCGGATTGGTCCCATGTGCCGAAGCGGGAATCAACGCAATGTTACGATATCCCTGTCCACGGCTCTGATGGTAAGCACGTATCACCATCAATCCCGTATATTCGCCGCCAGCACCCGAGTTAGGCTGCAAGGAAGTGGCTGCAAAACCGGTAATCACCGCGAGATCTTTCTCCAGTGCGTCGATCATCTCCATATATCCCTCCGCCTGATCACGCGGCACGAAGGGATGTATATTGGCAAATCCTGCCAGGCTCAGTGGCATCATCGAAGCTGCCGAGTTGAGTTTCATCGTACATGAACCCAGCGAAATCATACTGTCTGCCAATGAGATATCACGATGCTCCAGTTTCTTGATGTATCGCATCAGATCGGTCTCGCTACGATACATCGAGAACACCGGTTCGGTCAACACGGCCGACTGACGTTGCAGAGCCCCCTCCATCGGAGTCTCAACGACTTTAATATTTTTGGGAGCCTTTTTCAATGCCGCCTCGGCAAAAATCTCCACCACGGTACGGACCTCCTCCTCGGTCGTCACCTCATCGAAACTCAGACGCACATGACGGTCATCCGGATAGAAGAAGTTGATCTTCCGAGTCAGAGCCGCATCCTGCACCACGGCAGCCTCGGCCTCCACCTCAAGCGTATCGAAAAAGTTCTTGGAAGCCAGCGTGTATCCCAACTCCTCCAGGGCTTTAGCCACAGCCACTGCACATCCGTGAATATGGGCCGATATGCGGGCCAATCCATCGGGTCCGTGATAGACGGCATAGAATCCGGCCATCGTAGCCATCAGGGCCTGCGCCGTACAGATATTGGAAGTGGCTCTCTCGCGTTTGATATGCTGCTCACGCGTCTGAAGCGCCATTCTCAATGCCTTGTTACCCAAGCGGTCCACCGATACACCGATAATCCGGCCCGGCATATTGCGTTTGAAAGCCTCCTTCGTAGTCATATATCCTGCCGAAGGACCTCCGAAGCCCATCGGAATACCGAATCGCTGTGTCGTCCCCACGACCACATCGGCCCCCCATTCGCCGGGAGCCTTGAGCAACACGAGCGCCATCAGATCGGCGGCAGCCGTCACCAGCACACCCCGTTCATGAGCCGCTGCGGTAAAATTAGCGTAATCACGCACCTCACCGTTAGCTGCCGGATATTGTACGATCGCACCAAACTCGCGCCCCGAGAACTCATAAGCATCAAATCGGTCTCGTACGATTTCGATACCGAACGGTTCGCTGCGGGTCAGCAGCACATCGAGCGTCTGCGGGAAAACGTTTTCGTCTACGAACAACACGTTGCGCCCCTCTTTCACCGCCTCACGACTACGCAGCGCATACATCATCAGCATCGCTTCGGCTGCTGCCGTAGCTTCATCCAACAGCGAGCAGTTGCCGATCTCCATGCCGGTCAGAGAGATGGTCATAGTCTGGAAATTGAGCAACGCCTCAAGACGTCCCTGAGAGATCTCGGCCTGATAAGGCGTATACGAAGTATACCATGCGGGATTTTCGAACACATTGCGCAAAATGGCGGCAGGCGACGCCGTAGGATAGTATCCCATGCCGATAAACGAGCGATACTGTTTGTTTTTGGCAGCCAATTCACGGATATGGGCTGCGAATTCATATTCGCTCATTCCCTGAGCTGGCAAGGCAAGCGGCTTCCGCAACCGGATCGACGCAGGAATGACCTGCGAAATGAGCTCTTCGACGCTACTTACGCCGATGACATCGAGCATCGGTTTGAGGTCCTTCTCTCCGGGGCCCACGTGACGGTTCACAAATTGATCGTATGACATATTGGGTAGAATAATTGATTGATTCTTCGTTAACGCACGCAAAGCTACGAATATTTTCCGGCAGTACATTCACAATCCGAAATTTTAATCAACCATTTGCTAACATTCCGGCGCAAAAATCGCCCCTGAGATTCCGTTTTAACACCCGCAGCGATACGATGCCTAATATTTAAAGCTGCTTCCGCCGATAAATTCACGCAACAAAGAGGTAGGAGGAATCTCGTCGGGCTCAACAGGTATGAAATTATCCAGGAATTTCAACAGACGACGTGCCTCGCCGAACTCCGGCACCGTATCGGGCACCTCGAGCAACATCGGCTCAACGAAACGGCGCAACACCGAGATTTCATAGAACAACGACGAATTGAACATCACATCGCAATTCTCCTGATAGGGGAAGATGTGTTTATCTTCGCCGCGGCGCACACTCTCCCAACGATGCAACGTGGAAGTGGCATCGTTGCCACGGGTACGGTAATCGCGCACAATACGACGCAGCAGACGGTTATCCGTGGTAGCAATACGTGACAGATCATCCATCGAAATCGAGGTAAAGGCCGAAATATAGATTTTAAACTTGTACTGATCGTCGATTTGCTGCGTGAGTTCCGGATTAAGCCCGTGGATTCCCTCGATGACCAGCACCGAACGCTCGTCAAGTTGCAGAGGCGTTTCATGATACTGACGCTTCCCGGTGATAAAATCATAACGCGGCACATCCACACTCTCCCCGGCAAGCAATGCAGTCAGATCTTTATTGAACGTCTCCAGATCAAGCGCGTACAGCGATTCGTAATCGTACTCTCCATTTTCATCCAAAGGCGTCTTCTCTCGCTCCACAAAATAATCATCCAGCGAAATCAGCACAGGATTCAACCCCAGGATCCTCAACTGGATTCCCAGTCGTTTGGCAAAGGTGGTCTTCCCGCTGGACGACGGACCCGAAATCAACACGATCCGCGCTCCCCGGGAGATATTGGCCTCGAGAATCTGATCGGCGATATTTCCGAGTTTTTTCTCATGGAACGCCTCGGCCACCTTGATCAGTTCACTGGCATTTCCTGCAAGGATTTTATTATTGAGAGAACCGATGTTCGAAACGCCCATCACATCCACCCACTCCTTGTACTCTTTGAAAATCTCGAACATCTTGTCCTGATGGATCTCCTCCTCCAGCTCCATGGGATCCGAACGGCGCGGAACGGCCAAATAAAGCCCCTTGTAATATTTCCGCACATCGAACAGATAAAGGTATCCGGTAGAAAGGGCCATCGCCCCGAACATATAGCCTACGATATCGGCCAAACGGTAAACCGTGGAATAGAGGCGAGGACGAGAGCGCAAAAGAGCCAGTTTATCCGTAAAGCCTCTTTTCTCATAGAGTTGTTCGACCTCCGAGGTCAACATGCGCTCCTTGACAATCGGCAGATTCTGCTTGACCAGTTCATCCATCCGCGATTTAATCGCCGCCACCTCCGCCGAGGAGAGTTCGTCGACTCCTTCGATTTCGCAATAAAAACCTTTCGAGACGGCATGCTTAATGCGGAGGGTCTTGCCCGGATAGAGATCATACACCGCTTTGCTCATCGTAAAGAAAAGCGTACGTTGATAGACGCGCACCCCTTCGAAATGGGTAATGTCGATAAAGCGCACCGACACCGGTTCATATACCTTATAGTCCAACTCCTTGAGACGGTTATTGACATAGGCCGCCAAAAAAGGATACTCCCCCTTGAGCGAAAGAATCTGAATCACATCCAGCAACGAGGTTCCCATCGGGACGACCAACTCGCTCCCGCTATTTTCACAAATGACTTTTATCGTATCGACCATAGGATTCTTTTATCAGTCACAACTAAAACGGTTTTATCCGAGTAAAAGTATGAAAAATTCGTACATTTGCCAACGACAAAAGACTTTCAGACATGAAAAGAGGAAAAACAGGACTGCAAAACGTACTATTGGCAATTCTGATGCTGACCGCCATCGGCTGCCAAAGCGAAAAACGGATCGTCATCATCTCCACCAACGACATGCACGCAGCCATCGAACGCTTCCCGAATCTGGCAGGGCTCGTCGAAACATACCGGGCAACGGACTCGGCCCGCGTCCTTTTGGTCGATGCAGGCGATCGCTGGACAGGTAACCCCTATGTAGACCTGGCCGCACGGCAGGGAGCACCGATCATCGAACTGGCCAACGCCCTGCATTACGACATAGCCACATTCGGCAACCACGAGTTCGATCGCGGCATGGACACCCTCGCTGCCCGGATGAACGAGGCGACATTTGAGAAAATCCTCACCAATGCCGACATGAGCCACACCAACATACGGTCCGTCAAGCCCTACACCTTCCGCGACATAGAGGGTATACGAATCGGATTCCTCGGACTGGTGACCACTGCCGTAGACGGTCACCCGGACGGCAAAATCGAAAACATGGAGGGGGTTCTCTTTACCGACCCATACGAAGCAGCAGAACATCACAAAGGATTACGCGACAGTTGCGACCTCTTCGTCGCCATTACCCATATCGGCAACCAGGAGGACTCCCTGTTAGCCGTACAGATGCCCGAACTGGACCTAATCATCGGCGGGCACTCCCATACGGTAGTTCCCGTCGGTCGAAAAGTCAACCGCACGGTTGTCACGCAAACGGGCAAGAGCCTCCGATATGCCGGCATTACGACCATAACCCTGAAAGGTCATCAGGTCAAAAACATCGACAACCGACTCGTGCAACTCGACACCATAGCTCCATCGCCCCGATTCCAAACGATGGTCGACCGCTACCGCGAAGAGCCCTCCCTCAATCGAGCCATAGGCAGCACGACAAAGGCCATGAACCGCACGGCGCTGCTCAACTTCTTCTCGGACATCATGCGCGAGGGCACCGGGGCCGACATCGCCTTCTACAATCTGGGGAGCCTTCGCATCGAATCGCTGCCAGCCGGAGACATTACCGTAGCCGACGTTTTTGCGGCCGAGCCATTCTCCAACTCACCGGTAATGATAGAGATGACGCCGGAAGAGATCCAAGAGCTGATCCTCAGAAAGTTCAACTCCACCGGCAAAGAGTCCCATACACTCGATATCTATCCCTCGGGGATGAGCTATACGATCCTCACCGACGACATGGGCAACGGCACGGAGGTTATTCTCGACCTACCCGCCCCCCACTCCGGCAACCTTTATAAAGTGGCCATGTCGGACTACATGGACTCCGCCTACGACTTCCCGAAGCGCGGAACAGGCGTCTCTACCGGCAAACTCATCACGACATTGGTAACCGAACACCTGGACCAACACTCCCCGATCCATTCCTCGGACGAGATGCGCGTCAAAATCGACTGACAAATTGGGATTTCCTTCACAACACCCCCCTTCAGGCATTGTTTTTCTGCAAATTTATCCCTATCTTTGCAGCCGCTTTACCCTTGAGGTAAAATCACATTATGTCTAACCTTTAATCAGCGATTGTATCGCACCAAGCAACACAATGGAAGAAAACAAAGTCATGGAAGCAGAAGCCGCTGCTCAAATCGCTCTGCAGGCCGCTCCCGCAGTATCGAACGAGAACTTCGACTGGAACGCCTTCGAAAACGACCTCGGCGTCTACAACGAGTCGAAAGAGGCTATTGCCGAGAAATACGACCAGACCCTGTCGAACGTACAGGTAGGTGAAGTGGTCGAAGGAACGGTGATCGGGCTCAACAAGCGCGAAGTAGTGGTCAACATTGGCTACAAATCGGAAGGCATCATCCCCATCAGCGAGTTCCGCTACAACCCCGAACTTGCCATCGGCGAGAAGGTGGAAGTATATGTGGAGAGCGCCGAAGACAAGAAAGGCCAACTGCTCCTGTCACATAAAAAAGCCCGTCAGCTCAAATCGTGGGACCGTGTCAATCTGGCTCTCGAGAACGACGAAGTTATCAAGGGTTATATCAAATGCCGTACGAAAGGCGGTATGATCGTCGACGTCTTCGGTATCGAGGCTTTCCTCCCCGGATCCCAAATCGACGTAAAACCCATCCGCGACTACGACATCTATGTCGACAAGACCATGGAATTCAAGGTTGTCAAGATCAACCAGGAGTTCCGCAACGTAGTGGTATCGCATAAGGCCCTCATCGAAGAGGAGCTCGAAGCCCAGAAGAAGGAGATCATGTCCAAACACGAAAAAGGACAGATTCTGGAAGGAACCGTCAAGAACATCACTTCCTACGGTGTATTTATCGACCTGGGCGGCGTAGACGGTCTGATCCACATCACCGACCTGAGCTGGGGCCGTGTAAATCATCCGGAAGAGGTTGTTCAGCTCGACCAGAAACTCAACGTCGTTATCCTCGACTTCGACGATCAGAAGAAACGTATCGCTCTGGGTCTGAAACAACTCACGCCGCATCCGTGGGATGCTCTGAGCGCCGACCTCAAAGTGGGCGACAAGGTGAAAGGTAAAGTGGTCGTTATGGCCGACTATGGTGCATTCGTAGAGATCGCACCGGGCGTAGAGGGTCTGATCCACGTATCGGAGATGTCCTGGAGCCAGCACCTGCGTTCGGCTCAGGAGTTCATGAAGGTGGGCGACGAAGTGGAAGCCGTCATCTTGACTCTCGACCGCGAGGAGCGCAAGATGAGCCTCGGCATCAAACAACTCACGCCGGATCCTTGGGAAAATATCGAAACGAAATATCCCGTCGGCTCAAAACATACGGCTAAAGTTCGCAACTTCACCAACTTCGGCGTATTCGTAGAGATCGAAGAGGGTATCGATGGATTGATTCACATCTCGGACCTGAGCTGGACGAAGAAGATCAAACACCCCGCCGAATTCACCCAAATCGGTGCAGATATCGACGTCATTGTACTCGAAATCGACAAGGAGAATCGTCGTTTGAGTCTCGGCCACAAACAACTCGAAGAGAATCCGTGGAACGAGTTCGAACAACAGTTCGCTCCTGACACCGTACACGAAGGCACGATTACCGAGGTGAACGAGAAAGGTGCTGTCGTAGCACTCGGTGAAAATGTAGAAGGATTCTGCAGCGCAAAACAGCTCACAAAAGAGGACGGTACGATGCCGAAAGTCGGCGACAAACTCAACTTCAAGGTCCTCGAGTTCTCGAAAGCGACAAAACGTATCCTACTGTCACACGTCCGTACGTATGACGAAGCCCGCCGCGAGGCAGAAAACGCTGCAAAAGCAGAGAAACGTGCCGCTGCCGATGCCACCAAATCGACCGTAAAGAAGATCAATGCTTCGGTCGAGAAGACCACTCTGGGCGACATCTCGGGTCTTGCCGAGTTGAAAGCACAGATGGAGAGTGAAGAGGCAAAATCCGCAAAGAAAACGACTAAAAAAGCAGCCGAGGCTGAGGCCCCTGTTGCCGACACTGAGGCTGAGCCGGAAGCATAATCCGACGCTGATTCCTAATAACGAAGGAGCGTTCCCTTTTGCGGGAACGCTCCTTTTTCATACCTTTGTTCAAACATCCACGATACGCACCATGCGATTCACTCTTACCGTACTCGGCAGCAGCAGCGCCCAACCGACACCGACACGCCATCACTCCGCCCATCTGCTCAACGTCCACGAGCAATACTATCTCATCGATTGTGGAGAAGGCACTCAGTCGCGCCTGCTCAAGGCCGGCATCAATCCAATGAAAATCAACGCGGTATTTATCAGTCATCTACACGGAGATCACCTATATGGCCTGTTTCCGATGATTTCAACGCTTGGACTCATGGGACGCAAAACCCCGTTACAAATCTATGCCCCCCGACCGTTCGGAGAAATTCTCGCACAACATCGCCACTATTTCGAAACGGATCTTCCGTTCGAGATTCAATACCATGAAGTGGATACACGGGAAAACGCGCTTATCTATGAAAATAAGGTGATGGAGGTATGGTCGATTCCTCTGCGCCATCGTGTACCGACTGCCGGCTACCTGTTTCGGGAGAAGCATCCCGCGCCCAATGTCCGGAAGGAAAAAATCGAACAATATGGATTGAGTATCGCACAAATTGTCGCGGCCAAACATGGAGAAGACATTCTGCTCGAACAAGATACATTCCTCCCCACGGACAGCAGCAGCGACAACAACGCCACCGCTGCAGATCCCGGCTGCGTTCGGAAACAGCAACTCATTTCCAACGCGGAACTCACCTATCGGCCCTACGAACCTCGCAGCTACGCCTATCTGAGCGACACACTCTATTCGGCTAAGGCCGCGACTCTTGTCCGCGGCCTTGATCTGTTATACCACGAAGCCACCTTCGCCGATGAGGAAAAAGCTCTTGCCCGCCAAACCGGGCACAGTACGGCATCACAAGCTGCCAAAGCCGCTCTCGTAGCTGAAGCCAGTCGACTTCTGATCGGACACTTTTCGGGACGTTATAAAGAGGTCTCGTCGCTCGTCGAGGAGGCACGAGCCATTTTTCCTAACACGGAAGCTGTCGAAGAGGGGAAAACCTACCCCATACCGCCGAAACTCAATCCTGCATAAGCACTTTAAAAACGCATTTCCGCACCTTGCCCTCACCGATCAGCGGAGCATGAGCATCTCCCGGGAAAAAGACAACGAACTGTCCGGCTGTCAACGAAAAAAGAGTCGTAGGACGATCATGATAGAATTGGATATCGCGAGTCGTATCCATATCGGAACAAGGAGCAACACACGTAGCGCGATCCCGCCATCCGAAACTCTCCGAACCGGAAATCACCACCTGAATATCGATATAGCGATCATGCACCTCCGGATCAGCCACCTCAACCGCACGCAACGCGTTATCACCTAAATTCACAAAAACGGCGCTCCCGTCTATTTCATAACGGCCATCAGCCAGTGTACCGAGATCATTCTTGCGCAGAAAATCCAGAACGGAAGCAAAACGAGGATGAAAATGTGCATAATCCTCAAAACGAGCAATCGAATCAATAATCATATCTTATATGGGTTAGTAGAAAATCCTTCAAGAAACAAAAATACGTTTTTTTTCGCAAAAGCCCCCCTATTCCGGAAATTCCAACTCTACGACCAGCGGTTTATGGTCGGAATACGGACAGGGAGGAGTCGTATAACTGATCGTCTGCAAGCGATCCGAATGCAATATATAGTCGATGCGAAACAGGTTGAATAATCCTCGATAGGTATTAGGCATACCTTGCCCTTTCTCGACAAAAGCATCCAGGAGATCGCCCCGCATCGTGTGATAGGCATATGACATGGGGGTATCGTTGAAATCCCCGCACACGATAACATCGAACGGAGAAGAGTGAATCAACGGAACCAGCGAATCGACCTGCTGGGCACGTATACGATAATTGCGTTTCATCTTCGAAAGAATGCTTCGTACACGCTGCTTACGATCAGGAGCTGACTGCATGAACTCCTGATTGTCGATATACTGCCGATCGGAGGAGTTGACCGAGGTGGTCTGCAAATGATTGTTGAATACCCGAATCGTATCATCACTCACCACAATATCTGCCCACAAACTTGCATTGGAAGAGTTCGCAAAATTGACATTCCCGGATTCCAGGAGCGGATAACGACTATAAATCGCCAGGCCCCATCCTCCAGAATGGCTATTATTCACCTTATAATGCACCACATGATGAGGCAAAAATTCCAGTGCACTGTCGATGGCAGTGCGGGTTCTACCGGAAACGGTTTCGAACTCCTGGAAGCAGACCAGATCCGGATCCTCACGCACGACGAACGCAAGGATACTGTCGCGAGTCGAGATCATCGTACCCTGCTCATCCGGAGAGAGAAATCCTCGCACGTTATAGCTCACCATTTTAAATGGAAGTTGACGATTCTCTACAGGGTACTGTTTACTGATAGAGGGGCGAAAGAAAAGCGACACACTGCCAGCCCCGAGGGCCAATACGGCAAGTGGGACAATAACAAAAAGGCGCCAGCGAACCATCCAATAAAGAGCCAGGATAAGGTTACATATATAGAGCATCGGCGCTGCAAGTCCGATAAAAGCAAATATCCAGAACATACGCGGATCGGAATAACGGGCCAGATAAGCACATATCAGCAATAGCGCAGCAATGAGCGTAACGACAAACATAATCGAGTCGAACAGCACGAGCCAATGATTGCGCCGTGCCGGTTCCCGATTCGATCCGTAATGTTCGTACCCCCGATCCATCTCTTTTCTCAATAGTATATTTTACCTTGTCTTTTCCAAAGCCACAACAGCAGGAATCCCCAAAGCATACCGCCCACGTGAGCAAAGTGAGCCACCCCCGAGGCACGTCCTGAAACTCCCAAAAACAGTTCTATCAATCCGTAAATGATCACGAAATATTTCGCTTTCACCGGAATCGGCGGAATAAGCAACATAATCACGCTATTGGGATGCATCATTCCGAAACCGAGCAATATGCCGAACACCGCCCCCGATGCACCCACAGAAGGAGCCGAAATCAGCGCCGAGATTCGCGACATCAGGGATGGATCGCCCACACCGGACTCTACCTGAGCAATGAGATACTGCACCTCGCCCCAGTTCACGAGCAGTTGCAACAGACCGGCCCCGATACCCGACACCATATAAAAGGTCAGGAAACGCTTACTACCCAAATCATATTCGAGTACGCGCCCAAACATCCACAGGGCAAACATATTGAAAAACAAGTGCGTAATCGTCTGCCAGTCGTGCAGAAACATATAGGTCACCAGCTGATACGCTTCAAAATGGCCGCTTCCCCACGGGAACAATGCCAGATGCGAAATCAACGCATTGCTGGCCGATGCAGGAAGAATCGTCTCCGCCAAATAAAAAAGCACATTGATAATGATCAGATTTTTAACGACAGGAGGCGTTGTAAAATATCCACTACCGAACATAAGTTCTCTATTTTAAACGTTTTTTGATCTCCTCTTCCGAAAAAGCCGTCATCACAGCATGGCCGGAAGGGGTATAGCTGGGGTTCGAACAGTCCTCCAGCGTTTTTAACAATGATGTAATGGCTTCGCGAGAGAGCGTATCTGTTTTGGATAACGCACCGGAGCGGGCCATTATTGCAGCCAGACGGCTACGTCGTTTCTCTTCGTGGTTGCCGATATCCTCTCGCAGCGCATCAAGCAGATCGTAAAGGGCCTCTTCGATAGGTACGGCAGCAAGATCGGCCGGCAAACCGGATACCACCACTGTATGTTCGTCACTGAGCGAAAGGTCGAAACCGCATGCCGCAAAATCATCGAGATGTTCACGAAGCAACGTATAGTCATCGATCGAGAGGATGACCGACTCGGGAAAAAGCAACTGCTGACTCACGGAGCTACCGCTACCCAGCATCAGCATATATTTATCATAGAGCACAGCCTCCCAGGCACGCCGCAAATCGACCACAGTCAGCCGGCCGTCGATGACCGCAGCAGCATAACGGTTCCCAAGCGGCAAGACATCAGCATGAAGAGACTCTCTATCCAAGCCCAGTTGACCTTGCTCCAAATCCGCTCCTTCAATAAAATCCAACACAGAGTGATCTTCCGTTTGTTCGGAATACTCACGAATATCCGTTTCAAGGTCGAACTCTCTCCCGACAACCAAGCCCTCATCGGACAATCGGTTCGAAGAACTTTTGCATACCTCTGTTCCAGCAGTATCTCCATAACGCTCAAAAGGATTAAAACTCGGATCAGCCTTTATCTCCGGAATCTTATAGGTTGTCGTTTCCCGGTAAACCGGAATTTCCACCGAGGCATCCATATCGAAATCCATCGGAGGTACAGCGCCCGACTTGGCCAGCGATTCACGCACAGCGGCATGAAGTATTTGCCATATCTGCTGTCCATCGGCGAACTTCACCTCAGTCTTCTGTGGATGGACATTCACATCGATACGCTCCGGATCGATAGTCAGGTAAAGAAAAAACGAAGGTTGAGCATTGACCGGTATCAGTTTCTCATAGGCGGAGACAATCGCCTTCTGGAAATAAGTGCTTTTGAAATAGCGTCCATTCACAAAAAGAAACTGCTCCTTATTGGTTTGACGAGCCGACGCAGGACGCCCCACGAACCCGGTAATGGTCACAATCGAGGTTTCCGTGCCGACATCGAGCAACTGTTTGCTGATGTTCTTGCCGATCACCCCTACCACACGCTGCCGCAACCCGGAAGCCGGAAGCTGTGAAACCAGCGTATCATTATCGTACAGATTGAATGCCACCTCCGGATGACACAACGCTACCCGTTGATACTCGGCCACAATATGTCGCGATTCCGACGAACTTTTCTCGAGAAACCGACGGCGCGCCGGCACATTATAGAACAGATTCTTAACCATGAACTGCGATCCCACCGCAGCCTGCACCGGTTGTTGCGAGAGGAATCGCCCCCCGGCAATCTCCACACGTGTACCGAGTTCATCCTCCGCCGTACGGGTACGCAACTCGACTTCCGCCACAGAGGCAATCGAGGCCAGGGCCTCTCCCCGAAAACCAAACGTGGAGAGATGATAAATATCCTCCACGTCACGGATTTTGCTGGTAGCATGTTTGTCGAAAGCAAGCCGTGCATCGGAAGGAGACATACCGCAGCCATCGTCGACAATCTGGATCAAGGCACGCCCGCCATCACGAAAATTGACCGTAATATTCCGTGCACCGGCATCCACTGCATTCTCCATCATCTCTTTCACCACGGAGGAGGGACGGTTCACGACCTCTCCCGCAGCAATCTGATTGGCGACAGCGTCAGGCAGCAATTTTATTCGGTCAGCCATGCACGATTCAGGTTAAAAAGATCCAAAGCAACAAGGCGAAAAGGCACAGTAAGGCAAATACAGCCATCATGGCACTGGGCTTTTTCGTTCGACGACCACGCTGGCCAATTCCGCGACGGGCCAACATATCACGCCGGATATACTCTCCCGGTTTGTAATCCTCCTTATGCTCCTCATCCGCCGGATCGCCGAATAGTTCACGGCGACGCTGCTCACGCGCCTCCTGTTCCGGATCATAATATCGTGGTCTGTACTCGAATTGGCGAGGTTTACGTCTGAAAACTCCGAATCCCAGCATAATCGTCGATTTATAGATTTACAAAGATACGTTTTTTATCCTCTTTCCGAAGAGACTACTGGAAAAAACTGCGCATCCGGTCAAAGATATTCTGCCTCTTCTTTTCGGCTTTGGCAAACGAAGGACTCTCGGCCAGCTGCTCGACGAGTTTCTTTTCGGCCGATGACAAATGCGAAGGCACGGAGATGTCCACAACCGCCAGAATATCGCCCCGACCATAGCCATTAATATCGGGGATACCTTTACCCTTGAGACGCAACACCTGCCCCGCCTGAGTCCCCGGTTCGATCTTCACCTTGGCTCGTCCGTCAATGGTCGGGATCTCGACCGATCCGCCGAGCAGTGCCGTAGGAACGGTAATATTCAGATTATACAGCAGGTCATTCCCGTCGCGCTCCAATTCAGGATGTTTCTCCTCTTCGATCAATACGAGCAGATCTCCGTTGACACCACCATGAAGCGCTGCATTTCCCTTGCCGCTGACAGAGAGTTGCATTCCCTCGCCTACTCCGGCGGGAATCTTGATCTCGACCACTTCCGAGCCCTTCACAACACCCTCGCCGTGACACTTATCGCAAGGCGTAGAGATCATTTTTCCCGTACCGTGACACTGCGGACAGACCCCCGTGGTCTGAGTACGTCCGAAGAAGGTATTGACCACCTCAGTCACATAGCCCGAGCCACCGCAGCGGGAACAGGTAGAGAATGCGGTCCCGTCCTTCGCCCCGGTTCCATGACATTTATCGCATGCAATCAGTTTATTGATCTTAAGCTTCTTAACGGTCCCTTCCGCAATCTCTTTCAGGGAAAGTTTTACCTTTACACGAAGATCCGACCCGCGGTTGACCCGTTGTCCCGTGCTGCCACCGCCGCCGAAACCGCTGAAACCGCCGCCGAAGCTACCGCCGAAAATATCACCGAAATTACGGAAGATATCCTCCATGGTGAAGCCGCCTCCGCTGAAGCCGCCTCCACCGAAGCCACCCGCACCGTTCATCCCCTCATGACCGAATTGATCATAACGGGCCTTCTTCTCGGGAGTACTCAACACATCGTAAGCCTCGGCAGCCTCTTTAAACTTCTCCTCGGCCTCCTTATCACCGGGATTTTTATCAGGATGGTACTTGATGGCAGCCTGACGATAAGCCTTCTTGATCTCATCGGCAGACGCATCACGCGATACCCCAAGCACCTCGTAATAATCTCTCTTTGCCATACCTTACTCTCCTACAACAACTTTGGCGTAACGCACTACCTTATCTTTCAGTTTATATCCTTTCTGCACTACGTCAATGATTTTACCTTTCTTCTCCTCTCCGGCTGCAAATTTGGCCACCGCCTCATGCAGGTCGGTATCGAGTTCCTGACCGAGCGCTTCGATTTCGCTGAGCCCCTTACCATGCAACATATCCAACAACTTCTGCGAAATCAGCTCGACACCCTTGCGTACCGCCTCCACATCCTTGGCATCGGTCATAGCAGCCAACGCACGGTCTATATCATCCATTACAGGCAACAATGCTTTGATCACATCCTCTCCGCCAGAGGCGATCAAATCCATCTTCTCTTTAAGAGTCCGTTTGCGATAGTTGTCGAACTCCGCAGAAAGGCGCAGATATTTATCCCGCCATTCAGCGCACTCCGCAGAGAGTTTCTCCACCTCGCTCTTCAGGTCCTCATCTCCTGCGACCTCTTTATCAGTTGTCTCGTCGACGTCTGCCACTTCTGCCGATTTGGCAACCTCCTCCTCGGCATCGTCTGACACATTGACACATGACGTTCCGGCGCCCTGCGTACGGTTCTCTTCGGAAGCAACCTCCTTTTCCGATGCAACAACCTCTTTATTAGACATTTGTTGTTTAGATTTATTCTTCAGCATATCTTTATGAATTTTCTTTTTATCTCTTTCAATCAAATAGTATACCAAGCGACCAGAACTGGCGAAAGTGCAAAGTAACACATTTTTCCGTTCATTCTCAAATCCATAGTTCCGTTAACAATGGATTAATACAGTTAATATTTCCGCAATGGAAAGTTAAGAATCAAATAGGCCTTGCTTAACCTCAGGGCAACCTCGGAGCGATACTTTTGCCCTCGTAAAAATCAAGTTAAATCACAGACGATGACAAAAGTTTCACCTTTCTTTTTACTCTTTGCAGTTCTTTTCATCTTGTTTATCACACCCTGGTCTCTCGAAGCCCAGACTAAAACAGGAGCCATTCGCGGCCGCGTGACCGATGCGGGCACAGGACAAGGTATCCCGGGAGCCAGTGTCATTATCAGCGGCACCAATAAGGGTGTAGCTACCGATAGCGCAGGCAATTTTCTATTATCGAACCTTACCCCCGGCCCCTACCAACTGAATATATCCATGTTGACCTACAAAACTTTCATCTCGGAGATGCTTTCACTCAAAGCAGGCCAGGAACTGGTGCTTGATGTAAAATTGGTCGAAGAGGTAAGTCAACTGGAGAATATCGTTGTCGTAGCCTCCCGTCCGGTTGGGACCGATGCCGGGCTAATCGGTCAAATGCGCGAATCGCGCATGGTTGCCAGCGGCGTATCGGGTCAATTCATCGCCCGCACACAAGACAAAGATGCCTCCGAGGTGGTGCGTCGCATTCCCGGCATATCGGTCATTGATGACAAATTCGTCATTGTCCGAGGATTGGCCCAACGCTACAACAACGTCTGGATCAACGGTGCCGCCATTCCGAGCAGCGAGGCAGATACACGGAGTTTCTCTTTCGATATCATTCCCGGATCCCAAATCGAGAACATGATGATTGTCAAATCCCCCGTTCCAGAATTACCCGGTGATTTTGCGGGCGGTTTCGTTCAAATCCGGACAAAAATCCTCCCGGATAAAGATGCCTTCTCTGTCAGTTACAGTACCGGATTCAATACCGAGACCCATTTCCACGATTTCAAGCGCAACCCCGGAAGCAGCACGGATTTTCTCGGTTTCGACAACGGAAAACGCGCCCTGCGGTCAACGGTTCCCCATCGCATGGACAATGCCGACAATGCACTCGTAGATCGCGTTTCGAAGAGCGGATTCAACACGGACTGGCGCATCAAAACAGGCAAACCGCTGCCCGATCAGAAACTCACCCTGGCCTACAACCGCCGGCTTACCGACAAAGAGGGCAACCGCTACGGCATCGTAGCCGCTCTCAACTACAGCAACACCAATAAGAGCCTGCTCGACATGGAGAACTCCCGGTTCGGCATTTACGACAACCAAAACGACCAGAAAGTCTACCTCTACAAATACACCGACAACCAATATGCCAACGACGTACGACTCGGAGCCATGCTCAATCTATCGCTGACTCCTCAAGCCCAAGGTGGTACCACCTCACGTTACGAATTCCGCAACATTTTCAATCAACTCGGACGCAATCGCTACACCGATCGGGAGGGCTATCACGTAGCCAGCGGCTATTACGAGCAGTTCCAGGAGGAATATCTCTATGCATCGCGCACCTCCTATACCGGACAATTTGCCGGCAACCACGAAACAGGAGCCTCACACATCGACTGGAACGCTGCCTACAGCTACAGCAATCGTCGTCAGCCGGATCGCCGACGGGTAGAACGACAGAACGACGAAAGTAATGGCATCACGGACTACGAAATCTATCAGTCGAGCATCTCGCGCGACTTCATCAAGTTGGACGAACATCTGGCCTCGGCGGCAGCCAACCTGGTCCACACCTTCAACAAAGGAGGTGATTTCGCCCCGGAACTCAGAACCGGCCTCTATGGCGAATACAAGACTCGTCAATACGATACGAGAGCTTTCAAATACAAATGGAATACGGAACAAAACCTGCCCGATGGATTTGCAGCCCTGCCCACCGAACAGATTATGGTCCCGGGCAATATGGGCATCGACAAAATCCACGTTCAGGATGAGAGCCTCAACGGCGACAACTATTCGGCCGACAACTACCTCGCTGCAGCCTATGCCGCCATCAACCTTCCTCTGGGGCAGGTGAACGTCTATGCCGGAGCCCGGCTCGAACACTTCAATACCTCGATCACCAGCTATCCGTCGGAAGTCGACTTCCGCACCCGCCAGCGCAACTACACCTACACCAACCTGCTTCCCTCGATGAACGCGACCTATTCGTTCACCTCGAAAGCTCTTCTGCGTCTGGCCTATGGCATGTCGGTCAACCGACAGGAGTTCCGAGAGCTATCGCCATCGACCTACATGGATTTTGACATGTTTTCGTTGGTGATGGGAAATCCCGATCTAAAACAGGCCGTCATCCAGAATCTCGACCTACGCTACGAACTCTACCCCTCCAGTGGGGAGATACTCTCCGTGGCGCTATTCTACAAGCACTTCAAGAATCCAATCGAATGGACCTACACCGACGGTGGAGGCTCCTACATCTACTCCTTCCAAAATGCAGCCTCCGCCTACAGCTACGGTGCCGAACTCGACCTGAGAAAGGATCTCGCTTTCATGGGGCTGAAGAACTTCATGCTGTCGCTCAATGCCACATGGATCAAAAGTCAGGTGAAGTTCGACAAAGAGAGTCTCGAACACGACCGCCCCATGCAGGGACAGTCGCCCTATCTCATCAATGCAGGGCTCTTCTATCAACTCGAGAAGATCGGTTTTTCGGCCGCAGTTCTCTATAACCGAATCGGCAAACGCATCGTGGGTATCGGCCGTGTACAGACTGGTACGGGCGAGAGCATCAACAACGACATTCCCGACATGTATGAATTGCCCCGCGATGCCATGGACCTTACACTCTCGCAGCGATTATCGAAAGTTTTCGAGATCAAAGCATCCGTACGCGACATCTTCGCTCAACGGGTAGAGTTCCGCCAATTCCCGACTTTCATCGACTCCGAAGGCAACAAGCACCGCCGGGAGCAGGTCACAAAGTCCTACAAACCCGGACGCTCTCTCTCTTTTACGCTTACCGCAACATTCTAAACAGTTTAACCTATTTTTAATATATAAAAGTATGAAAAAGATTTTGATGACGCTGGCACTCTTCTCTGCCCTGCTGGCAACCGGATGCTCAAACGACGACAATGGCGGCGGAGATGGTGGTGAAACAGTTTACACCACACTGACTTACGCAACCGACGACCCGAATCTCATCGCTTTGGGGAACGGCGACCAACACTATCCTTTCCAAGGAGACATTACCCTCGATGCCTCGAAAAAATACCTGATCAAAGGTTGGATCTACATCACCGACGGCTCTTCGATCACAATTCCCGCCGGCACCGTACTCTTCGGCGACAAACAGACCAAAGCCGCTCTGATCATCGAACCGGGAGCTCAGATTCATGCCACGGGAACAGCCCAAAAGCCCATCGTCTTCACTTCGGAAGAGGCTCCCGGATCACGTCGCCCGGGCGACTGGGGAGGTCTGATTCTCTGCGGCCGCGCCAAGAACAACAAAGGAACGATGCAAATTGAAGGTGGTCCGCGCACGAAACACGGTGGGCAGAACGACGCCGACAACTCCGGGGAGCTGCAATACGTTCGAGTAGAGTTTGCCGGTTATCCGTTCCAGACCGACCAGGAGATCAACGGTATCACGTTCGGCTCAATCGGCAGCGGCACGAAAATCGACCACCTGCAGGTATCCTACTCGAACGACGACAGTTTCGAATGGTTCGGGGGTACGGTCAATGGGAAATATCTCGTAGCCTACCACGGTTGGGACGACGATTTCGACACGGACAACGGTTTCTCCGGCAAGTTACAATTCCTGCTCGGTGTACGTCATCCCCAAATCGCCGACCAGTCTGTTTCGAACGGTTTCGAATCTGACAACAATGCCGACGGCTCCACGGAAGAGCCCTACACGACAGCTCAATTCTGCAACGTAACGCTCATCGGTCCGGTTGGTCAGCACAACGACTTCTTCAACAAAGCCGGCATCACGGGCAGCGACGTATACATCAACGGAGGAGGTCTCTTCCCCAACAACGGCTCCCGTACGGGACAATATCAGGCAGGTGTACAGATCCGTCGCAACTCCCGCATCACCCTTCAGAATGCCGTCATCGCCGGCTATCCCGTAGGGGTCATCATTGAGAACGACAAAGGTTCGGCAACGCAGGCTGCAGCTACCGAGAACGGGGCAACCCTTAAAAATGTTCTCTTCGGCGGCTACGATGTCAATGCTTCCGCATTCGACCACACAACAACGGCCAAATGCATCCTCGGAAGCGACAAAAACAAGTCGTGGAAAGACCGCCTTTGCACCGACGGCTCGAACGAAAGTGCCACGGAACTCTCCTTCTCGCACAACTACGTGCTCGAAGCCTCCCGCAGCAACAGCGTACTCGCCACGATCGACGGTCTAAATCTGGCTAACCCTGTGAGCATCAACAGCGACTATTCCATCAACCCCAACCAGAGTTACGCCCCGGAGGTCGGCAGCCCCGCAGTGAACGCCGCCTTCACCGTACCCGACGGATTCGATGCAAGCGGCAATGGCTATGCCGGCGCCTTCAAAGATGCCAGCGACAACTGGATGCAGGGCTGGACGGAGTTCGACCCGCAGAACAAAGTGTATTGATTCCTCCTCCGCCAAGACCGGAACTAAAAAGACAAAACTCTAAAACTTCATGCACAGACAACCGACCTCTACTGTCGGTTGTCTTTTTATATATCCTCACACCAATATCATGCAATCAACACCATAAAACCGGGCGGACATTGACAAAATGTCAGGCCGATTAAATTTGCAGGGTTTTTGTATTTCCTGTATCGAAAAAGAAATTTATTATGAACAGATTTAAAGAACTCATCAACGGCGATACGCCCGTACTGGTCGACTTTTTCGCAACATGGTGCGGTCCCTGCAAAATGATGCACCCGATTCTCGAACAGCTCAAAGCATCCATCGGCGACAAGGCCCACATCATCAAGATCGACATCGACCAACCCGCCAACCGTGAAATCGTGGCACAATACAACATCTCATCTGTACCGACGCTCATCGTCTTCAAACACGGCAACATCGCCTGGCGCCAGAGTGGCGTCATGCAGGCACAGGCTCTGAAGGAGATTATCGAGCAAGCATAGCCGCACCCGGATAATTATGAAGGGAGGAGTCTCTGACAGGTGTCAGAGACTCCTCCCTTCATTTACGGATATATACAGTCCGGTCCGATGATTGGCCGCCACACGTCCGTAACAGACCACACGTCCGGCATTCACAAAGATTCTGACCAAGACATATAGGGAAAAATCTTATTCCCTTCGCAAAGTTGTTCCTCGAACCATTCGACGGTCCGTTTCAGTCCCTCTTCCAAATTCACAGAGGGTTCCCAACCCAACGTACGACGAGCCAGCGACAGATCCGGAGTCAAATGACGCACATCGTCTCTATAAGGGCTCATGTGTACCATACGAGAACAACTGCCGGTTATATCGATAATTTTCTTGGCAAGGGCGCTAATCGTAATTTCATAATTCGAGCCCAGATTCACCGGAGAGCCATCATCCGGCCCCGACTCCATCAACTGCACGAGTCCCCTCACAAGATCCGCCACATAACAGAAACAACGGGTCTGCAGGCCATTCCCATAAATCACAAGATCCTGCCCACGTAGCGCACTAACAATGAATTTGGCGACAACTCGAGGGTCACCGACGAGCATTCCTGGCCCATAGGTATCAAAGATACGCGCCACCCGAATGCGCATCATCAATTCTGAGGCATAGGCCCGACCCAACGCCTCGGCACTGCGTTTCCCCTCCTCAACAACATAACGGCTACCAAATGAATTCACTGCGAGCCAACTATTTTCACTTTGAAGCGGTTGTCGAGGACTCCCGTACACATCGCCCGAGGAGGCCAGCACAACGCGGGCATTGCGTCGCCGAGCCAACTCCAGGACATTCACCGTCCCCTGTTGATTGATACGTAACGTCTCGATCGGCGATTGTCGCATGAACAATGGAGAAGTCGGAGAGGCGAGATGGTATACCTCATCGACATTCATCATAAAACCGTTCCGGACATCATGATGTATAAAAACAAAACCGGGACGATTTTCAAGTGATTTCAGCCCCATTCGGCTACTCGAAAGAAAATTATCCACACAAAGCACCTCATGGCCAGCATCGAGCAGATACCCGCATAAATGCGAACCGATCAAACCGGCTCCGCCCGTTACCAGAATCGTTTTCTTTCCCATATTCTTTTTTAAAAGGGACCTTGCAAGAAATATTCCAAACAGGCGTAAAAAAGAAAGAGGACTCCTGCGGCGTCCTCTTTCGTATTGATTCATTGCGCTTGATGACCGGCTACCACCAAATGATATAAAGGAATGCCAAAATAATCACAATCAGCACAGCGCCCACCTTGAAACCGGTCGTAGTTCTGAACAACCCTTTGGGATAAGACACCTTGTTCTGTTCGACAGGTTTTTTCTCGAACAACGCAAAAAGCACGATCAACAGGCAGCACAGCAGGAAGACTACCCCCATACGATCCATAAACGGCATCGAGGGCACGAGCACCTTAAACAGAATCGAGAAAACGAACGTTCCAAGAGCAGCCGCCAGCGCACCGTTCGACGTCGCTTTCTTATAGAAGAACCCGGCCAGGAAGATCGCCAGTGCACCGGGACTGACAAAGCCCGTAAACTCCTGGATATACTGGAAGGCCTGATCGAGATTCGACAGCACGGGAGCCACAGCACAAGCAACGATCAATGCCACGATACTGGTAATCCGGCCCACACCGACCATCTTGGTCTCGGAAGCCTCCTTGTCGATATAACTCTTATAGACGTCAAGGGTGAAGATTGACGAAATGGAGTTCATCATCGAAGCCAGCGAGCTGACAATGGCTGCCACAAGCGCCGCGAAGGCAAGACCGCGAATACCGGCTGGAATCATACTCAACAGAGTTGGATAGGCATTATCGGGTTTACCGATATCGGCGATCATATCGTCCTTAACCATAACAAAGCAAATGATACCTGGAATCACGATAATCAACGGAAGCAAAATCTTGAGGAACCCGGCGAATACGAGTCCTTTTTGTGCCTGATCGAGCGATTTGGAGGCCAAAGCGCGCTGGATGATATACTGATTACAGCCCCAATAGTAGAGGTTAGCTACCCACAGGCCGCCGATCAACACGCTCAACCCCGGCAACTCGCTGTAACTGGGATGTCCTTTGTCGAGAATCATATCGAACTTCTCGGGAGCACGAGCAGCCAACTCCTTGACACCGTTGACAACGCTACCGTCACCCAGCAGCTGGAAGGCTACGTAGGTCGTAACGAGACCGCCACCAATCAAGAATACGACCTGAATCACATCGGTCCAGGCCACGGCCTTCAAGCCCCCGTAAATCGAGTAGACCGCCGAAAATATGGCCAGCCCAATGATACCCCACATCAGGTCTACCTCCATCATCTTCTCAACGGCCAAGGCCCCGAGATAGAGAATCGAAGTCAGATTCACAAACACGAAAACCACCAGCCAAAAAATCGCCATAACGGTCTTTACGCGTTTGTCGAAACGCTGTTCAAGAAACTGAGGCATGGTGTAGATACCCCGATGCAGATAAATCGGCAGGAAAAACATGGCAACGATAATCAACGTCAAGGCTGCCATGAACTCATAGGAGGCGATGCCCATACCGATGGCAAAACCCGAACCGGACATGCCGATAAACTGCTCGGCGCTGATGTTCGAAGCAATTAATGAGGCCCCTACCGCCCACCACGGCAAAGCCTTGCTGGCCAAGAAGTAATCTTTCGAATCCTTCTTGACACCCTTTTTCTCACGAGATACCCATAGACCCAATCCTACGACAAGTACACAATAGACAATGAAGACTACGGTATCGATCAAATCGAATTTCATTAGGTTAAAGTTTAATTGTTAGTTTAGCACATATATTATTCAATTATCGAAATCATTCTCTTTTCGGAGGCTTCTCACCGGACAGTGAACCGCATGCTGATCTGTTCTCGATAGATTTCTCCGGCACCGAGACGCTGCGACGGAAAGTCCGCATGGTTCGGGGCATCCGGAAACCCCTGACATTCGATAGCCACGCCATCGCGATTGGCATACGGTCTTCCGGACTTGCCCGCAGGGGTCCCCTGCAAGTAGTTACCGGTATAGACCTGCACACCGGGTTGTGTAGAACTGAAGGTCACCGCACGGCCCGAAACCGGATCGTACAACGTGCCGTTTTCCGTCATCTTGCCGGGTTCCCAGCCATCGATCACCCAGCAATGATCATACCCACCGCCATAATTCAGGGCTTCAAAATCTGCATCGATATCGCGGCCGATCGGTTTGGCCTGTCGGAAATCCATCGGGGTATCCACTACCGAAACCAGTTCTCCCGTAGGAATCAGCGTCGCATCGGTCGGCAGCCAACGGGAGGCATCCAACTGCAATATCTGATCCAGCACACTGCCGCTACTTTCGCCAGCCAGATTAAAATAGGTATGGTTGGTGAGGTTGACAATCGTTGGCGCATCGGCATGAGCCTGCAGCGTAATATCGAGCACGTTATCATCATCCCAATCGTAGATCACCTCGACACTCAACTCTCCGGGATAGTTCTGATCGCCGTCGGGGCTAATGAGAGCAAAAACCACCCGATTGGTCTCCACACGCCCCTCCCATATCCGGTTGGCAAATCCGTCGGGACCTCCGTGCAGATGGTTGGGCGGATTATTCTGCGCCAGACGATACTCCTGGCCATCCAACGTAAAAATCCCGCGTGCGATACGATTGGCGTAACGCCCGACCGTCTTGCCGAAAGCCGCACTATCGTTCATGTAATTTTCAAACTTCCCGTATCCGAGTACTACGTCGGCAAGATTCCCCGCCCGGTCGGGAACGATAATCGACACCACGGCCGCACCAAGATTCGTAAGCCGCACCTCAGCACCCGACGCATTACGCATCGTATAGAGGATAACCGCCTCGCCTCCCGGTGTAAAGCCCCAAACCTGTTGTTCTATTTCCATAATCGCTCGGGATAGACGCCTTCGGCAATGAGTTTACGGATACGTTCCACCACCATCGGGCGATCCTCCTTGTAAGTCACTCCGAACCATTCGGAATCCGTACGAAGAATCTTCAGTGTTGCCGTTCCCTCGGAGACCAGTTTGTTCACCATCGTCGGGATATAGAATTCAGCCTTGATATTAGCGGCATTCTCCTGCAGGAAGGTTTTGAAATACTCCTCCGAGTAGGTAAAATAATCCGGTGTAAATCCGAAGAGGTTCATCGATACCGGAGTGTTCTCCTCCAACGGATAGTCCTTATCGTCGAGCGTATAAACGATGCGGCCCTCTTTCCGCTGAATCGCCATGCGCTCTACCATCGACACCAGATTGTCTTCCGCATCCACTTCGCACACGCCACGCGACACGGTTCCGAAATCGGAAAGGGTGTTCTTCACCTGATACCCCACATTGCAATACTTTCCCTTCTCTCCCTCCACGGAACGGAGATAATCGCCGATAATCTGATAGGAGTTCTTCCCGTAGAAATCATCCGCATTGATGACGGCAAAAGGAGTATCGATCACTCCGGCAGCCATCATCACGGCATGGTTCGTACCCCACGGTTTCTGACGTCCCTCGGGCACGCTGAAACCTGCCGGCAGTTTATCGAGTTCCTGAAAAACAAATTCCACCTCTATCTTCCCGCCGAAACGCTCCGGAGTAAAAATCTCCCGGAACTCCTTTTCAAAGGCATGACGGATTACGAAAACCACCTTGCCGAACCCGGCACGAATCGCGTCGTAAATCGAATAGTCGATAATCGCCTCGTCACCGGGACCGACACCATCCATCTGTTTAAGCGAGCCGTAACGCGACCCCATACCGGCCGCCAATACTAAAAGAGTAGGTTTTACCATTGCTATCAAAATTTTTAACGTATTTTCTATCGTTCGTTAGGACAAATGTACCATTTTTAAATCATCCGTTAAACGAATTTTTTATCAAAAACTGTAAAATAAATATCATTTCCGGGGAGTTTATGATAAATGGGTATTATTTCCGAACAAAACAAGACAATATTCCTTCGCTTTTTCGGGAAACCTCCCAACTTTTTCATACCTTTGTAAAACTGTACGTACACAAACGGCAGCACAATAAAATTTATGAAATCGAATCGCAACCTGATCTATTTTCTGCGCAATCTCCGCGAAAAACACCGGCTGAGCCTGCGTAATGAACATAACGACAGCGAGGTGTGGTACATGCACATCAGTCCGATCGAAATCATCGGAGGTTCGGTGGCGATCGTACTGATTCTTTTTATCATCATCCTCACCACCGTGGCCTACACGTCGATTCTCGACCTGATTCCGGGCTATCCCGGCAACCGATCGCGCGAAATGCTGATTCAGAACATCATGCGACTCGACTCCATGGAGCAACAATTGAACAACATGCAGGTCTACAGTGAGAACATTGCGCTCATCATGGAGGGCAAGACTCCCGTACTGGCCAATCAACAAGGAGGCAGCGACTCGGTACGTATTACCAAACCCGAGCTTGTCTATCCCAGTGCCGCAGATTCAGCATTGCGTCGTCAGATGGAGGGCGACGGCATCTATCGTCTGAACGATCCCGTATCCACACGGCGTGACATCCGCTCCGGCATGGAACTGTTCACGCCTGTCCGAGGCGTTGTTGCCGAACACTTCAATCCGAAGGAGAATCGTTTCGGCGTAGGAATCGCCACGGCGGGGAGTCAGCAGATTCTGGCCGTAGAGGGCGGTACGGTGACCTTGTCGACCTGGTCTCCCGACGACGGATACATCATCCAGATACAACATCCGAACAACCTTATCTCGATCTATAAACACAGTTCCGATGCGCTGAAGACCGTCGGCTCGCGCGTTAAGGCCGGGGAGGTAATCGGTTATACAGGCGAAGGACTCTCCGGGGAGGGCGGCAAAGGATTGTTCGATTTCGAACTATGGCAGAACGGATCTCCTGTAGACCCTGAAACATACATCGTATTCTGATTCATGAAACAACGCATTGCACTTCTCGGTTCGACAGGTTCCATCGGACGTCAGACGCTCGACATCGTCCAGGCCTATTCCGAGCATTTTGAAATCGTCACCCTCACCGCCAACCGCAACTGGGAGCTTCTGGCTTCACAAGCCCGTGCCATCGAGCCCGACAGTGTGGTCATCGCAGACAAATCGCACTACAACGCATTGAAAGAGGCCCTTTCCGATCTGCCCATCAAGGTCTATGCCGGAGACGATGCCCTGCAGCAAGTGGTTGCCAACAGCCAGGTTGATACCGTAGTGAATGCATTGGTAGGCTACGCCGGTTTGGCACCTACCGTGGCGGCACTCGAAGCAGGCAAGAAACTGGCACTGGCCAACAAAGAGAGTCTCGTTGTGGCCGGCGAACTGGTCATGAAACTGGCGGCAGAGAAGCGTGCGCCGATCGTTCCGATCGATTCCGAACACTCGGCCATTTTCCAATGTCTGGTAGGTGAAACGAGCCCTATTCACAAAATTCTGCTCACAGCCTCGGGAGGACCGTTTCTACACACTCCAGCCAAGGAGTTGGAGCATGTAACAGCTTCCGAAGCGCTCCGACATCCCAACTGGGAGATGGGGGCAAAAATCACAATCGACTCGGCGACCCTGCTGAACAAAGGGTTCGAAGTAATCGAGGCCCGGTGGCTTTTCGGAGTCGATGCCGAGCAGATCGAAGTGGTCGTCCATCCACAATCGGTCATCCATTCGATGGTCGAATTTGCCGACGGAGCGATCAAAGCCCAACTCGGCACACCCGACATGCATCTGCCCATCCAATATGCTCTGACCTTCCCTTATCGGTGGGAAACGACGCAGCCCCGCTTCAATTTCTCAAAATGCTCGGGATTCAGTTTCGAGCAACCCGACACGGAGCGTTTCCCCGCCCTGCAGTTGGCTTTCGAAGCACTCCGAAAAGGCGGCAACTGCTGCTGCTCGCTCAATGCGGCCAATGAAGTGGCGGTAGCGGCATTCCTCGGCGGGCGCATCGGGTTCCGCGACATTCCGCGCACACTCGAATACACCGTGGAGAAGGCCCCATATATCGCACAACCGACACTGGAGGACTATCGAGCCAGTGACGCCGAAGCCCGCAACCTTGCACAAACATTTCTTCATCTATAAACTCATCACGACACAAAATTGCTCAAGACTATATGGAAATCGTTATTAAAATAACCCAATTCATTCTCAGTTTCTCATTACTGGTCATCATTCATGAATTCGGGCATTTTCTTTTCGCCCGCCTGTTCGGTATCCGGGTCGAGAAGTTCTACCTGTTTTTCAATCCCTGGTTCTCGCTTTTCAAGTTCCAGTGGAAAGGGACGGAATACGGCATCGGCTGGATCCCTTTCGGAGGCTATGTAAAAATCGCCGGCATGATCGACGAAAGCATGGACACCGAACAGATGAAACAGCCGGCACAACCCGATGAGTTCCGCAGCAAACCCGCCTGGCAACGGTTGCTTGTGATGGTGGGCGGCGTACTGATGAACGTCGTATTGGCATTATGCATCTACATCGGCATGAGTTTCACGTGGGGCGACCGCTACATCGCCAACGAAGACATGAAGTTCGGCTACGCCTACAACGAACTCGCCCACGAGATCGGATTCCGCGACGGAGACCGCATCATGAGCGTAGAGGGCAAGTACGTGGAGGACTTCGCCCAGGTATATCCTGAAATCGTCATCAATCAGGCACAAAACGTGGAGATATTGCGCGACGGAGAACCCGCCACCATCACTATCCCCGAGACATATATGCCGCAGATGCTCAACAGTCCCGATTTTCTGTCACCTCGGATGCCCTTTGTGGTGGCCGAACCGAGCCGGGATGGAGCCGCAGCACAGGCCGGAATGGTTGCTGGTGACTCGCTCGTGGCATTCAACGGAGAGCCGATGGCATGGTTCGACCAATACCAGAAGGCACTTGCCGCACACGCGGGTCAGGCCGTGACCCTCACCGTCGCACGCGACTCGGCCGGAGTGAAAGTATTGCGGGAGCTGACGGTCGAGGTCGATTCCGAAGGCAAGATCGGCGTCGCATTAAAGCCTCTGCTCGAATACATCCCCCTGCAGACCCGCAATTACACCTTCTGGGAGTCGATTCCCAACGGGATACAACGGACAGGAACCGAAATCAGCAACTACTGGAAACAGATCAAACTGATCTTCTCGCCGGAAACGGAGGCTTACAAATCGCTGGGTGGCGTCATCGCCATCGGGAGCATCTTCCCGGAGTACTGGAGTTGGGAGGTATTTTGGAAAATCACTGCGTTTCTGTCGCTCGTACTGGCAGTAATGAACATCCTTCCCATCCCGGCACTCGACGGCGGACACGTGATGTTTCTGCTCTACGAGGTCGTCACACGACGCAAACCGAGCGACAAGTTCCTTGAACATGCACAAATGGTCGGAATCGTCATTCTGTTAGCCCTGTTGATCTTTGCCAACGGCAACGACATCTACCGTTTCTTCATTAAATAACAGACAACAGTCCCCTTTCAAACGACTATGGCAAAAGTCAAGAAAGCCTTTTTCTGCCGCAACTGCGGTCATGAGTCCCCGAAATGGATGGGACGCTGTCCGGCATGCGGCGAATGGAACACCTTTGCCGAGGAGGTCATCCAACGCGACAGCGGCGCCTCATCAAATGGTTCGCTGATACGCAACGAGAGTGCCAAACCGCTCCGGGTCCACGAAATCGAGGAACAGTCCCAACGGCGAATCGACCTGGGCATCGCCGAGGTAAACCGTGTCCTCGGCGGCGGATTGGTTCCGGGTTCGCTCATTCTGCTGGGCGGAGAGCCAGGCATCGGAAAATCGACGCTAAGCCTTCAAATTGCACTGGCAGAGAATGGTCTTCGCACACTATACGTCTCGGGCGAAGAGTCACAGCAACAGATCAAAATGCGAGCCGCACGATTGGGCGTACACAACTCGGAATGCCTCATATACAGCGAGACACTTCTGGAAAACATCCTAACCCAACTGGATGAACAGAAACCCAACCTCGTCATCATAGACTCGATCCAAACCATCTATACGGAGATCATCGACTCATCACCTGGCAGTGTTTCCCAGATCCGGGAATGCGCAGCCACACTGCTCAAATACGCCAAAACCAGCGGCACATCGGTCATCATCATCGGCCACATCACCAAGGATGGCACCATCGCCGGGCCGAAAATTCTGGAACACATCGTGGATGTTGTTCTGCAATTCGAGGGCGACGGCAACAATATCTATCGCATCCTGCGCGGCAACAAGAACCGTTTCGGAGCCACCTTCGAAATCGGAGTCTTCGAGATGGGAAACGAGGGGCTCCTCTGTGTGGACAATCCTTCGGAGATTCTCCTCTCCCACTACGACGAGCCGTTGAGCGGCATTGCGGTAGGTGCAGCCGTAGACGGCATCCGACCCTATCTGATTGAAACCCAGGCCCTGGTTTCAAATGCAGCCTATGGTACGCCGCAGCGTTCCGCCACCGGATTCGACCTGAAGCGGCTCAACATGATTCTGGCGGTACTCGAAAAGCGCGTAGGCATGAAAATGTATGCCAAAGACGTGTTTCTCAACTTTGCAGGCGGGTTCAAGGTCTCCGATACCGGACTCGACATGGCCGTAGTGGCTGCCATCATATCCTCCTATTTCGACCGGCCGATTGCAGAGGGCGTTTGCTGCGCGGGAGAGATCGGGCTTTCGGGTGAGGTACGACCGGCTCCCCGAAGTGAACAACGCATCAGCGAAGCGGCACGACTGGGCTTCCGCAAGGTAATCGTTTCGGGCTATATGCGCAAGGGAGCCTCCCTTCCACCCAAAGGCATCGAAGTGGTCTATATCCACCGCATCGACGAACTACCCAAAGCAATCTTCGGATAAGACACCTCTGACAAAATCGGGCACTTTATAACTCGGCTTACTTCGAATTGCTGCAAAAGTTATTTGAATTTAAGTAATTTAGCAGTAGAAACAAACAACCCTAAACGACAATGCCATGTACGAAGCATCCAGACCAAGTCCCGAAAATCAAAAACAGGACAATGCAAGCCCCGAGCAGCAACCCCCTAAAAAACCCGTATTAAAGGTAAATTACAAGCAAAGCGGCGTAAGGACCGTCCGCATGATTGGATATGCAATAATTGCGATTAATGTTCTGTTGCTCTTGCTGTTTTAGGTTCAGGGTCTTCGTATAGTCTTGTTATTGGAATTATCGCCTTGCCATTTATTTTGGCAGCTGCTGGAATATGTTTTGCGGCGGCGACGATTGCCGAGGCCGCCCTCTTCGTAAAAGCGAAAATCGAACGCGACAATAGAATAATCTCTAATTAAACAAACTAACTAAAATCGCCATCTTATCTTTGTTCTGTCAACAATATTGAAACATTTTTCGAAACTTGATCATAAATAGCACGTACAAACGCTCTTCACGCACCCTGCATTAGGGATCCAACCACAACCCAAAACAACAAAAAAAGGCTTTCAATCAGCAGATTGCAAGCCTTTTACATTTTTCGTTGAGCTACCTGGATTCGAACCAAGAATGACAGATCCAGAATCTGTAGTGTTACCATTACACCATAGCTCAATAGAGCCTTAAAGCGAGTGCAAATGTAAAACAATATTTCTTACCGCGCAAAAATTTTCTCACTTTTTTTCTGACGGCAGACGCCACGACAATTCCTCATCCAGATAATCCGCACAAGGGAGTCCCTCTTGCGCCACCCGTCGTTCGATCTCCAGCGCTGCCGCGCCACCTTCCTCAAAGCGTTCCGCCAGACAGGCCAACATCTGCACAGCCCCCTCCCATACGAATACCCGGTCGGAGTGCAGCGCAATCAACATCTTCGGCAATACGGCACGCCACGGCCCGGTCCATGTTCCATCACGAAGGGCACGGGCTCCCGTCAGCAATGCGGCATAGCGCAACAAATCATCCTCCCGCACCATCCAACGATCGAGTACCTCACCGACAATCGACGTATGGCACAACAAACTGGAAGCCAAATGCTCGGCCACCTCGGTATTGAGCACTCCCCGTCCCCAGAAATCCAACTCCTCAACGGTCACTTGCAAGGGATCGGCGATGGTAAGTGCCGCCAGACGCAACTCACGGACCTCCTGTTGCCAAAGCAAACGCGCCAACAGATGGTCCGGAGCATACGTACGCGCAATACGACGCACCACAGGCACGCTCACTCCATAAGAGAGCGGATAATCCAACCCCCGCTCCTCCATAGAACCGACTACCGCACCATTCATCTCCTTACGCAGAAGACCCAGCAACGCGGCCATTTTCTCGCCCGAGGTCATGCTATCGCTTCAATGCAGGTTCGCTGATTCCGACAATACCTCCGAACTGGTAAATGGGTATACGGACTGTTGCCAACTCCGTCGTACCATCGAGCAAGCGACAGCGAGCATAGTCAGGTACGGCATAATAGGTTTTAGGAGTTTTTTCACGCTTCTCCGGCAGCGGGCTGAATGTCTTTTCCGATTCGACAGACAGAATCAATGGCGTACCGCTCAGATCGCTGCCCGACATTGTCCCCTGATCGGCCGAGAAACGACATACAATATAATTCGTCTTGCCAGCCTCAGGAACCACCGTAAACTCCTTTACCAAAGTCTCTTCATATTGCTTTCCGAGGAAAAGGGCAAGCAACTCCCCTTCCATCCGATCTATCTCGCGCAAAGCAGCTTCAAGACCTGCACCGAACACATTCTCACCCGCCTCGCCCGTAATCAGATCGAACCGATGCTTACGCAGCGAAAAAAGCGTGGTAGCCGCCTCTCGGGCCAGTTCCTCCTGGCTCTTGTTGCCGATAGACATACGATCGGGAGTAACTTTCATAAAATCATCCTCTCCGAGCGCCGCTGGTCCGGGAACTGTCGGCATGGGCGGCAATTCCGCTTCCGGGCCAACTTTCCCGACAGTCTCTTTACCGCCTACCGTTTCAATTCGCGCCTCTTGTATGACATAGATATTCTTATCGGACAACGGCACCATCACACCAAGGTATTTCTGCGCAAAACGAGCGTATGGCCCCGTACGGACCACCTTCTTCTGAATGGTCAATGTCACACGAACCGTCGTAGTAGGCGCTGCATAAGAGACCTCCGTCGAAGATGCAGCTACCCCAAGTCTAACAGCATCGGGCAACTGGGCCTGTGCCGAAACGGCGAACAAGGCTGCCACAGCACATAATATCGTCCAATTCTTTTTCATGATCTACTGTTTTAATTCGTATTCTAAAAAACAAATATAACGATTTTACCGGATATTCGCCAAAAACAGTCCGGGAAGGGTTCAGAAATTCAGATAAAAATCACGTGTCAGCACACGGTACTCCTGCGTATAGCCATCGGCGTCAGAAATAACGAGCGATGACCGTTCCGGGGTTCGGGCCATAACAGGAGTGGTTGTCCAAGAGGGACATCCGTCCATATTGCGGAACTCCAGCAAGGCACGTTTAGGCACGGCATCAGGTTTGGACCGCACATCTGTACGGCGGGCGAGATGCAGACAACGCACCCGTGCCATAGCAATGAAACGGTCGGCACGATCGGCGGGCAGGACGACCGCCAAGCGGCCTGCAGGAGCAAGCAGACGTTCTGCAGCATCAAGCAGCTCTTCATAGGTCAGCTGGGTTGTGTGTCGAGCCGTAGTCCGGGAAGCATCCGGGCAAAGCAGAGTCTCCGTAAAATAGGGTGGATTGGAAACGATCAGGTCATAGGCAAGGGTAACCGCATCGGAGCCCGACGAGGAAAGAGCAGCCGAAGCCAGATGTTGCACGCTATCGCAGAGGACCGTAATCCGTTCCGGCCACGGCGAGGCCGCCACATTCCGTTTTGCCTGTTCTGCCGCCTGCGGATCGATCTCCACCGCATCGATGCGAGGAAAATCGGAACATACAGCGGCAGATGAATTCTCAGGCTCCTCTTCCGTCCCTTCCGGAGAAAACCTCCGGGACTCGGGGCAAGATGCGCTCCGGCAGGCCTCGGTGCGTTGAGCGAGCATCAAAGCAATCAGTCCGGTTCCTGTTCCGACATCGAGCAATCGCCGCATGGCCGGTTCCACGCTGCACCATGCTCCGAGCAGCACGCCATCCGTACCGACCTTCATCGCCGCCCCCTCTTGGCGAACGTCGAACCGTTTAAAAGTAAAGCCGCTTCCCATAAACTAATTTTTTAAAAAGCCATCGATGCCTGCGCCGAAAAGCGCAAAGTCGTACCGCACGGGGTCGGAAGCATCGAACGTACGGAGCGCCGCCGTAATCTCTTCCACGGCTTTCCAGTCATTCTGCCGGCGTGTGAGCAAACCCAAAGCCCGCCCCATGTTTCCGGTATGGAGATCGAGCGGCAAATAGAGCGCCGACGCAGGAATGGAGCGCCACAATCCAAAATCGACACCCCGGCCATCCCTACGCACCATCCAACGAAGGTACATATTGAGCCGTTTGCAGGAGGCTCCGCGATCGATCGCGGAGAGATGTTTTTCGCATCGAGGGGCATGTTCCGCTTCAAAGAAACGGGTACGGAAAGCAGACAATACCCGACGCATATCGCCCGTACGCTGCCATTCACGTTCGAAAAAACCGCCGATACCCCCCTCTCGTGCATAGAAATTCCGTAAGGCGAGCAGGAAGTCCCGCAGGTCGCCGCCATTAAACGTACGGTGCGCATAATTACGTAGCCGGGCCAACTCTGTCTCCGACGCATTCATCGTAAAATCATAGGGCGCATGATCCATGAACTCCATCATGCGGCAACCACTTGCCACAATCGTTCGGCGATTGCCCCAAGCAATGGTAGCCGCAAGGAAACCGCTGATTTCGATATCTTCCCGCGCAGAGAAACGATGAGGCACACTCACCGGATCGGAGTCGATGAACTCCGGCCTGTTGTATTTGTCATAAAGCCGTTCGAGCAGCTCTTTCAATGCCTCGTATTCCATAGGGAGGTACAGCCGATTGTTTACAACCAATGATTCTCCGCAGCGTACCTCCAAAGCGGTGCTGCATGCAACGCCTGGATGAACTCACCGCGTCGCAGCATATCCACCAGTTCCTTCGGCGTAACCAGATGCACCGTCAGATCCTCTGTCGACTCGGGGTGCGCCTCGCCCAAGGGCTCCACCCCCACGGCCACAAACGTATAGACCAGATTGTCCATAGCACTGGAGTTAGCCGAGAGCACCATATATTCCGACCACTCACCACCGCCGTAACCCGTCTCCTCCGACAGTTCGCGCTGGGCAGAGACCAACGGCGAGGCATCCTCCTTCTCGCAAACACCAGCACAGAGCTCGTACCGGGTCACGCCCAATCCATGCCGATACTGTCGTACGAGAACAAGCCGTCCCTCCTTCGTCAAGGCAATCACATTCACCCAATCGGGATACTCCAGAACGTAATACTCCGGTATCACGCTTCCATTGGGCAGCTCTACCTTATCGCGCCGAGCGGTAAGCCACGGCCTCCGAATCAGATATTCGCTCTCCAGCACCTTCCAGCTGCGTGTTTTCTCTTCCGAACTGTTCATCTTTTCTCTTGGATTTCAATATTCGTCTCCATTCCGCCAAGAGGTCACCCGAGTCTAAGCATGTTTCGTCACACCTTGGATTCGCCAACGATCCGGCCATCGCTCATCTCGATCCGGCGGTCAGCCCTACGAGCCAGACTTTCGTCATGCGTCACGATAACGATTGTCTGCCCCAGGCGATCCCGCAAGTCAAAAAAGAGACGGTGCAACTCATCGCGATTCTTCGTATCAAGGTTGCCGGAGGGTTCATCCGCCAACAACACGGCCGGGGAATTGACCAAGGCCCGGGCAATGGCGATGCGCTGTTGCTCGCCACCGGACAGCTCGGCCGGTTTATGCGCCATGCGATGCTCCATGCCGAGCATGGCAATCAACTCTCGGGCATGCGCCTCCACCTCTTCCCGGTCGCGTCCCCCGATATAACCCGGGATACAGACATTCTCAAAAGCCGTGAACTCAGGCAACAGATGATGGAACTGAAAGACAAAGCCGATCTTCCGATTCCGAAAAAGAGACAACTCCCTGTCGTTCAATCGCTCGGCAGCCACGCCATCAATCACGACGCTTCCGCTATCGGCACGGCTCAGCGACCCCATGATCTGCAACAGGGTGGTCTTGCCGGCACCGCTTGCCCCCACGATCGAAACTACCTCTCCCTCATCGATGCCGAGAGATATTCCTTTGAGCACCTCCAGCGTCCCGTAACTCTTATGCAGGTCAACGACCTCAATCATTCTCTTTCTCTCCATAAACTTTCTTATAATATGTGTAAAGACGCACAATATCCACAGCCGCCCGCGTATCGTGCACCCGCAAAATCGACGCCCCACCACGCAATGCCTCCCAGTTAAGGGCAATCGTCCCGGCAAACGACTCAGCAGGCGTAGTATTCAATACTTTATAGATCATCGATTTCCGTGACAGACCTGCGAGTATCGGGCATCCGAGTTCCTGCAGTTCAGACATACGGTGCAAGAGTTGATAATTCTGTTCCGTATTTTTGGCAAACCCAAACCCGGGATCCAAAACGACATCGTGTATACCTGCCTCGCGGAGTTCTCGTAGTTTTGCCGCAAAAAAATGCTTCACGGTGAGAGTCACATCGTCATAATCCGTATGATTCTGCATCGTGGCCGGCGTGGCACGCATATGCATCGCAATGTAAGGCAATCCAAGCGCTGCCACGGCAGGAATCATCTCCGCATCGAGTTCTCCGGCCGAAATATCGTTGACGATGCAGGGTCCGAACTCCGCAACAACGCGACGAATCACCTCCGCACGAAACGTATCGACAGAAATGATCATCTCCGGATGCCGCTTGCGCACAACCTCCACACCGCGCACCACACGCGAGAACTCCTCCTCCGGAGCGACATCCTCTGCCCCGGGACGCGACGAATAACCACCAATGTCTATGACCGAGGCTCCCTGCTCCACCGCCTCATCCACCGCCCGGACAATCGCGTCGTCCGTCGCCCGACGCGACTCGGCATAGAACGAATCCGGCGTAACGTTGAGAATCGTCATCACCGCCGGCACCGTCAAATCCAACACGCTATCTCCTACCTTCATCTCTGAACACTTTATCCAATCGGAACACCTGCTCCATCAGCGAACTCCGGCCATCATTCACCACGGTATACGCAGCCAAAGACTCCCGCCAGGCATCATCCGCCTGATTGGCAATGCGGGCACGCACCTGGGCCTCGTCCACGCCATCGCGCGCCACCGTACGAGCCACCCGTATCTCCAGCGGTGCACTCACCGTCACCGTACGATCCACACACCCGTCAAACCCGCTTTCAAACAAAATTGCACTCTCGAGCAATGCATAAGGGACACCGCACCGCTCCTGCGCCTCTGCCCAGTCCGTAAAATCGGCTCCAACCGCAGGATGGACAATAGCATTCAGTTTCTCGAGCAATCCCCGGTCGCCAAACACCCGGCCGGCAACGTAAGCACGGTCAAGCCGACCATTCCGATACGCCTCCGCGCCCAACAGTTCCGTAATCCGGGCGACAAGCGTCGGATCGTCGTTCATAAGAGCCTTAGCCCGACGATCGGAATCATAGATCGGTATACCCAAGGCAGCAAAAATCCGGCAGACGGTGCTCTTACCGCTCCCGATACCCCCTGTAACTCCTACCCGCAACATGGTTTATGGTTTTTCAGAAAGCCGAATTTCAGGAATCTCGCCGATAGAGATAATGCGCACATCTTCATTCCGAATCGAAATGGCGCTTTGCAACGAGAGCGGATTGATCTCATACATCCCCTCATTGACAGCCGACGGCGTGGTCTGGACATCTTTCAATCCGAGCACCACAGGATAACGCGGGAACCAGCGATGCGCAACGAGCCGATAGCCCCGTCCCTCTGCCACACATTCCACAACGAATCGATTGCCTGCCACATCGACCGTCACAGGAATCTCCGCCGTATAGGTATGGCCGAGTTTTATCAGATACCAGGCCAGAAACGACACAAACAGCATCGTCAAGAACACCGGAGAGACATACCGTCTCACCCCCTTCATATACTCTTTAATTCCTCTCTTCATAGTAGTGGCCGGATATAGATGCAAAGTAAACTATTTTTTTTCAAACAGCCATATTTTTAATCGGGTTGCAGGCAAAAAACAGAAGTCTGAATCCACAAAAAAGAGCTGCCCTACTGACAGCTCTTTTCGGTCGCCGAAGCGACATATCTCTCTTGCCGTTTATTTGGCAGCTTCGGTGCTCTTTGCAGACTCCTTGCCTTTCTCCTTGGCATATTTCTCGTTCAAGCCCTTGAGCACAATCGCCGTAATATCCAGCGAAGGATCGGCATTCAACACCGGAGTACCACCCGAAGAACTCAAGATCATTCCATAGCGATAATCGCTGTTGAACTCCTTCAGGTATTCGTCGATGCTGTAATACAACTTGTTCATCATCACCTGATTCTCCTCGGCAAGTTCGCTCTGTACCTGATCGCGATGCTGCAGGAAACTCTGTTGCTGACGCTGCAGATCCTCCTGCAAGCGAGCAGCCTCGGCACGGGTTACCAGACCCTTATCGACTTTCGTCTGAGCATCGGAAAGCGATTTCTCCAGGCTACGCCCCTTTGCGTTGAGTTCAGCATCGGCTTTCTGAGCCTTGGCCTCAAGCGCCGAGCTCAAATCCAGGAACATATCGTAATGGCTCATCAGCGTATCCATATTGATGTATGCCACCTGACTGCTGGCTACGCGGGCTGTAGTATCTGCAACAGTCGCAGTTGCCTCTCCGGCTCCATTGTTCTTACAGCCGACAAGAGCCAACAACACGGCCGAAGCAATAAAGAAGATTTTTTTCATGACTGGTATGGAATTGTTTTTGAATTAAATTATGGGCAAAGATATAAATTTTCTTTTTGTTTGGTTAATTTTGTGGTAGAAACTCACCAATAATTCAAAACCGAGGCCATGTACGAATATATCAGCGGCAACATCGCCGAACTATCACCGACCTATGCGGTCATCGAAGCCGGCGGCGTGGGATATTACCTTAACATCTCGCTGCAAACCTATGCAGAGATTGAGCACAGCACCTCGGCACGCATCTACACCCATTTCATCGTACGTGAAGATGCGCAGATTCTCTATGGATTCGCCACCAAACAGGAACGCGAATTATTCCGTATGTTGATTGGCGTCTCGGGAGTCGGAGGCAACACGGCCCGCATGATTCTCTCCACCTACGCGCCGAAAGAGCTTTCCAATATTATCTCGTCAGAGAATGCAGGACTTCTGAAAAATGTCAAGGGACTGGGGCTCAAAACAGCACAGAAAATCATCGTAGAACTACGCGATAAAATCACAGGTAATCTATCCACCGCCACAACCGCCACAAGTTCCATACCCGGAAATGAAAATTATGACGAGGCGATGGCTGCACTCGCCATGCTGGGCTTTACGAAAACAGCCTCGGAGAAGGCTCTACGCTCCGTAATGAAAGAATACCCGACCGCTTCGGTAGAGGAAATCATACGACTATCACTCAAGCGACTATGAATGCATTCATAGGAATTGATACGAGCATAACAATCTGTAGTTTCATATTAAAGAATTGTTAAGATTCTTTTGCCTTTCCGGCAAATAATGAAAAAGGTTGTATTTTTGTACCTTAAAAACACAAAAAACGGAAATACATGGAGTCTGTTTACATTATCATTCTGGGGATTTTGATGGCACTTGCCGTTTCCGGCCTTGTCGTAGGTGTCGCCAACGATGCTATCAACTTCCTCAATTCAGCCATTGGCTCAAAAGTTGCCCCTCGAGTAGTCATCCTTATCGTCGCATCGGTCGGCATCATGATTGGGGCTCTCACCTCAAGCGGTATGATGGAAGTGGCCCGCAGCGGGGTATTCTATCCCTCGGAGTTCACTTTTTCAGAGATCATGATGCTCTTCCTGGGTGTCATGTTTGCCAATGTCATTCTGATCGACCTATTCAACACATTCGGACTCCCGACCTCTACCTCGGTCTCTCTGATATTCGGTCTGCTGGGTGCTGCCATTGCAGTGGCCACGGTCAAGATTGCCGGCGACGACACGCTGACCGCTGCCAATCTGTCGAAATTTATCAATTCCGGGAAGACGATGGTCTTCATCTCGGCCATCCTCGTTTCTGTCGCCCTGGCATTCGGATGCGGTTCGATCATCATGTTCATCACACGCCTGATTTTCACTTTCCGATACAATAAGGTATTCAACCGAATCGGATTCCTCTGGTGCGGCATTGCCTTCACGGCCATCACCTATTTCGCCCTCTTCAAAGGACTGAAATCCACAGGACTGATCAGCCCCGAGATCATGAATTACATGCAGAATCACACTTTCATCTCCTTGCTGGTCATTTGGGCTGTATGTAGCGTTGTAATGCTTCTGTTGCAACATGTATTTAAGGTCAGCATCCTGAAAGTAACGATTCTGGCAGGTACGTTCTCCCTGGCCCTGGCATTCGCAGGAAACGACCTGGTGAACTTCATTGGAGTACCTATCGCAGGATACGATGCTTATAAACTGGCTGCCGCAGGGACTGGATCGGATATGCTGATGAGCGGATTGATGAAACCGGTAATCGCCAATTTCACATTATTGGTCATCGCCGGCATCATCATGGTCATCACGCTCTGGACCTCGAAAAAAGCCCAAAGTGTCAGCGAAACCGAAATCAATCTGGCCAAACAGGATGAAGGCATGGAGCGTTTCGGCTCAACACTGCTTTCGCGGTCGATCGTTCGTCTGGCCCTTGCTGCCAATAAAAACTACGAGAAGATCATGCCTCAATCCGTTCAACGCGCCATCGAAAAACGTTTTATTCCGTTGCGTGTGGCCGAACAGGATCGTGCGCCGTTCGACATGATCCGAGCCACGGTAAACCTCACCGTAGCCTCAATCCTGATCACCATCGGTACATCGCTGAAATTACCTCTTTCGACCACCTATGTCACCTTTATGGTGGCCATGGGTAGCTCGCTGGCCGACAAGGCATGGGGCCGGGAAAGCGCCGTATACCGCATTACGGGAGTACTGACGGTCATCTCCGGTTGGTTCATTACCGCACTGATTGCATTCCTACTTGCATTCATCGTAACAATCGCCCTCATGTATGGCGGAACGATTGCTGTGATTGTCATGGCGCTTCTCTGCGGCTATATGATCATCCAAAGCAACATCATGCACAAGAAACGCGAGGCCAAGATCCAAAGTCAGCAGAAACGGCTCGACAGCAATGAAAATACCGACCAGATTCTCAAACGGAGTACTGCCGAAGTGTGCGAAACGATGGAAAAGGTGACCGCTATCTACCAAGAGACGCTGATGGGCGTTTTCAAAGAGGATCGTAAAACGCTACGAAAAACGCTCAAGGAATCGAACGAACTCTTCTACCAAGCCCGTGAACGCAAATACGAAGTGCTGCCGACCCTTCAGAAACTGCAGGACAACTATATCGACAGCGGGCACTATTATGTGCAAATGGTGGACTATATCAGTGAGGTAACCAAAGCGTTGGTGCACATCACCCGCCCATGTTTCGACCACATTGACAACAACCATGAAGGGCTGACCAAAGAGCAGGTAGATGACCTGATGGAGATCAACAATGCCGTAGCCAAAATCTATGAGCGTATCAACGACATGCTCAAGAGCAACGACTTTACCGACATCGAGCAGGTACTCCGCATGAGAGACAGTCTGTTCGAACAGATCGCCGATGCCATCAAACACCAACTCAAACGCATCAAAGCCAAAGCGTCGAGTACCAAAGCCAGCATGCTCTACCTGAACATTCTGACCGAGACGAAAACCATGGTGCTTCAATCGCGCAATCTGCTCAAATCGCAGAAATATTTTATCGAAAATCACAGCATCGGGCAATAAATCGAGCGGCTCTCGAGTTAGTCTACTATAAACACCGGGTATATTTTTGCTTTTCGGCAAAAAATATCTAAGTTTGCAAGATTAAAGCCCGTGAAGGAATGAGACTGACCACATGTTGCATCGTTCTTATGTTTGTCGTAGCCACTGGCTGCAACGACGAGGCTGGTAACGTTGTACCTGATCAGAAGAGTGCTTTTGCCAATTACCTGGAATCAAGAGAACTTGAATATTCCATCCGGAACGGCGTATACCGTTATATTGCCAATGCTGACCGTTCGGGCTATGAACGAGCACCGATGATCGAGAACGGAGATTCCGTGGAGTTTCTGTTCGAAGCGCACCTGTTTTCCACCAGTCCGGGGGCTTTGTTCTTCACAAATCGCAGAGAGGTGATCGATACTCTGGTAAAAACAGAGGGGCTTGATCCTGAATTCTGGCCTTATGGTCCACAAAAGATTCGGCTCGGGAAAACCGCCTTGATGGAAGGACTGAAGAACGGTTTGCCCGGTTGTCGCGAAGGCGATTCCGTACAGTTATTCATTCCTTCTGATCAGGCTTTCAGTGACCAGAGCGTAGGTATCGTACCACCCAATAGCGCCACGCTCTATATTTTAAACATTGAAAAAGTAAAAAAACAGTAACCGCCATATGAAAATCATGTGCCGCATCGCTCCGGCGATTCTCTTTCTGCTACTCCTGAACTCCTGTGCCAAAACAGAGTCGGAAAGTTATGAAGAAAAAGAACTTCTCTCGTTCAACACCTGGATGCAAATCAATGTGATTGACAAAGGACACGAAGTGGAAAAACGCGACAATGGAATGTACATTGAATGGTTACATCGTGCTCCGGAAGATGCCAAAACACCGAGCGGAGGCGATTGGATTATGCTTAACAGCCGCGGTTACAGTCTCTACACAGCACCTGATTCAACGGGTAAACTATTCATGTCCCGCTACATGCGAGATGCGAAGATTCAGGGGACATTCACCTACTACACTCACTACACTCCCGAATACATTCCCTTCAATAGCGCCTATAACGGTCTGACCAAAGGACAAAACCTGATTCTCAACGAAATGAGGCTTGGCGACAGTGTACGCATCTATTTACCCTCCAAGTTAGCTTATCAGTCCTATGGGTCGGACTTCAGCAATGGATACGAAGGTCAGAACTCTCTTTCGGGTAATGTACCAGCCATCATCGAGATGGTTATCAAAGAGATTGTCCCCGACCCGACTGCCTATGAGAATGAGAAGGTAAAAAATTATGCGGTCAACAAGTGGAATATGGGAGTAGCCGATACGCTGCGCCCGAACTTCTACATGGATATTTACGAACAAGGACCTGAAGATCAAGATACCATCAATGTCGATTCAACGATCTATTACAGATATACGGGGCGCTTCCTCGACGGGTTCATCTTCGACACCAACGACAGCACTAGCTATGAAGAACGTTTCCACGCCAAACCTACGGAAGCTCTTTCTGCATTGGAATATGACGGAGACAATTTAATTCAGGCTTTCCAGGACGCATTCGAAGGGTCGGAAGAGAAGAATCTGAAACTACGCTACGGAGCCAAATTCCGCATGGTTTTCTCATCGGTATATGGATACGGTTCAACCGGTAATATCACCACATCGTCGGATTACAGCGATTATTACAATTATTACAACTACTATAATTATTACAACTATTACTACTATTACGGTTATGGTTATGGATACGATTACAACTACTATAATTACAACACATCTTCCTCTTCTTCGTCATCGGATCCATACACAGTCATTCAACCCTATACACCGCTAATCTTCGAAGTAGAGTTGATGAAAAAAGGATATAAAGAGAATTAACGCCTAATTCTCTAAAGTAAAAATTGACAGACAAAAAATTCTCATAATAAAAGGGAGAGCGAACATAAGTTTGCTCTCCCTTTTTACTGGAATATTCAATCCGTTAGGAAAGAAGCTCCTTGACCTTAGCCGAAATATCCTTGCCATCAGCCCGGCCGGCCAACTGTTTGGTAGCTACCCCCATCACCTTGCCCATATCCTTCATCGAAGTAGCACCCACCTGGGCAATCACCACCTTCACCGCAGCAGTCAACTCTGCATCATCCATCTGCTGAGGAAGATATTGTTTCAGCACATCGACCTGCGCCTGCTCATAATCCGCCAAATCAGCACGGCCCTGTTCCCGATAGATAGCCGCAGAATCCGTTCCCTGCTTGGCAAGTTTCTGTATGATCTTGATGACATCCGCATCGGGCAACTCGGCAATCTCCGCACCGGCAGTTTTCGCTTCAATAATAAGTTTTTTTACATTGCGAAGCGTATCGCGTTTCACCGCATCTTTGGCTTTCATCGCCTCCATGATACCTTCGCTAATTTTCTTTTCCAATTCCATAATATGTCCTATTTAGTTGGTTTTTGTTCATTTTCGTAAGTGATGTAAGCCACATAGTCTGCCACACCGAAATGGATATACACCTTTTCAATACGACCCCGTGTATCTTCTTCATATACGAACGAAAGTTTACGCGTTCCGTCATATCCCGGCGTATCTATCTGTACACTGTCAAGCAAACAACGATTCTGTAGCCCAGTCAAACCGACTGCCATCTCTATCCAATTACTGCCATATAGTCCGGCGAACCAACAGGCATTCAAGTCAATATTGCAAGAATTCTCACGAGCAGAATAGTTATATGTCCGCTTAGAGACCGACGAATATGACACTTCTGGAAAAAAAGAATTGACCGTGACTCGAACGATATTGCCATTATGCCATGAATAAAGGTATTCGACGCGGGTAACCGTATCCGTATCTTCCAGACTCCACGTATCCTCTCGCACGAGTCGACTACTGTCATATTGACAAACAACCGAAAAACTGACAAATTGATCACCCTGCACACATTTTCCCGTAACTGAAGCAACCGAGCTATCTGGATTCATTCGCAATCGGCTTTCATACAGATTACCATCACGTTCAACACGATTGATCCCCGTTCTCCCCTTGACTGTATAAAAAGCAATCTCGTCCGTATATCGTCCCTTACCCATGAAACGGCTCTTTACACTATCGATTGTCTTTCCGTCCGCAGCGTAAGAAAATGCTATTTCCTGCAGCAATGAATCTGTCCCCGCAACAACCACCCGAATACTCTGCACACGGTCTTTCTCCCGGACTGCCATCTTCTGATTCCCGGAACACCCCAGCAACAGCACAACTGCTGCACAAATACTCCACGATACCAACAGTTTTTTCATACACTCTGTTTTAACATTTCAACAGACAGATGATTGACGTTTAATAATGAGGTAAAGATACGATTTTTCAATCGAAATTCATATGCCTCATCCAAGAAGCCATTCTATTCTCCACATATTATATATCCCGAGTTCCAGGCCTACTCTTTCACTCGGTCGACAGAGGAATACCTAACAAAAACGCCTCCCCCAAGTGGGGGAGGCGCCTTCACGATTATCTTCTAAATAACTTATTTGACTTCCTCAAAATCGACATCCTTCACATTGTTGCCGTTGTCGCCCTGTGCTGCATTCTGAGTCCCCGCATTCTGCTGAGCGCCCTGTGCACCGCTCTGGGCCTGTTGTGCCGAGTAGATATCCTGCGAAGCTGCCTGCCATGCATTGTTCAACTCTGTAGTAGCCGCATCGATGTCGGAAATGTTCCCCGACTTGTGAGCCTCTTTCAATTTACCGAGTGCACTTTCGATGGCAGCCTTCTTGTCGGCCGGAATCTTGTCTCCGTACTCTTTGAGCTGTTTCTCGGTGGTAAAGATCATGGAGTCGGCCGCATTGATCTTGTCGATACGCTCACGCTCCTCCTTGTCTTTTGCCTCATTGGCCTTGGCCTCATCACGCATGCGTTGGATCTCCTGCTCGGTCAGACCCGAAGAAGCCTCGATACGAATCTTCTGCTCCTTGCCCGTACCTTTATCTTTTGCCGAGACATTCAGGATACCGTTGGCATCGATATCGAAGGTGACTTCGATCTGAGGCACACCTCTCGGTGCTGCAGGAATACCGTCGAGATGGAAGCGGCCAATCGACTTGTTGTCACGAGCCATTGGACGCTCACCCTGGCATACGTTGATCTCTACCGAAGGCTGATTATCTGCCGCCGTCGAGAAGGTCTCGCTCTTACGCGTCGGGATGGTGGTATTGGCCTCGATCAACTTGGTGAACACACCGCCCAGCGTCTCGATACCCAACGACAGCGGAGTGACATCCAGCAACAACACGTCTTTCACCTCACCGGTCAACACACCGCCCTGGATAGCAGCTCCGATAGCGACCACCTCATCCGGATTCACACCCTTCGAAGGAACCTTACCGAAGAAGTTCTCCACCACTTTCTGGATGGCGGGAATACGTGTCGAGCCTCCCACGAGAATCACCTCGTCGATCTGGTTGGCCGAAAGACCAGCATCCTGCAATGCTTTCCGGCAAGGCTCTATGGTCGCCTGGATCAATTTGTCGGACAGTTGTTCGAATTTAGCCCGAGTAAGAGTCATTACCAAGTGCTGAGGAATACCATCCACCGGCATGATATAGGGCAGGTTGATTTCAGTTGAAGTAGAGCTCGAAAGTTCGATCTTCGCCTTCTCGGCTGCCTCTTTCAGACGTTGCAGAGCCATCGGATCTTTCCGCAAATCGATATTGTGTTTGCTCAAGAAGTCCTCGGCCATCCAGTCGATAATTACGTGGTCGAAATCATCACCGCCCAGGTGCGTATCGCCGTTCGTGGATTTCACTTCGAACACGCCGTCGCCCAACTCAAGGATTGAAATATCGAACGTACCACCACCCAGGTCGTATACGGCGATCTTCATATCCTTATTCTTTTTATCAAGTCCGTAAGCCAATGCTGCCGCCGTCGGTTCGTTGATGATACGACGCACCTTCAAACCTGCGATTTCACCGGCCTCCTTGGTAGCCTGACGCTGCGAATCGGAGAAATAGGCCGGTACGGTAATCACAGCCTCATCCACGGTCGTTCCCAAATAATCCTCGGCCGTCTTCTTCATCTTCTGAAGAATGATTGCCGATATCTCCTGCGGCGTATACAGACGTCCTTCGATATCTACACGCGGCGTATTGTTATCGCCTCTTACCACTTTATAAGAAACTCGTTTGATTTCGTTCTGCACCTGGTCATAGGTTTCACCCATAAACCGTTTAATCGAGAACACCGTGTTTTTAGGATTGGTAATAGCCTGACGTTTTGCAGGTTCTCCCACTTTACGTTCACCGCCTTCAGTAAAAGCCACAATGGACGGAGTGGTTCGATGTCCCTCGCTATTGGCGATTACTACGGGCTCGTTGCCCTCCATGACTGCCACACACGAGTTGGTTGTTCCTAAGTCTATACCGATAATCTTTGCCATAATAAAATATGTTTTTAATTTTTTTTGTTTTCAAACTTCGTGATTATAGTCACTCAATCTTTATGCCAAGTGTCCAGAAAGCCCCCAGACGGACAAATTCATAGAAAAAAACTGACAAAACAGACTTTTTTGGCAGGATATATGACAGTTGAACTGTCATTTCGGCGGCATGAACTATCCTTTTTTCAGAGCTACTTACAGAAAAGATGTTCGAAAAATTTTGAGATTTAAAATATTATATTTAATTTTAAAAACAGAATGAATTAAACTTTATTTCATCTTCAAGAAGAGATATAAAGCACATACGAATTTTACTAAAACTACACTGATATGATTATCACATTTAATGAGTTGCGCCGCATCAAAGACAAATTGCCCAGCGGCAGTTCCCAGCGCATCGCAGACGAATTAGGGATTGACGTGGCTTCTGTAAGAAACTATTTCGGCGGTCGTCATTTTGAAGAGGGGGCCCCGCAAGGAGTCCACTACGAAAAGGGGCCGGATGGCGGCGTGGTAACGCTGGACGATACGCAGATTCTCGACTGTGCGATGCGCATACTCAACGAAAACAAGTGAAAATAAACTATCCGTAACAGGATTCAAGCAACACAAGTAAAGGGGGAAAGGAAGACTTCGGTCTTCCTTTTTTTACATAAAATAATACTAACCGGCCCGAAGAGTGTCTAACCAGATAACCCTACATATTATTATTTAAAGGCAATTCTGTTGTAAATCGTAAAAAATTATGTAGTTTTGCAATTCCGTGACCCGGTAAACAATAAACAAAAACATAAATTACTTTAACACAATGCAGAACAAAGGTGCACTCAAACTATTGGTAATCTTATTGGCGATTGCCTGTGCCTACCAACTCTCCTTCACATTCGTAGCACGGAACGTGGAGAAAAAAGCAGCTCGATATGCGTCGCAGTTCGCTCCGGAACTTCAAGCTGAAAAAGAGCAAGCCTATCTGGACTCCATCAAGTCCCAACCGGTTTACAATCTGGGTTTCATCAAGTACAACTACAATGAAACCAAAGAGAAAGAGATCAACCTCGGTCTCGACTTGAAAGGCGGTATGAACGTTATGCTGGACATTTCGGTGGAAGACGTAGTCCGCGCCCTGTCGAACGACAGCAAAGATCCGGTATTCAATCAGGCTTTGGCTCAAGCCCGCGAGGCTCAGAAAAACAGCACGGACGATTACATTACGCTGTTCGCCCGGTCTTATGAGCAACTCTCCAACGGAGCACCGTTAGCCTACATTTTCAATACCCCCGATCTGAAAGACCAAATCACCCCGTCGTCGACCAACGATCAGGTGATCCGCGTACTTCGGGATCAGGCCGAGAGCGCCATTTCGAACTCGTTCAACGTATTGCGCAACCGTATCGACCGGTTCGGCGTAACACAGCCTAACATCCAGCGTCTGGAAAATGGACGTATTCTCGTAGAGTTGCCGGGTGTCAAGGAACCGGAACGTGTCCGTAAACTTCTTCAGGGAACTGCATCGCTCGAATTCTGGGCTACCTATAATAATGCAGAACTATATCCGCTTCTCGAACAGGCCAATGTCATTATCCGCGACCTGAAGAAAGCCGGAATCGCCGATTTTACCAAAGTAGCTGTTAGTGAAACGGTCACGGCAACCGATTCAACAACCGACAATCCGGAAGATTTACTGGCTCAGATGGGCGGCGACAAAGCTGACTCGGTATCGGCAGCCGAAAGTTTCGAGCAACAAGCACCTTTATTTGCTAAATTAAGCCCGATGATCGATCCGTCGACGGGCCAAGTATATAGCGGTCCCGTCATCGGACATGCCTACTCTTATGACACTACATTCGTCAACGCCTACCTGAACCTGCCTCAGGTTCGTGCCATCCTTCCGCGGGACATCAAACTGTTGTGGGGCATTAAACCGGTTGACGCTGCCGAAACCGTTTACGAACTCTATGCCATCAAGGCCAATACCCGCGACGGAAAGGCTCCGCTCGACGGAGGCGCTGTCGTAGAGGCCAAAGAGGAGTACTCGCAACATGGCTCGTCTGCCGAGGTTTCGATGATCATGAATGCATCGGGCAGCCGCACATGGGCACGTCTGACCGCCGATAACGTAGGCAGTAACATTGCCATCGTGCTTGACGACTATGTATACTCCGCCCCCAGAGTCAACGGCGAAATCACCGGTGGACATTCCTCTATTACGGGTGGATTTACTATTCAAGAGGCAACGGACTTGGCCAACGTCCTTAAGTCCGGTAAACTGCCTGCCCCGGCCCGTATCATTCAGGATACGGTTGTGGGACCGTCGCTGGGACAGGAGTCGATCAATGCCAGCATGACCTCTTTCATTCTGGCATTCGTCCTGGTACTGCTCTACATGATCTTCTTCTATAGCACTGCCGGTGTTGTAGCCTGCATCGCCCTGGTGGCCAACCTCTTCTTCCTGTTCGGTGTGCTCGTCTCCTTCGGAGCCGTGCTGACCCTGCCCGGTATTGCCGGTATCGTATTGACGATGGGTATGGCTGTGGACGCCAATGTGATCATCTACGAACGCGTCAAAGAAGAACTCCGAGCCGGAAAAGGTCTGAGCCTCTCCATATCGGAAGGATACAAGAATGCGATGTCGGCAATTATCGACTCCAACGTGACGACGATCATCACCGGTATCGTGCTCTTCCTCTTCGGAACGGGTCCTGTACAAGGTTTCGCAACGACCCTGATCATCGGTATCATCACGTCGCTCTTCTGCGCAATCTTCATCACGCGTCTGATCTTCACCTCGATGCTGAAGAAAGAGCGTAACATCCGTTTCTCAACCCGTCTGACGGAGAACTTCCTCAGCAACACGAAGGTTGACTTCATCAAAATCCGCAAGATCTCTTATTCCGTATCCGGAGCCTTAATCCTGTTGGCTATCGTATCGTTGTTCACTCGCGGCATGAACTACGGTGTGGACTTCTCCGGAGGTCGTGCATTCGTGGTACGTTTCGACCAGAATGTATCCGACGACAAAGTCCGTGAGGCATTGAGCGCTACCTTTGCCAACGCAGAAGGTGACGATGCCACGAAGAGTGTCGAAGTAAAACAATTCGGCAGCGGCAACCAGAAACGTATTCTTACCCAGTACAAGTTCGACGACCAGAGCAACGATGCCACCGCAGAGGTAGAAGGTCTGCTTTACGAAGCATTGAGTCCGCTGTACGCACAACCGCTGTCCATCGAAGAGTTCCGCACGACAGCCACCAATCCTTACGGTATCATCTCTGCCGACAAGGTTGGTCCGAGCGTGGCTCACGACATCACCGTCAATTCGTTCATCGCCGTTATCTTCAGTTTGATCGCAATCGGCCTCTATATTATCATCCGATTCAAGAAATGGCAATGGGGCGTTGGTAGCGTCGTAGCACTTGCTCACGACTCCTTCCTCACCATCGGAATCTTCTCGTTGCTGCACGGCGTACTGCCGTTCGCGCTGGAGGTCGATCAGGCATTCATCGCAGCCATTCTGACGATCATCGGATACTCGATCAACGACAAGGTGGTGATCTTCGACCGTATCCGCGAATACACTACGCTCTATCCCAAACGCAGCATCCGCGACAACATCAACAGTGCCATCAACAGCACCTTGAGCCGTACGATCAACACCTCGGGTACGACGTTCGTCACCCTGCTGGCAATCTTCCTCTTCGGCGGGGAGGTGATCCGCGGCTTCGTATTCGCACTGATGTTCGGTATCATCATCGGAACCTTCTCATCGATCTTTACCGCAACACCTATCGCATATGACCTGATGCGCAATAGTCTGAAACGGAAAAACAACGCAGCAAAATAGTTTTGCAAATCTCTATATCACGGAGACGGTATTCAAAAACCGTCTCCGTTTTTTTATATAGTCATTCGATAATTCAGGGATTTTTGCGTAAGTTTGCACGTACTATAAAAATGGGCGGCAATGGACTTTATCCATATCACGATCATAGACATCATAGATATTGTAGTGGTGGCCCTCTGCATGTACTATATCTATAAAATAACCAAGGGCACACACGCTTCCAGTATTCTTTCGGGCATTCTGTTGATCTATCTGATCTGGATCATCACCCGAGCATTGAATATGGAGCTGCTGTCCGCCATTCTGGGACATATCATCGGAGTGGGAATGATCGCATTGATTGTCGTATTCCAGCCCGAGATCCGAAAATTTCTGCAGTTGATCGGGACACGAAGCCGTCTGCGCAAAAATTCATTCTGGAGTCGGCTGTTTGACTTCAGAGAACAACACGACGCTTCTGATCTGGAGTATATTTCTCCTGTAGTTAAGGCCTGTACTGATATGGCTTCCACAAAGACCGGAGCACTGATTGTCATCCAACAACATACCGACCTCCAATTCATAGCTGAGACAGGAATTGCCATAGACGCTCTTATTTCATCATCGTTACTGAAAAACATCTTCTTCAAGAACTCACCGCTCCACGATGGAGCCGTTATCATCAACAATGGCCGTATCGAAGCTGCCAAATGTGTGCTGCCCTCGACCGAGAGCGAGGTTCCTGTCTCTTTCGGCATGCGCCATCGAGCCGCTCTCGGTATGAGCGAAGCATCAGATGCCATAATACTTGTAGTCAGCGAAGAGACAGGGGCGATTTCTATTGCCCAAGATGGTAAAATCAAACGTGGCGTCTCTTCAGCCAACCTCAAGGAAAAGGTTATACAACTCATGCAGGCAAGCAAATAAAGAGAAACCTCAAGGTGCCGTTGTGTATCTCCCTAAGAAAAAACATCTCTTTTTTAAGACCTTTTAATCCATTCATAGCAAAGGATTCCGGGAAAATTGTGTAATTTTGTCTAAATTGTTTTTTTGAAAAACATGGAACAAAATACTAAACCCCAAAATCTACGGTTCGAAACATTGCAGGTACATGCCGGCCAGGTGGTCGACCGCGACACCCATTCACGAGCCGTTCCCATATACCAAACTTCGGCCTATCTGTTCGAAAGTGCCGAACACGGCGCAAAACTCTTCGCCCTAGAAGAGCCGGGCAACATCTATACCCGACTGCAAAATCCGACTACAGACGTATTCGAGAAGCGCGTAGCGGCCTTGGAAGGCGGAGTGGCTGCACTGGCTGTCAGTTCAGGCCATGCCGCTCAACTAATCGCCCTGACATCCTTGATGAAAGAGGGCGACAACTTCGTATCGAGCCCCTATCTCTACGGAGGCTCCTACAACCAATTCAAAACCTCTTTCCATAACTGGGGGATTGAATGCCGCTTTTCGAACGGACTCGACCCCATCGACTTCGAGATGCTCGTCGACCAGAATACAAAAGCCATTTACGTCGAGAGCATCAGTAACTCGAACTACTCCGTACCCGATTTCGAAGCACTGGCCAAGTTGGCTCACGGCTACGGTATACCCCTCATCGTGGATAATACCTTCGGCGCCTGCGGCTACCTCTGCCGTCCTATTGAATATGGCGCAGATATCGTCGTAGAATCGGCCACCAAATGGATTTGCGGCCACGGTACGGCCATGGGCGGCGTCATCGTAGATGCAGGCACCATGGATTGGGGCAACGGACGATTCCCGCTCATCAGCGAACCGTCGGAAAGTTATCATGGTTTGAATCTGTTGGAACGATTTGGTGCAGAGGCCTTCATCGCTAAATGCCGCGTCGAAGGGATACGTGACTTGGGCCCTTGCATCTCTCCCTTCAACTCTTTTCTGATGCTTCAGGGACTGGAGACCCTGTCATTACGTGTAGAGCGCGAGGCGGAAAACGCACTGAAACTGGCCCGATACTTTGCAAGTCATCCCCAGGTGGAAAGCGTCTGCTACCCCGGTCTGGAGAATCACCCAACTCATGAACTGGCCACACGATACCTGCGCCACGGGTTCGGCTGCGTACTTTCCGTCGTACTGAAAGGAGACAAACAGAGCGCCGTAAAATTCGTCGAAGGGCTGCAACTGGTCTCGCATCTGGCCAACGTGGGCGATGCCAAGACGCTCATCATTCAGCCTGCGGCAACTACCCATCAGCAGCTCGACGCCGAAGCACTCCGAAGTGCAGGCATTGCCAAGACCATGCTCCGCATCTCGGTCGGCATAGAGCATATCGACGATCTGATCGCCGACTTCGAACACGCTTTTGCTGCCATTGAATAATCCGGACTCCAGTAATGCCAGTCAGAACCTTCATATACGACAAGCCATTCCGTCTGGAAAACGGAGAACAACTCCCCGGACTTCGCGTGGCATACCATACTTTCGGGAAACTCAAAGGAGACAACACAATTTGGGTGTGTCACGCTCTGACAGCCAACTCCGACGTAGCCGACTGGTGGCCCCATACTGTCGAGCAGGGTCGCTTTCTCGACCCTCGTCGCCATTTTATCGTCTGCGCCAATATTCTGGGCTCCCACTACGGTACGACCGGGCCGCTGGAGATCAATCCTTCAACCGGAGAGCCCTATTACCACTCGTTCCCATTCATCACGGTACGCGACATGGTACGGGTTCACCTGCTACTGGCCGAACACCTCGGCATTAAAAGTGCCAAGGCAATCATAGGCAGCTCCATCGGTGGGTTTCAGGCAATGGAGATGGCTATTATGGCTCCCGATTTTGCACGCAAACTGGTGCTGATCGCCACCGGAGCCCGCAGCCAACCCTGGACGATCGCACTCAACGAATCCCAACGCATGGCAATCGAAACGGACGAGAGTTTCAGCGGCCGTGCCCCGGAAGCCGGGAAAAAAGGGATGCGCGTTTCGCGTTCTATCGGGCTACTCAGCTATCGAGGTCCGGCAGCCTATAACGCCACACAACAGGAGAACGACACCATGTATAAGGTAGCGGGCTTTCGTGCCACTACCTACCAACAATACCAAGGAGACAAACTTTGTCGCCGTTTTGACGCCTACTCCTATTATCGGCTCACACAGGCCTTCGACGCCCACAACGTCGGACGGTACAGGGGCGGTATTGAGAGTGCTCTGCAACAGATCCGCTGCAAGACCCTCATTGTAGGCATATCGTCCGACATACTGTTTCCCGTTTCGGAACAAATCTTTCTCTACCGCCACATTCCGGATGCCGAATTGCATCTGTTGAGTTCGGAATTCGGACACGACGGTTTCCTGGTGGAATATGACAAACTAAATACCATACTCAAGCCTTTTATTAACCGATAACTCTATAATAATATAACGACTATGAAATTACCCGCTTCAGTGAACGTACTGCTGCTCGGCTCAGGAGGAAGAGAGCACGCCTTTGCATGGAAGATCGCTCAAAGTCCTCGTACCGCCCGCCTCTACATTGCCCCAGGAAATGCAGGAACCGCACAGGAAGGTACCAATGTGGATTTGCAACCGACCAATTTCGGCTCGGTCAAGCAGTTCGTCCTGAACAACAACATCAATATGGTTGTGGTAGGCCCCGAAGAGCCGCTTGTCAAGGGCATCTGGGATTTTTTCCATGAAGACAATGAGATACACCACGTTCCTGTTATCGGACCTTCGACCGGAGGTGCCCGCCTGGAGGGAAGCAAGGATTTCGCCAAAGCCTTTATGATGCGCCACGGCATCCCGACCGCAGCCTACAAAAGTTTCTCAAAAGAGACCCTCGAGGAGGGATATAAGTTTCTCGAGACGCTCAAGGCTCCCTACGTTCTCAAAGCGGACGGATTGGCTGCCGGGAAAGGCGTCGTGATATTACCCTCCCTGGAAGAGGCCAAAGCCGAGTTGCGCAACATGCTCGACGGCAAATTCGGCGCAGCAGGGAATACGGTGGTCATCGAAGAGTTCCTCAGCGGTATCGAGTGCTCGGTATTTGTCGCCACGGACGGCAAAAATTATAAAATACTCCCCGTAGCCAAAGACTACAAACGAATCGGTGAAGGCGACACGGGACTCAACACGGGAGGGATGGGAGCCGTATCGCCCGTTCCGTTTGCTGATGAGCGATTCATGGAGGAGGTACGGCGCACCATCGTCGAACCCACCATTGAGGGTATTCAGAAAGACGGTATCGTCTACCAGGGATTCATCTTCATTGGTTTGATGAACGTCGAGGGCAAACCCTACGTGATCGAATACAACGTCCGCATGGGCGATCCGGAGACTGAAGCAGTATTACCCCGTATCGAAAGCGACATCATCGGCCTGTTCGAAGGCATTGCTTTCGGCCGTCTGGATGAATATGAGCTCAAGATTTCGCCCCGTACGGCTACTACCGTCGTTTGTGTATCTGGCGGTTATCCCGAAAGCTATGCCAAAGGGATTCCCGTCCAGGGGCTTGACACCATTCCCTCGTCCAGTACGGTTTTCCACGCAGGCACGACAAAAAAGGGAAATACGGTATGTACCTCCGGAGGGCGTGTATTTGCCGTCACATCACTGGGAGAATCGATTCCCGACGCATTGGCCAAAAGCTATGCTGCCGTAGAAAAGATCGATTACGAGGGCAAATATTTCCGCCGGGACATCGGGCAGGATCTTCTCAAATAATTAAACCACCGGGGAATGCGAGTGGACATCACCCGTCAACCCTTAGAGTTGACCTTCGTTCTGTTCGTCATTCTTTTGGCGATATTTCAAGGAAGAGCTTTTCTGACTTCTCCCTGGGCATTATCCATGTCGGAGACCATGCCCTTAGAGTTGCTGGTTGAAAAGTTCTCCCTCCGCTGGTCTTTATTAGAGAAAATCGCATCTCTCCTGCTACTTTTGTGGAACGCACTGATCATATTGCGGATCTCCACCCGCAATATGATGTATGTTTCGAGGACCTATTTACCCTGCATCTTTTATTTAATTATCAGCTATGGAATCATTCCCCCCGACAATAGGCTCTCGGCGCTCCTCACTGCTTATTTGCTGCTCAAAGGAACGGAATACCTGAGCAGCTCTTTTAGCAGGACGCCTCGTTTCGACTGCCTATTTCAAGGCTCCTTACTCATCGGAACGACCATTCTGTTTCACGCTTCTGCGGTTACGAGCCTGTTAATCGTTCCGATCGCAATGGTTCTATTCCAACGAAGCGGACGAGAGATATTCGTTGCCCTGGTCAGCCTACTGTTACCAGTATTGATATGCGGCTATATATATTGGATCATCGGGCAAGAGTTCACCTACCCATTCGTCCAGCTATGGAACCTGCTCTTTATTCCCCAAGAGTTTCTCACCCTCCACTCCGGACAAGAAATTGCGCCCCTTGTATTATGCGGATTATTAATCGTATTGCTGATTTTGTCCATCATCAATCTCAGGGTCATGGCGCGCAATATGCGTACCCGAGCCTATAAACTACATTTGTATATGCTCTGGTTATTGCTCCTAACCGGAGGAGCCTTGATCTTTCCCTGTCATTCAGGAGCAGACCTGTCCATAGTGGCGATTCCGGCTTCCCTCCTCCTACCCGTATTTTTTATACGGACCCCCGGCTGGTTATCAGCCATCTTGTATATACTGATCCTAGTGAGCGCCATACTATCCAGTATCCTTTAGCAGGTACTACGTTCATCACTTTATTCAGCCACAACACGCAGCATCGCCCGGCAGAGCCTCCGCAACTGGTCGGGCGTAATAATATAAGGAGGCATAATGTAGACCAGACGGCCGAAAGGACGCACCCAGATCCCCTCCTCCACGAACCGACGTTGCATCGCAGCCATATCCACAGGCTCGTGCATCTCCAACACCCCGATTGCTCCCAGCACACGAACATCCGCAACCCCCACCAACCGTTTTGCAGGCAACAGCTCCTCGTTCAGAATCGACTGAATCGCAGCAATCCGGTTCGGGAGCTCCGGATCGGACAATAGCTCCAGAGAGGAATCAGCTACGGCACACGCCAACGGATTCCCCATAAACGTAGGTCCGTGCATAAAAACGCCCGGAGCATGTTCCGAGATTGTCCTGGCCACATGGTCGGTAGCCATGACCGCCGCGAAGCTCATATAACCTCCCGTAATCGCCTTGCCAACACACATGATATCGGGCGCGATACCCGCCCAATCACACGCAAACCGGCGTCCCGTACGCCAGAAACCCGTAGCGATTTCGTCTGCAATCAACAACACATCGTATTGATCGCACAACGCCCGGAGCTGTCGAAGATACTCCGGATGATAGAACCACATTCCCCCGGCGCCCTGCACAATGGGTTCCAAAATAACGGCAGCTATCTCCTCGCTATGCTCCTCCAGCAATTGCGCCATCGAAACAATGTCGGATTCCCGCCACTCCTCACCGAAGCGACATTCCGGCCTTGCCGCAAAGAACTGCACAGGCAGTCGCCCGGCATAGAGCGAATGCATGCCACCCACCGGATCGCATACCGACATCGCATGCCACGTATCACCGTGATAACCGCCCCGAATGGTTGCAAGTTTTGTCCGTTTGTACTGCCCGAGCGCCTGTTTATATTGCAACGCCATCTTAATGGCCACCTCGACCGCAACGGATCCAGAATCACAATAGAATATCTTCGACAACCCCTCCGGAGCCATATCGACCAAGCGACGAGCCAACCGTACGGCGGGAGCATGCGTCAATCCACCGAACATCACATGCGACATCTTTTGCAACTGATCCTCGACGGCTTTATTGAGTACCGGATGATTGTATCCGTGTACGGCACACCACCAGGAAGACATACCATCAATCAATGGTTGGCCATTCTCCAACTCGATAAATACTCCATGAGCGGACTTTACAGCGTAAACCGGAAGGGGTTCGGTCATCGAGGTATAGGGGTGCCAGAGGTGTTCTCTATCAAATTCAAGCATTTTTTTGTCAATCATAGCTACTTTGGTATCATTTTTTCATAAGACAAAGATACAAACAGCTATCAAAACCCGTATATTCTTGAATATTTTTATCACTTTCTATCTTTTCCCAAAAAGAACACAAATATTATACAATTATAAATTATTATATAACAACACATTAGCCATTAACAAAAAATATATTATTATTTTGTAAATAATTTAATATACAAAATATTGCATTCTATATTTATTTACCATAATTTTGAATTCGAAACATACAACATACATCCAACAAACTATTAACTATAAATTATTCTTTATTAAAAAAAATTCAAGATTATGATTAACTATTACTCACCCACAGCACAGCAACCAATGATCGTAAAGTACGTACAACCTTATCGCAACGGCATTCAATCGCACAATCTGACCCGCCATGCTATTGGCTTCATTCTTCGCGGCAAAAAATACATCTACTATGGTGACGTTCGCCACGAAGTGAATCGCGGAGACATGTTCTACCTCAGCACCGGACATCACTACACGGAAGACATCCCCGAGGGAGGAAAACCTTTCGAACAGATTGTATTCTACTACACTCCCGACCAATTAAGCCACATCCTTGCACATCTCAACATGACTTATGGTATGAGTATCGAAAATGACCACAGTTGCGAAAATTGCCGCGAACACAACCATGTGGTCTATCCAGCATGGAGCACAGCACGCAATTTCTTCAGCACGATCAATCAATACATCCGCGAAGACATCTTCTCCCAAGACACCACTGCCGAAAATCTGAAAATGACAGAACTGATCTACCTGATCATGACGCAAAGCAACTGCTGTCTCAAGAGCAAAGTATTGGACAATACCGATATGATGAAGGAGAGCTTCGAACAGACCATCCACAAAAACATCTTCAACGACATCTCTATCGAAGAACTTGCCCAACAATGCAATCGCAGCCTCACTTCGTTCAAGAAAGAATTCAAGAAACACTTCTTCGAACCACCACACAAATGGTTCATTAAACAACGGCTTATGCAAGCACGACTATTGTTGATCTCAACCAACAAATCTATCTCCGAAATCGGTATCGAATGCAACTTTCCAAACACATCGCATTTCATCAAATTATTCAAGAAAGAGTATGCTCTGACACCCGCTACCTACCGAAACCGTTACCAGGAGGGCAAGAGTCAAGACAAGAATCATAACGAAGTTCTATCCAAAAATGAAATAAACACCACCTCAGGATTAGCCTCACAGACAAACACAAAAATATTCAACACTATACATCAATAAATATTTAATCAATATATTCACACCTCATTCAATAACGTCATATATTTAACAAGAGCGTACAAACGACAAATAGAATATACAATATATTATATACTTATACAGATATACAGACAAATCCATTATTAATCTATCAAAAAATAAAAGTTCGGACCACACTCTATATTATAATGACGTTCTATCATTTAAAAAGTCGCATCATAAAAATGCGACTTTTTATTTGCTTACCCAAAATAAAAGGCTAACTTTGTCGAGATGATTACGGGGAACGTCCCCGACCTCATTAACCTGATTAACCTAACCTGAAAAGCGACAAGACTCCTCTTGTCGCTTTTATTATACGAAACAAAAAATCTCACTCATTCACAGTCTCTCCAGAGAGAGCCCTCCGCACAGACTCTTCTTCATTCATTTCCATAGCTGCAGCCTCAAAACGAGGAGGCATCGACTTTGACGCCTTAACCCCCAATTTGCGCAATTTCTCCGTACGGCCAATCAAATTCCCGCTTCCGGTACTGAGTTGCCCCATCGCCTTCTGATAACTATCCGAAACGGAACTGATATTTTTACCGAGCGTCTCGAGCGTCTCCAGGAATCCGACAAACTTATCATAAAGTTTTCCACCCGCATCGGCAATCTCCAACGCATTGCGATTCTGTGCATCACGCTGCCACAAATCATCCACAATCTTCAATAGGGCAAAGAGGTTGGTGGGACTGCTCACAATCACCTTCTTGTTGTAGGCATCGCTCCAGATGGCAGCATCGTTTTGAATCGCCGTCAGGAAAGCCGGCTCATTGGGGACGAACATGATGACAAAATCGGGCGAATCGAGCAACTCCTGATAACGTTTGGCCCCCAACTCCTCCACATGACGACGCACGGAAAGCAAATGTTCACGCAGGAAACGCCCCCGCGTCTCGGCATCATCGGCCGCCGTATAACCCACAAAAGCCGTAAGCGAGACCTTGGAATCGATTACGATCCGCTTCCGATCCGGCAAGTGCAAGATCACATCGGGCCGAAGGTTATTCCCCACCTCATCCTTCAGATTCTCCTGACACGTATAATGAATGCCCTTAACCAGACCTGAACGCTCCAAAATAGTAGCCAGAATCATCTCCCCCCAATCGCCCTGCACTTTGCTGTTACCTCGCAGAGCATTGGTCAGATTCGCCGTCTCTTCTGTAATATGACGATTCAGATCGAGCAGGTTCCGGATCTCACTTTTCAATATACCCCGTTGCTCGTTCTCCTCGGAATAGATCTTCTCTACCCGTTCGCGAAAATCAGAGATATTATCTTTGAACGGTTTCAGCAAGGCATCCATCGCCTCCTTGTTAGTCTGTTTGAATTGAGCCGACTTCTGTTCCAACAAGTCATTCGCCAGATTACGGAATTCCGCCCGAAACGACGCCTGTAACTTCTCCAGCTCCTGACGATCGTGCTCGGCTTTCTCTTCCAACGCCCGAACCCGTTCCTCACTCCGCGTCAGCTCCACACGCAAGCCGGTCGCTTCCGTTTCACGCGTCCGCAAATCAGCAGCCAGGGAAGCCATCCGAGCATTCAACTCGGCAATCCGCTTTTCAGCCTCCTCGCAACGAGCCTTTTGTTCCCCTTCTCTCCGACGGCTACCCAAAAGCCCCATAGTCAAACCAACTCCTGCCAACACCAATAAAATGGCTATAATATATATTCCAGGCATATCTTACGCAGTCTATCGTTATTTCTTCAAAATTAACGATAATATCCGGAAAATTTGATACGGACCTCCCAAATATTCCTATCTTTGTTCATAGAATACTTTAATTCTGCAATTATGAATAAATTCCATGCTCTCTTTCGACTGGCGGTCATCGCAATCATGGCCCTGTTCGCTGCCTCCTGCAGTCAAACTCCGGAATATCGAAACGCCGTACCTTCAAATGCGTTCTTCGTCTATACGATGGACAACCAGGCGTTGCTCCAGAAGGCTAATGACGGTCAAACCGGTCCCAACCCCCTCGTGCGATTCCTTTCAGAAAAACTATCCGAAATACCGGACATCCCGGCAGGAGAAAAGGAGTATCTTTTGTCACTCATCAACAATCCCTCTGAAAGCGGGCTCGATCTCAGCCAACCCAGCTACCTTTTCATGGCTTTGGACGAAGAGAACTTCGCGGGAGGCATCGAGGGAGGCCTACTCTATCCGATGGGCGACGCAAGCAAGTTCAATCAAATGGCTGGACTCTTCTCCCTCCACCAAGGAGCTGAGATCGAACAGGAGGGCGACCTCAGCATCATCACCCTTGATGATTCGGGCAACCCGAACCTTCTGTGCGTCTATAACGAAACAGCCTGCCTCTTCTTCATAGCGCAGCAAGACTATCCGACCGCTCTCGACCGGGCCAAAGAGTTAATGACGCTGAAACAGGAAAACAGTCTTTTCGACGACAAAGCAGCAACCGAATGCCTGTCCAAATCGAACGACATGAATATTTATCTCGATTACGGCAACCTACCCAGCGAATTTTTCAATCAATTCGCAACCACATCCCCCATCATACAGGCCTTGGAGGAGTTTGCCGTAGCGGGATCCTGCAACTTCGAAAAAGGCAGAATCACTTTCGAAGGCGCTCCGTTATTCAAGAGCAAAGAAGCTCAAGAGAAATTTCTGGAAGCCTACAATTACAGCCAGGCCCAGACAGGCGACCTGCTTCCCTATATTCCGAAAGACAACATCGCCGTATTGAGCTGCAACCTCATCGGCGAAAAGCTCTACGAAACACTCGTCTCCCTACCAGGTTATGGAGCCATGGCAGCCGTTCCGAGCGTAAAACAGGTATTCGATGCGATTGACGGCGACGTGGCTCTCGTCATCACAGGAGTCACCGCCGATGGCAAATATCCGGAAGGAGCCATTCTTACCACCGTCAACGACCCGGCCATCATCGAAGCCCTCGTCGCCGAACTAGGACCGCTGCCGATTACCATGACGGGTAAAAACACATACCAACTCGCTCTCGGCAACATTGCGCTGAATTTCGGCGTAAAAGACAAGATACTTTATATCACGAACGCCTCAACGGTATTGTCGGCAATTCAAGGAGAGGAAATCGAATCCATAGAAAGTGCCAAGCAACTGTTTGTAAAGCAGAACTCCACCCTGACTCTCGACTTCGGAAAACTGACGCAAGCCATACGGCCCTATCTGGCCAATTCTCCGGAGTCTGAAACCCAAATAATCTTCGGACTATTAGGCATCTTCCAGCAAATGGAGATACATGGCACAACCGAAACTGCATCCATGGTCATTGAAATGACCGACACGAATCGGAATGCCCTCGCCACCCTTTGTTCGGCGCTCACCGATCTGGCAAAGAGCGCGCAGTCCCAAATGTAGAAATACCATTTACGGCAATCGAGTCAAAAGTTTCGGCCATGAACAGCATCACATTACAGCAGGTTCTGCCTGCTGTTTTTTCAGATACGCCTCCGTCAAGTTCGGAAATTTGGCAGCAGGAGATCACCCTTCAAAAAGGCGAATATTACCTCATCGAGGCCGCCTCAGGTACGGGCAAGTCCTCCCTGCTGGCCTATCTGTATGGCTATCGAAGAGACTATACGGGAGTCATTCTGTTCGATGGCTCACCAAGCGACCTTCTCTCTCGCAATAGCTGGAGTAAATTGAGACGCCGTTCGCTGTCGATGATGTTCCAAGACCTGCGGTTGTTTCCGGAGTTGAGCGCAGCAGATAATGTCCGCATCAAAAACCGCCTCACCCATCACCTAACCGAAACACGCCTCCGCGAGATGTTCGAGGAGCTGGATATGGCCGACAAATGGGATACCCCGGTCAACCGCCTCTCCTTCGGACAACAGCAACGCGTGGCATTCATCCGTTCGCTGAGCCAACCTTTCGACTTTCTACTGTTGGATGAACCCGTAAGCCATCTCGACGACCAGAACAGCGACGCCCTTGCCCGTCTGCTTCTCGACGAAGCGAAGCGCCAGGAAGCCGGCCTAATCATCACTTCCATCGGGCGACATCCAGACATCGCCTACAACAAAATCTACACGTTATGAATCTGCTGTGGAAACTTCTGCGCCGCCACATGAGCGCCATCCAGCTGACCGGCTATTGGCTGGCCAACCTCGCCGGCATGGCCATCATCCTGCTGGCCCTGCAATTCGGCCGCGACCTGCTGCCCATATTCACGGCTCCGGATTCGTTCCTGCGAAGCGACTACCTGATTCTATCGAAGAAGGTCGGAACCCTGCAAGCCATCGGCTTAGGCAGCAGTGACTTCACGCCACAAGAGCTCGACAACCTCCAGAAGCAACCTTTCACACGCCGACTCGGTACCTTCTTGCCGGCCACCTACCACATTACGGGAACCATCGCCGCCGGGGGTATGGAGCTCTCGAGCGAACTTTTTTTCGAATCCGTACCGGACGAATTCATCGACGTACGGAGTGAACACTGGAAATTCCAACCGGGAGATCGCACCATACCAATTATCTTGCCCCGCAACTATCTGAACCTATACAATTACGGATTTGCCAAGTCGCAGGGACTCCCTCAACTGGCCGAAAGCATATTCAAGAAGGTTTCATTGGGCATCGACATCGTCGGAAACGGTCGGGAAGAGCACTTCGAAGGTCGCATCGTTGGGTTCTCCGACCGACTGAACACGATTCTTGTTCCCCGGAGCTTTATCGAATGGTCCAATGCCGAATTTTCCGATCAGCCGCACACATCGCCCGCTCGGTTGATCCTCGATGCCGCCAATCCGGCCGATCCCCAACTCGCCACCTATCTCGACCGGATGGGCTACGAGACCGAAGGGGGCCAACAAAGCGGAAAAACCGCCCATTTTCTACAATTGATTACAATCGTGGTCATCACAATAGGGGGCATAATCACGGCACTATCGTTTTTCATCCTGATGCTGAGCATTTTCCTGCTCTTACAGAAAAATAGCCGCAAACTGGAAAACCTGCTATTGCTGGGCTACACGCCCGCACAGGTTTCACGGCCCTATCAATGGCTGACACTCGGACTCAACGGATCGGTTCTGCTGATTGCCATCGGATTGCTATGCTGGAGTCGACACCTTTACCTGCCTTCACTGGAGAATCTATGGAACGATTACACCCCGGCCGGCATCGGAATCACTTCGGCCATCGGCATAGGAGTGATGATCGCGGTAACCCTCCTAAACAGCCTTGCCATCCGACGGAAGATAAGCCGTCTATGGGATAACCGCTGAAAACATCTCCCGCCGTCGATTCGCCCTGCACACAGCGATATTCCAAAAAATGAATTACCTTTGCATAAAAGGATACCATTATGAGCAGAATCATCTCTCCCTCCATGCTGTCGGCCGACTTCGGCCACCTGGCACGCGACACCCGCATGATAGACGCAAGTGACGCTGAATGGATTCACATAGATGTGATGGATGGAGTGTTCGTTCCCAATATTTCATTCGGATTTCCGGTGCTGAAAGCGATTCGGGCCGAATCGTCCAAATTCATGGACACTCACCTGATGATTGTCGAGCCGGAACGCTACATCAAACGGTTTGCAGAAGCGGGAGCCGAGCTCATCACCGTCCATGTGGAAGCGGTCAAAGAGCTCCGGCCAGCACTGGAGATGATCCGGGCCTGCGGCATCAAAGCCGGAGTTTCGATCAAGCCCGCCACCCCGGTAAGCACTATTGCCGATTGCCTGGACGCAGCCGATCTGGTACTCGTAATGAGCGTCGAGCCTGGATTCGGAGGCCAGAGTTTCATTCCCGGCAGCGTGGAGAAAGTGCGCCAACTGCGCCAATTGATCGATACACAAGGGACAGGCACGCTGATCGAAATAGACGGAGGCGTGAGCGCCAAGAATGCCGCCCTGCTGTTCGATGCCGGATGCGATGTACTGGTAGCCGGGAGCGCGGTCTTTAAAGCCGAAAATCCGCAGGCTGAAATACGAAACATGTTAAACGCCCGAATAGATCAATGATTTCAGTAGATAACCTGACCGTCAGTTTCGGCGGCTGGGACTTGTTTAAAGATATATCGTTTCTCATCAACCCGAAGGACCGTATCGGTCTCGTAGGGAAAAACGGAGCCGGCAAAACGACGCTGCTCAAGGTGCTGATCGGTCAACAGCCGGCCAGCAGCGGCAGCGTAAGCAAAAACGGAGACTGTACGCTAGGGTATCTTCCGCAGCAGATGAAAGTGGCGGACACCACGACCCTCGCAGAAGAGACCGCCAAAGCATTTGACGAGGTGCTCGCACTCGAGAAGGAGATCAACCATCTGACCGAAGAGATCTCCACCCGTACCGATTACGAGAGCGAATCCTACGCACAATTACTCCATCGGTTGAACGATGCCACCGACCGCTACCACATTTTGGGCGGAGACAATCGTGAAGCGGAAATCGAAAAGACGCTGCTCGGTCTCGGATTCAAACGCGAAGACTTCGACCGCGCCACGAGCGAATTCAGCGGCGGCTGGCGTATGCGCATCGAACTGGCCAAACTACTGCTGCGCCGTCCGTCGGTATTCCTACTGGACGAGCCCACAAACCACCTCGACATCGAGAGTATCCAATGGCTCGAGGAGTATCTGAAAAACTATAACGGAGCCGTAGTGCTCATTTCGCACGACCGGGCATTCCTCGACAATGTCACCAACCGCACGATTGAAATCATGTGCGGCAAGATCTACGACTACAAAGCCTCCTACAGCAAATATGTCGAGTTGCGACGCGAACGGCGCGAACAGCAGATCGCGGCCTATAACAACCAGCAGCGGATGATTGAGAAGACCGAGGAGTTCATCGAAAAATTCCGCTACAAACCAACCAAAAGCAACCAGGTGCAGAGCCGCATCAAACAACTCGAAAAGATCGAACGCATCGAAATCGACGAAGAGGACCTCAGCACCCTCAATATCAAATTTCCACCGGCCCCCCGTAGCGGACAAATCGTGGCTGAGGTGAAAGAGGCCGGTATGAGTTTCGGAGCAAAACACGTCTTCAGCGGGGCCGACTTCGTCATCGAACGCGGAGAGAAAATCGCGCTGGTAGGACGCAATGGCGAAGGCAAGACCACCTTTGCCCGTATGTTGATCGGAGAGCTGACCCCCACTGAAGGATCGATACGTCTCGGACACAACGTCAATATCGGTTACTATGCACAGAACCAGGATGACCTGATGGACGGCAACTTCACGGTCTACGATACACTCGACCGGGTAGCCGTCGGAGATATCCGAACCCGCCTTCGGGACATTCTCGGAGCTTTCCTGTTTCGCGGTGAAGATATCGACAAGAAGGTAAAGGTGCTCTCAGGCGGTGAACGGGCCCGGCTGGCCATGGCCCGCATGATGCTGGAACCGCACAACCTGCTGGTGATGGACGAACCGACGAACCATATGGACATGCGGTCGAAAGATATTCTGAAAAACGCCTTGATCAAATACGACGGCACGGTGGTCGTAGTCTCGCACGACCGTGAATTTCTCGACGGCATGGTGAACAAGGTCTACGAGTTTCGCGACGGCGGCGTGAAAGAGTATCTGGGCGGCATCTACTATTTCCTCGAGAAACGCAAGTTGGAGTCATTGCGCGAGGTAGAGATCAAGAAACCGGAACAGCCAACCAAGAAGACGGAAGCCGCATCCCGATTATCCGACCCATCCGCTGCAACTTCCGGATCGACCTCGACCCCCGGCTCGGGCAAGCAGGAGTATCAACAGCGCAAAGAGAACGAGAAGGCCATACGCAAGACACGAAACGAGATCGACCGTACGGAACAACAGATCGCCGAACTGGAGAAACAGATTGCAGAGTGGGATGCCAAGATGGCCGATCCGTCTGCACATGGCATCGACCTGTCGGATACGACGATCTTCGAACAATACGAAAAGTTGAAAGAGTCGCTGAACCATCAGATGCACGAGTGGGAAAAACTGAACTATGAACTGGACATTCTAACAGAACAAGCCTGAAACCCATTGTCTCATGAAAGTTCTCATCATAAACGGCTCTCTGCTTCGAAACGGCATCATCGCGACGCTACTCGCCCAGGCAACCAGGGTAACAGAAATAAAACGGCTACCGGATCGATATCCGGTACGGATAGAACGAATCGTAAAACGAATGTTGAAATCATAACGCATGGAGAACCTCATTTTCGGTATCCGTCCCGTCATCGAAGCCATCGAAGCCGGACGGCAGATAGAAAAAATCTACTTCAAAAAGGGAGCCGACGGGCAACTCCTCGCCGAATTGCGGGACCTTTGTTTCCGCCATCGGCTCCGCATCCAAGAGGTACCCGTCGAGAAACTCAATCGTTTGGTTCGAGGAAACCATCAGGGGGTCGTTGCACAGATGAGTGCCATCGACTACGTGGAGGTACACGACATACTCGAACGGGTGCCCGATGACGAGACACCTCTCATTATCGTCATGGACGGGGTGACCGACGTCCGGAACTTCGGAGCCATCGCCCGCAGCGCGGAATGCGCCGGAGCACACGGACTGATCGTTCCGATTAAAAACGCCGCACCCGTCAATGCCGATGCCCTCAAGACCTCGGCGGGAGCACTGACGCGTATTCCGGTTGCCCGTGTAGGGAGCATCCGCAACACAATCAAAGCACTCCAGAACGAAGGGATGCAAATCATCGCCGCCACGGAAAAGAGTAACAAACTGCTCTACGACGCCGACCTGACAACCCCGACCGTCATCGTCATGGGCAGTGAGGATACCGGTATCTCGAAAGAGGTGCTCAAATTGTGCGACGAACAACTGGCCATTCCGATGATCGGAAGCATCGGTTCGCTGAACGTATCGGCAGCTGCGGCCGTCATGCTGTACGAGGTCGTCCGGCAACGAATCCACGACTGACCATACCCCAATAATCAACTACAAAACAACCCCATACAATCGACCCCGATGCCCTAAGCAACCTTAACCAAAGAGAACTATATGACTCAGGAAGAACGCTATCTCGATGCCGTGGAATTGCTGAAATCACTGATTTCCACCCCTTCTATCAGCCGAGGCGAACAAGATACGGCCGAACTGATCGACCGATTCCTCGCACAGCACGGCGTGCGAAATATCCACCGTCTGCACAATAATGTCTGGGCCGTCAACGCACATTACGACCCTACGAAACCGACCATCTTGCTGAACTCCCACCACGACACGGTCAAGCCCAATAGCGCTTACACGCGAGATCCCTTTTCGCCTACGGTCGAAGGCGACCGTCTCTACGGACTGGGGAGCAATGACGCCGGGGCAAGCGTGGTATCGCTGCTGGCCACATTCCTCCATTTCTACGAACGTCCGGACATGGCCTACAACCTCTGTATCGCCATCACAGCCGAGGAGGAGAACAGCGGTGACAAAGGCTTGGAAAGCGTACTGCCCCACCTGGGAAAACTCGATTTCGCCATTGTCGGCGAGCCTACCCTCATGCAGATGGCCATTGCCGAACGGGGACTCATCGTCATCGACTGCGTGGCACACGGGCGCGCCGGACATGCCGCCCGGGAAGAGGGCGACAATGCCATCTACCGCGCCATGAAGGACATCGAGTGGTTCCGCACCTACCGGTTCCCCAAGGAAAGCGACCTGTTCGGCGCCGTGAAGATGACCGTCACAATCATCAACGCCGGCAGCCAACACAACGTCGTTCCTGCCGAATGCCGTTTTACGGTAGACATCCGGGTCACCGACCGTTACACGAACGAAGAGGTGGTGGAGATCATCCGTCAGCATGTCGACTGCGAGGTCCTTCCCCGCTCCACCCGACTCAAACCCTCCTCCATCGACCCGTCGCACCCGATCGTCAAGGCCGGTCTGGCGCTCGGACGCACGACTTACGGTTCACCGACTACCTCCGACCAGGCACTGCTCGACATTCCTTCCCTGAAACTGGGCGTAGGCGACAGCGCCCGCTCGCACAGCGCCGATGAATTCGTCCATCTGAGCGAGATCAAAGAGGGAATCGGGCTCTACATCCAGATGCTGGAAAAAATCGTATAAAAAGCGTTCGACAGGTGACGGAATATGCCCAAAACAGCGTATCTTCGCACTGAATGTCGATCCAGACAACCCCATAACAACCTTCTTGACCAAGAGAAGAGGCACGAAAAAAGAAAAAGTGTGCGGAAGTCCGCAGATCAAGGACAAACCGTCGTAAAAAGAGAGAAAAGATGAAACTTTGGCAGAAAAATACGGATGCAGATGCGAATGTGGACCGCTATACCGTGGGTCGTGACCGGGAGATGGATCTTCTGTTGGCAGAAGCCGATGTACTGGGCTCCCTGGCCCATACGCGGATGCTCGAGACCATCGGACTGCTCACCGCCGATGAACTACAACTCGTACAAAAAGAGTTGAAAGCGATTTTCGCGGAAATAAAAGCCGGCCGGTTCACGATCGAGAAAGATGTGGAAGATGTGCACTCGCAAGTCGAGTTTCTGCTCACACAACGCATCGGCGAGGCAGGAAAGAAGATTCACAGCGGTCGTTCACGCAACGATCAGGTATTGGTGGACCTGCGCATCTTTCTGCGTCGGGAGCTATTCGAAATCGTGCAGGAGATCCTCCCTCTGTTCCATACGCTACAACGTCTCTCGGAAGAACACCGCCATACGCTGATGCCGGGCTACACCCATCTGCAGGTAGCCATGCCGTCATCCTTCGGACTATGGTTCGGCGCATACGCCGAATCGCTCGTGGATGACATGCAGATGATGCTTGCCGCTTACCGCATCACCAATCGGAATCCGCTGGGGTCCGCGGCGGGCTACGGCTCTTCGTTTCCGCTCAACCGTACGATGACCACGGAGCTGCTCGGGTTCGACTCGCTGTGCTACAATGTGGTCTACGCCCAAATGGGACGCGGCAAAACCGAACGAATCGTAGCTCAAGCCCTCTCCTCCGTCGCCGCCACCCTTGCCCGACTGGCCATGGACAACACGATGTTCCTCAATCAGAACTTCAACTTCATCTCCTATCCCCCGGAACTCACCACCGGTTCGAGCATCATGCCCCACAAGAAGAACCCCGACGTATGGGAGATCATGCGTGGAAAATGCAACCTGTTGCAGGCCCTTCCCAACCAGATCACCATGCTCACCACAAACCTGCCGCTGGGCTATAACCGCGACCTGCAGCTTCTCAAGGAACAACTGTTCCCGGCGCTGGCCGATATACGTGATTCGCTCCGTATGGCGCGTTTCATGTTGGAACACATCTCGGTCAGGGAGGGTATCCTCGACGAAGAACCGAAGTACAACTATATCTTCAGCGTCGAAACGGTCAACAACCTCGCCCTGCAGGGCGTACCGTTCCGCGAGGCCTACAAACAGGTGGGACTCGACATTGAAAAGGGGACTTTCCGGCCGGAACGTACCGTCAAGCATACGCACGAAGGGAGCATCGGCAACCTCTGCAATGAGCAGATCGCCTCACTGATGAATCAAATCGTGTCTCAATTCGGATTCGAACGTGTAGCCCAAGCCGAGGAGGCGCTTGTACGCCCGTAATGTCTGCACCATGACGCGGCAGCACATTACAGACTACCTGCCAGTATCTCTACGTACCGACCAACTTCCATGAAATCAACCATTACACACCCATCTTTGGGAGAAATCACCGTCTCCCAAACCTGGCGGGCACGACGCATCTCCCTGTCTGTTCGTCCTCCGGGCCGAATACGTCTGTCATTACCCTACAACATGCCTTTGAGCGAGGCGCTGAAATTCGTCGATGCAAAAGAGGCCTGGGTACGCAAAGCCCTCGAGCGACTGGCCGCACGCCGTCCGGTCGAAGTCATCGCCATGCCCTACTCCACACGCCGCCACCACCTCCGTTTCGAACCCTGCGACACAACCTGTATCCGAGCCATTATTTCCGAAGAATCGATTCGTATCTGCTATCCATTGAGATACTCCTATACGGATCCCGAAGTCCAATCCGCAGCAAAGAAAGGCATCGAGGAGGCGTGGCGTCTCGAGGCCAAAGAGATACTCCCGATACGCGTCAAAGAATTGGCCACTCAATGGGGTTTCCATTACGGAAAGGTATCGATACGCAATACGGTCAGCAAATGGGGCAGCTGCTCCTCGCGCAACGACCTATCACTGAGTCTCCATCTCATGCGGCTTCCCGACCATCTGATCGACTATGTACTCATACACGAGCTCTGTCATACCGTTCATAAAAACCATGGGCCAAAGTTCCATGCCCTGCTCGACCGATGCACTGGAGGGCACGATAACCTCTATCATCGCGAATTACGGACATACGGGACACGCTGGTAGTTCAAAATACCGATCACAACTAATTTACCCAATAGATATCCCGAGCCCCTGCCTCATTGATTGCCCTTACCTCTATCGGCAATAATTTTCATCATTGCTATAACGTTTTTGCTTAAAATGTTTGAATATATCGAATTAATCATTACATTTGCAGAAACGCCTGACCGTAAAGGACGGTAATACCTTATATAATAAAGGAATATCTCACTCATGGCTGATCTGAAAACCAAAAAAGTTTCATTGAAAGATATTGCCCAGCGAGCCGGTGTCTCGACGGCACTCGTCTCTTTTGCACTCAACGGCAAAGACAAGGAGCATCGAATCAGTGAGGAAACCGTCCGCCACATTCTGCAAATCGCCAAGGAACTCAACTATAAACCCAATATCGCAGCAAAGAATCTGCGCAGTGGGAAATCAGGCACGATTGGCGTAGTTATCCCTGATATCTCCAACCCTTTTTTTGCACAAATCGTCCGGGGAATGGAGGATGTAGCAGCACGCCTGGGTTATACGGTCTTCTTTGGCAGTTCAGATGAATATGCCTCCAAACTACAAGGACTTGTCGAAAGTCTCATCAACCGTGGCGTAGACGGATTGATCATTGCCCCGTGTGAACACTCGGAAGAGTTTCTCCAACAATTAGTCGAGAGCAACGTGCCCATTGTTCAATTCGACCGACCCTATAAAGAGATAGAAAGCAGCTATGTCGCACTCAACAACCATAGAGCAGCCTATTTGGCCACCAGCCATTTGATCGAGGCCGGATTTCACCGGGTTGGCATGGTTGCTTACGACATATCCCTATCCCACATGCAGGAACGAATCGAGGGTTATAAGGCTGCCATGGAACATCACGGGCTCAAATCTGAAATTACCATCGGGTATGCCAAGTCGGACAACGTACGCAAATCGACAGCCAAGGTAATTGCAAGAATGAAAGAGAAAGGCGTAGACGCCCTATTCTTTGCCACTAATACCATCTCCGTAGCGGGTCTTTATGCAGTCAGTGAACAAAAAATAGCGATTCCTCACGAACTCGGACTGGTTGGATTTGACGGTAGTGATGCTTTCGAGCTATACGCAACTTCACTATCTTACATCAAGCAACCTATCGAAAAATTATCAAGCAAAGCTGTCGAGATACTTGTAAACATGTTGGAAGATGATAATAGTACCATTCAAAGCGTTCTAATCGACGGCGAACTGATTGTAAATGCCTCATCTTCTTAACATTTTTTCACCCTATGCTTAAACGATATAGCCGAACATAGTGACTAAACAAGAAGAATAAACATAAAAGAATTATGGACACAAGACATCCACGTATCGGTATACGGCCGATCATAGACGGACGCCGCGGCGGTATCCGAGAGTCCCTCGAAGAGATGACTATGGCCATGGCACGCAATGTGGCCGAACTGTATGAAAAAAATCTACGTTATGCCGATGGCGCTCCCGTGGAGTGCGTAATTGCCGACCGAACCATCGGAGGCGTCGCCG
>CALVFI010000008.1 GCA_944326815.1 uncultured Rikenellaceae bacterium | reverse complement strand
CGGTAGTTACTGGGTTTGCATCGTTCTTAGTGCTTATCTGTCGAACACAAAATATTACAACATTTTTCCAAATCAAAATAAAGTCGTTAGCTATTTATTCCGAGGATTGAGTTGGACAGGTCAGATTATCGTATGGGGATATCTGTTGTTAGCTGTAATAAGAGTTTTCAAATAACCTAAGGACAGACATTGCATAAACTCACGCCATTAATATTCATGAGCCTAAACCACAAACATTACATGAAATTTAAGACAATTGCCATCCCATGAAACACTGCATACTCATATTGGTCGTGCTGATTATGGGCAGTTGTAACCTCAATCCAGTACGACAAAAAGACCGCAATAAAGATGCTTTACAGGAACAAAATTCTATTTGCGATTCTACAGCTAATATAACTGGCAAATCATTGAATGACATTCGTTTCAAGAATTGGACAGACAATGACTGGTACGACAACGACTATTTTCGAGAGTTACGTAAATACCTTAATGCCTGTTATCAAGGAGAAATTGTTGATAAAAACTTGGAGCCATATAAATCTACACTGAAAGGACAATTTGCAATACTGAATGCATCACCATATATTAGTGGAGGTATGTTTGTTTCGATTGTCTTTTTAGAGGCTCCAAATAAGATTTTTGATGTAGGGATATATAGTGACGTGGATGAAGATACGGAGACCGTCGTAGATTATCATGTACGAGGAGTAATACCCAGAGAAAACGAAGAATCAGGATTGACAAAAAATGATATTCTTACTATAATCAAGGAATATCCAGAGAATAAATTGTGGTAAGAGACACTCAACAGGACAGACATTGGAAATGGGGCTAAATTAAGACCCCATTTCAATGTTTGTCCTTTTTCAGTACTTTTGAAGAAACAGACCTATTATGAGAATAGCATCCAATCATATCGTTACGCTCCAACCTAATGAAATTTTCGTCTTCGGGAGCAATCTGGCAGGACAACACGGAGGTGGTGCAGCGCGGTTGGCTTATCAAAAATTCGGTGCCGTGTGGGGACAAGGTGTCGGCCTGCAGGGGCAAAGTTATGGAATCCCGACCATGCAAGGCGGTGTGGAGACCATTAAACCATACGTGGATAAGTTTATCGAGTTTGCCAAACGAAATCCGCAATTGAGATTTCTGGTAACGGAGATCGGGTGTGGGATAGCAGGCTTTCGCGTCGAAGAGATTGCACCTCTATTCAAGCAAGCAATGGAGGTCAAGAACATCTACCTGCCCGAACGTTTCTGGAAAGTGTTGGAGGGATAGCAAAACTGGCAATTATTAGAAAAGGACAGACTTTTGCAAAGGGGTTTATTTAAGACCCCTTGTAAATGTTTGTCCTCTTTGTTTAATAGCTTTATATGGAGTTATATTCATACAGATATGTGTGTACAGTCGCGCTATGGCCGACAGCACAATAGGCAATTTATAATACCATAATTAACTGATTTATTAACCAACATTGGAAACACGAAAATATTGAATTGTGTAAACCAAAGTGTAAACCAAAAAATGACGGAGCAGAGTAAGTTCCTGAATTATGATTTTGATTTCATCGTAACTAATTGATTTTTAGTCTATATTTGCACTCGCAAATCAGGAACGGCTCCGTAGCTTAACTGAATAGAGCACTTGACTACGGATCAAGAGGTTACAGGTTTGAATCCTGTCGGAGTCACTGAAAATGAGCAACTCACAGAAATGTGGGTTGTTTTTTTATGTCGTTTTCGGTAGATTCTATCACTGAATCTATAAGCATATTCTTCGGCAAGCAGCATCTCCATCGGATGCATTTAAACTGTAATCTTTTTTGAAGGAGTGCTCTCACCAAAAAGAATGATTCGTGCAAATGTGTATTAAAGAGTGCATTGAAGATATTTTGCCACAGTCGAACACATAGTAGGCTCCTGGATTCATAAGGAATATACTGTATGGATTTTGAGTTGAGTATTGACGCTGTAGCGATATGAAAGCATTCTGGAACTTATGCTCCCAAGTCATATAGTACATGGGCTTTTACGTCACCTTTCCTCATACGGCACTTAGCCCACCAGAAGATAGATAGGCATAAAGGTATTGTCGTAGAATTCAGGCATACGTATGTCCTTTCAGCTTAAAAATACCTATTTGCAAAGTTCTCAAAGACTCGATAGTCTCGATTCTGGTTGGTTGAAACAAATGTCGTTTTAGATACGGGAACCTCTTATTCCAAAATGATAACATTTTGGATGATGCACGCCAAAGTCACAACGACATTACGCGGACTTTCAAGATTACTAAATTTGACCGAACATCGATGCAAGAAGTCGATTCCAATATATAAATGACTTGACATACCGGTTACCATTGTATTTATCAACCAAGTGACGAAATTCATCTTCATCGAAAAGTTCGACCATCTGAACGGAGACATATTGGTTTTGATTCACATGCAGTCTTTCTTATAGACTACAAAGTTACGAGACCAAATTATCGCCGCTAAAAATACTTTTAAAATACTATATTTCAATTATTTAAAAGACAAATTCCTGATTTTAACGAGATAGTAGGGACCATATATATTTTGAAACTATGTGATTCTATAAGTTATACATACCATGAAAGAGATTCCCTGTAAAAATATCTATGCGTCGATAAGATTACTAATTGCTAAACGCCGACCCTTTAATTTGGAATCGGTTACTTCCATTTTTATATTTTTTCTGCATTTTCTATAAACACGGAAGTGTGTTTTAGATTGAAAGACACTTTTGTCTTTCTCTTTTTAATGCTGATACAGTCTCCATCACATTGTGCTCTGACTTGGGATTAATAGTTGAAAAGATGGATAACAAGAGGTTTAAATAGGATAAATAATTTGATTAATTAGAATTAATTCGTATTTTTGCAAACAACAAACAAAGAGAGGACAAATGTCAACAAAGAAGTACTCAGAAGAACAGGAGAAGATAGCCCGTTTTGCAAAAGCGATGGGACATCCGGCACGTATAGCCATCCTGCAATTCTTGGCGGCTCAAGAATGTTGTTTTTTTGGTGATATTCATGATGTTTTGCCCATTTCGAAAGCTACGGTATCCCAACATTTGAAGGAGTTAAAAGAGGCCGGATTGATTCAAGGTGAGATTGAAGCCCCGAAAGTAAAATATTGTATCAACCAAGAAAACTGGCAAATAGCAAAAAAGATGTTTATGGATTTTTTTGGACAACCTATCTGTAAAAAAGAGGGCTGCTGTAAGTAAGCCTTTTTTTTAAGGATAATGTTCGCTATTTTACGAATAACCAACAAAAAAGACATAGGATGATATGAAAAAATTTTTATTCTTATGGGTTGTTTGTACCGCCATTGCATCTTGCGGATTGAAAACGAGTAATGAGGCCTCCGCACAAGTACAAAAGGAGGAAACAGTAAAAGACCATGTAGAAGTATTGTATTTCCACGGGAAGCAACGTTGTGCTACCTGTATGGCTATCGAAAGCAATACAAAAGCTGCCATAGAAGAAAGTTTTGCCGAACAGATCAAAAAAGGTGATGTAGTTTTTAAAGTGATAGACATCAGCAAGAAGGAGAATGAAAAGATAGCCGAAAAGTATGAGGTAACCTGGTCATCTCTATTTGTCGTCAAATATAAGAATGGACAGGAAACTTCTGAGAACATGACAGAATTTGCTTTCGGCAATGCCCGCAAGTCGCCGGACGTATTCAAGGCCGGAATCGTTAAGGCAGTCAATGAAAAGCTGAAATAATAAAAAGTATGGATTGGTTACAAACTTTATTAGACAACAGCACCACTCCCGTACTGACAGCATTTCTGCTTGGACTGCTGACAGCTCTTTCACCTTGTCCACTGGCAACGAACATAGCGGCTATTGGATTCATCGGAAAAGACATTGAAGACAGAAAGCGCATTTTCCGAAACGGTCTGCTTTATATGTTGGGACGTGTCCTTTCATACACCTGGCTCGGAATGGTACTGATTATGATCATGAAAGAAGGCTCCAGCATGTTCGGCATTCAGAAGACCATCGGCACATGGGGAGAACTCGTTCTTGGCCCGCTTCTGCTTGTCATAGGTTTGTTCATGCTCTTTGGTGACAAATTTAATCTTCCGAGATTCGGGTTCAGTGGAAACGCGGAAGGTCTCGTCAGAAAAGGCGGATGGGGTGCACTGATAATAGGAATACTGTTTGCCCTGGCTTTCTGCCCTACGAGCGGAGTATTTTATTTTGGCATGCTTATACCGATGTCTGCCACTGCAACAGCCGGGTATCTTCTTCCCGTGGTATTCGCTGTTGCTACAGCAATCCCTGTACTTGCCGTAGCATGGATTCTTGCTTTCAGTGTAAAGCAGATGGGAAGTTTCTACGGCAAGATGCAGAAAGTGCAGAAATGGATGAACCTTATTGTAGGTGTGGTATTCATCATCATCGGCATCTATTATTGCTGGCTAATGTATCTATAAAACGGAATTGGTAACAAACAAAATATTTACGAATATGGAAATTAAAGTATTAGGTCCGGGTTGTGCCAAATGTAAATCAACCTACAATGTCATTGAGAAAGTGCTGAAAGAAAACCACATCGATGCGAAACTGACCAAGGTGGACGACATCATGGAAATGATGAACTACAACATCATGACCACACCGGCCGTGGTGATTGACGAGGTGGTGAAGATGAAAGGACAGGTGCCGACTGAAAGCGAGGTAAAGAAACTGCTGGGCATCTGATAAACAGAATTATTTAACCATGGGCGGCAGAGACTACCGTGGTGGAATCTGCCGCTCTTTTAATGAACAGGTTGTTCGTATTTAGACGAATTAAAATAGAATAGAAATGATACAGGATTTTGCTGACTGGCTCGTTTACGGGCTGTTCGGACTGAGTGCCGACACTCCGATAGGAGTTGCCGTAAACTTCTTCTTTTATGATACTATAAAGATTTTAATCCTTTTGTTCTTCATCAGTGTATTGATGGGGATTATCAACGCCTATTTCCCGATAGAGCGTTTAAGGAACTATCTGGTTACACACAAGATGTACGGCTTGCAGTACTTATTGGCATCACTTTTCGGAGCTATCACCCCGTTCTGCTCATGTTCATCCATACCTTTGTTCATCGGATTTGTGAAAGGCGGCATTCCTTTGGGTGTCACATTCGCTTTCTTGATTACATCACCGTTGGTTAACGAGGTGGCTGTGGCCATGTTCCTCGGTTCTTTCGGTCTGAAAGTGACACTGATCTACGTAATCAGCGGTATTCTGTTGGGAGTGATAGGAGGTTTTGTACTCGGACGTATGCACCTTGAGCCTTATCTGAGTGACTGGGTAAAGCAGATACAGGCCAATTCGTCTGCCCAGGCCGGTGAATGGGAAAAAGATCATACCACTTTTATCAAACGACTTCCGACCATTGTACGTGATGCATGGAAGATTGTCAGCGGTGTGCTTATATACATTCTGATTGGTATCGGTATCGGTGCTTTCATGCACGGATTTGTACCTGAAGGATTCTTTGAACAATATATGTCTAAGGACAACTGGTATGCGGTACCTCTGTCTGTTATACTTGCCGTACCGATGTATGCCAATGCCGCAGGTATCGTACCAGTTATCGAGGTATTTGTGGCAAAAGGTATTCCTATGGGAACAGCCATAGCCTTCATGATGGCTGTCGTTGGTCTTTCCTTGCCGGAAGCAACCTTGCTGAAGAAAGTAATGACATGGAGGTTGATCGGCATATTCTTCGGAACGGTTGCATTCTTCATCATTTTGTCCGGCTATCTGTTTAATTATATACTGTAAAGGACTGATGATGATTGGATATCCATTAAAGAAATGGTGGCCTGCGGTTATGCCGGCTGCCATTTCTCTCCAGCCCGCAGTGGCGCAGGAAAGTGAAAAGGCATTTTCAGGAAAACCTGTGCTTACGCTTTTCTCCAACTACAAGGCCGGGCTGGGACACAAAAATGAAAACAGCGGATTCAACCTTGACCGTGCGTTTGTCGGTTATGAAGGGTTCTTTGCCAAAGGTTTTTCTGCAAAGATTCTCATGAATGTGGAAACGGTGGCTATCGGAAACGAATTCTTTGTGTCTGCCGAACTGGTAAACCAGAAGTAGTTTTCCGAACAGGAGGACTTAAAAACGTAATAAAATGAAAGTATTGATTCTTTGTACAGGAAACAGCTGTCGCAGCCAGATGGCTCACGGCTTCTTACAGTCATTTAACAAAAATTTAGAAGTATATTCAAGTGGTACCGAACCGGCAGCTCGGGTAAATGCCAAGGCTGTGGAAATGATGAAGGAAGTCGGAATAGACATCAGTTCTCATGTGCCTACACACGTAAATACTTATCTCGATCAAGAATGGGATTATGTAATAACCGTTTGCGGTGGTGCCAATGAAAGCTGTCCTGCCTTTACAGGAAAGGTAGATCAACGTATGCATATAGGCTTTGACGATCCGTCACATGCTACGGGTACACCAGAGTTCATCGATTCGGAGTTCCGCCGTGTACGTGACGAAATCAAAAATACCTTTTCCCGTTTCTACATCACAGAAATCAGAGAGGAAGAATTGCCGGAATGCTCTTGTGGCGGGAACTGCTAAAAAATAAGGGTAAGAATATGGAAAAGGGAAAAAGAATAGTCTTTTGTATAATACCTGATAGGATGGGTGCTATCTGTATTATGGCTCTTTGTACTCCGCTCTTACCAAAAACACAGAGCACCTACTTCTTAAAGAATGGACGCAACTCTATAAACAGCGAATAGTTTCGACCAGCCATGGGATGAGACAGAACCGATTCATACTCCTCATTGAAGAGATTATTCACGGCAAATTTCAATGAAACCCCTCCGAAAGAGAATCGGAACGCACGCTCGAGTGAAATGTCATTCATGTAATAGGGAGCAAGCCGCCCAATCTTCGTGGCCGTTTCATTGCTGGAGGTTGTGAAACGTTCGCTGTAATAGTTCCATTTATAGGTCAGCATCCATTGTTTCCAGCCCAACTTCCCAGTGACGCCCGCAGAGTATTCAGGGATATAGACGAGTTGCTTGCCGATGGAGCGGTCCCCCCAACTGGCAGGGTCTCCGTAATTGAGTGACCTGGTCCAGGCGAAATTGCCATCCATGCGCAGGCTCCAGGCCCTTCCCCAACGGGCCTGTAAGGTTCCTTTTGCCTCCAGTCCATAGCTGTGTACTTTCTTCACATTGACCGGAGTCCAAAACCCCTTAAAAGTAGGCAACCAAACAATCCAGTCCCGAATCCGAGAGTTGAAGGCCGTAACCTCTCCTGAGAAATTGGTCTTGCGCCCTTTACCAAGCATAAATTTCACCCCGAAATCGTAGGTCACCCCCTTTTCGGCGCGCAGCGAATCATTTCCTCCCGGCATGAAATAGAGGTCGTTGAGCGTCGGATAGCGGAAATTACGGGCTACGGAAGCTTTCAGCAAGACATCACCCCGCTTCGAGAGCAGATAATCGGCAAAAAAGGCCGGAATCAAAGGCGTCCACTCCGTACCGTACATCTCCTCGCGGAGATTCACCGCCAGGCCCCACCGCTCCGTGGGCCGATACTTCACCGAAGCAAGCGCCGACATCTCCAAACGAGCCTTATCGTACCCTACCAGCGCCTTCTCCCCGTTATTAGTCACGATTGCCCGGTCGGTGCTTTTGACAAAATGCTGGTGAGCGGAGATGTTCCCTGTCACCATCCATGCGGAACTCAGATAATACTCCCCGCCGAATCGTGCATAAGCCGTATTGACATAACTCTGAGAGTGGATCATCTCCTGCAGAGTAGCTTCTCCGGCATCGCTCAAATAGACATACTTCAGATCCGTATAGGTATAACCTCCGTTGGCAGACAACTTATAGTCGTCCCGATAATGATCCCAAGAGAAAGTTGCCCTCAAGGTCTGTTCGTCCTGCTGATTCTTCGACCTGTTCTCCTCCCGGTAATCGACATTCAACATCGGGATCCCACGCCGCGAGCCGGTATACCATACTGCCAGGTTAAGCCGATTATCTTTGCCGGCATCGTAGTACAACTCCTGCAAAAGATGCATATCCCTGAACGCTCCATTCTTATTCCTCTCCACGGGGTAGCTCCATCCGACAATCTGATTGTTGTCATCATACTGATAGAGTTTCTTGCGGTAGTTGGTATACTCAAAATCGTTGTCCGAGGAGGCGTAATAGAGCCGGGTGGACGACTTCAATCGGGCCGAACCATAGGTTACCCGCAGAAACTCATCATAGGTATCATAGCTGCCAATGCCCTGGACATAGCGCACCCCCACGCCATTCTCCACCACCGGTTTCGTAGAGAGCACGACTGCACCGCCGAGTCCACCGCCAGTCACCCCCACCGATGTGGCTCCGTGATACAGCGTCGCATCGTCGATAAAATAGGAGGGAATCATCGAGAAGTCGACCATTCCGAGCATCGGCGAGTTCATCTTCATCCCGTTCCAGGTCACTTGGGTATGCGATGGGGCAGTTCCCCGGAACGAGGCTGTAGCCAACGTCGCCCGCCCATAGGATTTGATAAAAATCGAGGTATTCTGAGAGAGAACCTCGGCCATACTGTTGGTAACATTGTCCCGGAGAGCGACCGAATCCAACACGGTTTTCTGTGCTCCGACATCCCGCAGGATATGGCGTGCCGTCACAACAACCGAATCAATCCGATAGGCACGACGCACACTATCCTCCGTGGGCTGTCCCAAAGCAGCCCACCCATATACCGAGCACAACGTTACAAACAGAAACAGCTTTTTCATTTAAAAAGAATCGGACATCAGGTTTTCATCCGTAAATCCCATCACCTCAGTGGATACATCGCCCACACTGCCGGCATTGCAATTCACACCCGTCTGCACCTTAATGAAGTCAATGAATTGGAGATTGGCCGGACTCCCGTCAAGATTCACGGCATGATCTATCTTGAAAAAGACCTTGGCTGCCTCGGCATCGGCATTTTCCTGGTCAGAAAGACGGTCATCTCCATAATTATCGGCATACCCCCATGCATAGGCCCGGAGATCCCACTGCGTCCCCACCTCGACACCATTCGGAGCCAAACGGGTTCCATACAAAGTATAGGAGTCGTCGGCCATCCACAAAGGATAATAAGTATCCTGCTTATGGAAAGACTCCAGATATTCGACCCGTCCCGTATTGTTCTGATTATCCACCCAAGCAACGCTGAATCCTTTGCCCGAGGGCTTATAGTAGGTCACGGCATACTCCTGTATGGTTCCCTCCCGGCCATATTCGCTGCCTTTGAGTTCATACCACTCATCGTCCGGCTCACCGTTCCCGTTCACATCCTGCATCACCCATACGATACCGGGTTCCGAACCGCCCGAAAACATGTTGCCCTGTATGGAAAAATCGTATCTCTCGTGTTTTCCCAGGTTCTGAATGCTATGGTCGAATCCCACTACGATATATCCTCCGAAAGCTCCCAACGAGACATAAGCCCCGTCGGTCAATCGTCTCTCCGCATAGGCAATGGCCTCCTCGAACGACGACTCCTTGGCAAATCCGGCAGCAAGTTCGTCATTCACAAACTGTCCGGGAGCCGGCAAATATTCATACACGCGATTCCAGTCGGCCTGTCCCGAGGTCTTCTTCATGAGCGTGGACTCCTCGCCATAGCAAGTCACATGAAGCGTCACGGATGTCTCCCGAATTCCCGACCGGGAGATATTACGATTGATGTACTCCTCTTTCCCATCGGTATCCGTCACCTGGAAAGTCACCTCATACGTCCCTTCAGCCTTGGGAGTAAAGGCAAACATACGTCCCGTTTCGCCCTCCTGCAATACGCCATCGACCGACCAACTGTATTGCGGATCAATCACATGATTCACATAGGGACGTAAGTATATGGTCCGGCCTAAAGAGACCGTTTTCACCATCGGGTCGGCAAACCAGGTGGGACGCATGAAGACAACTTCCATGGGCATTACATCAACCACCTGAACTGAAAATTCCTTTGCATCAGCACCATCCTCGTTCTCTGCCGTAATTTTCAACCGGTAGGTTCCCACTTCATTTTTCAGGAAAGAGTAGGTCAAATCGTTCCCTACCAGTTCGTCGTCAAGATACCAGCAGATCTCCGCCTCCTCCGCATTCTGGATATCCGGAGCAAAGACATAGACACGATCCTTCAACACATTGAGCCCCTCGGATGGTATTGCAATCGATATGACAGGAGGAGCCTTCGCACCCACATCGACCCGAAATTCCACCTCATCCTCTCCGGCCTTATTACTCACCCTCAAGGTAAAGAAATAACTTCCCTCCGTATCAATGGTCCATTGCAGGATTTTGGCATTCGAAATTACCTCTCCGTCAAGCATCCATACATAGGAAGCATTTTCGCCGTTCTCTACCGACGGGCTTACCGTAAATGCCTGTCCCATCTTGGCAACATAGATGTGACTCTCGCTATCGAGCGTAATCTTAGGTGCTGCATCAGATGAATATACCTCTCCATCCTTATTGCAGGAGGAAAGGGCGAACAACACCCCAAGCAACACTACCCATCGAAATAGAATGCAACCACTCTTCATATTCATAGAACCTTAATTATCTGAAACAAAATGATCCAGGAATGATTCCCACCCGAAAACTATCCAACAATGTTCCGGAGGAGGAGTACCGATAGACCATGCCGGGCTGTTGGTAATCGATCGCATCGGCAATATAGATGTCGGAAGAGGCCGGATTGATCCCCAACCCATAGAACAGGGTCCCTTGATCTTCAATAAAAGGCCGGAGCGGCAGATATTCATCCGTCACCCCCATACACCAGATGGATTTGTTGATGAAATACAACTTACCTCCCTCCCCGTCGATACACAGCTCGGAGGGAGTATCACCCTGCCGAAAGGCAAAACGTCTCTCCACCGTACGTGTCTCCGCGTCGATACGACACAAGGCAGGGGCTTCATAACCATAAGGATTTCCCTCGTAGCCTCCATCAGTGATCGTCCATATCTTGTTGTACTTATCGATCACCAGAGAGGTAGGCTGTATACCCACCTCTATCTCGTCCACCAGTTCATCCTTTTCCGTATCTATAACCAAAATGGTATTATCATAAGACCAGCAGTTTACAAACACGTATCGGTCATACTGCACCATCTGTTCGGTAGACCGATGTCCGGCCACGTCGATTCGCCCTGTTATCTCATACGTTTGCGGATTGAAAATCGTAATACGCGGATCATACAGATCGGTGACATAGGCTTTGGTATCGCTCAAAAAATGAATATAGCGTGGAGAGGTCAACGGGCCGACGGTACCGACCACTTTGAATGTATGGATATCTATCACAAAAATGATCGAAGAGTTATTGACCACGATAAAACCGCGGTCATCCCTGATTGTCATCGACTGAGCCACATCTCCCAGATTGATGCCGTTGGCTCGGATAAAAACCTCGTTCTCAACACTACCAGTGCTGGGTCTATAAAACGAAAGCGACGCATTGCCATAGGCAAAGTTTCCCTCATTCGTAATAAATACCCCGTCGCCCGGGAGTACTTCGCCGGCATCGAAATTCTCCTCGTCCATAGGACCATACTTCATACAGGAGCACATTCCCGCACAGAGCGCAATCAGCAATATGACATGTCTGGTAAAATTCATCTTACCGCCGTTTATATAGGGTTTTCACCTCTCCCCCCCCGTGTAAACAAAAAACGGTAAATCTCGCATAAAAAGATTTATCACCTATTGCCCGTAGGAGGATATACCACTCGTATCGCACAAGGCAGGTCTTCTGACTCATCCCGGTCTTGAAGCCTTCCCGATCCGCAAACGGTCAGTGGCGACGGATTACAAGACACTTTTGCTCCGAAGAGCAGGGACTTACAGCAGCGGGAACTGTTGCCGATTTCCACAGCATTCCCTTTTAATTCCTATTTGTCGAGAGACAAATATCAGAAACCTTATACTGCTGCAAAAATAGTTTATTTTAATGAATCCACGCACGACTGTATTAAAAATCCTCCAGAAAAAATCCCCGGTCAGAAAAACCGGGGATGAACATACGACAAAATTTCCTCTGATCGTTTAAAAAGCGACCGATGCCGGAAAATCATCCAAACCAATGAATTCCGAGGTAAACCGATCCGGCCAAACCCGAACCAGAGTCATACCGGAGAAGCCCCCTTCTCCCAACGATTTGGTAATAGAACCGGTCGTAATAAAACGTATCCCTTGAATCTCCGTATCGAAATGATGATGCAGATGGCCGGCAAAAACAGCATCCACGCCATAAGTGCCAAACAGCGTCAAATATTTCTCCCGATCCGCTCTGGCAAAATTCGAATAGGTCTCTTTTTCATCGACACTTCGTGTGAACATCGGACAGTGCATAAAAACGAATGTCTGGGCCGCTTCTGGAGTCTCGGACAGCTTCTCCTCCAACCAGGCATCCTGCTGTGCGCGATACGGCGCTGCATTCTCCTTGATCAAATTCGAATTGATCCCGATAAATCGACATCCTCGATATGAGAACGCAAAACGATCGGATCCGTAACGCTCCACATAAGCGTTGAGGTCTTCGTCTTTTTCGATCTCTTTTATATCATGATTGCCGGGCACCAGATAGACTGGGACCGAGGAATCGATCTCACCGAGCAAACGCTGAAATTCATTGAGTTGAGCCTTATTATTGTAGTTATTCACAAAATCGCCCGTAATTACCACAAAATCAGGCTGGAGCCGATTCACCACAGCAATGGCCTTCTCCATGTTCTGCGTCTCCTGCTCAAAATCCTTACTGCCGGAAGCAAATCCCAATTGCGGATCGGCCATCTGAATAAAGAAGAATGGTTCGCCAGTCTGCTGCTCCGAGCCACGTCCCTGAGCAACTGCCTCATTACTGCATGCACAGCAACTCAAGCCATACACGAAGCATAGTAGAAAAAAGATCGGTCTCATATCACATCCCGTTTTACAGGTTTATAGCAAAATAAGAAATTCCGGGAATTTCTGCGGTCAAAGCCTAAAAAATAAACGTTTATTTAAGTTTCAGCAGTTGTTCGAGCAAATGGGGAATATCGATATTTTCCATAATCCGGCTAAAATTCTCCGCACCTGCTCCATAAGCATAGATGGGGACAAATATCCCGGTATGTCCTCCCGTACTGAACTCATATTTAACACCCTGATCGGGGAGCGAGAAGTCGGGTTTCCCGGAAGGGATGGAGAGACCTCCGGTCTCGTGATCGGCAGTCACCACAACCAGCGTCCCCGGATTACGGTCGGCAAAATCAAATGCCACGCCTACCGCCTGATCGAAATCCACCGTCTCGGAGATCACAACCGAGGCATCTTTCTTATGACCTCCGCTATCGATCTGCGATCCTTCCACCATAATGAAAAATCCCTTATCTGAATTTTTCTGCAGAATCTCGAGGGCTTTACCCGTTGCCAAAGGCAGATAGTCTCCGCGTCCTTCAATCATCTTGGGCATGGCGTTACTGCTCAACAAGGCACCCAAACGATCGCCCTTGAAAGAGAGAATATCGTCAAGCTCGTATACCATGGTATAGCCTTTATCCTCCAATTCTTCCGTCAGATCACGACCATCTTTACGGTCTGTAAAGAACTTCTTGCCACCGCCCATGAAAACATCCACATCGGTTTTCAGGTAATATTCTGCGATCTGCTCCTCCATGTTACGGGATTCGACATGAGCGATGAACGCTGCAGGCGTAGCATTGGTCACCGAATAGGTAGCCACCAACCCGGTAGCCAATCCATTTTCCTCGGCTTTCTCCAGAATAGACTTTACCGGCTGTTTATCCGGATCCACACCGATAGCGCCGTTATTGGTCTTCGTCCCTGTGGCAAGTGCCGTTCCGGCTGCTGCAGAATCGGTTACACGGTTATTGGCCGAGTAGGTCTTTGCCAATCCGATGAACTGAGCCCGTTCCAGGTTCAAGGGTTTATAACCCTGGTTGACAGTCGTAGCCGCTACTTGTGCCAAACCCATTCCATCCCCAATCATGAAAATCACATTTTTCACCTCGGGATCCACGTTTTTGTTTTTCTTGGCATAGCCATAATCGGCCGATACCAAGCCTGCGACAATAATCGCCGCAACAAAGAGATGTTTAGTCATACGTTTCATTCTATTAAGTTATCGTTTCATTTCCATTTCATGCAGTAATCGTTGAGTCTGTTCCGGACGGTATCTCATCCGTATACGCCAAAGCAGTTCATTGATCGAGACGTTTTTCACAGCGGGAATAAGACGATCGGACGAGCACACGGCCGACTCGGCCCCGCTCACCGTCACCGGAATCTCACTGTCCGCAGGACCGAACTGCGACCAGACATGCACCACGGTCCAGGCCAGCTTCCCGTCATCGTCCACCGGTTTCCGAAGGGCATCGCGATTGATCAACGCCGCCACATACTCAGGTGTCCCGGCATTGGGACGGGCATAGCTGGTGCTGTTCCAGATACTATAGCGGGCCGTCACCACAGGAATATCATGTCCCCGGCCATCTTCCACCCAAAGAATCTCTCCACCCAGCTCATAGGGATAATACTGTACGGCCAGGATTCCGGTCAGGTTTTCGATCTCCCGGGCATAGACCCGGAAAGCCTCGCGCGCCGCATCCGAACGCACATCCATACAGATGAATCCCAACACCGTCACGCCCAGTTTCTTCATATGCTGATTGACCCGTCGGGCAAACTGTGTAAGCAACTCCTCCCGATTGGGCCGATTCACCGCAAACTGATCTGCATACTGATACCCTCCGCCATACTCGATTAAGGACGAACCCTCCTCCTGCATGTCGACGATATCGTTCCACGTATAAGGAGAGACCAGGGAGAGGTTGACCGGACAACTGGTCCAACTGATCAAACCGCGTCGAGCATTCCCATAAAAAAGTTCGCTGCTGGTAAACCGCCCCATACTCCACTGCGACGGCGACAATATGCAGTGGAGTTCGCTGCTGGTAAACCGCCCCATACTCCACTGCATATTGTCGCCGTCGCTCATCACATAGGCATGAAAGACAGACGAGTCGCCAAAGTCGATCTTAGCCAACGGTTTCTCATGCGATCGGGCCAAGGCGACCTTTCCACGGGCTGCCGAAAGGAAAGGCAAGTTCATACACCAATTGCTCGCCGTATTAAAATGGCCCCAACGACTCACCGGACCGGTATGACGGTCCTCCCCGCCACAATTCCAGCCGACAATCGGCGAGAGAGGTTTTACCCACTCCAGCACCCGTTCTGTCAGTTCTCCGGTTCCGTAATAGACCATCGTCTTGTGTGCAATGGCGAAATCCCGGCAATTTCCGACCCGGGGATCGACACATAAGGCAGAGACATTGTTCATCTGCGATCGATTCTCCTCAAAGCACTGCTCGGGGGTAATCTCCCGGCAATCCTTGAGAAGCCGCAATCCGAGTTGCTGAGCCTTAGGCTGAAGGCTCTCGTCGATTAGAACGCCTCCGAGCAGAGCTGCATAAACCGTCGCGCTATTCGACGAAAGGTCCATGCCGGGACGCTCCGAATAATCTTGTCCCTGACTCCTATCGGCACGATAAAGGACATACCCCTTCACCAATCGTTTTTCTCGCAGATAAGAGAGCAGTTCCCAAAGGGTCATACACTTCTCCTGACGAATATCGAGTGCCTCGCGCGTCCGTTGGTACAGTTTTTCGTATACAGAATCATTACTACGCATCCAGACCATTTCCTGGAAGCGCCCCTCATTCACACCCTGGGCAGCCAATCCGCTCAAAGACTCGAGCAACATCCGTTCAGGAAGTTCCGAAGGGAGATCGCTGACGATCACCCCCTCGGGGACTTTCTGTTCCGGCCAGCCGAATGTCTCGTCTCCCGAAGAGGCAAAAGCAGTGACGACCGACAAAGAAAAAAGAAATAACAACCACCTTCTCATACCCTTCACGATTATTTTTCATCAGAGAGAGAGAATGGACGACTCTCTGCAGCCGCTCCCCAAGCCGGATTAGGCTGCTCCCCCATCTGAAGTTCCAACACACCCCCGGATAGAATCTCCTCATGGGTAAGATAGGTCCGGTCGAAAGGCTCGCCGTTCAGTCGAGCCGATTGAATATAGACGTTCCGCTCGGAATTATCGGTTGCCTTTACTGTAAACTGTTTCCCGTCGGGCAAAGTAATCGTACTCTCCGAGAAAAGAGGACTCCCTATGACATACTGTCCGCTTCCGGGACATACCGGATAAAAGCCCAGTGCACTGAAAACATACCAGGCCGAAGTCTGTCCATTGTCTTCATCGCCGCAAAGCCCCTTTCCATCTTCGATTCCCGAGCGATACATCCGATCCATCACCTCTCTTACATGCTGTTGTGCCTTGAACGGTACGCCCGCATAATTGTAAAGGTATATCATATGTTGGATGGGCTGATTACCGTGGGCATACTGCCCCATATTGCCCGCGACCATCTCGGTCATTTCATGGATCTCCTTGCCATAATAGGTGCTGTCGAAGGTGGGTGGTGCAACAAAAACAGAATCCATACGCTGTACGAATGCCTCATCACCGCCCATCAAATCAATCAAACCCGCAGGGTCATGGTAGACGCACCAGGTCCAATGCCATGCGCTTCCTTCGGTAAAGGAGCCTCCCCAAATATCGGGAGTATAAGGCTCCTGCCACGCCCCGGCACGATCCTTCGGACGGACAAAACCGATCGTCGGATCAAATACATAACGATAATTCATGGCTCGGCGCAGGAAAAGATTCACTACCGAAGTATCCGCCCCCGCCTGTTCGGCAAAACGGGCGATACAATAGTCGTCGTAAGCATACTCCAACGTTTTGGAGACACTCTCCCGGACTCCGACATCATAGGGAACGTAGCCCAGCTTGTTGTACCAGTCCCAACCACTTCGTCCGGTTGCATTAGGACCTTCCGCATTAGCACCCTTCAATAAGGCTTCGAGCATCAGTTTCTCGTCGAAATTACGAATGCCCTTGGCATACGCATCCGCCACGAGCGAAGCAGAGTGCTGACCGATCATACAATCCTTATAGGCCGGGCTTGCCCATTCGGGCAACCATCCGCCCTCCCGGTAATAATTCAGCAACGCCTCCATAATCTCACCGCTCATCTCCGGATAGAGAAGCGTAAACAACGGATGCACCGCGCGGAAGGTATCCCAGAAGCCGTTGTCGGTATACATGGGACCCGATTCCACTTTCCCGGTAAACATGCCATAATGCACCTGCGCTCCCTCGGCATTATACTCATGAATTTTACGAGGGAAGAGCATCGTACGATAAAGTGCCGTATAAAAGGTTCTTTTTTGTTCGTCGTTGCCACCTTGAACGGCAATTCGGCCAAGTCCCTCGTTCCATACTTTGCGGGCGTCGTCCCGAATCTGATCGAAATCGGCACGGCTGATCTCACGGTCGTAATTGACCTGAGCCTGCCCTGGGCCAATGAAGGATGAGGCCACTTTCACCAGCAAACGGTTCTCCGGATCGCTGTTCTTTTCGAACTCTAGTCTGCATACTGTACCGGGGCCCGAAAATTCCATATCAGAACCATCAACCGCCATCACTCCGTTTTCTGTCCCTACGGCAACCAGATCGCGATCGAATGTCATCACGAAATGGGTGGCAAAACTTTCGGGCAGTTGCGCGTTATTATTCGGGGCATAGAACCGGGAGTACCCGACCACCTTTCGCTGCTCCGGTAGAATCTTAATAAATCCGTCATCGTCAAAACAATCCACTACCAGAGCCATAATCCCTTGTCCCGGATAGGTGAATCGAAAAGCAGCACCGCTATGGGTGGGGGTCAGTTCAGCGAAGATCCCGGAAGAGAGCTCTACACCATAATAGTAAGGTCGGGCAATCTCATTCTCATGCGTAAACCCGACCCTGCGTTCCTCCTGTCCGACCACAGCATCAGTCACCGGCATCAGGGAAAAACAACCATAATCATTGATCCATGGGCTGGGTTGATGGGTCTGTTTGAACCCTAAAATCGTACTGTCCGAATAGACATACTGCCATCCATCCCCATTGCGACGTGTCTGGGGTGTCCAAAAGTTCATTCCCCAGGGAAGCGCTGTAGCCGGATAAGTATTTCCCGTCGAAAATTCGAATTCCGACGCCGTTCCCTGTAATGGATTCACATAATCCACAGGATAGAGCGGATCGGTCGTATTCTGCACGCACGAGGAGAATAACAAACCAACGAATGCACCCAGCAGACCGAATTGTAAAATCAAATTATTTTTATGCATTGGATAGTCATTATAAATGATAAAATACCTTATGAAATACGAAAAATAACACCGGCGGAGAGGAGAGCTTCTTTCCGTCTCCGCCGGTTCCCTGATACTAAGGTACGATTATTTTCCGAACATCGGTATAGTTGTAAGTCAATCCATTGAAAAGAGAGTAATTCAGACGGGCTCCTACCCGAACATAATAGGTATTTCCGCTTTTCAGAGCCACGGGGGTAGTCAACGATATGGTTTGTCCGAGTTTCGATGTTGCCTCCCCGCTATCGGAGATTTTAATCGACCTCTCCTTGTCATAGTTATTCTCACCGACATACTGGGTCGTACTTACGAATAGGCCCATATCGTACACCTCCAACTGGAATTCGGGATCCTCCGTACCCCGCACGACCTGGAATTGGACGGTCAGGTTTCCGTCCTGATCCAATACGGGCTCTCCCACCCAGGAGACCTTCAAGAAAGGCTCAACCACGAAATCCACGACCGTCGTCCCTTTCACCTTTACCCCCTTACGTGTCTGGTCCGAAACGATAACTCCCTGATCGTCTACCCGTACCAAGGGGACAAAAGGACCTTCGGCAACAATATCATAGGTACTTTCAAACACCTTCGTATTGATATAGGTTCCATCCATTTTCACCTTCAGATATCTCTCCGAAGGGGTCTCCGACCAACCGTAGTCCATCAATTTGATCCGGATTCCACCCCCAGACTCCACCCACAGGGGATTTCCATCCTGGTCGACGATCTTTCCCTTGAGCGTCTCTTTCGGACCCTCATAATTATCATATTTCAGGCAGGAGCTCAGGCTGGTGACCGTCCAAAGCGCCAATGCCGCTATCATCAGTTTTTTCATTTTCTTTCTACGCTTTAAGTCCGTAATAGATTCTTTCTTTAGCCTTAACATCAAGGGTTCTTCACGATATTGGGGTTCTTATTGATCTCACTGGAAGGAATATCGACATAATACCACTTCGTATTGAAGGTATAGGTTGTCGACGATTCGCTGTATTTACGATCGAAGAACCATTTTCCGTTCTCTGCGACATAGAAAGGCATCGCAGCAAAATAGCGTCTTTTGGATGCCTGCTCATTGTGATAGATACGCCAACGCACCAAATCCCAATAGGTTTTATTCTCAAAAGCAAGCTCTTTCCGGATCTCATTCCGAATCACCGTACGTGTCAACTGTGACTGATCGGTCAACAACTCGGCCCCAGCCCTTTTACGAATGGCCTGTACGACATCATATGCCTCTGTCACATAATTTTCATCGGTCTTTCCCAACAGACTCAATTCAAAGGCAGCTTCCGCCTTGGTCAAAAGCACCTCGGCATAACGCATGTCGATCCAGTCAGATTCTGAACGTTTGGGAATATTCAGATTCTCGCCCAGCGAGACATCCAACAGTTTGCGGAAAATGAAACCCGTTTGTGTCCCATAACCTGCGCTGTTGAAAGAACCACTTGCACCAGCCCGAGGCATCTCCCGTCCATCGGGCAAAGTATAGGATTCGATGGCATCCTGTTTCGTAGCGGTAACCAAAGCGGGATGCGTATTATATTTCGCCGTGGAGGTCTCGGGGAACAGTTTGGAGATTCCATCGCCCACCGGTTGGGTATAAATTCCCCGCCATACCTGAATCTCCTCGCCTTTGAACTCATCGCCGGGGAAAAGAATCGAAGCTCTCAGACGAGGTTCGGCCTCACGGAACGGATCGTACAAATGATCGTACAGAATATAATGACCTTGATCGTCCATAAAGGTTACCTTCCCGTTAGCATCCTTATTGAGGCCATCGAACATATCAATAAAATCCAACGTAGGTTGAATACCTCCCACCACATTCTCCACACGCATCTGCAACGGACCGAAAATACAGTCCCATGAGTGGGTCAAGGTCGGATACTGGAACTCCTTCACATAAATAGCCTCGACATTATTCGTTTTCTGGAAAATATTCAGGAAATTCTCATACTGAGCCTGTTTGTCATTCTCTTTCCATTCGGCCATATAGAGATCATACTTGCCATCCAACATCTTGGCAGCATCATAGGCCTGTTTGTAATAATCGGCAGCCCGCTCTTTCGGGATACCGCACAAGCGGATCTGACGCTCCGTATCAAAATGGCTAATCTCATTGAAGTTGGCTATTGACGCGGCAAAGATCATGGCCCGAGCCTTATACGCTGCGGCCACATATTTGTTAGCACGTCCGCGTTGACTGGTCTCACCCAACAGACTAATGGCTTTGTCGAAATCGGAAGAGACCTGATCCCAGGTATCCTCCTCCGAACTTCGCGGTAACATGAACTCCGAAATATCACGACTGGGATACTCCAGCACTTCATTCACGAGAATCACACCACCATGACGCTTAGCCATCGTGTAGTATACAAATGCACGAAGGAAATAGGCTTCGCCAAGCCAGGCATCCACCTGCGATTGAGCAAAGTTCGAAGCATACTTGGGCAAGGTCTCCAGAAACTCGTTGATTTCGCGCAGCATCTGGTATCCCTCGGTAAACCAGGCCTTGGCACTTTGACTCGACTGCCCACGCACAATAGCCTCGCCAGTCAGGCCGCACCAACCGCCGAAAGAGGTGGCTCCGGTTTTGTTATAGCCTCCGATCGGACTGCAGAGAAAATCGTCGAACGGAGCATCCATGTACATCTTGGCCAGATAGGCCTTAATTCCGCTTTCTGAGGTAAAAACATCTTCATTGGTCACAATACCTACCGGCGCAATATCCATATCCACGCAAGAGGGGAGCGCACCTCCCAGGCAGAGTGTCAATATCAATATACAGATTCTATTTTTCATGATCGTTCGCATATTTTAGAATTTACAGTTCAACCCGACGGAAACCGTTCTGTTGAGCGGATACATATAACCGCTCTCACTGGAGGGATGCTCCGGGTCCACGAAATCGAGCGGTGAGAAGGTCAACAGATTATAAGCATTGACATATATTCTCAGATCTTTAATGCCGATCCGCTGCAATACGCCGATTTTAGAGGAGAAAGTATAGCCGAGTTCGATATTTTTCAAACGCAGATAGCGCCCGTTATGCACATTGAATTCCGAGTTTTCGTCGGGCACTGGGGCTCCCATCATCGGATATCGTCCGGAGATCCATGTTGTCCGCTGATCGTAAGGATCGGCCGTGGGATCCGTCGGCCGCCAACGATCCAGGAAGATATCGAGCGGGCCGGCCAATCCACCCCAGAACGGTTCCCGCAGCATTCCCGTATAGGCCACATTGGCGAGAGCAGCACCCTGGAACAGGATATTCAAGTCGAAGCCCTTGTAGGACATATCGACGTTCAAGGCATAGTTCAACAGAGGCGTATTGTTCAGACCGATAGGATGTTCGTCGGAGTCGTCGATAAATCCGTCGCCATTCCAATCCTGATAATAATAGTCTCCGGGAAGCTGATTACGTGAAACATGGGTAGAGTGTTCGGCAATCTGCTCGTAACTCTGGAAACGGCCTCCGGATTCGAGTCCCCACCAGATGTTCTTATAACGATTATTATTGTTGCTTTTCCAATTATCCCAACGGCTGCGGTAATCGGCCTTCTTCTGATAAATGGTCTTGGAACGGGTCAAGGAAAGGTTGGCATTGACATTGTATTGGAAATCGCCAATCCGATTGCGATGACGCAACTCAATCTCATAACCGAACGTACGATCGGAGTTCAGGTTCTCCTGCGGCAATTCGGCTCCTACCGTACCGGGGACAACCGCCTCGCTGGTTGCCAACAGACCGGTCCGGTCGCGTTGGAACACATCCACAGAGATTCCGAGCAGGCCTTTCCAGGCATCGGCATCGAGTCCGATATTGAACGTCTTGGATTTATACCAGGTAATTTCCAGGTTAGGAATACCTGTACTGGCGACACCATTCACATAAATGCCATCAAAGAAATAGCCTGAGGAGGGATAGTTGTATCCGGCCAGGAACTGATAATCCAACGCACTGTCATCACCCATAACGCCATAAGAGGCACGGATTTTGAAATTCTCCACCACTTTCAGGAACGAGTCTTTCCAGAAGTTCTCCTCCGAAATGCGGTAACCGCCGGAAATGGAGGGGAACCAACCCCAACGATGATCCGCCGGGAACCGCGAAGAGGCATCATAACGGAAAGCTCCCTCTATCAGATATTTCCCTTTATAATCATAATTGATACGTCCTACCAGAGACTGATTGGCATATTTATAGCGGGCATTGGTATTCATGCTTCCGATCTGGTTCAACTCATTGCCGGCAAAAAGCTCATCCATATCGATCGACATCTCTCGCGAAGCATAAAAGCCATCCCCTTCGCGGGTACGACCTTCCCATACCAACAGTGCATTCACATTGTGGGCATTGGCGAATTGCCGGACATAATTGAGCGAGAACTGATAAAGCATGGATTTGTTCTCACCGAAAGTACGGGTCAGTTTGCCCGGAGTGTTCATGAGGGTCGAATTGTAGACATCATTAATCTCATCGTAGGTATAATAGGCATACTCCCGGTCGTACTGTTTATCCACCGACTGGTCATAGTCGTAGCTGAACTGGGCCTTCCCCGTAAGTCCTTTCAGGAATGGGGCATCGTACTGAAGCGAAATCGATGACTGGAACCATTTGCCCTCATTGCGGATATACCCCACCAGATCCTTATCCATCATGACCACGGGATTGCCTTTACCTCCCGGATTATAGTAATAAGGAGCCGTGTCGTTGGCATAAACCGGATCGACAGCATATTGCCGCCACATGGTATAGATGATGTTCCGAGCCGACTCGGTCGTACGATTCCGTTGATCGAGGATACCGGACAATCTCACATCCAACTTCAAATCCCGAGTGATTTTCGAGGAGATGTTTGAACGGATGTTGTATTTCTCGTAATTATAGTCTCCGGAGCGGAAGAAACTGTCCTGGTTCTGATAGCCGAGACTGATATAGTAGTTGGTCTTATTCCCGCCTCCCGAGATATTCAGGTTGTGTTGCATCTGAGGAGCGCCCTCCTTAATCACCAGGCCATACCAGTCGGTTCCCTTACGGGTTCCATTGCGATAGGCATCGATCTCTTCCTGCGAATAGCGCCAGGCACCGCCATCGATGTTGTTCATTCCTTTTTCGTTCGACAATATCATAAAATCGACGGCATCGACCGTTTCGGGAAGACCCGAGGTATATTGCCAGGTAAAGTTGGCACTATAATTCAACGATATTTTATCTCCCGTATTACTGCCGCTCTTGGTGGTGATCAGCACGACACCATTGGCCGCCTGCACCCCATAAATGGCTGCCGAAGCATCCTTCAGAATCGAAATACTCTCCACGTCGTTGGGGTCGATTCGCTCGATATTATCGCGAGGTATCCCATCGATAACGATCAACGGATCGCCCATACCGCGGATATCGAAGTTCATCGCAAAAGCTCCAGGCTCACTGCTCTGCTGAACGACACGCAGCCCCGGCACCTTTCCGGTGAGCATATTCTGAATGTTCTCGTTCTTGGTTTTGATAATGTCGTCATTCTGTACGGCAGCCACCGATCCGGTCAACGTCGCCTTTTTCTGCACGCCATACCCGACCACAACGACATCTTCGAGCACTGCCGCATCCTCTTCCAACGTAATATCGTAAGAGGTCGCACTATTCACAACCAACTCCTGGGACACATAACCGACAAAAGAGATAGAAAGTTGGTCTCCGACAGCAGCATCGATCGAGAAACGTCCGTCCACACCGGTTACCGTTCCTGCATTTCGGCTTTTAATCACGACCGTAGCACCGGGGATAGGCTGACCGTTCATATCCTTGACTATCCCGCTTATCTTTATCAAAGATTGCTGTGCAGCACCGTTCTCAGAGACAGTAACAGGCACCTCGGCGGCATCCGCCCTGGTAGTACCCGCCATGGCAATCAATGCGGCCAGCAGCACTATGCTAATTGTTTTAGTCTTCATTTTAGGTTAGGTTTAAAAAATAAAGTAAAGAAAATAGAAATATACGTTACTGGTCAAATTCTTTCATGTGGAATCAATCTCATAGGCAATCTTTTTTTGTGGTTTAGGAATAGGGTTCAACACACGAATCTGTACGAAAAGTCCAGTCCGTGTTTCGAGGTTAAAAGTAGCCGCAGAGGATTAGTAACGCGATTAATCGCCGGGTTAAACGGCCAAAATTCTTGTTAACCCACCACTATTTTTCTATCGGGGAATTGATTTCCAAAAATCAATCGGTCATTGACCGAAAAAACTAAAACAATATTATAAAAAATTGTCTTGTTTCGGTTCAGTCCCATAAGACTTACGATACTCTTCTGCAAACAGACGAAATTTAGATAAGGCTTGATCGTATTTCCCCATACTTCTCAATGCCTTCAATTGTATTCTGAGGTACTCCTCGTTGAGAGGGTGCGTAAACTGGAGACAATTCACCAGTTTATAAACGAATGGATAATCCCGTGCCGATAGAGCGGTTTCCAGACATGGTCGAATCAACCGCTCCACGTGCTCCTCAAAACGCACTTTAACAGAATCCAGCCATTTATAATTATAGAGAGGCATGAAACTGCCCCGCATTAAAAGTTCAATCAATCGGAGTGTAAAATCAGAACCTTTCTGCATTTGAGCAGGCAACGCGTTCATAATAATCGTATAATCGCAAATACATACCGTAGGATCTATCGCTATATGCCACTTATGATTCTCGTGGATCAACTCCACGCCATCCAAATCAACCAGAACATCCCGCAATGCCTTGACCGTAACACCTCGGATATTCTTGGAGTCTTCCTTCTCCGGCCAAAGTTCCAAAGATATCTCTGCCGAAGAGATACCCTCATTCTCTTTTCCTGAGTTCAACAATACGAGCAGAAACAGCTGTCGGATTTTTGAACTGAAACGATAGGTAATATCCCGGGCATCCCGATCAAGGACACAGAAATCTCCCAGCAACCACACCGAATTACGAATCGGCTCATGGATGGTCTTTACCTCCATATCCTCTTCCGAGCGGCTCTGCTCCACGACACCTTCTGAAGAAGCATTCGTTCTCTTCCGACGTTGCCACATCCAGATTCCGCAACCTGTCAGAATGACAATCAATGCCAATCCGGAAACCCACCACACGCCCGAAGACCGATTCTCAAGCATCGTCATCGGCACACAGGGAGGAAAAGACAGAGAATACAAGGTAATATGGACTCCTTTCTCGGGAACTATCTCCTGAGTAACACATATCATCTTCTGGTAGAAGGCATCATAAAAGAAATAAACCTCTGACTCTATCTTTTCGGAAACGATATCTATTCCATCCGAAACCCGTTGCAACGATCCGCCATCCATTCCGATTCGATATACATATCCTCGGGTCTTGGGTTCATTGTGGTCATAGGCCAAAATATAAAAATACCCTTGTTGAGGCAAGGCAACCAATTGTCCCGCCGGGACAAAATGGAGGGAATCGAGCGCCATATCGAAGACTTTGCGAATATGTCGACGATCGACATCGATTCGATAGAAATCATATAGATTCCGAGCGCCATCCTCCTGTCTGCCACTAACATTCCCGAAACCGCCAAAAAGATAGACCACACCCGATTCACTCTTCTGGCTATCCGTTCCCGATGCGGCAAAGAAACGCGGCATGATCGTATCTCCGGAAAAACACTCCTCTTTCCATCGGTGCGAACCATGAGTGTAACTGTATATATGATTCGAGTAGCTATAATTACCGTAGCCGCCAAAAAGATATAATTTCTCACCGCGACTATCTGTAAATACATTATGGTGATGCAGTTTACTGGCCGCTACCGCCCGATCCATCGGAATATACAAGTCCCCTGCATAATCATACATTGCTATGGAATATGGATCTCTCGATCGCGGCAACGTATTATATAGAAAAAATGCATCTTTAATTTCGTTATAAAACAGCCCCCCGGAGGTAAGTTGGAAACGCTCCGGATAATCATTGGCCTGACAAGCAAAATCACTCCCGTTGATGTCATAGACGAAAGTGGAATCATAACTATATCCGATAATCTTATGTCGGTAACTGTCATGGGCAATATAGGTCAAACCCGTCTGCCAGAATTCTCGTTCCTTTTTCCAATAGTAATAACGGTTCGCCATCCAGTCAGGGCATTCAACCACTCCTATGGCTTTCCCCCGAAGATCGTGTACGGTTTCGCCCGAGGTCTCGGTAAAAGGGAAATAATAAGTGGAGCGGCCATCTTCATAGCGCAAATTACGAATTGCCATATGAGGGACATCGGTATATTTGGCCGAACGGCCAAAAACGGCCATCATCTCTTTCAGCCCTCCCGGAAAATCATAGGGCACCTTTTTCTCTGAACCGTTAACCGTCAATCCGATCTCCTTCCCCACCCGGTCAAAACAGAGCCGAATCGTATGCCACTTTCCGTCCCGACACTCGCTTCTGGCGATCGGAAACGAGAGTTTGACCCCCGACGACATTTCGTTGAAATCGATATATACGAACTCTTTATCCCTGAAATTGACCAGTACAAGATTGAACTCCTGTTCGGTTTTCGAGAAAATATCCATAATATGTCCGAAATCTGCCGGATCGGTAATCGCCAAATCAAAAGCGATCACCAAAGAGTCTCCTTTGATTTTCTTATAACCATCAAACACATCATATCGCGTCCGCTCGGCGATAGGGCGGTCATTGGAATAAAAACTCAATCCCGACGGAGAAACCTCTGCAAAAAGTCCTGCGCAGGACAATAAACACGGCAAGAATAACAACAAAAGTCGTAATCCGGGCATAAATTCAGGTGAAGTAGTATAGTTCTTTACAAAAATAGAAAAAATAATTCACACATCGAATCGAAAATAAGCGAGGCGTCGCAGGGCAATAATTGCCCTGCGACGCCTCGCTTCAATCCGGTTGGATACTATCTCGTTCCCTTGCCGTGACTTACGGTTACTGGGCCTCCGCCCGTTTCTGTTCCTTGCTTTGTTTACGGAAAAATGCCATCGTGAATAAATAAGCATCAAAAACCGCACGAAGGATATGTTGCCAGGATTCCAGTCGTTTAACGACCATTCCTGTCACATACGAAACCGTAAAGATTCCTTTCACCGTTCGATAATCTTCCTGCAGAAGTTGTTCCTGCATCTCGAGCACCCGATTCAGCTTTTGCCTTTCTGCCCGGAGTTGCTCCAAGGTGCGTATCTCTGCATAATGTCTACTACTAAGACCGATAATCTTGATGTTCATTGTCCTCTTCCTTTATATTTGCAAAAAACATCCGACAAAACATAGCCGCCAAACGATCGGCAAACAACTTGTAGCGCAAGAGATATAACACCATACCCAACAACAGATAGACACCTCCCATCAACACAATTGCTATCAGAAAAGATCCAAGCACAATCCCAAGCCAATAAACAAGAGCTACCGTAAAAAGCATTAGGGCCATACTTCCTAAAGCTAGCAAAAGCAGAATGCCCAATCCATGACCGAACAACACAGAAAGGTTCTCTGCAACAGATAATTTGGCGGCATCGAGCCTCATGCCGGCATAAGAAGCAACATCTCCCGCGATTTTTTCTATCGTCGAGGGATTATCGGTCTCTTTCATTTCTATTGCTGTTGTTTGAAATCGTCTGCAACCTGCTGCAACCGAGCTTTCATCTCTTCGCCCCTATGAACGCCTTTATCGATGAAAACCTTAATTTTACGACGAGTGTCCTCTCCCTTATCCGGAGCGAGTAACAGTGCAATTGCCGCTCCGGCGACAGCACCGCCCAAAAATGCCAAAATACCTGATTTCATAATTAAAATGATTAAAAAAGTTAATAAATACGGTTAACCTGACCAACCCTACCTTGCAAATATGATTCCAAACCACAAGGTTTATCTTCCAGATATAAAGGCTCTAGCTACATTATATTTAAACAGGGCGGTATCAATCAAACATATTCCATGTATCTTTGTTCGATTTTTATTCTTTTATCTTTCATATAACCCACACATAAGAGGAGAGATGCACGGAAAACCGTTCATGGCAATAGACAAACGACATACCGTATCATTTACGGGTCACCGGTCCTTCAAAATGACCTCCAATGAACGCACTCTGTTCTCCACATCGGATTCCGTATCCGATAATCTGCGGAACAAACTCACACACACGCTTACCGAGCTTTATCGAGAAGGATTCACCACCTTTCTTTGCGGGATGGCCGAAGGGTTCGATCTATTGGCTGCCGAGGCGGTATTATCTCTTCGTGCGACGTATCCGGAAATCCGGTTGATAGCCATCATTCCCCATCCCGGACAAGCTCGCCGATTCGCCCCTGCCACGCGACTGCGATACGAACAGGCGCTTGCACAGGCTACGGAAACGCTCCTCCTTTTCGAACATTACTGTCCAGAATGTTTTCATCGGCGGAATGATTATCTGGTCGATCATAGTTCGGTTTTAGTCGCTTTTTACAACGGTACACCGGGAGGAACGGCCTACACTGTCCGCCGGGCCCGGCAGCAAGGCTTACGTCTGATTAATCTGGCCATTCAGTTGTGATAAAACAAAAAAGGGGGAAAGCATTGCTTCCCCCCTCCTCGTTATAATCAATTCAGATTATTTCACAGTGTTCATGTATTCGATCAGCTCGAGTACTTTGTTCGAATAACCCCACTCGTTGTCATACCAAGATACGACTTTCACGAATTTCGGAGTCAACTGAATACCTGCTTTTGCATCGAAGATCGAAGTACGGGAATCGCCGAGGAAGTCGCTCGATACGACAGCATCTTCGGTGTAACCCAGAATACCTTTCAATTCGCCTTCCGAAGCCTCTTTCATGGCTTTGCAGATTTCGTCGTAGGTCGTCTCTTTAGCCAACGTACAAGTCAGGTCGACAACAGATACATCGAGAGTCGGAACACGCAGCGACATACCGGTCAGTTTGCCGTTCAGCGAAGGAATTACTTTACCTACAGCCTTAGCAGCACCCGTCGAAGAGGGAATGATGTTGCCGCTTGCAGCACGGCCACCACGCCAGTCTTTCATCGAAGGTCCGTCTACCGTCTTCTGAGTAGCAGTGGTCGAGTGTACGGTAGTCATCAAACCTTCTACCATACCGAATTTATCGTTGAGCACTTTAGCAATCGGAGCCAAGCAGTTGGTCGTGCAAGATGCGTTCGAAACGATGGTCTGACCAGCATAGGTCTTGTTGTTCACACCCATAACGAACATCGGGGTGTCGTCCTTAGAAGGTGCAGACATCACAACGCGTTTTGCACCGGCTTTGATGTGAGCTTCGGCTTTCTCCTTGGTCAGGAAGAGACCCGTAGACTCAACTACGTATTCAGCGCCTACTTCATCCCATTTCAGGTTGGCGGGATCTTTCTCAGAGGTTACACGGATTGCGTGGCCGTTAACGACGAGTTTACCGTCCTTAGCCTCTACGGTACCGTTGAATTTACCATGCATCGTGTCATACTTCAGCATGTAAACCATGTAGTCTACATCGATCAGGTCGTTGATACCTACAACCTCAAACGTGTCTGCCTTCTCGCAGGCAACGCGGAACACCAGACGGCCGATACGACCGAAACCGTTGATACCAATTTTAATCTTTGACATAATCTGTTATTATTAAGGATTAACTCACTCTCTTTTACCGACCACAAAAGTAGCAATTTTTAAACACGATACAAAAAAATATATTAAAATTTTTTAGTAACCTAAGAAACCTCTCGCCGGAAAACAAAAACCAACTATATATCAACTCCTTGCACTACCGTGATCGACAACCTCCCGAGCACGTTTAGCCATTGCCGAAGCAAAAACGAATTCGTTTAGCTCCTTATTGTCCGCATGCAGGATGTCATGTTTGGTACCTTCCCACCATTTTTTACCGTCATGGATATACATGATCTTCTCTCCGATCTCCAGAACCGAGTTCATATCATGCGTATTGATAATCGTTGTGATGCTATACTCCTCGGTAATCTCTTTAATCAGGTTGTCGATCACAATCGAAGTCATCGGATCGAGTCCCGAATTGGGTTCGTCGCAGAACAGATATTTGGGATTCATCACAATAGCCCGGGCGATAGCCACACGTTTGATCATACCGCCACTCAGCTCTGCAGGGTAAAGCTTATTGGCATTCTCAAGATTCACACGGTCAAGACAGAAATCAACCCGATCACGCTTCTCTTTGGCGCTCTGGTTCGTAAACAGATCGAGCGGCAACCGTACATTCTCCTCCACGGTCGAAGAGTCGAGCAGTGCTCCTCCCTGAAAAATCATGCCGATATCACGGCGGATCTGTTTCAACTCTCGAAAGTTCAGCGCAGAGAAGAGCGTATCGTCATAATAAATACTTCCGCTATCGATCTGATGCAGGCCCACAAGGCACTTGAGCAGGACGGTCTTTCCCGAACCGCTCTGACCGATAATCAGGTTCGTCTTTCCCTGATCGAACTCGACCGAGATGTCGTTGAGTACCACCCGGCCATCGAACGACTTGAACAGATGTTCCGTGCGTATCATGCGATAAGAAGTAATTGCGTTAATATCAGGTCGAAAATCAGAATCATCACCGAGCTCACCACCACGGCTTTCGTACTGGAGCGTCCCACCTCAAGCGAATTGCCTTTGGCGAAATAGCCGTAGAAGCCAGAGATCGAGGTAATCAACAGTGCATAGAAGGCCATTTTAATCAGCGAGTACCAGATGGAAAAGGTCTTGAACGAATACATCAGCCCCTCCACATAGTCGCTGGGATTCATCACACCGGTGAATATAGCAATCAGATAACCACCTGCCGTACCGATCAGAATACTCAGAATCGTCAGGAACGGGAAAAAGAGCACCGTAGCCACGATTTTCGGCAGAATCAAATAGCTGGCCGAGTTGACTCCCATGATCTCCAAGGCATCGATCTGCTCCGTAATGCGCATCGTACCGATCTCCGAGGCGATGTTGCTTCCCACCTTACCAGCCAGAATCAGCGCAACCACCGTCGAACTGAACTCGAGGATCATGGTCTCGCGCGTCGCATAGCCGATCAGATAGCGCGGAATAAACGGTGACTCGAGATTGATAGACATCTGCAAGGTAACGACCGCCCCCATAAAAACGGAAATAATCGCCGCAATACCGATCGAATTCAACCCCAGAGCCTCCATCTCGAACATGATGCGGCTGCGATAAATCTTTCTCTTCTCCGGACGCGAAAATACTTTCGACATCAGAATGAAGTACCGCCCTATGAAATCGAAAAACTGCATGCGCTATTGTTTTACCTCTTCTTTAATCTCTTCAAAATCGACATACTCACCCACGTCGCGATTCACTTTCTTTGTCTCCACCGCCGGTCGCTGCACGCTCACCTCACCCTCGCGTTTCCTGTTCTCCTGCCGTTGCCGATTGGCCCCGCGTCCCCAGGTATATTGCCGGTAGGTAAAGCCACCGCCATTCTGACCGAACTGCTCCTCAAATTCCTTCTGTTTCTTATGTAGCCAATAGCGGAGAAACATCCGGCCCAACAGGCCCAGCACATACACCGTAACGATAAAGAAAAATATGAATGTGAGAAAACCTTCCATATCCATCAAATAGACTTGTTTGCAAAGATAACGACATTTTTCCGAATTATTGTCCCCTGACCTCGAAACCTCTTTTTCGGCCAAGAATATTTGGTAACAATTTTGCAAAAAAACAACTAATTGGTAACTTTGTCTTTTAAACCAATCAAAACATGGAACTCAACAAAATTACTGCCATAAGCCCCATCGACGGCCGTTACCGCAACGCCGCCGAACCCTTGGCCGACTACTTTTCCGAATACGCCCTGATCCGCTACCGCGTCATGGTAGAGATCGAATACTACATTGCCCTCTGCCAACTCCCTCTTCCGCAACTCCAAGGAGTGGGTGCGGAACGTTTCGACACTTTGCGCGACATCTACCGGAACTTCTCCGAGGAGGATGCTCTCCAGGTCAAAGAGATCGAGAAGACCACCAACCACGACGTCAAGGCAGTGGAATACTTCATAAAAGGCAAGATGGAGGCTCTCGGGCTGGGCGCACACAAAGAGTTCGTCCACTTCGGGCTCACCTCACAAGACATCAACAACACGGCTACGCCGGCTTCATTGCGTGATGCAGCACACAACGTATATTATCCGTTAATCGAAGAGTTGCTCGCCAAATTGGAAAGCATGGCCCGCGAGTGGAAAGATATTCCTTTATTAGCCCATACGCACGGCCAGCCCGCCTCTCCGACCAAACTGGGTAAGGAGATCGCCGTCTACATAGAGCGGCTCCATAAACAAATCAGCCAACTCAAGGCCATTCCGGCTCCGGCCAAGTTCGGCGGTGCGACAGGTAACTTCAATGCCCACATGGCAGCCTATCCCGAGATCGACTGGGTAGCTTTCGCCAACCACTTTGTCAACGACATACTGCACCTCGACCGGTCGCAAACCACTACGCAGATCGAACATTACGACAATATCGCCGCCATCTTCGACTGCTTCAAACGCATCAACACCATCCTTATCGACCTCTGCCGTGACATCTGGACTTATGTTTCGATGGAATACTTCAAACAGAAGATCAAAGCGGGAGAGGTAGGATCGTCGGCCATGCCCCATAAGGTAAACCCAATCGATTTCGAGAATGCAGAGGGAAACCTGGGCATTGCGAACGCCATTTTTCAACACCTGTCCGCCAAACTGCCCATTTCACGTCTGCAACGCGATCTGACGGACTCAACGGTGCTCCGCAACACAGGGGTACCTATCGCCCATACGGTCATCGCGTTCAAATCGTTGCTCAAAGGGTTGGACAAACTCATCATCAACCGGGAGGCTATCGCCCGCGACCTGGAACACAACTGGGCCGTGGTGGCAGAAGGGATTCAGACGATACTGCGCCGCGAAGAGTATCCATCGCCCTACGAAGCGCTCAAGGCACTTACACGTACGAACAAAGCCATCACCAAAGAGGATATCCGGGCATTCATCGAGGGGCTGGATGTCAGCGAGCGTGTCAAAGAGGAACTTCGAGCCCTCTCTCCCGAAACCTACACCGGAATTTATTAATCCGGGGCAAGCGGAGATAACGCATAAAAGATTGTTTTCTTTCATTTATAACCTATTTTAATAACAAAAAAAAACACGAACATGAAAAAGTACAAATGCGAAGTGTGCGGATACGTCTACGATCCGGAGATTGGCGATCCCGACAACGGCATTGCTCCGGGAACTGCGTTCGAAGATCTTCCCGAAGACTGGGTATGTCCTCTCTGCGGCGAAGGCAAAGACGTTTTCACTGAGATATAGTCCTTCCGTCGAGGGACAAAATGCGAGAGAAAGGCCTCTGGTCTTTCTCTTTTTTTATGCGCAGCCGTGGCCAGATTTGCTATTATCATTTCCGAAAGGATTCAAGGATCACATCCATCCCGGCAAGAAATTTGAAAGAGATGAGTGCAATTCTTAAACCCTTAATGTTATGAGATATTTCTTACTACTTATCGCGCTCATGAGCGGCTATATCGCCAGCGCACAATTGTCACCCGAAGAGACAAAGAGACAGCAGGAACAGGAACGTCACGAGGAACGGGTCAAAGCCCGCGAAGCTCGCACGGCCGCATTCAAGCAACACATGGATTCGGTGATTCTCTCCCACAGCTATGCGTTCCTACCCAATTCCTTTCAACAACAACCGGCCGGCATGTCCCACATGATTGCCAATCCGAACTTCCGGCTTGACGTCTATCCGAACTTCACGGACATCTATCTCCCGTACATCAAAGGGATCACTCCCCCATACATATTGACGGTGATCAACTATACCGTAACCAGTGTAGACGGGTACACCGCCGTACAAAACGACCAAGGTTGGACAATTACCTTCAAATCAAGTTTATACAGCGCCAATACGTATACCTTTACCCTCACCATCTATACCACTACGGGGGAAGCCATTCTCGATTTAAGCTCGGACCTCTACAATACGGTCACCTATAACGGAACCATCATGGGACATTATTAACAGATGAGACACATGGAAAAAATAGGTTTTCTGTCGTTGCTGTTAGGGGTCTCACTCTCCTGCGGATTCGGCACCGAACTGTCTGCATCGCCCGATGCCAGTTTCACGACTGTCTCCGGAGCAGAGACAAGAACTGCCGCAGTCCCCGTTCAGAGCCTAGCCGTACAAACTCCGCAGCAGCCGGCACAAAACAGCACCACCCCCACGCCCCCGACGGGGACCACCCAGGTCCCCGCTACGGGAACGGCAAACGCCTCTGGCGTGGCTGCACCTTCTGCTCCAACCGCTGCCACCATGACCGCTGCATCCGTTCCAGCTGCAACTCCGGCATCGGCCGACAACATGAGCCGCACAGAACGACGCCACTATAAATTGGAACGTTTTGCACAGGGAATCGATTCGCTCGTAAAGTCGCACAACTTCCGGTTCCTGCCCAACAGCATGCAGGAGATGCCGGGCGGGTATCTCCAGTTAATCTACAACGAGCTCTATTTCATTGGGGTGTTCAGTGACCATGTAGAGGTGCATATGCCCACAATCCGGGGCGGTGTCGTACAATACTTCGAAGTGCTCAATTTCGACACATTCGACGTACGCGACTATCAGATAGCAAAGACACAGTACGGCTGGAACATCTCGTTCAACCTCTATACGAATGGTGAGACCGCCTACACGATCAACATGATGGTCTACCCCTACACGGGAGAGACCGTACTCACGATGCTCACCTCATGCAACGCCGTACGTTACGTGGGCAGCATCCAGTCTACCGCTCTCAACTAAACGGGAACAACCAGTACGACGGCATGTGCCGCCACCCCCTCCTCACGACCCGTGAAGCCCAAATGTTCTTCCGTGGTCGCTTTGACCGACACTGCGTCGGGCTCAACCCCCATGACCTGGGCCAGAGTCCGACGCATTTCCTCTATATAGGGACGTAATTTGGGTCGCTGCATCAGAATCGTCACATCGGCATTTCCCAATCGATAGCCCTTCTCCGCCAACAATTCCATCACGCGCCGCAACAACAGCAGCGAATCGATACCGGCATATTCACTCGCCGTATCGGGGAAATGGAGTCCGATATCGCCCAGTGCCACAGCACCCAGCAGCGCATCACACAAGGCATGTACCGCTACGTCTCCATCCGAATGAGCGACGCACCCTTTCGTATGTTCGATTTTCACACCGCCCAACACCAGCGGCAACCCCTCGCGGAGAGCATGCACGTCATAACCGTGTCCTATTCTGAAATTCTTCATGGCAATTCCTGTTTAAGGTGCAAAATAACGATTTTTTTCCTAACTTTACCCTTATTCAAAAATACAAATACCATGTCAGAAATAAGCAAACTCACCCCGCAAAGGGTATGGGAAATCTTCGACCGGATTACACGTGTACCACGCCCTTCGAAGAAAGAGGAGAAAATCATCCGTTTTCTGCAAGATTTTGCCGCAGAGAACCATCTTGAACATAAAACCGACCAGGCAGGCAACGTACTGATCCGTCGCCCGGCCGCTTCTTCCATGCAAGACCGTCCGACGGTCATCCTCCAAAGCCATATGGATATGGTGTGTGAAAAGAATTCGGATGTAACGTTCGACTTTGAAAAGGATGCCATCCAAACACAAATCACCCCGGACGGCTGGGTAAAGGCCTCCGGCACGACCCTCGGGGCGGACGACGGCATCGGCATGGCCGCAGCACTCGCCATATTGACCGATCCGGAGTTGGAGCTACCAGCCATTGAAGCGCTCTTCACCGTAGACGAAGAGACGGGCCTCACCGGAGCCTTCAACCTCGGAAAAGATATGCTTTCAGGGAAATACCTCATCAACCTCGACTCGGAGGACGAAGGGGAGCTATTCATCGGCTGTGCCGGAGGTATCGACACCATCGCCACTTTCCATTATAAAAATGAAGCCGGGCCGAAAGAGTATGCCTATTTTCGGGTAAGTATTTCGGGTCTCAAAGGGGGGCACTCGGGCGATGACATCGAAAAAGGACGCGCCAACTCCAACAAACTGCTTGCCCGTCTGCTATGGCAAGGGATGAACGAGTGCGGATTGCGTCTCTGCACGATGGACGGGGGCAACCTTCGCAATGCCATTCCGCGCGAAGCCCATGCACTTTTCGGGCTTCCTGTTGCGAAGGTCAGGAGGTTGTTCGAACTCTACGAGTCGTTCGTGGCCGGGGCTCAGGAAGAGTATCACTACACGGAGCCCGACATGGACATAACCATCAGCGAGGCACCTTATCAGACAACAGTTATCGATAACGACACCCAACGCAAGTTACTCTATGCCCTCCAAGGGGTGCCCAACGGAGTATTGGCCATGAGTGCCGCGATGCCCGGCCTGGTAGAGACTTCCACGAATCTCGCTTCGGTGAAATTCAAAGAGAACGGCACCATCGTCGTCACCTCCTCACAACGGTCATCGCTCAAAGAGGCGCTCAAGAATGCCGCAGCCACGGTCGAAAGCGTCTATGTACTGGCAGGCGGAGAGGTCGTCCACTCGGACGGATATCCTGGCTGGAACCCCAATCCGGAATCGCACATCCTCGATGTCACCCGCAAGTGCTACAAGGAGCTCTTCGATAAAGAGCTCAAGGTACGGGCGATTCATGCCGGACTAGAATGCGGACTTTTTCTGGAAAAATATCCGGAACTGCAGATGGTCTCTTTCGGACCGACCCTGCGTGGCGTACACTCGCCGGATGAACGGCTCGAAATCGCAACGGTGGACAAATTCTGGAAACTGCTTGTTGCTACGCTGCAGAACATCTGATTTGCTCTGCTACGTCCCCCAAAGAGGAACACATAGACAACTAGCAAGCCTCATGGACAGACAAAAAAACGAACGGTCATCAGCCGTTCGTTTTTTTCAGGGGCGCGGCCTGCGACAACCGCAAAGTGCTCACCACGGCTGCAGCGATTGCAAAAATCATTCCCAGCAAGAGACATGCGGTCGTTGTCCGTTCATGAGGCAACAATCCGAAAAGCAACGCCACAAGCGTGGTACCGAGAGTCTGTCCCAACAGACGGGCCATGCCGAGCATCCCACTGGCACCCCCACTTCTATGGACAGGAGCCGAGGAGATAATCGTCGTATTGTTAGGGGTTTGGAACAGTCCGAAACCCATACCACACAAAACCAGACGCCAGATGATTCCAGCGTTCGTCGGATCTCCCGGCAACAGAGCCAGCAACAGCAATCCGGTCGCAAAAATCACCATTCCGAAACAACCCAACAATCCGGGATGGACACATTCCACCAAAATCCCCGCCACAGGAGCCGTCACCAAGGTAGCCAAAGGCCAAGGCGTCAGCAGCAATCCGATTTCCACGGCACTGCGACCCAAGGTATCTTGGAAAAAGAAAGGCAAAGAGACCATGGCCAGCATCTGGGCCGTAAACGAGCAAACCGAAGTGGCAATCGAAAGTGAAAAGATTGGAATCCGCATCAGGTCGACCGGCAGCATCGGGTTCTGCATCTTCAATTGCCGACGAATAAAAACCGTACCGATCAGACCGAGAGCCAACACCTGCAACACGACAAAGAGTCGGTTCTCATTATGGGCAATACCCTCCAACGTATAGATCAGCAATCCGAAGGTCAGAGCACTGGAGATGGAACTCACACGATCGAATTTTCCACGCACCCGCTCCCGACGACGGGGCAGGAAACAATAGCCCATGATGAAAGCCGCTATAGCCAACGGAACATTCAGGGCGAACAGCCAATGCCACGAACCGAGTGATAACACGGCACTGGCCACCGAAGGCCCGGCAGCAATCGAAACCGCCACCACCATCGCGTTGATACTCATGCCCCGTCCAATCATCCGTTTAGGATAGAACGTGCGCAACTGGGCCGTATTGACGCTTGTAATCGCCGAAGCCCCAAAACCTTGCAGCACCCGTGCCGCGGTCAACATCCAGAACGAATCGGAAAGTGCACAAGCCAATGAGGCGACACAAAAAACGGCAATACCCGACAGAAATACCTTCCGGTAACCGTATATATCTCCCAAAAAAGAGAAGGAGAGCAACGACACGGTAATCACCAACTGATAGGCGTTTACGATCCAAATCGTGGCTCCAGGCGTCGTTCCGAACTCATCGGCCAAAGTCGGCAACGCCACATTCACGATCGTGCCGTCTATCACCGACATAATCAGAGCCAAAGCTGCCGCCACGACAGCCCATATGCGTTGCGGGAAAGGCAGGCCATCCGCCCCCTCCTCCCATTGAACTCTTGTATTGATTTTCGCCACCGGGACCTTCATAGTTTTTCGCTCCTTCAATCCTTTTCTCCTTCCATTTTTCCGAAACCCCCTCCAGCAGAACCTGGACACGCACCTCGACAACCTTGCAAAGATAATGAAATGCCAGGACAAACGGTTTTGCTGCGGACCAAAAAATCCCGCAACCTCTTTCGAAGCGCGGGATCTGTTCTAATTTGTTATAACAGGGCAGAATCGGCGACCCGACACCTGCCGAACGTCATATACTACTCGTGACCGAAAGGATAGTGATTGTCATGCACATCATCGAAACGCATATTGAGCCCTTTGCCGTAGGTTTTCATCGCGCGACGACTCATACCCATACTGGAGAACCCTCCGTCATGGAACAGGTTCTGCATAGTCACTTTACGGGTCAGGTCGGAAAAGAGCGTTAAGACATAATTGGCGCAATCCTCCGCCGTAGCGTTACCCAGCGGCGACATATCCTCAGAGAAGTCCATCAGATCTTTCAGGCCCAACACGCCGCTACCAGCCGTAGTAGGCGTGGGTGATTGCGATACGGTATTGATTCGGATCTTCTTCTCTCGGCCATAAATATACCCAAAGCTGCGGGCAATCGACTCGAGAAGCGCCTTCGCGTCGGCCATGTCATTGTAGCCATAGAGCGTACGCTGAGCAGCGATATAGGATAGAGCCACAATCGATCCCCAGTCGTTGATGGCATCTTTCTTCCGAGCCACCTGAATCGCTTTATGGAACGAAATAGCAGAGATATCGAGCGTCTTGGCTAAATAGTCGTAATCCAGGTCATCATACGTACGCCCTTTGCGCACGTTGGGCGACATACCGATCGAATGGAGCATGAAGTCGAATTTTCCACCGAAATGTTCCATCGTCTTGTCGATCAGGTTTTCGAGGTCAGGCACGCTGGTCGCATCGGCCGGCACTACAATGGTATTGCATTTCTTGGCCAATTCACCGATCGTACCCATTCGGATCGAGACAGCGGTATTCGTCAGAACGATCTCTGCGCCCTCTTCCACGGCACGTTCAGCCACTTTCCAAGCGATCGACTGTTCGTTCAAGGCACCGAAAATCAGCCCTTTCTTACCTTTCAAAAGATTGTATGACATAAACTTTTCCTTTAATAATTCGCTGCAAAGGTACGCTTATATTCTTAAATTCCAATTTCAGAGCTCCGGCATATTGATTTCAGCACAGGTCAGCTGATAGTCTCTCTCTATCTCCACGAGTGTTTGCCGCACTTCGTAAATGGTCGGCAATTCGGTAAAATAATCGACCACCGAGATCTGCCCCGCGTCCAAGGCTTTGTTCAGCAGTTCAATCGGACGCGAACTTGCATCGATCTGACGATACTCCTCCAACGAAGAGCGCAGCAATGCCGCCCGTTCATAGAGTTGCACCAGTCGGGTTTTCACATCAACCAGGCCACTGCGCAATTCCGCTTCAGCGTAAAGCGATTGGGCTTTAGCACGCTTCACGTTGTTGCGGTTACCGAACATCGGAATGCTCATTCCCACCACCACTCCGTTGCGTCGTTCACCCGGCGCATATTCATGGTGATAGCCCGCCTCGAATTTGGGCAACGAGAGGCTACGACTCAACTTCACATCCCGTTCAGCAGCCTCCCGACTGCTCATCAACGCAAGCAACTCCGGCGACGACTCTTCATACACCTGCAGCATCTCATCCATCGGCCGCAATTCGGGCTGTACCCCAAAATGTTCGCCCGCCAGCATCAATGGCTCCCCTCCATTAAGATTCACCAAACGGTTTTCCGCTGCCCGCAATTCAATTTCATTGTTTTCATAAGCATTCCGGGCTGCAATGAGTTCATATTTCGCCTTGTTTTCCTCCAAAACATTCGCATCTCCGGTTGCCAACCGTTCGGTTACAATTTCCACCACACGTCGTGCATTTTGCTGTTTTTCATCCAGGATCTGCCTCAACTGACGATAGGTCAGAATCTGTATACAGAGCGACTGAGCCTCAAACAACACCTGCTGCCGATAAGCGGCATACTCATGTCCGTACTGTTGTTCCCGGATTTTAGCCAGTTGCGCACGGTGCGCGTAACTGGTCGGGAAATCGAACGACTGAGTGACCTCCAGTTCACCGGCATGACTCGCGGAGGAGGGACGTCCCCAGGTCGGATTATAGACCACATTCGGATTTTCAAGACTGTTCCCCACCCTGGCTTCCAGCGTTTGTGCCGTGGTCAACTTGCGACGCGCAGCCAGCGTCGCATTATTCTGCTCGACACTGCCGAGCACCTCCTCCATGGTCGCCTGCGCCGAAGCCCCTACTGCCAACAGCAACAACGCTGCCAGAATTCCTATCTTTTTCATGCATTTCCTTTTTTTCGGTTCAACATCAAATAGACCACCGGAACGACAAAGCCGTTCAACAACATGGAACTGACCAGCCCCCCGAGAATCACCTTTGCCATCGGGCTCTGAATCTCATTGCCCGGCAGATCACCACCCAATGCCAGCGGAATCAGGGCCAGCGCCGAACTGAGCGAAGTCATGAGAATCGGGTTCAGACGGTCTACCGACCCCTGTACCACACTCTCGTACAGGCCGCATCCCTCGCTGCGCAACTGTCCGTAATGCGACACCAGCAGGATGCCGTTGCGGACCGCAATACCCAGCAGGGAGACGAATCCGATCACGGCCGGAATACTCACCACGCCGGAGGTCATCCAGATGGCAGCCACACCTCCGATCATCGCCAACGGAAGATTCAGCAGAATCATACCCGAAAGCGACATGTCGCGAAACTCCTGGAACAACAACAGAAAAATCACCAACAAAGCCAGTATCGAGGTAAACGTCAAGACGCGTGAGGCCGTACGTTGACTCTCGAACTGACCGCCATACTCCACATAATAGCCCTCCGGCAACTGTACCTTCTCCTTCACCAATTTCTGGATCTCTTCCACTGCACCACCGAGGTCGCCTCCGGTCACATTGGCCGATACAACAATCTTACGTTTCACGTTCTCCCGATTGATCGTATTGGGCCCCGCCGATGAAGTCACATCCGCCACATAATTGAGCGGCACCTTCACACCGTCAGCCCCGTCAATCAGCAGGTTGCCCACCTCCTCGATCGTGCGGTTCTGGCCGTCGCCCGCCTTCACCGTCAGGTCGAAGACGCTTGCCCCTTCGTATACCTGGGAAACCACACGCCCCGCAAGTGCCACCTCCACGAAACTGGCGAACTCCGACATGGTAATTCCGTAACGTGCCAGCATCTCCCGGCGCGGACGAATCGAAAGTTGCGGCCTCTCGACCTGCTGCTCCACATTAAGGTCGGCGATACCGGGAACCTCCGCAATGGCGTTACGAATCTCTGTGCCCAGTGCATACATACGATTCAAGTCATCACCAAAAAGTTTTATCGCGATATTGGCCTGCGTACCGGAGAGCATGGCATCGATGCGGTGCGAAATCGGTTGTCCGATCTCCACGCTTACCCCCCTCAACTCGCCCAAGCGATGCCGCACATCCTCCAGGAACTCTTCCCGGGAACGCCGGTCCAGTTCAAACGGCGCCTCAATCTCCGAAGCATTCACCCCCAAGGCATGTTCATCCAATTCGGCCCGGCCCGTTTTACGAGCCACGGTCTGAATCTCAGGCACCTCGAGCAGAATCTCCTCCACCATACGGCCGATCCGATCGGACTCTTCCAGCGACACGCCCGGCATCGTAGCGACATTGATCGTCAACGACCCCTCATTGAAAGGCGGCAGAAAACTGCGGCCCAACGTCATGAAGACAACTACTGCGCCGAGGAACAGTCCCAGGGCCGTTCCCAGCACCACCCGACGATGCCCAAGCGCCCACTCCAGTGCCCGGCGATACATACGTTTAAGGAAAGCGGCTACGGGAGCCTCTTTCTCGCTTCTCTTGAGAACCTTTTCACCCGTCAGCAGATAACTGCACATCACGGGAGTCAGGGTCACCGCCACCACCATCGAAGCAAACAACGACACGATGAAAGAGACCCCCAGCGGTTTGAGCATACGTCCCTCCATACCTCCGAGGAAAAAGAGCGGGACAAAAGCCACAATCGTAATGATCGTCGCGTTGACAATCGAAGTACGTATCTCGGTCGAGGCATCGAAGATCACCTGCAAATTCGGCTTTCGTTCACCGACCGGTCTCAGGTGATTTTCGCGCAGACGTTTAAACACATTCTCCACATCGATGATTGCATCGTCCACCAACGAACCGATGGCAATGGCCATACCTCCGAGGCTCATCGTATTGATGGTCATTCCCAAAGCCCGAAGCACCAGTACGGCTACCAGCAACGAAAGCGGCAACGCAACCAACGAGATGATCGTCACACGCGTATTCATCAAGAAAAAGAACAGCACTACGATAACGAAGAGCGCCCCTTCCATCAACGATTTCTGGATATTGCTGATCGACCCTTCGATGAAACGCGACTGCCGGAAAATATCGGTCGCAACCTGTACGTCGGCCGGAAGCGAAGGGGTCAACTCCGCCAATGTAGCATCCAATTGGTCGGTCAATTCGAGGGTGCTCGTAGCAGGCTGCTTCGTCACGGTCAGCAATACGGCCGGTTTCCCCTCGAACGAAGCCAGACCCAACTGTGGAGCCTTGGCCCCGACCGTCACCTCAGCTACATCTTCCATGACAATCGGCCGTCCATCGACCGTTTTGATCACGCTCCGGCCAAGTGCCGCCACATCATTCGTCGAAATCACTCCCCGAACGATATATTCATTTCCATATTCGTAAAGCACACCGCCCGAGGCATTGCGATTCATCTCCTCGGCAGCGGCCAGCACCTCGCTCAATGTCACTCCGAGATCTTTCATCCGCTGCGGCGAGAGTTGTATCTGATATTCACGGATACCGCCGCCGATGACAGCCACCTGCGCCACACCGCCTGTCGAAAGCAAACGAGGGCGTATCGTCCAGTCGGCCAATGTCCTCAACTCCTGCATCGAGGTACTGTCGGCCGTCAGCCCGATAATCATCACCTCACCCAAGATGGACGACTGCGGGCCCAGTGTCGGAGTCCCCACCCCGGGCGGCAATGTCCCTTCCAGGGCGACCAACCGTTCCGAAACAATCTGACGCGCCAGATATATATCTGTATTCCAATTGAACTCGACCCATACGACCGAAAATCCCGTCGTCGAGGAACTCCGTACACGACGCACATCCGTCGCTCCGTTGAGGGCCGTCTCAATCGGGAAGGTCACCACGCGCTCCACCTCCTCGGGGGCCATGCCCGGCGCCTCGGTCATCACGACGACGGTCGGGGCATTCAGGTCAGGAAAGACGTCCACCTCCATCCGCATGGCGATATAAAGCCCGGAGGCTGCCAGCAGCGAGGCTATAATCACAACCATCAAACGGTTATGAAGTGAGAATCGGATAATTTTGTTTAACATCTCTATTCCTCCCCGTTAATGGCTATGTCCATGAGGTATCGTCCCCGAAGCGCTTGCCATGCGGACCTGTACGGCTCCACGCGTCACCACACGCTCGCCGGCTTCCAAGCCTTTCAAAATCATAACCCGCTCACCGTCATCTGCACCGGGGGTCACCTCCCGACGTTCGAACTCTTCATCGCAAATCTGCACATAGACATAATAGAGCCCCTGTTGCTCGGTGAGCGCAGAGAGCGGCAGCGTGATCGCATCGGCTACCGGAGCTCCCAGTAAATAGACCTCCACATACGACCCCGGCACCACGGCACCGTTATTGTCAAACTCGAAAGTCACCGGAATCAGTGCACTACCTGTCGCCGAAGCCTTTCCTACCGAAAGCAGCCGGCCTCCCAGCTGTCCCAGTTCATAGGTTTTATTATCGTATGGAACGGTGAAATTGGCGCTGCGCACCCCTTTCAGTCGGTTATAATAGCGTTGTGACAGCTCGGCCCGCAACATCAGACGGCGCGTCTGCGATATGGTAGCCAACGGCTGGCCGGTCTCCACGTAATCGCCCTCGCCCACCGACAAAGAGGTCACATAGCCCGAAATCGGTGTCGAAACGGCCACACCCTTTGCAGACTCGGCCGGGGCCAATGCGTCATACTCGGCTTTGGCCTGTTCGTAAGCCAGGCGAATCTGGTCGAACTCTTTCTGCGACACGATACGGTCGGCCAGCAATTGCTCCGCCCGTTCATAATCCGCCCGGGCCTTCCGATAAGCAGCCGTACTTTTAGCCACGAGATCGCCCGAGGCAATGTTTTTCGAAGAGATATAAAACAGCCGTTGCGAAGCCTTGACGGCGCCACCATCCGTCAAACGGGTCTCCCCCAACGACACAATGCCGCTCACCGGAGCGACCAGAGTGACCTCGTCGCCCTGTGCGGGAAGGATTTGTCCACTGGTACGGATCACTTCGCAGAAGGTTCCGGGTTCTACCGTTTCCACGGCAAAATCGGTCCGTGCAGCCTGTTCAGCAGAGAAGAAAATCCCCTCATGTTCATGCTCCGTCTCTGTAAGAGTCTCTTCGTGATGTTCTGAATGATTGTTGTTACATGCTGCCAGCAATACCAGACATACCACCAGCAAGCAAAAGAATTGTTTCATAGCTTTGGATTTACGGTTTTTAACTCTCCCGCTCACAGCAGGATCGGACAAAACAACGGCATCAGGCCGTCCACACAAGCCTTACGCCTGTAAAACCGTAAAAGAGGGCGCCCGCGGAGGTATTGCCGAAATAATATAATCCGTATGGAGCGCAATAAATCCAACCTCCTGAGGATATCGCACCGGCCATAGAGAAGCGCAGGCCTCGAGGGTCCCGGAGTCAAAAAGCGACAGAATCGGTAACAGCATATCCCCCATATCGGTCATCGCAACCAAAAAGGCCGGAGTCTTATCCCGCTCGGGACGTACCATATCGAAATGGACCAGATTACACGACGAATCTTCCCGATCGTGCCAATGGCTGTCGGACGAACAGCCATCTTCCTTACTGCAAGACCCATCGTGCGCCGCCATGCAGTGCATCGGATTGACACACATGCGGCCATTGCTATGATGATGATGCGGCAACAGCAACAGCACCTGCATGAAGATGCAGAATACCAATACAATTTTCGAGAACAGGCCGCTTTTCATCATAATGGAACAAATGTAAGAATTATTTCTCACATTTTCATCCAGGTATCGTTCTCTTTCCAGGCATTCAATGTTGTGAAACTTTTTCTTTACAACGTTCTGTCCAGCTTTTCAACTGTTTCCGTCTGTTCCGTCGTCTTTCGAACAGACCGCGCAGAATCGCCATCAATGCCAGCACACGATAGGTATTCCACCCCCGTACCTCGGCATATTTCTTACTCATATAATAGGTAATATCGATATTCACACACATGCGCTTTACATTCGAAAGGCAGGCCCTACGACTCAATGGCCCGAAGTGCATACGATTAATATCGATCAATTCAAAGCGGAATGAGCCATCGGGCTGACGCTGATACAGCACATTCGTAAGATTGTAATCATCGTGTCTCACCCCTTTCTGGTGTAGTTCGACAGTGAATCGCACAAACGCATCAAAGGCTTGCCGTGCCACCTCCAACGGTTCGTTTTCAATGGTTTTGACCGGAGAGTAATCCGTATAGGTCGTCACCAAATAACAAATCGAAAGCAAGCGGCCTTTCTTCTGGTCGAGATAAGCAATCGGAGTCGGTGTGAGCACCTCCAATTCTTCCAACCGACGTGCATTACGATAGGCCCGTTCGGCTTTACTCCCACGGAAATAGGTATATATGAACCGATTCACCGGATTCGGCTGCCGGAACCGTTTGACCACCAACGGAACGCCCTCCACCTCGAACACCTTAATGCAGTTCCTTCCGTTACGAAGCAGTCGCCCCTCCTGGTCAAAATCCTCGGGGAGTCTCTTCACAAAGGCTTCCCATTGACTGTATTTCCCATTTACCACACATTTCCCGCTTACTTCCTGTCTCATCAGATTCTACTTGAAAATATCCATAGCAAAAATAGATATCTCCCATAACAGAAAAAGACCGGTTCGGCCGGTAAAGTGTCCCGTTTGTCCGAATTTTTTTTCGAAGATATTATATCATAAACACAAAAAAGCAGGAGCCGAAATATCGACTCCTGCCATAAAACAATGGAACCTACAACAACTATTTATCGCAGGTCATTTTAATGTAAGTATGGTGCGAACCATAACGTTCAAAAGCAGCCTTGTCCAGCGCCTCGCGATGATCGGGGTGTGCTACACTGATAATTAAACGAGCCCGTTCCTGCAGCGACTTACCATACAAATCCACTGCACCATATTCCGTAACGAACCAATGCATATGCGCACGAGTAGTCACCACACCTGCACCCTCGGTCAGCACATTGGCTATCTTGCTCACGCCTTTATTCGTGGCTGACGGCATGGCAAGAATTGCCTTACCGCCTTCAGAGCGTGAAGCGCCATACATGAAGTCGATCTGTCCGCCTACGCCCGAGTAGAATTTCGTACCCAGCGAATCGGCACAAACCTGACCCGTCAAGTCCACCTGAAGAGCCGAATTGATGGCCGTTACCTTCGGGTTCTTGGCGATGATATACGGGTCGTTGGTATACCCTACATCCATCATGGCCACACCCGGGTTGTTGTCGATAAAGTCGTATACTTTCTGCGAGCCCATCAGGAAGGTCGAAACCATCTTCCCTTTGTCGATCGCCTTGTTGGCACCATTGATCACACCGGCCTCCACCAGCGGCAGCACTCCGTCGGCAAACATTTCGGTATGAATACCGAGGTTCTTGTGACCTTTGAGCTGAGCCAGCACGGCATTCGGAATCGCCCCGATACCCATCTGAAGACACGCTCCGTCTTCAATCAGTTCGGCACAATACTGACCGATCTTACATTCGATTTCATTGGGTTCGGCAAAATGAGCCTCTTCGAGCGGTTTGTCATCCTCCACAAAGGCATCGATCTGAGAAACATGCAAAAATGCATCGCCGAACGAACGGGGAACATGTTTGTTCACCACGGCAATCACATGCTCGGCACACTCTACGGCCGCCAACGTCGCATCCACCGACGTACCCAGCGATACATAACCGTGTTTGTCCGGCGGACAAACCTGAATCATCGCCACGTTGCAAGGCAGCACACCGGCACGATATAACTTCTGTGTCTCACTCAGAAATACAGGAATATAATCTGCATAACCGCTCTGCGTCACCTTGCGGACATTGCCTCCCACGAAGAACGAATCCAACTGGAAGATTCCCTCGAACTTGGGATCGGCATAGGGAGCCGGTCCTTCCGTATGGAGATGGTGGATGTGCACATCCTTCAGTTCGCCATTCTCACCCCGGCGGCACATGGCCTGGATCAGGCATTGGGGTGCACTGGCCACACTGCTCAAATGCACGTGGTCGCCCGATTTAATGACCTTGACGGCTTCGTCCGCGGTCACGAATTTCATCTGGTTATTCATTTTTATGATGTCTTTTTAAGGTAATCCCGAGACTTTTCGAGCCGTAAAATTAATGATTTATTTTCAAATGCCGTTCTTTCTGCGTTTTTTTATTCATCTGCACCTCGGCAAAAACATCGAATTTATCCATTTTACGGGAAATAATTAAAAATTCGTAAGCAAAACAAGATGATTTCATAAAAATTTATTACATTTCGCCATCAAAACCTTAACACTTCATTATGGACAAACCTAATATCGTAGAACTGGACGACGTGGTAATCCGGTTCTCGGGCGATTCGGGCGACGGCATGCAACTTACCGGTACGCTTTTTTCGGATGCGTCCGCCTTCCTCGGCAACGGCATCTCCACCTTCCCGGACTACCCCGCCGAGATTCGTGCTCCGCAAGGCACCGTCTCCGGTGTTTCCGGTTTTCAGGTACATTTCGGCAACCGTAAGGTCATCACCCCCGGCGATTATTGCGACGTGCTCGTGGCGATGAATCCTGCAGCGCTCAAAGCCAATGCAAAATGGCTTAAAAAGAGCGCCACCATCATCCTCGACGCCGACCTGTTCACCGAAAAACAGGTGGCACGTGCCGGCTTCAAAACCGACGATCCGATTGCAGAACTGAAGCTCGAACATTACAATATTCTCTGGCCCAGCATCACGACCATGACGCGCGAGGCTCTCAAAAGCGTCAATCTCGACCTGAAAACCGTCACCAAATGCAAGAACATGTTTGCTTTGGGGATGTGCTTTTTCATGTATAACCGTCCGCTGGAACATACGGAACAATACATCGAGCGCAAATTCAACAAACGAAGCACGGAAATCGCAACAGCGAACAAATTAGCCCTCCAGGCCGGCTATAACTACGCACACAATACGCATGCATTCGCCAATACGTATGAAGTTGCTCCGGCCAAAGACCTGCCCAAGGGCCGATACCGCAGCATCAACGGCAACCAGGCAACGGCATGGGGATTCATCGCCGCATCGGAGAAGAGCGGACGTCCGCTCTTCTGTGGCTCCTACCCCATCACTCCGGCTACCGTCATCCTCGAAGAGTTGGCCAAGCGTAAAGATTTAGGGGTAAAAACCCTGCAGGCCGAGGATGAAATAGCCGGTATCTGTACCGCCATCGGAGCCTCCTATGCAGGGAATTTTGCCGTAACAACCACCTCCGGACCAGGCCTTTCGCTCAAGTCGGAGGCCATCGGGCTGGCCGTCATGACCGAACTGCCGCTCGTCATCGTCGATGTGCAGCGCGGCGGTCCCTCCACAGGATTACCCACCAAACCGGAACAGGCCGACCTCTACCAAGCGCTCTGGGGTCGTAACGGGGAGTGTCCCCTGGTTGTAATGGCAGCCAGTTGCCCGTCGGACTGTTTCAACTACGCATTCTGGGCCGGAAAAATCGCCATGGAACACATGACCCCCGTACTGCTTCTGAGTGACGGATTCATCGCCAATGGCAGCGAACCCTGGAGAATTCCCTCAATGTCCGAATTTCCGAAAATCACTCCTCCCATCATTACCAAAGCTCCCGAGGGCGGCTACATGCCCTATGCCCGGGATGCCAAACGACTTGCCCGAGCCTGGGCGCTTCCGGGTACGAAAGGGGTCGAGCACCGCGTGGGAGGCCTGGAAAAGGATTTCCTGAAAGGCTGTGTATCACACGACCCGACAAACCACCAACGCATGGTGGATATCCGGGCCGCCAAGGTAGCCCGTGTACAGGATTTCATTCCCAAACAAACGGTACTCGGACCCAGTAAAGGCGACCTGCTGGTTGTCGGCTGGGGAGGTACAAAAGGCCATCTGGTCTCTGCCGTAGAGGCGCTTCAGGCCGAAGGCAAGAAGGTGGCACTCTGCCATTTCAACTACATCAATCCACTGCCGAAAGGGGTTCGTGAGATATTCTCGCACTACAAGAAGATCGTAGTCTGCGAACTCAACAGCGGACAATTTGCCAATTACCTGCGAATGATCTTCCAGGAATTCCGCTACGAACAATATAACAAGGTGCAGGGGCTTCCCTTCACCACCGTGGAACTCAAAGAGAAATTTAACGCTTTGTTAGAGGAGGAATAGCCATGAGTGAACAATATCAATATACCCCGCAGGATTTTAAAAGCGACCAGGAGGTGAAATGGTGCCCCGGTTGCGGCGACCATGCCATTCTGAACTCGGTACTCAAGGCGCTGCCGGTCGTAGCCCGTGATTTGCATTACCGGCATGAACGCTTCACATTCGTATCTGGAATCGGATGTTCCTCCCGCTTCCCTTACTACATGAACACGTTCGGATTCCACGGCATCCATGGACGGGCAGCAGCCCTGGCAACAGGAGTCAAGGTGGCCAACCCGAAACTGACCGTCTGGGTCACCACCGGCGACGGCGACTCACTGGCTATCGGCGGCAACCACTTCATCCATGCCGTACGACGCAATATCGATATCAACATCCTGCTGTTCAATAACGAAATCTACGGCCTGACCAAAGGACAGTACTCTCCCACCTCGAAACTGGGAAAAATCACCAAGACCTCGCCTTTCGGCACCATCGAACACCCGTTCAATCCGGGAGAGGTGGTGCTCGGTGCACGCGGAACGTTTTTCGCCCGTTCGATCGACATGGAGGTCGAACTGACCAAGGAGTGTCTGGTGGCAGCAGCCAAGCACGACGGCACGTCAGTGGTCGAGATTCTCCAGAACTGCGTCATCTTTAACAACGGAACGCATGCCGATTTCGCCGCAGATAAAGAGACTCGCATGGAGCGTACCATCGTATTGCGCGATGGGGAGAAGATGATTTTCGGAAAAAACCGCGACAAGGGTCTGGTTCAAATCGGTCAAAAACTCATGGTCGTAAAGATCGGCGAAGGAGGCGTGACGATCGACGACATTCTCACCCACAATGTCCACGAGCCGAACCCGGGTGTACACATGATGCTGGTCAACATGAAATATCCGAACTATCCCGTGGCCCTCGGGGTGATTCGCGATGTCCCGGACCACACCTACGACGATGAGGTTCGCGACCAGGTCGAGGTGGTGAAATCCAAACGCGCCATCAACTGTGTGGACGACCTCCTCAACAGCGGCGAAACCTGGGAGATCAAATAACCGAACCGCCAAATCGCGAAAAAAAGAGCGAAAACCACAGCGTGTTTTCGCTCTTTTTTGCATCATCGAGTTCACTCCGAGCGGAATGCCATGCATCCCGACCGTCGCCCCGATGCGCTATTTCTTAATATTAGGCAACTCCAGACCAAAATGTTTCACCTTATCCTCACGACGCAGCAACAGGGCAAATACGATCGACAGGATACCGAAACACATGAATATCAGCATCGGTAACGTATAATCGTAGGTCGGTTTCCCATCCAACGAACCCGTGACACAATACTTATCGAGCACACGTCCGATCAGATAAGGAACGCCCATCAATCCCCAATTCTGAATCCAGAAGATCAGCGCATAGGCCGTCCCCAGTTTATTTTCGGGGATGATCTTAGGTACGGAAGGCCACATGGCCGACGGGACAAGTGAGAAGGCGATTCCCAGCAAAATCATCAGAACAAGCGCGATCAGCCAATAATCCAATGCCGGAATCGAGAACATGGCATGAATGAACACCAGCATCACAGCCCCGATGAGCATAATGGAGGCTCCATGGCCTTTACGGTCATACAAGTTGCCAAAGAAAGGCGTGAGCAGAATCGTTCCGAAGGGCAGTATCGAAGGGATCAGTCCCGAGAGTTTCATCGATATATCGAACTTGTTGATCATCAAGCTCGGCGCATATTTCAGGAAGGGGAATACCGCCGAATAGAACAATACGCACAAAATAGCGATATACCAGAATCCCTTGATTTTGATGATGCTGAAAATATCCGAAAAACGGAAAGGTTCTTCGGACTCTGCCTCCTGCGCCTCTTCGGCCAGCATGGCATCACGCCTGCGATCCATCACCACAAAAACAATGAACGACAACAAACCTATGCAAAGCAACAACAGTCCCATCAGCACCGGCATGCTGATCGAATTGCCGAATGCCCGACTCAGCAACGGCGTAATACCGATCGCAAGACCCGTTCCGATACGCGCACAAGCCATCTCCAGCCCCATGGCAAGCGCCATCTCTTTTCCTTTAAACCATTTGACAATAATTTTCGACACGGTAATGCCGGCAATCTCGATACCTACTCCAAACACGGCAAACCCGAACGAAGCAACCAGTAAGGGATAGCCCCACTCCACTCCGAACAGGGACACGGTTGCTCCTCCGAAATCGTGCGATACGCCGAACCACTTGATCGCCACACCGATCACCATGATTGCTGCAGACATCAGTCCCGTGAAACGCACTCCCATCTTATCGAGAATCATTCCACCGAAAATGAGCATCAGCAGAAAGACATTGAACCAGCCGTATGCACTTGTAAACCGGCCGTACTCATCGCCTGTCCATCCCAGGCCTCCCGCGTTCACAGGGCTCTGCAGCAGATCCTGTAACGGAGCCATCATGTCCGTGATAAAATAGCCGCACAGCATTGTGAATGCCACCAGCCCCAGCACGAACCAGCGGGCCGCGGAGGACTCGCCGATCTTTTTCTGAATTTGTTCTACCATCTTTTAAGTTTGAGTTTATTATATTAATCCAATTCTCCTCTCTGTCTCTTCTTCAATCCGGCCGGATAGAGGGCCCGATTTCAGACTATCTCATTGCCAATTCACATTTCTTCACACATTCATTGCATCAATCCTCCGCCACGGAATACCGTTTGAGTACCGTATACGCCTCCTGAATCCCAAGTTCACCCGCCTTGCTGATATCGAGGCATCCCTTGCGTGTATCTTTCAGATAAATCTGCACCAATCCACGGTTGAAATAGGCCTCCGCAAAATTGGGATTCAACTCGATCGCCTTGGTATAATCATCGTAAGCATCGGGCAATCGACCCGAAAGCGTATGCAGATTGGCCCGATTATAATATATATAGGCGCACTCCGGGAAGAGTTTGGCCGCCTTATTCAAATCAGCAATGCACTCATCATAGTTATAGGTCCTGGATGAGTTGTTCTTCAGCCGATTGACAGGATCGCTATCGATGGTAATCCGCTGATAGGAGTTGTCGATCGACGAAATGAAATCGATCATCTCACTGCGCGTAGTACTTCGATTCAGATAGAGGAACGGATTGGTCGGATTCTTGTCGATAGCGGCCGTATAGGTATTCACCGAATTGGTGTATTGTTTGATGAGCGATTGAGTGATTCCCCGCTCGAATAACGTATGCCAATCGGAGTTGTTCTCCAGGAGTTCCTTTTCCAGACGTTGATCCATGGCCAATACCGAATCAGGCGACAAATCACTTGACTGTGTAGTCAGACGCAGGTAAGGATTGTCGACCTCCTTGCTGAAATCGACCACCCGGGCCAGATAATAGGCTTGCGACTTGGGCATCGTCGAAGTATCAGGCTTCATCAACGTAAAGCGGAACAACGGTTTCATCGCGATATTGTCGCCGTCCCGATTGGAGATTCGCTCGAAGTCGACTCCGGACATCTTCGTATCGAACGAGAGCAGCTGGTTGAACTTACGCGACGTATCGGCATAAATTGAGAAGGTGCTATCGGTCAGTTTCGAGCGATACTCGGCAATCTTTCTCTCTGCAATATTGCGATCTTGTTTGGCTCCCTTCGTATCCTGCATCAGATAGCGCAAGTTCGCACGGTTCAAATAGGCATTTGCAAAATCCGGATAGAGCTCAATTGCCTTGCTGTAATCCTGAATAGCGGCAGGGTAATCCCCCAACTGACTGTAAAGTCCCGCACGATTATAATAAACCAACACATTACCCGGACTATACATTGCCACCTTATTATAATCGTCCAAAGCACGATTATAATCGCCCACCTGCGACCGGACAATCGCACGGTTGAAATAGGAGAGCGAATTGGTCGAATCGAGCCGTATCACCTTATCGAAATCGGCAAGCGACTGCATTGGCCGGTTGGTGTTCGAATAGACGATTGCCCGATTGAAATAAGAAAGCAGATAGTTCGTATCGCAGGCAATGGCCATATCGAAATCCTCCAGTGCCTTATCATACTGTCCTTGCGTCATATAGAGGGAACCGCGACGATTGTATCCGTTCGGATCTTCACGATTGGTACGAATTGCCGTATTGTAATCCTCAAAGGCTCGGGTCGTATCTTTCAAGAAAAGATAGGCCGTTCCCCGATTGATATAGGCGTCGGCCACCTTATTTTCCTGACGGATGAACTGAGTGAAATCGTCAATCGCCTTTTCGAACTGCTGGCTCAACAAATAAGTCACCCCCCGGCTGTAATAGGGACCGGGCAGATCCGGCCGTAGCTCGATGGCCTCCTGAAAGTCATTCAGGGCATCGTCATAGTTCCCCAAACGGGAGCGAGTGATTGCCCGATACTGATATGCCATCGTATACACAGGATTTTTCTCGATCGCCTGCGAGAAATCGTATTCCGCACCCAGCAGGTCATCAAGGTTATATTTGGCAATTCCCCGCAAAAAATAGGCTTCATAGGAATCTGCGTCGACTTTCAACAACATATTAAGAGTCTCTATAGCCTCTTGATATTGATTATCAATCAAGAAACCTCTGCCGACCCAGAAGAAATAGGCTTTGTTGAGTTGTCCGTATCCAGGTGTGTTCAACAAAAGACAGCACCATCCGAACAGCAGAGATATAATGATTTTGCGCATAAATTTATTCCGATTCAGTGGGCTAAGATAGTAAGAAAAATCCGTTTCTTGTTAAATTCAACGTCCTTTTCGTCGAAATAGTATTTTCCAGCGCCAAGAGCATACATCTCCGTTCCGTTGTTAATTAAATGATAAAAAAAACCAGGCTCCAGGTTGGGGACTTACAAAAAAAAGCCGTAATTTTGACGGCAATTGTGTCTGAACGAACCGCATATATTGTTAACGATCGATATAATGAAAAAAGTAGATGTAGTACTGGGCTTGCAGTGGGGAGACGAAGGCAAAGGGAAAGTGGTCGACGTCCTCACGCCCAATTACAAAGTAATCGCAAGATTCCAGGGCGGTCCCAACGCGGGCCATTCACTTCACTTCAATGGCAAGAGTTTCGTATTGCATACCGTACCTTCTGGTATTTTCCGAGATGGATCGGTAAATATTATCGGCAACGGCGTGGTCATCGACCCGGTGATTCTGGCCGACGAGATTGCGCAGATCGAAGCCACGGGACAACAGGTAACGGACAAACTGTTTATCTCCAAGAAAGCACACTTGATTCTGCCTACGCATCGTATCCTCGATGCCGCATCGGAAGCCTCCAAAGGCAAAGGCAAAATCGGTTCGACGCTCAAGGGAATCGGCCCGACCTACATGGACAAAACGGGCCGCAACGGTCTGCGCGTAGGAGACATCCTTTCGCCGGAGTTCATGGAGCGTTACAACCGACTCAAAGAGAAGCACGAGCATATGCTCAAACAATACGATTACGCCTACGACATCACCGAATACGAACAAGAGTGGTTTGCCGGCATCGACAAGTTGCGCCGTTTCCCGTTTATCGAGAGCGAACAGGTGGTGAACGACTATATCAATAATGATACGGCCATTCTCGCCGAAGGAGCACAGGGATCGATGCTTGACATCGATTTCGGGACGTATCCCTTCGTCACCTCGTCCAACACGCTTTGCGCGGGTGTTTGCACAGGGCTGGGTGTGGCCCCGAGCCGCATAGGCGATGTATATGGAATATTTAAGGCCTATTGCACCCGAGTGGGCAGCGGGCCGTTCCCTACGGAACTATTCGATGCAACGGGCGATAAACTGCGCGAAATCGGCAAAGAGTTCGGAGCTACAACAGGGCGGCCTCGGCGTTGCGGTTGGCTCGATTTGGTTGCTCTGAAATACTCTGTCATGATGAACGGAGTGAACGCTCTCATCATGATGAAGGCCGACGTATTGAACGATTTCGATACGATCAAGGTCGCCGTGGCATATAAATTGGGAGAAAAAGAGACAGCACAATTCCCCTACGAAATCAATGACGGTGTTGAACCGGTTTACAAAGAATTCAAAGGATGGAAATGTGATATCAATGCTATTCGGAAATACGAGGACTTCCCCGCTGAGTTCAAACAATATGTAGAATTTATCGAGCAAGAGTGCGGTGTACCCGTAAAAATCATCTCGGTAGGACCCGACCGCGAGGAGACAATCGTACGATAACGTAAAAATTTAACGCCATGAAAGCAAGAACAATTACGGTCGTAATGCTTGCAGCCGCCATGTTGTTGGAAGGCTGCGCCAGTATGAGCAAAACAGGACAAGGTGCTCTGTATGGAGCAGGTGGAGGCGTCGCATTGGGTGCAGGCGTCGGAGCATTGGCCAGCGGAGGCAAAGGAGCAGCCATCGGAGCTGCGGTAGGTGCCGCATTGGGTGCGGGAACCGGAGCGCTGATCGGCCGCCGTATGGACAAACAACAGGCAGAACTGGAGAAAATCGACGGCGCTCAGGTCGAAAGCGTACAGGATCAGAACGGCTTGCAGGCCATCAAGGTAACCTTTGCCAACGGTATCCTCTTCCCGACCAACGGCACGACATTGAATGCTCAATCGCGCGAGGCACTCACCGAGTTTGCCAACTCCATCAAGAACTCCCCGGATACCGACCTGACCATTTACGGTAATACCGACAACACGGGAACCCGGGCTGTCAATGAACGAATCTCACTCGAAAGAGCCCAGGCCGTAGCGAACTATCTCATGGGACAGGGGGTACCGGCATCCCGTATCACCACGGTCAAAGGTCTTGCCTACGACTCACCGGTAGCCGACAACTCGACGGCAGAGGGTCGAGCAGCCAACCGACGCGTAGAGATATTCATCACTGCCAGCGAGCAGATGATCAAACAGGCGGAAGCCGGCACATTGAAATAAATACGAAAACGGGGACCTATCACAAAGGTTCCCGCTTCCTGTTTTTAATAATTAAGTACAAACAATAACCAAACATAACTGAGAATGAAGAAAACGTTGAAAATCGTCGTGCTGGCCAAGCAGGTACCCGATACCCGTAACGTAGGGAAGGATGCCATGAAAGCGGACGGCACCGTGAACCGCGCAGCACTGCCGGCCATCTTCAACCCTGAAGACTTAAACGCGCTGGAGCAGGCGCTCATATTGAAAGACCTCTGCCCCGGCAGTACGGTACAAATCCTCACGATGGGGCCTCCCCGTGCGGCTGACATCATCCGCGACGCCATGTTCCGCGGTGCCGACGGAGGTATTCTGCTGACCGACCGTAAATTTGCCGGTTCGGATACGTTGGCGACCTCTTACGCCCTATCACGCGCGCTGTTGAAACTATCGCCCGATATCATCATCGCCGGTCGTCAGGCCATCGACGGAGACACCGCCCAGGTAGGACCTCAGGTGGCAGAGAAACTCGGTCTGCCCCAAGTGACTTATGCTGAGGAGATCGTAAAAATCGACGACAATGAAATCGTTATCAAACGCCGTCTGGAACGAGGCGTCGAGGTGGTATCTTCGCCGCTGCCGATGGTGATGACCGTCAATGCCTCGGCTCCGGAATGCCGTCCCCAGCATGCGAAACGCGTCATGAAATACAAACACGCCAGAACTACCAGTGAATTGCAAGCGGCTCAGAACGACTATCTCAACGCATTGTGCAACGAGAAAGAATACCTCAACATCCAGGAGTGGAGCGTAGCGGATGTCGATGCCGACGACCAGCAACTCGGTCTGCTGGGTTCACCCACCAAGGTAAAAACCATCGAGAACGTGGTTTTCCAGGCCAAAGAGGCCAAGAAATACACCAATGCCGATGAGGATATCAATAATCTTATGGTCGAACTGATAGCGAGCCACACCCTCGGCTAACAAAAACGGAAGAAACCTATGAACAACATCATCGTATATTGCGAAATAGAGAACGGCAAAGTAGCCGACGTAAGTCTTGAGCTGCTCACCAAAGGCCGTGAATTGGCCGACACACTCGGCTGCAAACTGGAAGCACTCGCCATCGGGTACAACCTGCAAGGCATCGAAAAGGAGTTAGCCAAATACGGAGCAGATACCGTATGGATGGCCGACGGTGAAGAGTTGGCCCCTTATCGTACCCTACCCCACTGCTCGATCATTTGCGGGCTTTTCACCGAAGAGAAGCCGCAAATTGCCCTGTTCGGAGCATCTTCCGTGGGTCGTGACCTCGCTCCCCGTGTATCTTCGACGCTGCACAGCGGTTTGACCGCCGACTGCACGAGTCTGGTAATCGGTGATCACAAGGACAACAAGAGCGGCACGGAATATAAGAACCTGCTGTATCAGATCCGTCCGGCCTTCGGAGGAAATATCATCGCTACGATCATCAACCCCGATCACCGTCCTCAAATGGCAACGGTACGCGAGGGCGTCATGAAAAAAGAGGAGGCCAAAACGCCAGGCAAAGGTGAGATTAAGGTTGTCGATTACAAGAAATATCTGAAAGACACGGATCTTGCCGTGAAGATTATCGACCGCCAGATCGAAGAGCGCAAGATCAATGTCAAAGGAGCCTCGATCATCGTATCGGGTGGCTACGGTGTCGGATCGAAAGAGAACTTCAAATTGCTGTATGAATTGGCAGAGGTTTTAGGTGCCGAGGTAGGCGCATCGCGTGCGGCAGTCGACGCCGGATTCGCCGAACACGAACGCCAAATCGGCCAAACCGGAGTGACGGTTCGTCCGAAACTCTACATCGCATGCGGCATCTCGGGTCAGATCCAGCATACCGCCGGTATGGATCAATCCTCGATGGTCATCTCGATCAACACCGACCCCAATGCACCGATCAACAAAATCGCCGATTACGCCATTACGGGCGACCTGCTCGAGGTGATTCCGAAGATGATCAAATACTACAAGGCTAACTCGAAGTAAAACGAACCTAACAACAAGAGAACAATGGCAAACTTTTTTTCAGATAACAAAGATTTACAGTACCACCTGAATCATCCCCTGATGAAGAAGATCGTGGAGCTGAAAGAGAAGGGTTTCGCGGACAAAGACCTGTACGACTATGCGCCGGCCGACTTCGAGGACGCCATGGACAGCTATCGTCGTGTGTTGACGATTGCCGGCGAGGTGTGCGGCGATGTGATTGCAGTCAACGCAGAGAGTGTCGACCATGAGGGACCCAAGGTGGTGAACGACCACGTGGAGTATGCTCCCGGGACAGTGAAAAATCTCGAAGCAATCGTCAAGGCAGGCCTGTCAGGCCTCACCCTGCCACGCAAATACGACGGATTGAACTTCCCGCTGGTGTGCTTCGTCATGACCAATGAAATGGTGGCTCGTGCAGACGCCGGATTCGAGAACATCTGGGGATTGCAGGATTGCGCCGAAACGCTCAATGAATTCGCTTCGGAAGAGCTCAAAGCCGAATACCTGCCCCGCGTAAGTGCCGGAGCAACCTGCGCCATGGACCTCACCGAACCGGACGCAGGTTCAGACCTGCAGGCCGTGATGCTTAAGGCCCACTGGGACGAAGCCAAAGGCACCTGGCTGCTCAATGGCGTCAAACGTTTCATCACCAAGGGCGATGGCGACATATCTCTGGTATTGGCCCGCTCCGAGGAGGGTACGACGGACGCCCGCGGCCTTTCGATGTTCGTATACGACCGCAACAGCATGTGTGTCAAAGTGCGCCGTATCGAAAACAAACTGGGCATCAAGGGATCTCCTACCTGTGAACTGGTGTTCACCAACGCTCCGGCCAAACTGGTCGGCGACCGCAAGATGGGACTTATCAAATATGTGATGTCCTTGATGAATGCCGCCCGTCTGGGTATCGGAGCCCAGTCGACGGGACTCTCGGAAGCAGCCTACCGCGAAGCATTGAAATATGCCCATGAACGCCAACAGTTCGGTAAGCCCATCATCGAGTTCCCTGCCGTATACGAGATGCTGAGCAACATGAAAGCCAAACTGCAGGGTTCACGTGCTCTGCTCTATGAGACCACCCGTTTCGTAGAGATCTACAAGGATTATACCCATCTCAGCCACGACCGCAAACTGACGCCAGAAGAACGTGCCGAGATGAAGGAATATACCCGTTTGGCCGATGCATTCACGCCGCTGCTCAAACTCTTCAGCAGCGAATATTGCAACCAACTGGCTTACGACGCCATCCAGATTCACGGAGGTTCGGGATACATGAAAGATTACCCCATCGAGCGCATCTATCGCGACGCCCGCATCACCAACATCTACGAGGGAACGTCGCAATTGCAAGTCGTAGCGGCTATCCGCCACGTCACCACGGGGACATTCCTTAATAAGATTCTCGAATACGAGGCTCAGGACAACTATCCGTCCGACATGGACTCGGTACGCAAACAACTCGTCGAGTTGCGCAAAGAATATGAGGCAGCCGTTGAGCGTGTCACCTCCGGAGACAACGAGCAAATCGACTTCCATGCCCGTCGTCTGGTCGAGATGGCCGGGCACATCATCATCACCTACCTGTTGATGCGTCAGGCTGCCGAAGTGGAAGATTATCGCAACTCGGCCGAAGTGTATGCGAAACTCGCCTATGCCAAGAACAAAGAGGCCGCATCGTATATCTTCAACTCCTGCTGCGGCGATATCGATGTATTCAAAGCAGTTATCGACGAACAATAAATTTCATCGAGTACACGATCCGAACTATCGGAAAATATCTCTATAAAAGAGCTACGGCAGGTTGGAGTCCAACCTGCCGTAGCTCTTTTATACAAACAATCCTTACTTTTCAAGATGAGATGGAATCTCCTCATCGGGAGGTTCCGGCAAGAATTCCGAAGGCTGGGGAGCAAATTTCCCTGGAGCAAGCCAATAATGACTGCGTTCCGGGGGTGGAGGCGGTACATCCCGTCGATGTCGCAGACGACGATCCTTCCGAGGTTTTGGAGCTTTCTTTTTGTGAGGCATTTCATGCCGATGATGTGTCGGAGGGGGAGTCATCCGATGTCTCGGCGCCCGAACCGCACATGATCCCAAAAGCAGCAAAGCCGATAAAAGCAAACTGAGGCACAATAAAGGAGTCCTAGCTTTCATAACGATTCAATATTATCTGTCTAACAAAGATAACAAATAACGCCCCAAAAACAGAAGATAGTGGCACAAAAGAAAATCGCCTTCGCTCAGTCTTATAGAAACCTAAACGACACGCCTGAGCAGGTCATAAGTAAAGCACACTACCCCATCGTATGATACCTGACACTCGCCTTAACCAAAGCCAGTGCGCGAATGGAGATAAAAGGAATCTCCAAGGACGTGTGATACGAATCGTAATTGACCAGTTTCACCTTATTCGGATCACCATCCACTCTATCGAGACATCTCACAGTGACATACTCCTCCTCTCCATTCAAAAATAAAACCACATAGAGTTCACCCCATACAATACGGGCAAAATCCCATACTTGTTTATACACGATAATATCCCCACCCCGCAACAAGGGAGGCATGGCATCGCCTCGCAATTTAAACGCACCGTCACAAGATGACATATCCGGAAACATCAAATACTTCTCTGGAGAAGGCATTTTCTCACCGATGAGCAAAGTTCGCAATTCAGTAATAGAGTCGGCCTCATAAAGTGGAATCCGAGGCGAATCTTGCTCGGGCACAGCCGAGGGAGTTTTCGCCTCATAGCGCTGCGACAAATCATGCACGAGCGAAGGATTCTGCACTGGGATTTCATAGATTACCGATGAGGGTGATGTCTCCTCGATCATATTGCCTTTTCCACATATCAGCCACTCCAACGAAACTTCAGGTGCATATCTAACAAAACAAGCGAGATTATCCTCCGAAATACCTGTAGGCTGATCCAAAATGCCACGCGTCATACCTGTTTCTTTATAAAACGCATAACGTGTAATTCCTTTTTTTTGAATATACTGCAATATTCGGCTCTTGATAGGTGATTTTATTCGCTTATTTTCTTGCATAATCATTTTTTTTCGCTTAATATTGCATTATATACTTCTTACTCTGTTGTACTACAACAAAAATACATAAAATATGATAAAAACAATCCCTCATAAAGAAGAAAGACTGGAAGCAATACAGAAAGCAGCAAAGAATCGTCATGGTGTATATGCAAAAGTAGCCAGAGAATATGGATGGCGCCGGGAATATGTCAGCCGTGTAGTTTTAGGACACAGCAGCAGCAGTATTGTCATGGCGGCTCTCGAGAAAGAGCTCGGCATTATTCCAGAATATTTGAAACAAGTTGAAGTAGCTGAAGTATGAAAAGCAAAAAAAGAGCCACAGTAGCTCTTTCTGGTTATTCAACCGAAAAAATCATCAGCCTATATCCATCCAGCGATGCACAATACGTAATAACTATTTTAAGCAAACTTATTGACCGTTTATTAATCGAACTCTATCACACCGGATATCGACGCTTTCTTTGCGGAATGCATGAAGGATTTGAACAACTGGCCGCAAAGCGTATAATAAAAATGCGAAAGGCAAATGGATATGATGATATAGAATTAATCGCCGTATTGACCAGTCCCCATAAAATTGTAGTATCTTCAATTATAACAGAATCATTTTATCCGAATATTCTACATCAAGTTGACACCATCGTCTACTTAAACATCCAACAAAAAGAGACATTGAACGATTATCTATTCGATCATGCAGATATGCTCTGTTGTTTTCAGGCCGACACCATATTCAAGGGTGAAGCAGGAGAAACACGTACTCTGTCAAAACGATTTCGGAATGCAGGACGCTGTGTCAATGACATAGTCCCCATGTAAAATGCATGAGGTTTCACTATATATTCCTCAATAAAAAGTATTCAGAAAAAACTGACGAACACAGATAAACTAATCGTTTTGTACCAATCTATACAATTCATCTAATTTATCGGCCATTGCCTCCCAACTGAAACGCACTTTCTCGGTTTTCATATTATCTGAAAGACGGGTTGCATTTTCATCTTCATAGAAACGGACAAAAGCCTCGGCCACACTTTCGACCGTAGTATCCGTCACATAACCTACCACATTGTCCGGCACAATTTCTGCCAATCCTCCCACATTGGTCACAATCATCGGAACCTCAAAATGATAGGCAATCTGGGTCACCCCACTCTGTGTTGCACTCCAATAAGGTTGAATCAGCACATCGGCCGCCGAGAAGAAATAACGCACATCATCATCCTTGATGAAATAATCGTGCAGAATAATATCATCCAACAAGCCATTCCGCTTAATTTGGTCAATATATTTACTCTTGTTGTAATAGAACTCCCCGGCCACAATCAATTTGCGTTTTTCGGTATAACCGCGGTCCTTAAGATACTTCCAGGCATCGAGCAGAAGGTCAAGCCCTTTATAATCCCGAATGAATCCGAAAAAAAGCGAGTAAGAGAGTTCCGGATCAAGATTCAACGCCCGACAGGCATCCTCCTTCGGAGCCTTACTACCATAATTGACAAAGAGTGGATGCGGTGAAAAAAGAGCCGGTTTCCGATGTGTAAAACGGTCCAGATCATCCTTCACCTGCTGGGACATATAGACAAATCCATCCACGCTATTGATGAAGTAACGGGTAAACCAACTATCCGTAAAGTGATGTTCGTGCGGGATCACATTATCGATCTGTACCAGCACTTTGGTATGCTTATTTCCGCGGGCGATACGGGCAATCGTACCAAAACAGGGCCCCATAAAGGGGGTCCAGTACTTCATCAACACGACATCGGGGCGTTCACGCCGGATCATCCGTCCTACTTTAATCCAATTGAAAGGGTTGACCGTATTGACACAACGGACAATCTTCAAATCGCGCGGCGGAAGCGATTCGGAGTACTGGGTCTTCCCGGGGAAGAGAAATTCGGGATACTGTACCGTAAACGTCTTAATATCGACCTCTGCCCCTCGGTCAGTAAACGTACGGGCCAATATCTCCATAATCGAAGCCAGACCACCCCGATAAGGATATGCAGGCCCGAGCACCGTGATTTTTTTCATAAAAAACGAATTTATAGCGCTAAAATAATCATTTTCGCACAAGAAAGTTCAGGTCTACCTCTCCCGCCAACCGAGCGATGCCCGACAAATCGGCACTCCCTCACTATTTTTGATCTCGAACAGGGACTGCGGTCCATCCTCAAAACAGATTGTCAGCAGCTCACCATAACGGGCTTCATGGTGATAATTGATATCTACCCGGGCCAATGTCCGATCGGTGATATACTCCAGCGGAAGAAGATCGAACATCCACTCCATATACTTCATACTGTTGGCATGACGATTGAAATCGATATCGCTGTACGAAACCCGATGGGCAACGGTCCGGACAGGCGTCACACGAAGAATACGCTGCGGTTTTTCTATGGGCGACGGCTCCTCGCGGATAGCCGCAGCATAATCCAAATTGGCCCGGATATCGACCGGCGTACGACGATCGAGATCGATCATGGCCCACTGTGTCACGGCAGCCCCTCGGCGCACCCCCATCTCGTCCGTAAGCACCATATTTCGTGTGGTCATCAGGCGGCCCACCTCATTGACCCATGTCCGCACCGAGAAACGCTCATACTGCATCAACCAGTGATCGAACTCCATGGCTACGCGAGAAAGCACCCAGGAACAGTTGGAACAATTCAGATCCCTCAAACCGAATCCATTACGATCTGCATCTTCGCCTGCAGCCTGTAACACATAGTTCCCCACAGCAACAAAGGTGGCACGCCCAGTCAGATCCACATCCCGCGGCTCCACCACATAATCATAACATCCATCCATTCCCATACCTCGACATTCAATCTGTTTACGCAAATATATCAATTTTCGAAGAAACTTATGCAAAGCCAAAGCCAACAATAGTATCCCATTATTTTTTGCATAAAATTCTTTTTCTCACTATATTTATTAGCACTATTAACCCTAAAACTTTTTTATTATGGAGAAAATCAAACTCTCTTTTTCCGACACCTTAAAAGATTCCATCCTTATCGGATTAAAAAATGCCCCGTCAATCATCGGGTGCGTTGTTCTATGGATTCTTACCATCTGGATTCCCTACATCAACGTAGGAACGACTATCGCCATGAACACCTTGCCCATAGAACTGAGCAAAGGCAAAATTATCTCTCCTACCGCGATCTTCGATGCCAAATACCGCAAATATATGGGAGAGTACTTCATGCTTGTCGGTCTGACATTTATCCCGATTCTGCTGGCAACATGTTTTATGGTAATTCCCGGCATCGTTTTGGCCATCACCTGGAGTCTCGCTGCGTTTTTCCTGCTCGATAAAGGCAAAAACCCGACGGCAGCCATCGTGGCCAGCAACGAAGCGACCTATGGCAGTAAATGGGCTATTTTCGGAGTACTGATGGTACTGTATATCGCATGGTTCATCGTCTATTGGGTCATAAGCCTGATATTCGGTTTGATCGGAGTTCCATTCCTCACCCTATTGATAACCCTCATTTGCTGCATCATCCTCATATCCGTCATGCTCGCAGCCCAAGCCTCCATCTATCGGCAACTGAAAGATAATGTAGCATAAACTTCCCATAGGAAAATAAAAAACGGCGCCTGTTATGCGCCGTTTTTTATTTTCCATTCACCTATTTCCGCAAAATGTGACTATTTTTGCAAACAATCAACGTAAGAAAAAAACAAAAAGCCATGATAAGAAAATTCCTGTTTTCAGCGCTCCTGTGTATCGCCGGTCTTCTGACTATGGCACAACCCTCCATTCAGTCGACAAACATCCCGGCAGATACAGCCGTACGGGTCGGAACGCTGCCCAACGGCATGACCTACTACATCCGTCACAACGACAAACCAGCCAATCAGGGAGAGTTCTACATCTTTCACAACGTAGGAGCCATGCAGGAAGAGGAGAGCCAGATCGGTCTGGCCCATTTTCTGGAACACATGGCTTTTAACGGCACCAAAAATCTGCCGGGCAAACAACTCATCCACTACCTGGAGAGCGTAGGCGTGAAGTTCGGAGCCAACCTGAATGCCGCCACCGGCCAGGAGATGACCGTATACAACATGTCGGGCGTTCCGCTCACGCGTGAAGGCATCCTCGACACGGCCCTGCTGATCCTGCATGACTGGTCACACTTCATTGCCCTCGAGCCGTCGGAGATAGATGCCGAACGCGGCGTTATCGTCGAAGAGTTGCGCACACGCAACTCCGCACAGTTCCGCGTCGGTCAGATGATCGCCCCCACGCTTTACAACCACTCGAAATATGCCGACCGGAACATCATCGGCACAGAGAAACAATTACGGACCTTTTCCCACCAGGAATTGGTGGATTTCTACCATCGCTGGTACCGTCCCGATCTGCAGGCAATCATCGTCGTGGGCGATGTGGATATGAATCAGGTAGAGGCCAAGCTAAAAAAACTCATGGCCGATATTCCGGCTCCCCAACAACCGGAACGGAAGCAGATTGTAGCCATCCCGGACAACAACGAGCCACTGATCGACATCGCCACCGATCCGGAGTTAACCTCCTCCCGAGTCGACATCTACTTCAAGCGCGAACCACTGACTCCGGAGATGAACGGTACCCTCCAAGGCGTCCAACTCAACACCTGGATAGAGATGATTGCCCGGATGGCCGACTATCGGCTCGCAGAACGGGCCCAGCAACCCGATGCACCGTTTCTCAGCGCAGGCGCCAGCAATGGAGCCCTGACCCAAACATGCGACGTACTTTTCGGGGCTGCGATTGCTCGAACAGGCGAAACCGACAAAGCATTCGAAGGTCTTTACACGGAGCTGGAGAAAATGTACCGTTTCGGTTTCACTCCATCGGAATTCGAACGTATACAGAAAGAGATGATGAGCACGGCCAAAGCGATCTACGACGGACGAAACGACAGACGTAATAACGAATTCGTACAGGTATACATCGATCATTACAGCAATGGCACCCCGATACCCGATGCCCTCACGGAATGGAAGATGGATAGCACAACCATCGCTTCCGCCACACTGGAAAAACTGAACGAATTGGTTCCGCAGCTACTCGGCCCGAAGAATCAGGTTATCATCATCTCCAGCCCCGAAAAAGAGGATGTACCCGTGCCGACGGAAAATACATTGAGAAGCCTCATTGCCAAGGTCCATACCGCCCAGCTCGAGGCTTATCAAGACAATATGATTAACGAGCCACTTGTCAGCACACCACTCAAAGGGAGTCGGGTCAAAAAGAGTTCAACCGACCATTTCGGTGCCACCGTCTGGACCCTGGGCAATGGAGCTCGTGTAGTCCTGTTGCCCACAGAATACAAAGCCGACCAGATCATGATGCGTGCCACGGCTCGTGGTGGTCTTTCATTGGTAGCTACGGAGGACTATCCCACTGCAGAGCTATTGACCACTGTCATGGAGGCATCGGGCGCAGGTAAATTCTCCGCTACCGAACTCACCAAACAGTTGGCGGGCAAGATGGTTATGTTACGCACCTCCGTAAGAGAGTATGAAAACGTGATCTCGGGAACAACCACCGTCAAGGACCTGGAGACATTGTTGCAACTCACCTATCTGACCTTCACCGCTCCACGTTTCAATCCGACGGACTTCAATATGGTGATCGACAAATACCGTTCATCGCTCTCCAATGCAGCGGGCAACCCGAGTTTCATCCTCAGCGACACGGCAAACAACACCCTCTACGGACACAATCCTCGTCGCGCCACGCTGAAGGTTTCCGAACTCGAAAAGGTAAAGTATGAACGGCTCAATCCTCTGTTCCAACAGCTCTTCGGCAATGCTGCTGCCTACAATTTCACGTTTGTGGGCAACATCGACCTCGAAACGGTCAAACCGCTCATCGAAAAATATATCGGTTCGCTTCCTGCATCGAAAGTCCGCATGGAGGCAATAGACGACGGTGCCCACCCTGTTAAAGGAACCATAACGAATCGTTTCTCCGTACCGATGCAGGTTCCCAAATCGACAGTAGTCTACTTCTTCACCGGAGACATGCCTTATACACTGGAGAATCAATTCACACTTAGTGTACTGAAACAGGTGCTCGATATCCGTTACATTAAATCGATTCGCGAAGAAAAAGGCGGTACGTACGGAGTCCGCACCCAGACTTTCCTGGATAACGCACCCGGAGAGGGCTACTCCATGCAGATACTCTTCGATACCGATCCGGATCTGGCTGATGAGCTTATGGAGATCGTCATGCAGGAAATTGAGAAGATCTCCATCTACGGGCCTCAGGCAGAGGATATTGCCAAAATCCAAGAATATATGCTTAAACAACGGGCCGATAATCTGAAGAAAAACCCGATCTGGCTGAACTATCTCGACACCTATTACGTGGATGGTCTCGACATGAATGACGGATACGACAAATTGATCGAGGAACTCGATGGGTCAAAGGTCAAAGAGATGGCTGCCAAGATTCTTTCCGACAGGAATATCGTAAAAATCGTCATGGATCCCGCCCCCCAGGCAGCACAATAGAAGTGACATGGCATGGTTTTATCTGTTGCTCGGAGGAGTGTTTGAAATTGGATGGCCGTTAGGATTCAAACTGGCAGCCACGACCTCCTACCGTATGCTTTTCATCGGGCTCTCCATCGTCTCGATGGCCCTGAGCGGGTTGTTTCTCTATCTGGCACAACGCACCATCCCGATCGGTACGGCATATGCCGTATGGACCGGGATCGGAGCCGTGGGAACGCTTCTTATCGGCATCTTCCTCTTCCATGATTCAGCCAACCTCATGCGCCTCCTGTCGGCATTCCTGATCATAACCGGAATTATCGGATTAAAACTCTTTTGAATTCCTGTATTCCCGCTGATTGGTCCGCAATCAATAGAGATGGTCGTCCGAAGCAACCTCTTCCCGGGTGATTTTAACCCGGTTCATCGCACGCCAAGCATACCAGATATAAGCCACGACGAAAGGTATGAGGATCGAAACGAAACTCATGACCGTCAATGTGAATTCGCTCGAGGAGCTATTGTAGATGGTCAGCGAACTCTGCATATCGGCCAGCGAGGGGTAGTATGCCGTATGGTTATATCCGGCCAACAGAAAGAGAGAAAGCACTGTAGCTACCGTACCTGCGCCGCTAAACCAGATGGCCTTGTCACCCTTTGGGGTCAACCCCAATACGATTCCAGCCAGCACAGCCACTACTCCCACCACCAACAGCACGAATACCCACGGCATCGCCATCAGATTATGCGTATATTTATACGGCTCAATCGATATCACTCCCGTGGCAGGATCGACCGCCCATCCGGAAGAGAGGAGCAAAGTGACCAGAAATGCCACAAAACAGAGCACAAAGGGAATGGCATTGATCCACAGATGACGACGCGAACGCCCCGTGATCGATTTATCGTCGATCGTATTCATGAGGTATTGGGCCCCCAATACTCGAGCCAGGAACAATACCGATAACCCGAGCAACACGTTCCGATAATCGCACAGCGCCTCCAGACCGCGCCACGGAGTGGTCCACTGCGAGATGGTCGTATCTCCGCCTACATTGGCAAGGTTCATCGCATTGACCGTAAAGTTAGCTCCCGTGAAAAAGGTTCCCACAGCCGTACCAAGCAGGAAAGTCCCTGCAAAACCATTCACCATCAGAAATACATCATAGCTCCTCTCTCCGATGAAATTTCCCGGTTTGCGACGATACTCATAGGCCACGGCCTGAATCACGAACACCAGCAGAATGGCCATCCAGACATAAAACGCACCTCCGAAACTGGTCGAATAGAACAGCGGGAAGGAGGCAAAAAAGGCTCCTCCAAATGTCACCAGCGTCGTATAAGTAAATTCCCATTTACGGCCCAACGCATTCACTATCATATTTCTCTCCTGCGGCGTCTTGCCGACATTATACAGCAATCCCTGACCTCCCTGCACGAAAAGCAGAAAAACGAGCAATGCTCCCAGCAAAGAGATAATAAACCACCAATAGTGTTGTAAAAGTACGTATGTAGTCATGGCTTATTCGTTTTTAGGTCCTATTTTGATCTGTTTGGTCATGATCATGATTTCGGCGATCAGCAACGTTGTAAACAGTGCGACGAAGATAAAGAAGGTCACCATCACTGACCCGGCATCGACCCGCGATACAGCTGCCACCGTAGGCAACAAATCCTGAATCGTCCAGGGTTGCCGTCCCACCTCCGCGACAATCCACCCGGCCTGTGAAGCAAGGTACGCCAGCAGAATCGACCACAACGACACATAAAGCCACCAGCGATAGCGTTCTTCGCGTTTTTTCCATAACAGCCAAAGATTGACAGCAAACAGCAGAATGAAAAACACGCCGGCTCCCACCATAACCCGGAAACTATAAAAAACCAACGGCACATCCGGCACGATATCGCTCGGCTGTGACAAATATCCATAACCGAAATAGCGGAAGTAATTCTTCAGAAACTCCCGCCCCTCCGGTGTATCAGGACTGAATTTGGCCGCCACCTCTTTCATCACGGCAGCATCGCCCTGTTGACGGGCAGCACGATAACGCGCCAATTCATCAATTGCCACGCGACCCCGCTCCATTTTTTCCCGTGCAGAGAGCAACCCCTGATCAGGGTTTCCGTTCACCAAATCGTTGATACCCGCCACATAGGCATCCGCATCCCGATAACTCATCAGGGAAAGCAACTTCGGAATCTCAAACTGGAAATAGAAAGCCTCTTTGTTGCCGGTTCGCTCCTTTTCGGGTTTAAGCACGCCGACAATGGTCAATCCTGCGCCCCGTTGTCCATCATACAGACCCTCCATCGCGGCCAGCTTCATCGGCTGCACCTCGGCAATAACTCTACCCGAATTATCCCCCGTCGTCGCAGTCAACAATGCAGCTACCATCCCGAATATCGAAGCAACTATCATACTTTTGCGGGCCATAAGTTGCTCGCGTTTGCGAAGCAGAAACCAGGCGCTCACCCCGACAACGAATACCGCAGAAAGCACATAAGCCGAAGTTACCGTATGACAGAACTTGTTGATTGCCACGGGCGACAACAGCACATCCCAGAAGGAGGTCATCTCGTTACGCGCCGTCTCGGGATTGAAGGTCATTCCCACCGGGTACTGCATCCAACCGTTGGCCACCAGAATCCACAATGCCGAGAGATTCGCTCCGATAGCTGTCATCCAGGTTGCCGTCAAGTGAAATCCCTTGGACACTTTATTCCAGCCGAAAAACATCACGGCTACGAAAGTTGCCTCAAGAAAGAATGCCATGATTCCCTCGATGGCCAGCGGAGCCCCGAATATATCGCCCACAAAGTGGGAATAGTTCGACCAATTGGTACCGAATTCAAACTCAAGAATCAGTCCCGTAGCGATACCGATAGCGAAGTTCACACCGAACAGCCGCATCCAGAACTGGGTCGTTCGCTTCCAGAATTCATTGCCCGTTCGGTAATAGGCCGTTTCCATGAAAGCGATGATAAACCCGAGCCCGAGCGTCAACGGCACGAATAACCAGTGATAGATGGCAGTCATGGCAAACTGGGCGCGCGACCAATCCACCACTTGCATGAAATCAATAGCAGAATTCAACATCATAAGCCTATGGTTTTATATTCGTCAACTGCTCCAGCACATAATCTCCGCGCTCGCGGTCCGTATCGAAACGAGCGAGACGATCGGGGAAGAAAAAGACCCGGAGAATGGCGAACATGATAAATAATTTGACGAGGATCACCGTCCACAACGTACGTCCCACGGTCATGCTACGAAAACCGTCCCGATAGAAACGCCAAACGCGAATGATCCAATTCGTCCCCTCCATAACAAATTAATCAGAAACCAAATATACGGAAATAAACCGTTAATTCCTTCTTTTCCGGTCAATTTATCGGCCACAGAACAAAAAAAACAGGAGGGCTCATAAATAAGCCCTCCTGCCGTATAGATTACGACCAATGCCGTTTCCCCTTATTTATACTTGATGATTCCGCGTTTCGATTCATTGATAAATGAGAGAATATTCTCGATCTCAGGAGTCAGATCCATCTGTTCCTTGATTTTGAGCACGGCATCCAGTACGCTGGTATTGCTCTGGTAGATCATACTGTATGCCTGCGCAATCACACTGATCGTATCAGAGGAGAATCCTTCATGCGAAAGTACCACTGTATTGATTCCATAGTAGCTGATCGGATGACGCGCTGCGATAATATAAGGCGGAACATCCCGATTGACATGACAGCCACCCTGAATCATCGACCAAGCGCCTACACGGCATCCTTGATCAAGGATTACACAGGTACTGAAGATGGCATTCGACTGAACAAGGCAGTTGCCTGCGATTTTCGTTCCGTAACCGAATACGCAATTATCGGCCACTTTCGTATCATGAGAGATATGCACACCCTCGAATACAAAATTACCGTTACCGATCACCGTACTGCCTCCGGCGCACGTCGCACGATTCACCACGACATTCTCTCGAAAGACATTATTATCTCCGATTTGCAGTGTCGTTTTATCTCCTTTATAGGCAAAATCCTGCGGCATGGCACCCAGCACGCATCCCTGGGACACCTGATTATTCTTCCCCATACGGGTTCCGGCCATAATGCTGGCCGAAGGCATGATCACACAATTATCGCCGATCTCCACGTCCGCGTCGATATAAGCGAACGGATGGATCGTCACATTCTGGCCGATCTTGGCCTCGGGGCTTACAAATGCTAAAGGACTGATCATATTCTTACCGGTTTTAGTTCATCGGTTGGTCTTCTCTACCGCCGCCAAGCGCCTGATAGAGATTAACTACGGCTTGCAGACGCTCGAAGCGATCGGCCACCTGCGAGAGTTGTGCGCTCAACAACGACTGCTGGGCTGTTAACACCTCCAGATAATTCGACGTCCCGAGTCGCATAAGCTCTTTGGTATATTCGACCGAACTTTCCAGAGCCAAAATCTGCTTATCCCGTTCGATCGTCTTGCCGTTGGCCGTATGATATTGATAAAGGGCGTCGCTCACCTCTGCTCCCGCATTAAGGATGCTCTGCTGGAATGCCAGCAACGCCTCCTGCTGCTGTGCTTTGGCAATACGCAAACGCGCCGTATTGGCCCCCTTGTTGAAAATAGGCGCCGTCAACGAACCCACTGCCGAAAGGATCAGTTTCCCGGGATTCACCACCATGGCACCGGCGCTATTGGTCCAACCGGCCGTACCGGAGATGGTCAATTGCGGATAGAAAGCCGAACGGGCTGCATTCGTATTGTATACCGTACTGGCCAAGGCCATCTCCGCGGCTTTAACATCCGGGCGATTGGCGAGCATCTGCACAGGAACACCGGCCGACAGTTCGGAAGGCAACGACTGCTCCTCGAGCGTTCCGCGTTCCAGGCTCTGCGACGCCAAACCAATCAGTATCGAAAGGGCATTCTCTGTCTCACGCACCTGACGACGCAAATCGAGTATCGAACTGCGCACGGCATACCAGTTGGCTTCGCTCTGAACAACGGCAGCCTCATTTGTCACACCAGCCTCTTTAAGGGCCTTCATGGTCTCGACGCTTTCGGCCCAATTTTTCTCGGTCTCCTCGCTGAGCGAGAGTTGACTATCGAGCATCAACAGCGAGTAGTAGGTATTGGCAATGCCTGCGATCACCTGCGTCTGCACGGCCTGACGATAAGCATCGCTCTGCAACAGAGCTGCCTTGGCACCCCGCTTGGCATTGAGTAACCGGCCGAACAGGTCGATCTCCCAACTGGCCACAGCAGGCAACTGATAGGTCTTTGTAGTATTCTTATTGTCGAAGCTCGATATCGTTCCCTGCGGCGCGAGATTGAGCGACGGCGTATAGGAGAGACGGGCTGACATCAACGATGCCTGAGCCTCTTCCACGCGGAGAATTGCGGTTTGCAGATCTACGTTATGCTCCAACCCTTGCTGGATCAACGCTTGCAATTTCGGATCCTGGAAAACCTCACGCCAAGGCAGGTTCCCCATATTGACGGTATCGGCAGGCAGATTTTCCGCCACGGAAACCGTATCGCGGTACATTCCCTCAACGTCAACGTCCGGCCGCTGATACTTCGAATATATCCCGCAACTGCTCATCAGCACGCCTGCTCCTAAAAGAACTGCTATATTCTGTATTTTCATGTAATCAACTATTTTTGGGGTCTGGTATACTGTTCCAATTCGCTGTCTACGTCGCTCACATCCAAGCCTTCGACCTTAATCGGCTTGAAGCGTTCCTGGAGGTATTCGAACACGACGAACAACACGGGCACGATGAACACCTGGCAAAGAGTTCCGATCAACATACCGCCCACGGCACCTGTACCAAGTGCGCGGTTACCGTTGGCACCGACACCCGATGCAAACACCAACGGCAACAGACCGATAATCATCGCCAACGAAGTCATCAGAATCGGGCGGAGACGAGCCGAAGCACCGAGAATGGCCGACCACGTAATACCCATACCCTGTTTTCGACGATCGAGTGCAAACTCCGTAATAAGAATTGCATTCTTGGCCAACAGACCGATCAGCATGATAAGTCCGATCTGAAGGTAAATATTATTCTCGACACCCATTATATTGGCGAAGATAAAGGTTCCTGCCAAACCGAACGGCACAGAGAGAATAACAACCAACGGCAAAATATAACTTTCATACTGAGCACTCAAAATGAAGTAAATAAACACTATACAAAGTATGAAAATCATTGCGGTACTGCTACCCGAGTTCTTTTCGTCACGCGTCAAACCGGAAAACTCGAAACCATACCCCACAGGCAACGTCTCTGCAGCCACCTCTTCAATCGCCTTGATTGCGTCTCCTGAACTATATCCATCCGCTGCCGAACCATTGACTGCAATGGAGGTAAACATATTGAAACGCGACAGTCCTTGAGGCCCATATACTTTCTGCATATCAATGAACTGAGCCACCGGAGCCATCTCACCGCTGCTGTTGCGGACATAGATGTTATTCAAGGTCTCGGGACTGATACGATAGTTTGCATCGGCCTGAATCATGACACGATAGAGTTTACCGAAACGGTTGAAGTTCGAAGCATACATACTACCATAGTATCCCTGCAACGTACTCAGAATATCCGAAGGAGAAATACCGGCTTTTTTAGCCTTCGCGGCATCAATATCGATCAGATATTGCGGGAAATTCGGGTTGAACGAGCTGTATGCCTGAGCAATCTCCGGTCGTTGACTCAACTTAGCGACGAACTCGTTAGTAACCTCCGCAAAACGGTTTAAGTCACCACCCGTTTTATCCTGCACACTGAATTCGAATCCATTCGTCATACTGAAACCGGAGATCATCGGCGGAGCAAAAAACAGAATACTTGCATTCTTGATAGAGGCGGTTTGCATGTAAAGTTGTGCGATGATACTATTCACATCACCGCCTTTCACATCGCGTTCATCCCAATTCTTAAGTTTGCAAATAAACGCACCGTAACAACTACCACGGCCTCCGATCAATCCGACACCGGCAATCTTGTTGTATCCCTTGATATACGGATTGGCCATAATCAGCTCCTCGATCTCATCCAGCACCTCCTGCGTCCGCTCTACGGAAGTTGCCGGTGGTAACGAAACATCGACCATAAAGGTGCCCGTATCTTCATTCGGGACAAGTCCCGTACGCGTGTAGTTCATCAAAAGAAGCAGCCCTACAATAGAGAGAGCTACCAGTCCAAAGGAGAGCCAACGATGATGAATCATCTTCATCACACCTTTCTTATACTTGCCCAATAATACGGAATATCCCGCATTGAAACCTTTGTGGAAACGGTCGATAAACGACATCTTCTGCCCTTTCTTACCCTCCTCATGAGGTTTCAGGAACAAGGCACACAATGCCGGGCTAAGCGTAAGTGCATTCAACGCCGAAATACCGATCGCGATTGCCAACGTCAAACCGAACTGTGTATAAAAAATTCCCGATGTGCCACCCATGAAAGTCACAGGGATAAACACCGCAGCCATCACCAGAGTGATCGATATGATCGCTCCTGAAATCTCACTCATGGCATCGAGCGAGGCGAGACGGGCCGACTTATACCCCTGGTCGAGTTTGGCGTGTACCGCCTCGACCACCACAATGGCATCGTCGACCACAATCGCGATGGCAAGCACAAGAGCAAACAAGGTCAACAGGTTGATACTGAATCCTATCAAGTACAAGAAGAAGAATGTACCGATCAAGGCCACCGGCACCGCAATAAGCGGTATCAATGTCGAACGAAAATCCTGCAGGAAGATATACACTACGAGGAACACCAGGATGAAAGCCTCGATCAGGGTTTTGATCACCTCATGAATCGATGCGAACAAGAACTCATTGGTGTTCATCAGCACCTCATATTCGACTCCCGGCGGGAAATCTTTCGATGCCTCTTCGAGCAACTCCTCTACGTTTTTAATAATCTCCGTAGCATTCGTTCCCGGGGTCTGGAAAATCATACAGTTCACAGACGGGTGTTTCCGCGACTGAGAGTTGATATCATAAACCAAACCGCCCAACTCCACTCGTGCGACATCTTTGAGACGCAGAACCTCGCCGTCCGGTAAGGATTTAATAACGATATTTTCGAATTCCTGGGGCTGTTCCAGACGTCCACGATAACGGATCGTATATTGGAACGATTGATTTCCCTGTTCTCCGAAACTACCCGTTGCTGCCTCCAGGTTCTGTTCAGCCAATGCAGCTGTCACATCCGAAGGAACCAGGCCGTATTGGGACATCACATCCGGTTTAAGCCAGATACGCATCGAATAATCCGAACCCCAAACCATGGCATCACCCACACCGCTGACACGCATGATCTGCGGACGAAGGTTGATCTGCAGATAGTTATTCAGGAAAATAGCGTCATACTTGTCATCCGTACTCGAAAGAGTAAAAATCAACAGCATACTGGTCTGACGCTTCTGGGTTGTCACACCCACTTTCACCACCTCGGCAGGCAACAAACCGCTGGCCATAGAGACACGGTTCTGCACGTTCACCGCCGCCATATCGGGGTCGATTCCCTGTTTGAAATAGACCGTAACCGATGCACTACCATCACTGGTAGCCTCGGAGGTCATATAGGTCATACCCTCCACTCCATTGATCTGCTCCTCCAGAGGGGCAATCACACTATTCTGCACCGTCTGAGCATTGGCACCCGTATAGGTCGTCGATACCCAGACCGTCGGAGGTGCAATATCGGGATATTGGGACACCGGCAACGACACCAGTCCCAAAATACCCAGAATGACGATGATTATCGAGATAACCGTCGAGAGTACAGGACGGTTAATAAATCTATCCAGTTTCATACTTTATTCTGCTTTAACTTCTTGTGCTTGAGGAGCGGCTTGGGCTGCAGCCTCAACTGTTGCCTTCTGGGTCTCGTCCACAGGCTTGATCGTCATACCGTTGCGGAGTCTGGCAACACCTTCCGTAACAATCTGGTCGCCTTCATTCAATCCGCTTGTCACAATGTAGTTCTGTCCATTATCAATGGGGAAAATCTCGATTTGGGTACTTGTAACGACCGAACCGCTATCGAGTTTATAGACGAACTTCTTATCCTGAATTTCATAGGTTGCATTCTGCGGAACCTGCAAGCTGCTCTCAAATACATAAGGAATCAATACAGAACCCGTACCGCCGCTACGCAACAAATGTTTCGTATTGGGGAAAGCGGCCCGCATGCTGACGGCTCCGGTTCCTTGGTCGATGACACCACTGATCATTTCGACCCTGCCTTTCTCCGTATAAATTGAATTATCGGCCAACTGCAACTCGATTTCAGGCATTTTCTTCACAGCATCTGCTACTGAAGCATCCTCACGAATCAGCTCGAGCAACTGTTTCTCATTCATAGAAAAATAGACATACACTTCATCGATATCCGAAACCGTTGTCATCGGAACCGTAATCGAAGGACTCACAAGCGCACCGAGTTTATAGGGAATCGTTCCGATCACACCGTTCGAAGGGCTTTTCACCTCAGTGTACGAAAGATTATTTCTTGCATTGACTAATTGTGCTTCAGCTTGTGCCAATGCTGCTTTTTGAGAGATCAGCGTATTCTCGGCCATTTGAAGTTCGTATTCGCTAATGATATTGCGTTTTTGCAACTCGCGCTTATTCTCTGCCGTAAGTTTTGCGGTTGCTACTGCAGCCTTTGCCACATTCACATTAGCTTCGGCAACTTCCAATGCTGCCTTATACGGTACTTGATCAATAATAAACAATGTTTGTCCCTTACGTACTGTCGCACCCTCGTCTACACACAATTTGGTAATGAATCCCGATACATTGGGCCGGATTTCAACATCTTGTTTCCCTTTAATCGTTGCAGGAAACGCACGTTTAAGTTCCGCCGGAACAGGTTTAAGGGTGGCAACTGAATACTCCTGCGGACCCATATTCCCCATTCCTGCACCGGACTGTCCTTTACAGGCAGCCAAGAGCACCGGCAAAAGAAAAAGCGCCGCAATTTGCGTCTTGTGGATTGTCTGTCCTTTCAATCTCGTTTTCATATATTCCTCTAAAATTTGGTTTAGCAAGATGTTTTTCTCTATTACAACGTGGCAAAGATACACATTTATTTCATCGTAATAATTCTATTTCGTTCAATCTTACCTTCGAATTAATCAACTCTTCGACGGAAAAAATGGACTAAAAGACGATTTATATTTCAACATATTGTCTTTTATGAGATAGTTAACGATAAGAATCAGAAATTAGTATACAAAAAACATTTTTTCTAAAGGGAGAGTCACATTCCGGCTGTAAAATGAGGACGGGATGTCGACAAAAAGTGTCAACACCCCGTCACTCCTCTAAACCAGAAACAGAAAACTAAGTCTCCCCAGATCAATCAGTCATCCTGAATCCAGCCTGAAGCCTTTTTTCCGAATCGCCTCCGCCAACCATCACCGTAAAATCACCGGGTTCCACGGTCCATTTCAGTGCCGTATTGTAGAATCCCAGCTCAGCAGGTGTCAACGTAAAGGTTACCTGTTGACTCTCTCCCGATTCCAACATGATTTTCCGGAATCCCTTAAGTTCCCGAACAGGACGAGTAATGGAAGCAAACTCATCGCGCAGATAGAGTTGTACGACCTCCTCGCCGGCCCGATCACCGGTATTGGTCACCGTAACCGTCACCTTGACCGGTTCCCCGATACGGAACATATCCTCTTCGACCTGCAGGTCGGAATAGGCAAATGTCGTATAGCTCAAGCCATAGCCGAACGGATAGGCCGGTTCGAACGGAATATCGGTATATCCTGTCGTATAGGGAGAGCCGGGAATGTACGGACGCCCCGTACTCTTATAGTTGTAATAGATCGGAATTTGCGCGATATGCGCCGGGAAGGTCATCGGCAATTTTCCGGAAGGGTTGTAATCTCCGGCAAGCACGTCCGCAATGGCATTTCCAGCCTCGGTACCGAGCCACCAGCACATCAGAATGGCATCGGAGGTTTCGCGAATATCGTTAAATATCAGCGGACGTCCCCCCATTACCAACGTAACCACGGGCTTCCCGGTGGCTTTCAAGGCTCGCACCAGTTCTTGTTGAGCATCGGGCAAATCGAGTCGGCCGCGCGATCGAGCCTCCCCGCTATCGCCACCCCGCTCACCTACGGCAACTACCACAATGTCGCATTCGCGAGCAGCCGCTACCGCATCGGCCGTATTGACCGGTTCATTCGTTTTCAGATCGTAACCCTCGCTGTATCGGACCTTCAAACCACGTGCTTTGAGTCCCTCCTCCACCGTCACGACCGGATCGGGACGTCCTTCCGCGCACCACGAGCCCAACATATCGCTCTTCGATCGGTTCAGCGGCCCAATCAGCGCAACACTCTTCACCTTCGAAGTAAAAGGCAAGGCCTCATGCTCGTTCTTGAGCAACACGATCGATTTACGAGCACCCTCGCGAGCCGCCTGACGAATATCTGCACGCAACGGCACGTTTTTCTCACGCTCCTGATTGCAGTAACGATACGGATCGTCGAAAAGTCCCAGTTCGAACTTCTTAATCAGAATACGCCGGACGGCATCGTCGATCAGCTTTTCATCTACGACACCCTCTTTCACCAACTCCTCCAGCGAAGAGACGTAGCAACGCGACACCATATCCATATCGCATCCGGCCGTTACGGCCAACCGGGCAGCATCCTTCGCATCCTTCGCATAACGATGCTGAATCATCTCGGCTACCGAGCACCAATCCGACACGACAAATCCACCGAAATTCCAGTCGCCTTTAAGTATTTTCCGCAACAAAAATTCATTCCCCGTACAAGGCACACAGTTCAAGTCGTTGAAAGCATTCATGAAGGTACCGGCACCCGCCTCTGCCGCTGCTTTATAGGGCGGCAGATAGAAGTTATAGAACTCGCACATCGACATGTCGACATTGTTGTAGTCGCGTCCGGCTTGCGAAGCTCCGTAACCGGCGAAATGTTTTGCGCAGGCCAACACCGTATTCGGAGCAGACAGATCATCGCCCTGAAAACCTTTCACACGTGCGGCAGCCACCAACGCCCCATAGTAAGGATCCTCACCGGCCCCCTCCATCACACGCCCCCAACGAGCATCGCGCCCGACATCAGCCATCGGAGCAAACGTCCAATGCACTCCACATGCAGCAGCCTCTTCCGCAGCACAAGCGGCACTGCGACGAATCGCCTCAAGGTCGAAACTCGCAGCCTCTGCCAATGGAATCGGGAAGATGGTTTTCATCCCATGAATCACATCGAGACCTATCATAATCGGAATACGCATCCGGGAGCGCATGGCAGCCTCCTGATAGTAACGTGTCTTCTCGGCTCCTGAGACATTCAGAATCGACCCCAACTCCCCGCTGGACAACTGCCTGAAAAGAGAGGTATCCTTTTGCCAGGGCCCCGTATTATACTCGATCCCTGAAAATTGATTCATCTGTCCGATTTTCTCCCGCAAGGTCATCAATGCGAGCACCGAATCGGCTTTCTGAGCAGCGGTTTTCCCCGCCTTTCCTGAGGCCACTCCAGACTGAATCTCTTTCTGGACGGCTACGGTTCTTCGGGCACCGCGCTTCTGTGCTTCGATTTTTTGTACCACTCCCGCTTGTCCAAAAATCAGCAGCAGGCCTAAGATCAGTAGTTTTCTCATATTATTCATTTGTTTTAAATATAATCCTATGATTTACTTTCATACACATCATCATGGTTCTCCTTTCGCTACCCTTTACCGTTTTTCATAAAGTTCGCTTCCCGGCACAGGATATCGTTTCTTCGCATCGTCGAGCACCAACACCCAATCATTGCCTTTCCCGGTCGTAGGCGGCACGAATCGCCGGCTATTCTGCCCCTTTCGATCGACCTTTCCGGCAGGGAAGGCCCGACCACTACGCACATCGAACCACCAGGCGATGATCCGCTTTCCGGAAAGCCTCTGCAAATCGACCGTAAACGGACGGCCACTTTCGGAATAGACCATCGCGTAGGTTCCGAGGCTATCCCTGGTCGCTGTACAACGGTCATGTCCTCTTCCCGGGTCACCCACAAGCAACTCCTGGTCGGGAATACGACTGAAATAGGGACGACTTTCGATCAACGCACGTCCGTAACCCAGTTGATAGGAGCCCGGCAGTGACAACGACTCCTGCCAGCTACGTACGGGGAAATTGGTGGGTTCATATCGATCGGGTGTCCACATCTGCCAGATGGCATGACAACCATACGTATGGCCGCATGCCCCGGAGAACACCTCGTGATAAAAATCGCGACGCACGTGCAAAGCCTCCGACGTGCCGTACTTCTCCCGATTGAAATCGATCGGATGCTCTTCGTAAATCGGTTCACCGTCGAGTGTCGGTTTGACCGGCACACGCTGATAATCCTTTTCAATACGCTCCCACACATCCACATCATACGCATGGCCGTTCTGCTGCATATTGAAAGCCAGCCACGGCTCGGCATGGAACCACATCCCGGAGGATGAGCCTCCCCACGGATGATAGGTCATCAGACACGACGTATAGTCCTCCCCTCCCGAAACGCCGAGAGCAATCCCGCGAGCCATCGCCCGAACGATCTCCTCCTTGTCCTCGGGCGGACGATCCCCACCCAGGATCCAAATAATATTCTGCCGATTCCGATAACGGTTCCCGATATATTTTCCATAAATTTCAGCCCGTTCAGGAGTGGTAAAGATCTCGGGACCCGGGCCCCACTTGAGCTGGAACTTATCACCCCACGTGGGCAGCATACCGATCACCAGCCCCAAGGAGTCGGCCATATCGACCACTTCATCCACATAACGGAAATACTTCTCGTTGGGAACGGTAAACGCCGCATCGGTAAAAGGCAGTTCCCCATAGGCATTCGGCACGCGCAGGCCATCCCGCTCGGCCAGACAGACAGCCTGTATCACCGTATATCCCTTACGCGCACGATCCTCCAGATAGAGGCGCGCCTCCTCACGCGTAGTGCGGTGAAACAACTCCCAGGCGGTATCTCCCAAATAAAAGAAAGGAGTGCCGTCGGCATATTGCAGATAGCGTCCCTGCGGATGCACCACAATACGCCCATGCTGCGATGTCTGAGCATCAGCCCCCATAATCGTTATCAGTAAGGAGAGCAAAAGCAAGGCGAATGAACTTCTCATGGTTAGTTAGTTTAAAAAGGCCATTTATTTCGAATCGCTGCAAGCGACCAAAAACCCCTGTGGTTCCGAGGATAAAGATAGCGCCTTTCCGCCGGAATATCCCTTATCTGCAGGACGTATTTCTATGATAATTCCGTCAAAAGCTAAAACAAATGTATCAGAATGGAGTATTATCATCCAAGAGGCAGACAACCTACCCGAAAATTGATTATCTTGTTATGCAAACCATAATCCAATCCTATATAAAATGAAGAATTTTCTAATACTTTTATCTCTTGCTTTATTGTGGCAAAGCGGAACGGGACAGACTCCACGCACGGTCGAATTGCTCGACACCGGATGGCGTTTTGCATTGGGAGCCTATCCGGATGCCTCTTCTCCCGATTTCGACGACGCACAATGGCAAACGGTCTCCGTCCCGCATGACTGGGCCATCTCCGGACCTTTCAACATGAACAACGACCTGCGCTACACACGCATCATCGAGGACGGCGACAAAACCGCCAAACTGCGCACCGGATTTACCGGTTCACTCCCCACCACAGGAATAGGTTGGTACCGCAAACGCATTTTTGTGCCCGATGCCAAGCCCGGCGACCGCATCCACTTCGAATTTGACGGGGTGATGAGCAACTCCACCGTCTGGCTCAACGGCCAGGAGCTCGGCGGATGGCCCTACGGCTACACATCTTTCATGGTGGACGGGACAGAGGCGTTCCGCTTCGGGGAAGAGAACGTATTGGTCGTAAAGGCTAACAATCCGCCCGAGATGTCACGATTCTACTCCGGGGCAGGAATCTACCGCAACGTCCGTCTGGTGAAGACCTCCTCCGTATACATCCCCTATTGTGGCACGTATATCCGTACGCCTCTGGTGACCGAGAAAAAGGCTGTCGCCGAGATAGAAACCGAGGTCATGAACTACGCCGAAGGCTCACCTCGCCTCCGCTTAGTGACCGAGATCTACGGGCCTGACGGGCAACTGACCGCAACAGCGACCGCCACCTCATTAGTCGACAAGAAACAGGGATCCCCCATATTTCAGCAACGTTTCGAAGTCAAACATCCTGCCCTGTGGGACACGGAGCATCCAAATCTCTATCGGGCCGTATCGAAACTCTACGCGGATGGCGAACTGTCGGACACTTATGAAACGGTATTCGGTTTCCGGGATGTCCGTTTCGACGCAGAGAAGGGAATGACCCTCAACGGCCATCCCATAAAAATCAAGGGCGTTTGTCTGCATCACGATCTCGGGCCATTAGGTGCCGCCGTAAATGAACGTGCCACACAGCGGCAATTGCAAATAATGAAAGAGATGGGGTGTAATGCCATCCGTACAAGCCACAATCCCCCGTCTCCGGAACTGCTCCGCTTGTGCGACGAGATGGGACTCATGGTACAGGTGGAATTTTTCGACGAATGGGAAGAGGGCAAATGCCCCAACGGATACAATCAACATTTCCAGGATTGGGCCGTTAGAGACATCACCCTCACCGTCCGCCGCGACCGGAACCACCCCTGTGTCATCATGTGGAGCATCGGCAACGAAGTACGGGAACAGACCAAACCTCGCGGCGGCTTCATCGCCCAAACCCTGGCAGCGGCTGTTCGGGCTCAAGACCTCACACACCCCACCACCGGAGCGTTCAATTCCCATACGGAAGCCATCGCCAACGGACTGGCCGACGCAATCGACCTGGTCGGCTTCAACTACAAGCCCTACGACTACGGACGCATCCACCAAGAAGCGCCGAAATATATCCTCTACGGCAGCGAAACCGCCTCTGCAATCAGTTCGCGCGGCGTTTACAAGCTCCCGGCTCAGGATTTCCGAGGCGCATGGTACTCCGACTATCAAATTTCGAGCTATGGCATGGATTACGTTCCCTGGGGATGTGTGCCCGACACAGAGTTCGCCGCCCAGGAAGACAATGTCTTCTCGTTGGGAGAGTTCGTATGGACAGGATTTGATTATCTCGGCGAGCCCACCCCTTATAACGAAGGAGCACCCTCGCGCAGTTCATATTTCGGCATCGTAGACCTGGCCGGGCTGCCCAAAGACAGCTATTACCTCTACCAAAGCCACTGGAGCGACAAGCCCGTGCTGCACCTTCTTCCCCACTGGAACTGGGACGGACACGAAGGCAACATTGTACCGGTCGTCTGCTATACGAGCTATCCGAAAGCCGAACTGTTCATCAACGGCAAAAGCCAAGGCATACAGGAAAAAGATCCCGCAGAGAAATACGGACGCTACCGTCTGATGTGGCCAGAAACGATCTATGAGCCGGGAGAGCTGAAAGTCGTAGCCTACGACCAAGCGGGGAGCGCCTGTGCCGAAGAGATCATACGTACGGCGGGAATCCCGGCAAAAATCGTTCTCACAGCCGATCGTACAAAGCCTCAGGCAGACGGGAAAGACCTTGTCTTCATCACTGCCCAGGTGGTCGACCAACAGGGGAATCCCTGCCCCACGGCCACATCGATGCTCTACTTTTCGGTTCATGGACAAGGACGTCTCAAGGCACTCTGCAACGGTGACCCTACCGATCAAACCTCTTTCGTCTCCAACTATATGCGTCTGTTCAGCGGCAAGTTAGTGGCCGTCGTAGAGACAACGCGCCAGGCCGGCGAGATTATCGTCTCAGCCATCAGCGACCGTTTGGCCAATGGTTCGGTTACGCTGCACTCCCAAGCCCTTCCGTAAAGCAAAGCCATATCGCTTATAATACAGACCTTGCCTCGAATCGGCAGCCATGCGCGGCTGCCGATTCTTGTTTTTCAAAGGCAGAACTCGGCAACATAAACTCCATCGCTCCACCAGACGATCCCCCCTATGATTACCTGCGGCGGAATAGCCCCCGAACAAAAAAAGATGCAACGAATCAGTCTCCCGATCCGTTGCATCTTACCAAGAGTTTCCCTAAAAGAAACTCCTCAACAACCTATGCTATCATTTTCTATTACAATCCCTCCTTTGAAAGCAATTCGGAGGTGTTGATCTGCACCTGCGTAGTCACCAACTTCTCATTGAGCGAATAGCGCGTCGGATCAGAAATCGTCACCGGCAAAGAGTAGTTCGTATCGGCATTACTCTTCAGGAACGAAAGATCTACCGTCAGATAGAATCCAACATCCCGTTTTCCCGAAGGACAGGTAACCGTAGCAGGCAAGGTATACTGTGCAGCGGGCAGCAGCGTCGTACCATCCAGTGGTGTAGTGCCCGGAGTGACCGTCACCGTATAGGACTCGAATTCCTGCAAACCGGCACGATACACACCTAAAAAGATATTCACCTTATTATTCGTCTGATCGACGCTATAATTCTTATTGGTCTGCTGATCCGTTCCGCTATTGGGCACTGCATAAGGGCTGTAATTGGCCTGCGGCATATAAATGACTGCACTACCCCAAGGCTTATCGCTATCCGCCTTTTGACAAGAAACAGCGCCCAAAGCGAGAGCAAACAACAGAAGCAGAGAATTGAACTTTTTCATATCACTTTATTTATGTTTGATTTTCAGAACTAAAGAACGTTTGAAGTCAGGCAGTGTCAGTTGAGCCGATGCAGAAAGTGCGCCCCATTGATCCGACCAAGGATCGTAAGTCTCAACGCCAACAATATTCTTCCCATTCAGCACACTGCTGAGATCGAGCTGTTTGCCGGAAAGCACCGCCGGAGATACTCCATCGATCAACTCGGTCTCCCAGGTGTTATTCACGTCACGACACCACACGAGCGTCACATTGTTTCCTTTGAGAACATACACCCGCAGGTCACTCTGATCGCTACGCGCAGGGACAAAGCCCTCCACGACGGGATCGACACCCTCGATCACATTGGCAAAGCGGCGGAAGTGCCACCACAAATGGTTCCTGTCGATGTATTCATCCCAATGCCAGCATTCGCCGGAACCTGCAGCTCCGCTAAAGAACGGAGCAAACAACACATCGTGAAGAATCATACCGTCCACATCGTTGGCATAGCCCCGATGCGGGCCGGAGTGGTTCGGTTCCACGCCTCCGGTCTCAGCCAGAAGAATGGGCTTCCGATGTCCGTAGGTACGGAGCGTCTCGACAGCATCCGACGCCAGAACATCCATCGGTGCCTGACATATCGCCAGTGGCGCACCTTCGTCCAGGTAACGATGCACCTGCATGATTTCATTTCCCGTAATCCCCATAAATGCTTCGTAGAACTGGAAGCACCAGTCTCGATCCATACTTCCCAAACTTTGGGTAACGAGATTTTTCGGGAAGATATTGTGCACTTTGGGGATCATTTCACGATTCCAGGCAATAATATCCGCCTCTGGGACCTGTACGGCATTCATCTCGTTCCAGATTTCCCATGCGAACACCCGAGGATCGTCGCCATAGCGGTCATGGAAAAACGTAACCCGATCCAAATATACCGCTTTGCCTTGCGGCGTAGTAATGTATTCGGTAATATTATTGAACGGGCCTCCGTTATCCACATGATAAGAGGTTTTGACGTTGGAGTTGTTGCCCCATGTAGGATCGATCCTCCGGCAATCTTCGATACAGAGTTTCAGTTTAATTCCGTACTTGGCTGCTGCATAGAGCGCCCTGTCGAGATTACCGAGGCCCCATTTATTCACCTCCCCGTAGGTGGTTTGATACTCGAACAAGCCGTGACTGATCCACAATCGAGCATAGTTACCGCCATTTTCGCCAAGTTCCTTCAGGTAGCGTTCGAGGGTTTCGATATCTCCCGCCCAACAAACGTTACATCCGATCGGGACATACGTATCGCCATTCGACAGTTGAAAGTATGAAGGATTCTTCGTACTTACCTGTACGAACGACTTCGTATAAGAGGTCTTCTCTCCTTTCCCACCTCCATTTCCACCGTCATCCTTGCCGCATCCCGAAAGAGGCAGCAAGGAGGCGAGTGAAAGTATGGCCAGGATACATCGTTTCATCATTTCCTGTTTTTATCGGTTTACCATCCGGGATTCTGCGACAATACACCTTTCGATTTAACGATCTCTGCCTGCGGAATCGGATAAAGATTCATCTTTGGAGCATCGAATACACGTTTGGAGACCTCAAACGGCGTATAGGCAAATGAAGAACCGGTACGCGATACTTTGACTCCCATAAGGGGTTCGTTCAAAACCGTCTTGGCATCGTCCCAACGTTTCAGATCCCAATAGCGGTGATCCTCGAACGCCAGCTCAATGCGACGTTCATGTTTGATGGCCTCGCGCATGGCATCCACATCACCCACAGGCACATCCACCTCCGGCATCATCACATCAGCACGAGAACGCACCTCATTGACCGCCTGACGGGCCGTCTTGCCATAACCGTGATCATCATCCGGGCCATAAGCTTCATTCATCGCTTCAGCATAGTTCAACAGGATCTCTGCATAACGGAATACAATCCAGCTACGAATCTCCTGTGCATCATTGGTCAGATTCAAAGAGGGATTCAGGAATTTTTTCAGATAATATCCCGTACGCGATGCGTTCTGATTATCGGGATCGTCCTGTCCGCCGGAATAGATCTGAATCGTACGGCTGTTCCAAGTATCACCGTTCTTGACAATCGTCGCATAGAAACGAGGATCGAGATTCTCATACGGATCCGAAGTCACCTCGCCTTTATGCTCATAAGCGGAAACCAGGTTTTGCGAAGGACAAATGCCCGTACCTCCGCCCTGCGTACCGATCGGATAGTTGGCCCGCTCGAACTCGTTGGTTGCGCCCATACGGACAGCCCAGATCGTCTCCGGACTGGTGTTGGTTGCATCCGTATAGAAGAGGTTGCCGTAGGTCGGATTGAGCGAATAGATGTTCATGTTGATCACATCATAAGCCGCTGCTGCAGCTTTAGCCCATTTAGTTTTGTCGCCCTCCGGATTGAACAACGGGCTGGCGGCGTAAAGCAGCGCACGGGATTTGAGCGCCAATGCCGTACCACGAGTGATTCGCCCCGAGTTACCGACCAGTCCTACCTGGCCCCAATCCACCACCAACTCATTCTTCACAGCATCGACCTCCCGTACGATTAAATCAATGATTTCATCAAAAGAGGCGCGCGGAAGATTGGCATCCTGCTCATTGGCATACAACTTGTCGATCAGCGGCACACCGCCATAACGTTTGGCCAACTCAAAGTAATAATATGCCTTCAGAGCACGCGCTTCAGCACGCAAACGCTCTACATCGGTAATATCCCGATAGTAGCTGTCAAGGCCGTTAGAGGTCAACGTATCTCGATTCCGACCGAGGATATATTTATAGTCAGTCGAATTCTCGAGGTAGAAATGGGCTGCACGGATACCGCTGTAATAAGAGGTATACTTATCGTCCGGGTTGTTGTACTGATTCCAGCTCCCTTCATTGAAACGCTGCGTAGAGGACAGAGTCGTCACATAGGCCGCCTCGTCCGATACGGCAGCGAACAGGTTGCCGTCAATGGCAGTGAACCCATAGGGAATCTGTTCATACACACGATAGCCCCAGTCGAACATCTGGTAGCGACGCGTCTCCATCATCTCGTCAGTCAGATTGAGATCCTCTTTCGTATCGAGGGCGTCGCAGCCTGCGAAGAAGAAGCCGCAAAGGGCTATTCCCGACAGAAGGTATTTCATATTTTTTCTTGTCATGGCAGTCGGTCTTTAGAAAGTAACAGTCAAACCAATGTTGTAAGATTTCAGAGCCGGATGTCCGGACAGAATCTCAGGATCTATATCATAATCTTTCAGCAGTTTACTTACAGTCAGCAAGTTCACGCCGCTCAAGTAGACGCGCAATTTCGAGATACCTGCACGTGCCAATCCGGGTTGCGTAAAGGTATAACCCAGTTCGACATTACGCAGACGGAGGAAATCGCCGTTACGTTTCCAAAGCGTCGAGTTTCTGTAGTTATTGCTGTTATCCTGGAGCGACAGGCGCGGATAGGTAGCCGTCGCACGGGTATCGATTCCCTGTTCGGGATAGTAAGCCCAGCGTCCTTCGGCAATCTTATAGACATTTCCGTTGTCGCGGAAAGCTATATTCTGGATCGGGGCATCAAGCAGATTGACATCACGTCCTCCCGCGCCCTGGAAGAGAGCGAACAGGTCGAAACCTTTATAAGAAGCGGCCAAAGAGAAGGAGTAAACCAGTTTCGGCAAGGTCGAATTACCGATGCACGTCTGGTCGTTTTCATCGATCACCATATCGCCGTTCAGGTTCTTGTACTTGATATCACCGGGTTGTACAGCACCGAAAGTCGGTTTCGGGAGTCCCTCTTTCAGGTTACCGCTGGCATCGAAATCTTCCCAATCATAGAAGCCGTCGGCCACATAACCGAACAGAGCATTGATCCGATGTCCCGTACGAGCAGCGCTGGGAACCGTTACGACCTCTGCCATATAGTCGATCTTGTTGCTATTGTAGGAAGCCATACCGGAGATCGAATAGTTAAAATCGCCAATCCGATCGGCCCATGTCAACTGCACTTCGAATCCTTGATTCGTCACCTTACCAATATTACGATAAGGAGGATTTACTACACCCGATGCACCGGGAATCATCCAGTCCTGAGTCACAATACCCGAACGTTTTTCCAGGAACAGATCGAGGTTCAGGCTCAATTTCTGCCACAACTGCACATCCACACCGGCATCGTACTTGATACTCTTTTCTGCAAAGATATCGGGGTTCGGCAGATAAGAGAGGTCCGTACCGCCATGCCACGTCGGGCTTCCGTTACCGGTATTAAGACCTCCTTTACCCGTATAGTAGCCTTCGTACAGGTAACGTTTCTCACCCATCGGGTCCCAACCATTCTTGCCGACAGAAGCCCGCACTTTAAGGTAGTTCACGGCCTTGCTATCCTTGAGGAAATCTTCCCGCGAGGCAATCCAACCCAAACCTACGGAGGGATAGAATCCCCATTTATTACCGGGCTTGTAATTATCCGATCCATCTGCCGCGAAAGAGAAGGTAGCCACATAACGATTGTCGTAAGCATAGTTCACAGCACCATTAACGGTCATGTGGCGATATTCGATCATACTACCGGCATCACCGTTAGCAGAGAAGTCCGTTTTATAAACATTATACAGCACACCGGCCGATGCGGAGAGCACACTCTTACCGAACACGCCGTCATACCCCACCATGGCATTATAGTGCTGCCAGTTCCACTGGTTCTGTCCCCAGTCCTCGTTACGGGAATAAGGCGTATCGTTATCGGTTGTCTGTTGGGTACCGTTGAGCCAGCGCGAATAGTTGCGCGTGTTGCTGGCACCATCACGTGTCCAACTGCTCAACGACATCGCCTCCGAAATATAGAGTCCCTTTACCAGGAAGTCGAGTTTCTCTTTCAACTGGAAGTTTGCCTGCAACGTACGGTCGTGAGTAGAGTTACGTCCCAGAGCTTTGATAGAGGCCAGCGGGTTGAAGTTGTAAATCGGAGTTCCCGTCCAGGTACCATCCTCATTCCGTACCGGATAAACCGAACTCGGATACTTGGCCATTTCGGTCCAAAGATTCCCGGCAGAACGATTCGGATAACGACGGTCTTCGATACGTCCGCCGACATCCACCTTCGCCTCGAGGAAGTTGAAGAAATTCATATCGAGGTTCGTACGGATGTTGTAACGGTCGATACCGGCATTGGCCAATGTATCGTTGGTCGGAGCATCATACAGACCGCGCTGTCCCATGTAACCGAACAATACGAAGTAACGGGCCGTCTCATCGCCACCGCGTACCGATACGTCTGCATCGGTATAGGGAGTAGCCGTTTTCAACACCTCTTTGTACCAATCGACATCGGGGAGCATCTCCACCTCATTTTCGGTATAATACGGTGTCCACTCATTCCCGTTATCATTGCTCAGAGCCTCGTTATAGAGCCGCGTATAATCGGCCGTACGCAACGGCTTCTGAAGATTGATCGGTTGCTGGATTCCGGCCCGCACATTGACGGTAATCTCCGGTTTACCGATCTTACCGCGCTTGGTCGTCACCCAGATCACACCGTTGGCACCCCGCATACCGAAAGGAGCAAGTGCTGCTGCATCTTTCAGGATCTGGATGCTTTCGATTTCAGACGGAGAGATAAACTGAAAATAAGAAGTATTCGTCTGGAAACCGTCCACATAGACCGGTATCGACGAATTGTTGTAGGTTGCCAGCCCTCGGATACTGAGCGATGCGGCATCATAACCGGGCTCACCATTAGACTGCGAGACAATCAGACCGGGAACTCGGCCAAACAGCATATTGTTGATATTGGGTGAAGGAATCGAGATTTCATCACCAGTCACGGAAGAGACAGACGAAGTAATCAACTCCTTCGTCGTCTTGGTCGACGTACCGGGAATCACATATTCCTGGCTCGTACTATCGGGTTGAAAAGCAGCTCCAGCTTCACCAACGGCAAAAGCCGCGAGTGCTATACCCCCAAGAAACGCTCTTTTCATATAATTGACATTCATGGATTTCTGTTTTTTCTGTGAATGATACATTTCAGCGGATTAATAACCGGGATTCTGAACCAGATAACCCTTGTTCACCTCGCTCAAAGTAAACGGAGAGAGATACATACGATCGGCCCATGTATAATTGGGAACGTAGGAAGGTTTGCGCGTGTAATTGGCAAACTCTTCGGGTTTACGCGGATTCCACGTAACACCGTCTGCCTGCGAAAATTCAAACTTATATTTCGGTCCCCCAATCATAGAATCACCTAATTTCCAATGTCTTGCATGAGGATACCACTGATTCTCATTATAAAACTCCACGGCCCATTCGCGTTGAATACTTTTGCGCAGCAGAGCCTGATCAGTCACCGTCTCGTCAGGGATGCCACCACGTCTCCGAATGATATTGAGCGTTTGAAGCGCCATGGTTGAATTGCCCTCTTCGTTATAAGCCTCGGCAATATTCAGATAGAACTCTGCCATACGATAGATCGGGAACTCGAACCATTCGCGGGTACCAGCCTCATACCAGAACTTAATGTTCTTGGCACAACCATCGGACGATCTGTACTCAAGTTGCCAGTTCTGATACAGGTCCCAACGGCTGTTACCCGTATTGTTTTTGGGGTTCACTCCATAGAAGAACAACGAGGCCAAAGCACGAGGCTCCATCTCTTCCGCTTTTTCACGATACTCGCTGGCAGGACGCCACTCATCTACATCGACCCACGTCTGATCACTACCATCGGCCTTACGATACTGCAACAACTGTCCGTAACCCGTACCACGGTATTGATTCAGGTCGTGCCCCGTATGCGTCGGCATGAAGGTATAATTCTTATAGATACCGTTATCATCGTTCTCGCGCTGCTGTTTGTAGGCTAGGAGCACCTCTCGATTCGAAGGGGTTCCAACTGCCGTACCATAGTCCTGAAGCGGATTACCCGTATCGATCAGCTCAAAGCCATTGGCTTTACCCCAATCGATCACCGCCTGGTTGGCAACACGTGCAGTCTCCCAGCGTGTCGCATCAT
>CALVFI010000007.1 GCA_944326815.1 uncultured Rikenellaceae bacterium | reverse complement strand
GCACTTTTAAGATTCTTTTCTTCATTCGAAAAGACAAAATCAATGCAGAGGGGAAGTCGGTCATTTACGTTCGTCTGACCATCAACGGATCCGCTTGCCAGTTCAGCACCAAAAACGAAGTGAGCGTCAAAATCTGGGATGCGAAAAATTACCGCGTCACAGGACGTTCCGAGGAAGCCACAAACATCAACTCGTTTCTCGATTTCATGCGGAAGAATCTGCTCGACATCTACATGGAACTCTCTCAAAACAAACCGGTCACTCCGATGGCAATCCGCGATAAATTTATGGGGAAAGTGAAAAAGAAAAACGACACGCTTCTCTCCCTGTTTGCAGAGTTTATCGAACGGCAAAGACTTTTGGTGGGTATCGACATTACTCGATCCACCTTCAATAAATATGATCTCACTTATCGCCGTCTCGAAGAGTTCCTGTTCACCAAGTAAAAAAAGAAAGATATTCCGATGCACCTCGCTCGGTTTGCGAGGGTCAAGCATCTGCGGACGGCAAAGTCAAGCGAGGCAATCTGACGCATATCCTCTGTCAACAGTCCAAAGTTCCAAACGTCAAGGTTCTTTTCTATGCGGTCTCGGTGGATGGACTTCAGGAGGATGCCCACATCTCGCTGCACATTCCAACGTAGGATGATTAGTGCCACCGTCTTGCCGTATTCACGTAAAATGGACAATTTGTTCTCCCGTTGGTAAAAAGGATGCAATTCCAGTTGGTTCACCATCGGCCTGATTTTCGCCGTATAGCAGAGGTCGATGATGCATCGCTCTGGAAATTACTCACGCCGATAGCCCGGATACGATCCTCTTTATACAACTCTTCCATGGTCCCTCGATCCTTTTTAATGACCCGAAATGTCGCATCGAAGACCCTTGCCTTGATGAACTGAGCCTTCGAAAGAAGACTTGATTGCTCATACATCGTCAGGAATCGGGCGTATTCTTCATCCGTAAAACGAACCATAACACATTTTTTGCCGGATCGATTTTTGGTGGTCTGCCTCCTTTCTCCCCGCTTGCGGGAGCTGTTTTGCGTTACCGAAAATATTTCGCGTAACGCAAAACACAGCTTGCTGTGTCCCGAACATAACAGGTTCCGGGGACACAAAAACGGGCCGGAGAATCCGGCTCGTTCCTTTTCAGTCGCCGGCCAGCACATAGAGGCAGCTCCCGGTTCTCGGCATCGGTTTCAGAGGCAAAGATACCGACCTGTTCAATCGGGTGTATATCAGTACGCGACGCCAACCACTGCCATAGAGCGCGGATAGCGGAGGAAACATCTTTGGAGCTCCTATATTCGCTCCCGAAACCTTAAAAGCCAATCATTATGCAAGGACAAAAGAATGAACTCCGGGGCGACATCCGAACGGAGTCCCTCGACCGCGGGACTTTATCGAAAAAAGTCTCCAACTACGAATGCCTCTTCCTATTATGGCCGGTCAAGACCTCGGCCTGTAGTGGCAAATCACTCTATGTTCGTCATGAGTTTTACCAACGGATCCAGCGAATCGTGCGGCTCATCGGCGACGACAAAATCTCGATGTACAGCTGTCTGGATCGGGTTCTGGAACACCACTTTGCAGCCTTCGACAACAAAATTACGGCCTGGTGCTGCAACCGGCTTCAGACTCTTTCCCAAGACCTTAAAACGACTCTGCCATGGGAATAGTCAATGTAGAATCCCGCACCTTTGAGTGGATGCTCGCGCGGTTCGAGGAGTTCGTCCGACGGATGGACGTGCTCTGCCATACGCACCGTATCGGCGAGCCTGAGTCGTGGTTGGACAACCAGCAGATCTTCCAGCTGCTGAACATCTCCAAACGGACGTTACAGACGTTTCGCGGCAACGGGTCGCACTCCTACACGCAGATCAACCACAAGATCTACTACCGGGCAGAAGATGTGCGATCGTTCCTTGCAGTGCTGGAGGTTCGGTGCAGGCACGACCAGAAGCGCAGAAACGGAGTATAAACACCGGGATCCGGATTATGATACTCGTTGGTGTCGGATCGGATCTCGCATCAAACAGACGGGAAATGGGCAATGAATTGATTACGGAGCATGACGAGCGGATCCGCTCGTACTTCCAGGCGCTGGGGCGTCTCTCCAAGACGTTGGAGACGTTGTTTTCGAAGCGCAAGTTTTCATTGGATGGCGAGAGTTTTTATACGGACGAGGAACTTTCGCAGCGGCTGAAGATCAGCCGCCGGAGTTTACAGGATTACCGCAATCAGGAACGGATTCCCTATATCAAGTTGGGCGGCAAGATTCTCTATCGTTCTTCGGATGTCGAGCGGATGCTGAAGAAGGGTTATCGCAACGAGTTTCGGCAGACAAGGGAAGAACGAGGCTGTAAGACAGAACAGACAGAGGGCAGAAAGAGAACAAGGGCCACTGAGCTTTTACAGGGTGTAACCGTTCATAGTTTTTCTCCTCTTCATCGGTAGCATCTTCCAAAACGGTTGGTGAAAAATGATCTAAAATTTTGGTCTATTTGATCTAATTTATTTGTAATGAAATAGATAAGAAGGTTTATTTTACGTCTCGTTTTGCGTTTGTCTCATCCTCCTGATATGATTTTATAGAAAGTTATACAGACATTGTAGTTGGTATGCCGTTTGCGGTTTATTTACAGTTCATTGATCTTTGGGGATTTCGTCGGATACTCTTTATTGAGCCTGGCCCGGGGTGTAGAGATTGTCCTGATACGGTATCTTTATATGGCGAAAGTGGACTTGTAAGATAGGATAATTTATTTAACTTTGTCCGCGCTATGAACAAGGCAGAACGAGTGGTGAAATGTGGTATGCGGGGATGGGTGGCGACGACATTATTGGCGGCGACGATCTTCTTGTCCTATAGTGTTGAGGCTGCCATTCCACTTGGCGATCCAGTCTTGTCGGAAACCATTGTAGACACTCTTGGCGCATCTGTATCCGCAGCGCGGAGTGTTGGCGATACGCTTCTTTTGCCGATCGATGAATCAGTACCGCGGTTTGTTCACCGAGTGGGATTGGAAGCGCGTCGGGGATATCTTTTCCCAACAAACCGTTTTTTGCAGGGGAATAATAACCTGAAGAAAATTTTGCGAAGCTCCATGTCGGCCCATGTGAAGTACTCATTCCAATCCTCGCCCGGTTCGTGCGACGATCGGATCTACGGAGGAGCCTATCAGGGTCTCGGTGTGGCCTGGTATAAGTTCGGAGATCCCCAAGAGTTGGGAAACCCGACGACTTTCTACCTTTTTCAGGGTGCCCGTATTGCACGGATTGCCTCTCGCCTGTCGTGCAACTATGAGTGGAATTTCGGATTGTCGACTGGCTGGAAGCCTTACGATGAAACGACCAATCCCTATAATAAGGTTATCGGTTCGCATCTGAACGCCTATCTCAATGTGAACTTTTATCTGAACTGGATGCTCCTGCGTCACCTCGATCTATTTTCAGGAGTATCTTTGACCCATTTTTCCAATGGGAACACCCAGATCCCGAATGCGGGATTGAATGCGATTGCATTGCAACTGGGCGTGGTCGGCAACTTCAATCGCCGGGATCATTCCATTCCGAAGGTTGTAAGAGGCTTAGTCCCCAGGTTTCACCGCTATTTCAATTATGATCTGGTACTGTTTGGTTCGTGGCGCAGGAAGGGTATCGCCATCGGAGATGCCCGATATGCTTTGCCGGATGCCTATACGGTGTTGGGTGTGAATTTTGCTACGATGTATAATCTCAGCTATAAGTTCCGTTTGGGTGTGTCGTTGGATGCGGTCTATGACGGGAGTGCCAATGTCTATCTGGCAAATACGCTTGTCGAGGAGGGAGGCAGTGCCCCACAGGAGTTTGTAAAACCGGCTCTGGAGAAGCAGCTGGCTTTGGGTGTGTCGGGTCGCATTGAATATGTGATGCCCTATTTTACGGTAGGAATCGGTTTGGGAACTAACGTGCTGCATGGAGGCGGAGATCTGAAATCCCTGTATCAGGTGTTGGCATTGAAGATCCAGACAACGAGAAATACATTCCTTCATATAGGATACAATCTCCATAATTTTCAAACGCCGAACTACTTGATGTTGGGCGTCGGGGTGCGCTTCAACAACAAGCATACGACTTTCCGATAGACTTTTTTTCTTCGCTTCCGGAATGTGCCCGGAGAGGCGGGTTATACCGCTCTCCGTAGCACTTCGATCTCGCCGTCGCGGCATCCCACCTCCACGGTGTCACCCACGTTCAGATCTCCTTCCACGATCAACTGTGCCATGGGTTCCTCTACGCAGTCGAGGATGCGGCGTTTGAGCGACCGCACACCGTAACGAGGCTCGTAGCCCATGGTGGCAAGGCGGGTTTTGGCCTCGGGCGTGATGGTGATCTTGTAGCCCAAAGCCTCGGCCCGTGCGTCGAGGTGTGCCAACTCCAACTCTACGATACGTTGTACATCCTCGTGGCTCAAGGTGTTGAACAGGACGATGTCGTCGATCCTGTTGATGAACTCCGGGGCGAAGGTGCTCTCCAGAGCATTGCGGTACTCCGATTCTTTGTTCCGCAATTCGATCTGTTCTTTATTCGTGGTGGTATAGCCCACGGCATTGCTTTTCTGAAGCGCGTTGCGCGAACCGACGTTCGAGGTCATGATGATGATCGTGTTCCGGAAGTCGATCTTGCGCCCCAAACCGTCGGTGAGCTGTCCGTCGTCGAGGATCTGGAGCATGATGTTGAATACGTCCGGATGAGCCTTTTCAATCTCGTCGAATAGTACCACAGCATAGGGCTGGCGCCGTACGGCTTCGGTCAACTGTCCGCCTTCGTTGTAGCCGATGTAGCCCGGCGGCGAACCGATCATACGACTCACGTTGTGCTTCTCCGAATATTCGCTCATGTCGACGCGGATCAGTGTGTCGTTGCGGTCGAACATCCATCTTGACAGCTCTTTGGCCAGGTGGGTCTTCCCCACGCCTGTCGGGCCGACGAACATGAATACCCCGATCGGTTTGTTGGGGTCTTTCAGCCCGGCACGGCTCCGCTGGATCGATTTGGTCACTTTCCGCACTGCTTCGTCCTGGCCGATGACGATGCCGGAGAGGTATTCCTCCATCTTTTGGAGTCGTGCCCTCTCGCCTTGCGATACCCGTTCGACGGGCACGCCCGTCATGGAGGTGATGATCTCCTCGATATGCTCGGTACCGATCACGAACGGATGCATCGTCACCTCCCGTTGCCATCGAGCCCGACACTCTGCGAGTTTGCTGCGCAGGGTCATTACCCGTATACGGGCCTCCGAAGCTGCTTCGTAGTTCAACTCCTGCACGGCTCTCCGTTTACACTCCTCGGCCTCTGCCAGTGAGGCTTCCAGTTCGCGGATTAGGGGCGGTTCCTGCACATGGAATAGATGGGCTTTGGACCCCGCCTCGTCCAGTACGTCGATTGCTTTGTCCGGGAAGTGGCGGTCCGTGATGTAGCGTTCGGTCAGTTCCACGCAAGCGCGAATTGCCTCATCCGTATAGCGGACGCAGTGGTGGCTTTCGTAGTGAGACTTGATGTTCTGCAAGATCTGTACGGTCTCTTCGCGTGTGGTCGGTTCCACGATGATTTTTTGGAAACGGCGCTCCAGCGCACTGTCGCTTTCGATGTTTTCTCGATATTCATCCAGCGTCGTGGCTCCGATGCATTGCAGTTCCCCTCGGGCCAGGGCCGGTTTGAGTATGTTGGCCGTGTCGAGACTTCCTTGCGTGCTGCCGGCTCCTACGATGGTGTGAATCTCGTCGATGAACAGAATGATCTTTTTGTTTCGTTGGAGCTCTTCGAGCAACGACTTGATACGCTCCTCGAACTGACCTCTGTATTTCGTCCCTGCCACAAGGGAGGCTACGTCTAACGAGAAGATCTCCTTTTCGCGGAGCGAAGCGGGGATATCTCCTGCCGCTATGCGTAGAGCAAGTCCTTCGACGATGGCGCTTTTCCCGACACCGGCCTCTCCCACGAGGATCGGATTGTTTTTTTTGCGTCGGCCCAGAATCTGGATCAGGCGCTCGATCTCTTTCTCGCGTCCGATGACGGGGTCGATCTCTCCGGCACGGGCATTGCGCGACAGGTTGACGCCGAACTTGTCGAGCAGGGAATTGGTCGTCCCCCGTTTGCTTTTTACTGTGGTGGCCGCAGTCGAGAACTCTTCATCATCCTCTGCGTCGGTGAATTCATCGGCCCGGTAGCTTGTCAGGCTCCGGCGGCTCATGCGCTCCAGTGCCTGCATGTCTTCGTAATAATCTTCATCGGCAGGCATCTGGGCCAGGTATTCGGTAACCTTCTCCGGGGTTACATTGTACAGTTCGAGTGCGCGTGCGCTGGTGAGATTGCGATTGTCGAGCACCCACAGCAGAAAATGTCCCGTATTGGCCGACAGGGATTCTCCATTCGGGAAACGGCTGCACACCTCTGCGATTCCTGCATATATGTCATCAGCCACCTTTGCTGTCGCTACCGTACTTTTTTTCAGTGCGGCTTTGGCCGTCTCCCGTTCGATGCGAATCCGGAGCTGGTAGAGTTCCCAGTCCTTGAGCAGTTTTCTCAGGATATGGCCGGCATGCGACGCCCCGTCCTTCAGGGCCGAAAGGAAAACGAAGTCGGCAGTCAGCAGTGTATTGCCGTTGAGCTGGGCTTCGTAACCTCCCTCTTCGAGAAGTCGTTGAAGCGTTTTCGATGGTTTGATTTGCATGTTTTTCTCCGTTATTTTACGCATAAATAACGGAAGAGAGTCCTCCGATATTTTATTCGAGCGTCAGCGTGGCCATTCGCCGACCTCCATTTCGCGCATGTCCGGGCCGTCAATGATCAGGCGCACGGCTGTCCTAACTTTGTGGAATCCATAGCACCCCGCAGCTCCCGGATTGACGTAAAGCATGCCACGAAATTTGTCGTATTGAACCTTCAAAATGTGCGAGTGTCCCGCTATGAATAGTTTTGGATGGGCTTGCATCAGCTGGGCATAGATGCGTGAGTCGTATCGGCCGGGATAACCTCCGATGTGGGTCATCATCACGCGGACCTCCTCACACTCCCAAACCTGCGTTTCGGGATAGACAATGCGTGTCTCTCCACCGTCGGCATTGCCCCGTACGCCGACCAGCGGCTTGAATCGGGCGATTGCCTCGGCCGTTTCGATGGAACCGAAGTCTCCGGCATGCCAGAGCTCGTCCACGTTCTCGAAAAAGCGGCGCAACGTGTCGTCGAAACATCCATGCGTATCGGATAAGATGCCTATCTTTTTCATCTTGATATGGAATTGTTCCGAAAGATAGCTATTTGTGACAACTATTTTTGCTTTTCGGCTCTGAAAAATTGTCTTTCTCGGGGCGAAATGTTATCTTGTGGGTTCTAATCTAAACGATAACGAATGATGAAATCCAACCGCTTTTTGTGTTATTTATTTCTTGTGATGTTTTTTTCCGTACAGGCTCTATTTGCTCAACCGGCCCAAAAACTTGTACGGATTACAGTGGCTCCTGAACATGCCGATTGGAACTATCGGATCGGAGAGAAGGTTCGTTTTCATATTGCCGTGACGCAGTATGGGAATCCGGTGCAGGGGGCCAAAGTGCGGTACGAACTCTCCGAAGACATGATGCCTGCGTTCAAGAAAGGGGAAGCGGTCTTGAAGGAGGGCACGCTGACCGTCGATGCCGGAACCCTTGCCAAGCCGGGATTTATCCGTTGCCGGGTCCATGCCGATGTGAATGGCAATGGCTACGACGACCTGGCCACAGCAGCCATAGAACCGGAGAAGATAACGCCTACGGCGGTTATGCCCGATGATTTTATGAGTTTCTGGGAGGCGGCAAAGGCCGAGAATGCAAAATTACCCTTGGATGCTTGCATGACTTTGATGCCTGAACGTTGTACGGGGAAGGTGGATGTCTATCATGTCAGTTTTCAGAATTTGCGGTACGGATCGCGTATCTACGGTATATTGTGTGTGCCCAAGGCACCCGGGAAGTATCCGGCTGTGCTCTCCGTGCCAGGGGCCGGTATCCGTCCCTATGCGGGAGCCGTGAATGAGGCCGAACGGCACAATATCATCACTCTTCAGATCGGTATCCATGGTATTCCTGTCAATTTGCCGACAAACTTCTATGACGAACTCGCAGCCGGAGCGCTCAATAACTATCCTTATATCAGATTGGATGACAGATATGAGTATTACTACAAACGGGTCTATTTGGGATGTGTGCGCGCCGTGGATTTCATCTTCTCGCTCGATCGGTTTGATGGAGAAAATCTCTGTGTTGAAGGCGGCAGCCAGGGTGGTGCTTTGTCGATCGTGACGGCTGCGCTTGATCCGCGTGTCAAAGGCTTGGTGGCTTACTATCCGGCTTTGTGCGACCTGGAGGGATATACGCATGGACGAGCCGGTGGTTGGCCGCACATGTTCTCGTGGCCGACCGATGTCCGGACCCGTCCGGCTCAGATCGAAACCGCGCGCTATTACGATGTGGTGAATTTTGCTCGTATCCTCAAGACGCCCGGCTTCTATACGATGGGTTACAATGATATGGTCTGCCCACCGACCTCGACGCTCTCGGCTTATAACGTTATTACCGCTCCGAAGGAACTGATGCTGGTCCCCGAAACGGAACATTACGCCTACCCGGAGCAGTGGTCGAGCGCTTGGGAGTGGCTTGTAGGGCGTCTTGCCGAGTAACTGTGCCTGTTTGTTTCGGATGGAGAGGGGTGTCCGGATTATTGCTCAGAGAGTAGTGTTTCGTTGGGGCTTTGCCGGGATGATTAATTTGTGTAAATTTGTCAAAGACGCGATGGGCCGGGATGGTCTCTCTTCAGTGAAAAGGCCGGCTCTCCGTGTCGGAATTGGGCCGAAATATGCTAACTTAAAACAGAAACCATGAAACTTATGCTTCGTTTGACAAAATGTTGTTCACTTTTGCTTTTATGTATGTGTTGGGCTTGTAATAACTCTCCGAAACCGAAGGAGTTGCCGGAGGCGACTTATGAGAATCTGCCTCGTTGGCGAGGATTCAATCTGCTGGAAAAATTTGCCAAGGAACCGGATGAATTTTCCCAGATGTCTCCATGTTGGACCTTCTACAATGAACCGTTCCGCGAATCCGACTTTCAGATGATTAGCGAACTGGGATTCAATTTTGTGCGCCTGCCGATGTCGTATAAATGTTGGATCAAGGGCGATAATCTGATGGAATTCGATGAAAAGACCTTGCAGGAGATCGACCAGGCGGTCGAATGGGGCCAAAAATACGGTATTCATGTGTCGATCAATATGCATCGTGCTCCCGGATATTGCATCAACCCTCCGGCAGAGAAATACGATCTTTGGACCGATGAGTCCATTCAGAAGGTCTTTGCGGCGCATTGGCGGATGTTCGCGGAACGATACAAGGGAATTCCGTCCCGACAGTTGAGCTTCGATCTGGTGAACGAACCACTCGCTACCGATGAGCAGTATGAGAAGGTGATTCGGATGACGGTGGCGGCGATTCGCGAGGTCGACCCCGAACGGCTGATTATCATAGACGGTATCGACGGCGGAAATCGGGTGATGACGACGATCGACGACTTGAATGTGGCCCAAAGCGGACGCGGATATCAGCCGCAGTATGTGACGCATTTCAAGGCTACGTGGAACCATTGGTGGAATACGACCCCCGAGGAGGATGTGCGATTTCTCCCGACCTGGCCTTATACCGATGCTCAGGGGCGCGTTTGGAACAAGGAACGCCTCGAGGAGCTGTATGCCCCGTGGATTGCCTATCGCGATGAACATCGGCGCGGGATCCATATCGGTGAGTTCGGCCTCTATAAATATACGCCTCACGATGTGGCTCTCGGGTTCCTGCAGGATATTACCTCTACGCTCAAAGAGAATAACATCGGATGGGCTTTGTGGCAGTTCCGCGGGCCGTTCGGTATTCTGGACAGCGAGCGTGACGATGTGATCTACGAATCTTACCGGGGCCATAAGCTCGACCGTAAGATGCTTGAAATCCTGCAAGCCAATTAACGGGGATCAGGGGGCGGTAGCTCTGGCTTTTTGGTATGTGAGAAGACGCCGGACGGGGATGAGGATGCGATCTGCGTGATTTTGCATTCTGTGTAATGGTGACCGGCGGAAGGAAATATTTTTTACCTTTGTCGAACGGACTATGAAGGTGTCGAAGAGGTGCTGTGTGTCCGATTCAGAGTCGTATTATTGCATTGCAGATGTCAAAGAGTCAGAATCATATACCGTTGGCTGAACGATTGCGTCCGCAAACGCTGGCCGATTATATCGGTCAAAGCCATTTGGTGGGCGAGGAGGGAGTGTTTCGGCGCTTTCTCGAATCGGGGAATGTACCTTCGTTTATTTTGTGGGGACCTCCGGGCGTAGGAAAGACCACGTTGGCGCGGTTGGTCGCCAGTTCTCTGGAGCGTCCGTTCTATACCCTGTCGGCGATCAATTCCGGGGTGAAGGATGTGCGCGAGGTGATTGAACAGGCCCGCAGGCAGCGATTCTTCAATGCGGCGCCGCCTTTTCTGTTTATCGATGAGATCCACAGGTTCAACAAGTCGCAGCAGGATTCTTTGCTGGGGGCAGTGGAGCAGGGCGTTGTGACGTTAATCGGTGCGACGACCGAAAACCCATCGTTTGAGGTGATCTCCCCATTACTGTCTCGTTGCCAGGTTTACGTTCTCAAGGCGATGGATGATGCCGAACTGCAAACATTGCTCGACCGCGCGCTCTCGTCCGATACGGAGTTGAAGAGTCGCAATATCAAGGTGGAACAGACCGAGGCCCTTTTCCGTTTTTCGGGAGGAGATGCGCGTAAGTTGTTGAATATTCTGGATATTGTTACCGGTGCAATCGAGGGAGATATCGTGTTGAATGATAAGACGGTGACCGAGTGTCTGCAACAGAATATCGCGCTTTATGACAAAAACGGAGAACAGCATTACGATGTCATCTCAGCGTTTATCAAGAGCGTGCGGGGTAGTGATCCGAATGCGGCGATTTACTATCTGGCCCGGATGCTGGCCGGGGGTGAAGATCCGGTCTTCATTGCGCGTCGGTTGGTGATTCTTGCCTCGGAAGATATCGGGCTGGCCAACCCCAATGGACTGCTGTTGGCCAATGCCTGTTTCGATACGGTACATAAGATTGGAATGCCCGAGGCTCGGATACCGTTGGCCGAGGCGACGATCTATCTGGCCACCAGTCCTAAGAGCAATTCAGCCTATAAAGCGATCGGGGCGGCAATGTCGCTGGTAGAAAACGATACGATCAATCGTCCCGTTCCGTTGCATATCCGCAATGCTCCGACCAAATTGATGAAAAGTCTCGATTACGGGAAGGACTACAAATATGCCCACGACTTTGCAGGCAATTTCGTCGATCAGGAGTTCATGCCGGAAGGGTTGCAGGGGCACAAATTTTATGAGCCGGGGAACAATCCAGCAGAGGCAAAACTTGCCGAACGCATTGCATCGCTCTGGAAAGGAAAGTATTAATTCTTTCCTTTCCAGAGCGATGTAATGTAATGATTAGTATATTTTTTGAGTATAAAAATACGATTAAAAACGTTTTTTATTCTTCTAATATAGTGCTTGGTCGTAACATTATTCTTAAATAATGAGGTGTATTACCAGCAGATAGCTGAATTCGTTCTGTTTGATATCCAATATAACTTATTAATAATAAGTTATATGTGTAGTTGTTGACGTGGATGGAAAATTCTCCATCTGCATCTGTGGCTGTTGCTAAATTAGAAGCTCCATATATCATTACAGTGGCTCCATAAAGAGGTTCCCTAGTAATTATATCAACTACTTTCCCGGTTAAAGTCATTGATCCAGGTTCACTAGGATCGTTTGGATTTACAGGGTGAGTCATTGTACTAACAGCTTCCAATGTTACATTATTTGTGACTGTAAAAGAATAAGGATTATTTGTAGATTCGGCATGACCATCTTTGTACCATTTGTAAAAGAAGTAGCCTGTCATAGGAGAGGCGCTGACCGTTACTGTTGAACCAGCAGCATAGAGACCACTCCCGGAATAAGATGCGATTCCTTCGTCACCTTGTATGGTTATAGAGTAATATTCAGTTGTAGTATTAGCTGTGATTTCAGTTTTTAGAGACTCTTGTGGCGAAAGAAAATCGTCATTTGAATTGGAGCAAGCAAAAAATAAAATACTAGTAAGTATAATACACATGTGAATCATGCGTGGATGTAAAGTTGTTTTCATAATTTTTAATTATTAAAAATTGATGTAATAAAGATAATATAAAATAATGAAAATATAAATTTTAGTTGCCGTTTTATTTTCAGACTTTTTTTCGGACGATTCGCACGATCTTGCGGGTCTTTTGGGTGAGATAGGCCCCCGGGAATCGGTCGTATTTGTCGCATAACTCAGAGGTGTAGCCCCGGATGGTCAGCAGCTCCATATCGCTGTTGTAGACGACCCGGTATTGCTGGCGATGCAGTTCGTTCACGACCTCCTCCAGGTGTCGCGACCGGTCTACACACAGACTCAGATTCACAGCCGAACTCTGAATCAAGTTGATCTTTACGTTGTAGCGCTCCAGTAATGAGAAGATGCCGGCAAACCGGTCTTCGAGGACAAACGAGAAGTCATTCGGACGTATGGAGAGGAGCACCTGATTGTGTTTCAATATGAGAATCGGAACATCGATCGGGTGGTCGATCTCCCCTTTGATGACACTGCCGGGGCGGGTCTTGTCGCCAAACGGGCGTACATAGAGCGGAATGTGTTTGTTTTGAAGCGGTTTGATGGTTTTTGGATGGATGATTTGTGCTCCACTGTATGCCAACTCGATGGCATCAAGGTAGGTGAGTTCCGGAATATAGACCGTATCAGGGAAAATTTTGGGGTCGGCGTTGAGAATTCCCTCGACATCTTTCCAGATGGTGAGACTTTCTGCGTCGAGAATATGGGCTGCAACCGCAGCCGAATAGTCAGATCCTTCACGTCCGAGTGTGGTGGGTTCTCCCTCCGGGGTACCTCCGATGAATCCTTGACCGATGAATATTCTTGTGCGGATTTCTGATTGGCCGGGGCACTCTCCATATACGATATTTTTCAGTAGGGGAGCGGAGCGTTCAATGTCGATGTCGGCATCGCGATGGCGTGCGTCGGTAATGAAACATTGACGCATGTCGATCCAGCGATTGAGAAGGCCGCAGTGGTTGAGGTACTCCGAGATGATTGTCGTAGAGAGCAACTCGCCATAGCTGACGATTCGGTCGTACCACAATTCGTACTCTTCCGGTTTGGGCTCGCAACTGTCGAGAAGGTTTTTCAACTCTCCGAACAGCTCCTCGACAGCCGGCAGAGAGCATGGCGCGACAAATGGCCGGTGTGTGCTGCTTGCGTCTTCGGGGACGTTGTCGAACAGTGCGGCGATGATCTCCCTGTGGTACGTTTCGCTGACGGCAAAGGCCTGTTGGGTCGCTTCTCGATCGCCGGCCATGAATTGTTCCAGAACATGCTCGAGGGCATTGGTGGTTTTGCCCATAGCCGAGACGATGACGAACAAATCACCTGTTTCCCCGCGTACAATGTCGCACAAATTGCGTACTCCCTCTGCCGAACGGACAGAGGCTCCGCCGAATTTATATACCTTCATCGTTTGGTCCGTTGTTTAGAATTTCACCTTCGTTTGGGTGTTCCAGAAGAAGAACGAGTAGACGTCGGTCGATTCGTTGATCCGTTTCGATGTAGGCTTACCTGCGCCGTGCCCTGCATTGCTCTCGATACGGATCAATACCGGGTTGTCGCAAGCCTGTGCCGCCTGCATCGTAGCTGCGAACTTAAACGAGTGGGCGGGAACGACTCGGTCGTCGTGATCGGCAGTTAGGACGAGGGTGGCCGGATAGCAGGTCCCGGCTTTGATGTTGTGCAGCGGTGAATATTTGTAAATATAGTTGAACTGCTCTTCGTTGTCCGAACTTCCGTATTCAACGACCCAGCCCCAGCCGATGGTGAATTTGTGGTAGCGAAGCATATCCATGACCCCTACCGAGGGCAGGCAGACCGCAAAGAGGTCCGGACGTTGCACTTCACATGCACCGACCAACAGACCGCCGTTCGAACCGCCGGCAATGGCCAGTTTGTCGCTCGAAGTGTAGCCTTTCTCGATCAGATATTCTGCGGCACAGATAAAGTCGTCGAACACGTTCTGCTTGTTGGCCAGCATACCGGCCCGATGCCATTTTTCACCATATTCGCCACCGCCTCGCAGATTGACGACCACATAGATTCCTCCCTGTTCGAGCAGCAGGATGTTGTCGGGGTTGAACCCGGGTGTGCGGCTGATGTTGAAACCACCGTACCCGTAAAGATAGAGGGGGTTCTGTCCGTTGAGCTTCATGTCCTTGCGGTGTACGATGAACATGGGCACTTTCGTGCCGTCCTTGCTGGTGAAGAATACCTGGTCGGTGGTATACAGGTCGGTGTCATACGAGACTTCCGGTTTGCGCAGCAGGGTCGATACGCCGTCGGCCAGCGAGTACTGGTAGATGGCGGCCGGCGAGGTAAAGGTATTGATCGAGTAGAAGGTCTCCACGGCCTCTTTCGAACCGTCAAAGCCTGCAACGGTGCCAATATCCGGCAGTTCGACTTTCCGGATGAGTTTTCCCTCCATGTCGTATTGATAGACGGCGTTCTGAGCGTCCTCCAGGTAGGAGGCCATCAGGTAACCGCCCACAGCGCTTACCGTCTCGAGAAGATTGTCCGGATTTTCGGCAATGACATCCTTTAGTACGGGTTTCGCACCGGAGAGATCGACCTCGGCCAACCGGAAGTTAGGAGCCTCCTCGTTGGTGTATACATAGGCACGGTCGCCTTTGGTATATACGATTCCGTAGTCATTTTCGAATCCGGCGAACAGGGTTTTGAACGGAGCATTAGTTTTGGCCGTTTCGCGATACAGGATCTCCGTGCCGTGTGTACCTTCGGAGCCGTATATGAAGAGGTAACGGCCGTCGTTACTCTCTTCGGCATTGAAATAGCGTAACGGGTGCTCCTTGTCCTGGTAGATCAGTTTGTCTTTGGATTGCGGGTCGCCCAGTTTGTGGTAGTAGATTTTCTGGAATTGATTCTGCCCGGAGAGCTCGCTGCCTTTTGCCGGTTCGTCGTAGCCGCTGTAATAGAACCCTTTTGAGTCCGAGGCCCAGGTTGCTCCCGAGAATTTTACCCATTTGATGAGGTCTGGCAGAACGGTTTTGGTCGTTGCATCCATCACCCGAATCTCGACCCAGTCGGAACCCGATGCCGCCAGCGAATAGGCCATGTATTTGCCATCTTCGGAGAATGATACGGTCGAAAGGGCTACGGTACCGTCCTCCGACAGCGTGTTTGGATCTAAGAATACCTCCGGTTCGGCGTCGAGACTGCTTTGGCGATACAGAACGCTTTGGTTCTGCAATCCATCGTTGCGGAACGAGTAGTAATAGTCGCCGTGTTTGCTCGGTACTCCCTCTTTGGGGTAGTTCCATAGTTCGGTCAGACGTTGACGGATTTGTTCCCGATAGGGAATCTGTGCGAGATAGTCGTTGGTAACGGCATTCTCGGCCTCTACCCAGGCATGGGTCTCTTCGGAGTTGTCATCTTCCATCCAACGGTAGGGGTCTGCCACTTGGGTGCCGAAATAGTTATCCACGGTGGAGTCCATCCGTGCAACGGGATAGGGTGCTGTTTTGATTTTCATCTGGCTTTTGCAGTTGGTGAAAAGGAGTGCCGATGAGGCCGTCAGCAAAAGTGCTGCCGCGAAAACAGATCGTGTCGTCTTTTTCATGATAGTTGCTATGTTGAATTTATTACTTTCTCGGTGGATGATGTCTTGTATTCCACAAATGTACAAAACATTCCCGGATGTCGTGCGCTAAGGGCTTCGGAATTTGAGACGATTCGGGAATTTTTCCTACATTTGTGATGGTGCATCGGGTGGAACAGTTGTTTCATGCTATGTCGGAATGTGTAATCGATTAATTGGAATGAGAATGAAATACGAAGATTTGAAGATGCAGATTGAACGGCTTTGGGATGACCGTTCCTTGCTGCAGACAGCTGCAGGACGCGAGGCGGTTCGCGAAGTGATTGCGTTACTCGACAAGGGGGAGGTACGTACGGCCGAACCTCTTGGCAATTCGGAATGGCAGGTGAATGAGTGGGTGAAAAAGGCGGTGTTGCTCTATTTCCCGATACAGGAGATGAAGACGATGCATGCCGGGGTGTTGGAGTTCTATGATAAAATGGAGTTGAAGAGGGATTATGAGCAGCTCGGCGTACGGGTTGTGCCGCATGGGGTAGCACGTTACGGGGCCTATATCGCTCCCGGAGCGGTGATGATGCCCTCCTATGTGAACATCGGAGCTTATGTGGACGAGGGAACCATGGTGGATACCTGGGCAACGGTTGGCTCATGCGCCCAGGTGGGCAAACATGTGCATCTGAGTGGAGGAGTGGGTCTCGGCGGTGTGCTGGAACCAGTGCAGGCCGCTCCTGTGATTATCGAGGACAACTGTTTCATCGGCTCGCGCTGCATTGTGGTCGAGGGTGCGCACGTATGTACGGAGGCTGTCCTGGGGGCCAATACGGTGATTACCGGGTCGACGAAGATTATTGACGTGTCGGGTCCGGAGCCGGTCTATTATAAAGGGTATGTGCCGGCTCGATCGGTTGTTATTCCGGGCAGCTATCAGAAGAAATTCCCGGCCGGAGAGTATAGCGTGCCATGCGCACTTATCATCGGACAACGTAAGGCCTCGACCGATCGGAAAACTTCGCTCAACGATGCGTTGCGCGATTTCAATGTGGCCGTTTAAAGCGTGAGGAGGAGGTCGGTGGCGGCAGAGATGAAACAGGCGTTGATACGGTTGGCGGATCGCTATGGCGTACGGATCGACCTGCGGGAGGAGGTCTCCTCGACGAACGATGTGACGCGCGATCCGGCCTATGGCCATGGCGATGTGGTGTTGGCCGAGTCGCAGACTCGAGGACGCGGCCAGCGCGGAAATCATTGGGAGAGTGCTCCGGGCGAAAATCTTACTTTCAGTGTGGTTCTTCAGCCTGATTTCTTGCCGGCGGCGCGGCAATTTCTGTTGTCGGAAGCGGTGGCGTTGGCTGTGACCGATATGTTGGTCGCTTATGGATTGGAGGCGAGGATCAAATGGCCTAACGATATTTATGTGGGCGATCGGAAGTTGACGGGTATTCTGATCGAAAACGATTTGCGGGGGGGAGTGCTCGTCCGAAGTATTGCTGGCATCGGGATCGATGTGAACCAAAAACGATTCGGAGACTGGATCCCCAATCCTTCGTCGATGGCGTTGCTTGCGGGGCGAGAATTTGACCGTGGAGAGGTGTTTGCCCGTTTTTATGACGCTTTGAATGTGCGCTTTGCTGCACTCCGGGAGGGAAATGAACAACAAATCGTGCGGGACTACCACGAACGTCTTTACCTGCGAGATACTCCGCATGCGTTTCGCCTCCCGGACGGAACCGTTTCTACAGGCATCATTCGACGTGTGGAACCTTCCGGAGAGTTGAAAGTAGAACACCCGGATGGTATTATCCGGGCGTACTTGTTTAAAGAGATAGAGTTTCTGCTATCGGTCGATGTGGAGAATCGTTAAGATTGGCTGCTGGCGACAGGAATCTTTTTGATGCGGCGTTCGTGCCGTCCTCCCTCGAACGGTGTGTTGAGAAACTGGTCGACAATGGCTGCTGCTGTCACATTGTCGATGAAGCGGGCCGGCAGGGCAACTACGTTGACGTCGTTATGCCGGCGTGACAGTTCTGCGATCTCAGGTGTCCAGCACAAGGCAGCCCGGATGCCCTGATGCTTGTTCAGCGTCATGGCAATGCCTTCGCCGCTGCCGCAAAGACCGATGCCGCGTGGAAGTTCGCCCTTTTCGATGGCTTCGGCCAGCGGATGGGCATAATCGGGATAATCGACGCTCTCTTCGCTGTCCGTTCCGAAATCGTAGACGTCGAAACCCAAGCTATCGAGATACCCCACCAAAAACTCTTTCATCTGATAGCCTGCATGATCGCTGGCAATTCCTATTTTTTGTTTTTCCATAATTAGATCCTTAATTGACGCATTGGATATTCAAAGATAGAAAAAACTTCGTCAATCCGACGAAAAAATGACAATCCATGCAACAATATTCGCCATATTTGTATCCTATAATCAGAAACGTTTCCGAAGTTTGACCGAGAAGGAGATCATAGAGGGATGCTGCAAAGGTGACAGTGCGGCGCAACGCGCATTGTACGAACGATACGGCCCGACGATGTTCGGCGTATGTTGTCGTTACGTTGCCGATCGTACGTTGGCTGAGGACTTGTTGCACGACGGGTTTATCACACTTTTTACCAAAATCGGTGATTATCGCGGGGAGGGTTCTTTCGAAGGGTGGTGCCGCCGCATATTCGTCACTACGGCCCTGGGGTATCTGCGCAAGCATAATCCCCTGACACAGGCCGATGAGCTGGATAAGGCGGTATGGTTGGGCAGTAAAGAACCCGATGCCCTGGAGAAGATGTCTGGACGAGAGGTGGCAGAGCTTATTGCAAGGTTGCCGGAGGGGTTCCGTACGATTCTGAACCTCTACGCCGTGGAGGGATATTCGCACAAGGAGATCGGCGAGATGCTGGGGATCAGTGAGGTCACTTCGCGTTCGCAGTATTCGCGGGCCCGTGCGAAATTGATGGAGGCGATCGAACGTCGGGAACGGGTCGGAATGAAAGATATGGCATAGTTATGAAACCCTATACAATGGAAGAGAAAGATCGATTGGAACAGGTGCTGCGCGGCAAATTGGAAGATTTCCGTGCGGAACCTCCTGCCGATATGTGGAGCCGGATCGAGAATACTCTGGCCGAGCAGCGGCGTACGGAGGCTTTCGCTGCCGCAGAGACAAAACGAAAGTCGCTCCGACGGCGTATCTGGACTTGGAGTGTCAGTACGGCGGCCGTTTTGTCGTTGCTCTCAGTCGCCGGTTATCAATATCATAGGATGCATACGAGTGTAGGTATGATGGCAGAGGCCCTCACGAATACTGCGATTGTCGAAGAGACAGCTCCGAGTTTGGCTGTTGCGACCGAATTGTCCCAAGAACATGCTGTTGCTGACCAACAGGGGCTCCGACAGCAATCCATAGAGGCGGAAAGGCCCGCGGTTCGTAAGGTTCGGTACACGCATACGGAGCAGCCAGAGCCGAAGCTCGAAACAGCGGTGATGGCGGAGAATTTCCCGGCGACGAATAAGGCGCAATCATTGAACCTGTCTTCCGAATCACCGGTCGTGATGAAAAGCCGGGCGACTGATGCGACCCCGGAGTTCCGGCAAGAGGATGAATCCAACCAGTCGGATAAACAAAGTTATAGCGCACGTGATACTCGCAAAGAGTCGGAAGAGCGATGGAACCGGATGGTGGCCGCGGAGCGTATGCGGGAGCGGCGCAAGAACCGTCGCAGCGGAGTGTCGGCTGCATTGTATGCAGCCAATTTCGGCGGAGGCTCGAGTTCGCAGACCGTGCAGGGGGTTGCCCGGCTCAATGCCTCGAGTTTTATGGTGGATGAAGTGGTGCAACGTGTCGAGAATAGCAATCAGATTGTACTGTATACAAGTTCCCGGACGCAGAAGCTGAAACATCGTATGCCGATTACCACGGGGCTTAGCGTGAATGTCGGAGTGCTTCCCCGTTTGTCGATAGAGACGGGATTGACCTATTCTTATCTCCATTCGGAATCGGAAGCCAATGGGACCTGGAACTATGCAGTGAAACAGAAGTTGCACTATTTGGGAATTCCTCTGGCCATACGCTACGATCTGGTGGATGGCGGGCGCTTCGGACTGTATGCCAGTGCGGGGGGTGCGGTGGAGAAGTGTGTTTCCGGTATCCGGACGATTAAGGTCTCTTCGGAAGGAAGCGTGTCGGGAGCGCCGGAGAAGGAGCATCTTGGTGTGAAGGGTGTTCAGCCTTCCATAGGAGCAGCCCTTGGCGGGGAGTTGCGTTTTGCCGAACGTTTCGGTATATATATTGAGCCTGGTGTGGGCTATTATTTCGAAAATGCCAAACAGCCTGAAAGTTATCGCACGGAACATCCGTGTAATTTTACGCTCAAGGCGGGTCTCCGGATAAGTTTCCGTTGATTTTGCTGATTTTTTAGTGGGCTTTGCAACGTTTCGGTGCGTTGATGTATCTCCATAGAGAAAAGATCAAAATAAAAAAATAAAATGCAGACGAAGATGAAGAATATGTGGAAAATGGCAGCGATGTTCGTATTGCTGACGGTAGGACTTGTCGCCTGTGATGATGACGACGATTACAGCCTCGGGAAATATTGGATCAGTTACGGTACGGTGGAGACCTCCGGTCCGGATGACTTTTCGATTGTGCGAGATGATGGCAGCCGTCTGGTCGTTGTGTCTAATGGCATTCCGTTGATCAATATCGAGGACGGACAGCGAGTGATTGCTAATTATACCATTTTGGGTGATTCTCGCGAAGAAGGTGTCGGCCTGAACGGTGTGATTGAGTACTATGTACGACTCAATGGTTTGTACGATGTGCTGACGAAGGCTCCCGTCAAACAGTCGTTTATCGAGGAGGATGCCGAGGTGCGTGAGGATAGTATCGGAAACGATCCGATTCGTGTGTTGGAAGCGTGGTTTGGGGGTAAGTATCTGAACATCAATTTTGAAGTGGCTGTGCGTTATGGCTCGTCGGTAAAGCACTTTATCAATCTGGTGCAGGACGATGTGCAGGTGCACGGGGATTCGGTTTATGTAACCCTGCGCCACAATGGCTATGACGATGTGCCGGAGAGCAGTACGGCGGGTAGCTTCGTTTGGGGATTCGGTCGGGTATCGTTCGATATCCTCTCATTGATACCTGAAGGGAAAACCTCTGTACCCGTCAAGTTGATTTGGACGGAATATGGCGATAGTCTCGAGGATCGTGAGACCAAGAGCGATTCGGGTACCTTTATCCTTCCTCAGAATTCGGGTACAAGTAGTGCAACGACTTTGATTTCGGTCGGTACGACAGGATTGAACCGCAAGATAAAACAGTCTGAATTGGGGGTAGAGAAAATCGCTACCGTGGTAAGGTAGTTATTTCATATTTGTTGGGTGGGGATGCACATTGCATCCCCTTTTTTATTTTCAGAATGAAGATGTCGTTTAGAATTTTACGGTCTGACAGAAAGCGAGTATCACCTCTGCAGCTTTTTCGGGTTCCTCGACAAACCCCATGTGCCCGGAGTTTTCGAGCCATGCAACTTGTGATTTGGGGAACCGGCTAACGAGGGCCTCTGCAACCTCTGGAAGAATATATTCATCTTTTCGACCGAGAATGATTAATGTGGGTACGGGACTCTGAGCCAATACATCGTTCAGGTCGCTACGCTCTTTCATGCCTCGCAACAGCGCGACGATACCTGCATCGTCCGTCAAGGTGATCTGTTCGGCCAGTTCCTCGATTTTATCTGCGAACCGTTCCCGATTGTCGGCAGCAAAACCTTTGGCGGGCGTATGTGACAATAGATCCTTATGACCGGCCGTTACAATGGCAATTTCACGGTCGCGCGCCTCTTTTTTCTCTTCGCTGTCGGGATTGGGGGTAGAATGGAACAATATGAGCCCGGAGAGCATTTCCGGATATTTGCGCAGGAACTCCAATGCCACGTAGCCTCCCATCGAGTGCCCCGCAAGCACACAGCGGCGTATGCCGAGGGTCTCCAGCGCCCCATGTACCACATCGGCCAGAAATTCCATGGTATGGATCTCTCCCTTGACCTCGGAGATGCCGTGTCCCGGAAGATCGATTGCAACCACCCGGAGTTTCGGCATAAGCAGTTGCGTGAACTCCTCCCAGACATCGAGCGATTCGAGATATCCATGCAGCAGGACCAATACCTGTTCTCCCTCTCCCCGGTCGCTGATTCGAACGGCACAACCGGCCGCCATGATAAATTTCTCCATAATGCATTACCTCCCTCGTAAAAAAGGCCGCTTTTTACAGCAGCCGTTAACCGTAGCAATGTGTGCAACGGTTCCTTAATGTGTTTCTATATCTCGATTGGATTAATCTTCCTCTTCCTCTTCGTCGAAATAATCGAGGACGGACTCCCGTTTCCGGTAGCTGTCCAGTTCAATATCATCATCTTCGTCGAAATTGTTGTAGAGTTGATGCCGTTCCTTGCCGCTTTTTTTCATGGGGGCGAGTTTGACAGCCTTTCTGAGCACATCTTCCGGATCGGTGTTGTTCCCTTTTGTCCGGAAATCTTTGTTCGGTTTCATTGCCGATGGAAATCTTGGAATTTTAATAGGTTATACAATAAGCCTTTCTATGGGTGCAATGTTAAAGATTTTTTTTGAAAAATCGATTATTCTGCCAGTAAATAATTCGTTGTAATCGTACCTTGAAAAATTCGACGGGCAGGACCGCTCAGTCGAATATTCTGAAAATGCTGACCATCGGAGGTGGAGAATCGGACGCTGAGCCGGCCGCCGGGTACGAATGCTGTAAAGTCGCAGCATTGGTTCTGGGCATAGAGATGGGTGGCAATGGCACATGCCGTGACTCCAGTCCCACAGGCGAGGGTTTCATCCTCCACACCTCGCTCGTATGTGCGTACACGAAGCTCTCCGGGACCGATGATCTGAACGAAATTGACATTGGTTCCGCCTGTGGCTTCATAACGGCTGTCGAAGCGAATCTCTCGTCCTCGACCCACTACGTCTACGGCATCCACATTGTCTACGAATTCTACATAGTGTGGAACTCCTGTGTTGAGAAAAAATGAGCGGTCGCCGAATTCATAGCTGTCGACCTCTATCATACCGATTTCGATGATCCCCTCCTCGTTTTCCGCCGAAAGTACAGAGGCTTCGTGCGAACCGTCGAGCCCCAAGAACCGTTTGACCTTACCTCCGATCCCCAGATGGTGGGCGAACAGCGTAATGCAGCGGGCGCCGTTTCCGCACATGGCGACCTCTCCGCCATCGGCGTTGAAATAACGCATGCGAAAGTCATATTCCGGGGTATCCATCAGAAGTAACAAACCGTCAGCTCCGATGCCGCGATGCCGATCACAAAGGTAGGCGATCACCTCCTTCGATGGGTTGAGTCCGTTGTCACGCCCGTCAATCAGAACGAAATCGTTCCCTGCTCCTTCGTATTTCCAGAATTCAAGTTCCATGCACGTAGCATTGTGTATGGGCAAATATACGAATTATCGTGGGATTCAATCCAAAAATTACTATTTTTGTCGTTATCACTATGCAAAAAACAGTCCGATTATGATCGAACAGATAGCAAATCACCGCTCGGTGCGGAAATTCAAGCAGATACCGATTCCGGAAGAGATATTGAACGAGATATTGCAAGCCGGGACGCGCGCTTCGACCACAGGCAATATGCAACTTTACAGTATGGTGGTCACTACGTCGTCCGACCTGAAGGAGAAACTTTCTCCCTGCCATTTCAATCAGCCTTCGGTGTGCCAGGCTGCGGCAGTGGTTACGTTTTGCGCCGATATCAACCGATTCGATAAATGGTGTGTACTTCGAGGAGCAAAGCCTCAGTACGATAACTTTGCCTGGTTTGTCAATGCTGCTATCGACGCTCTTCTGGCATCGCAGAACGTGTCACTCGAAGCTGAAGCGCACGGCTTGGGCATCTGTTATCTTGGGACGACTATCTATACGGCGGCCCAAATTGCCGAAGTGCTGAATCTGCCCAAAGGCGTGGTCCCCGTAACGACGATTGTGATGGGATATCCTGCTGAAGAGACTCCGCTGACCGATCGTCTGCCCTTGGAGGCTGTCGTTCATCGCGAAACCTATTGCGACTATACGGCTCAGAACATTAGTGATTTATGGCGTGATCGCGAGGCCAGTGAGGAGACGGCTCGTTTGCTGCAGGAGAATGATTTGCCCAATTTGGCTCGTATCTTTACCGAACGTCGGTATAAGGCAGAGGACAATTTGGCCATCTCGCGCAGCTATTTCGATTTTCTGAAAAAACAGGGTTTTTTTAACCAATAAGCGTTGGCCCGGGTGCGAGGATTGAAACTTTTCCCGGTATTGCCACTTGTGGCGGTGGTTGCGTTGACGGTCAGTTCGTGCAGCGTGACCCGTCATTTGCCTGAAGGAAGCTACCTGCTGACAAAAAATGTCGTCGAGACCGACCGAAAAGCGCCTCGCGATGAGCGAGTCTCGGCCGATGACCTTGATAAATATATCCGACAGCGGCCCAACAAACGATTGCTGGGGACCAATTTTTATGTGTGGATGTATAATCGGGCCAATCCGGAGAAAGATAACGGATGGAACCGGATGCTGCGGCGTATCGGCGAGGCTCCTGTAATCCTCGATACGACACAGGTGAAACGTTCGGCCGATAATATGCAGACTTATCTCCGCTCCCGGGGATTTTTCAACGCGGAGGAGAGTTACACGATCGATACGCTGAATGGTAAAAAAGCTCGTGTCATCTATCATGCCTCGCAGGGGGCTCCTTATCGAATCGGGGCGATCAGCTATGATTTCCGGGATAAGTTTCTCGAACCTGTGATTCGGCAGGACAGCAGCCATACGTTGCTGCATACGGGAGATATTTTCGATTTCAATCAGCTCAATGCCGAGCGGTCGCGGATTACCGACTATCTGAAAAACAAGGGGTACTACTCCTTTTCGGTGAACAATATCGAGTATCTGGCCGATACGACGATAGGCAATCGCATGGTCAACCTGACGATGATTGTCAAGCAGAGCCTGCAGGAGTACGATGCCCAGGGAGAACCCGTTTTGAGTAACAATGCGGTGTACCGTATTCGGAACATTTATATCAATCCGGATTATAATCCTACGGTCGCCGCGATGGATACGACTTACTATAACCGGCTCGATACGGTAGAGTACCGAGGGCTGAATATCCTCTACGACGAGTCACCCCGGGTGCGGAAAAAGATTCTCCGGCAGACGGTGAGGCTCTACCCAAATTATTTGTACAGCGCGGAAGAGGTGCAGCAGACCTACAACGACATCATGCGGTTGGGGTATTTCCGAAGTGTGGGAATCGTCTTTTCGGAGGTGACCGATACCTTGCAGCGCAATTTCATCACCTTTATCGGCGATGACGATGGTGCCGCCGGAAATACGACGGAGGAACGTTATCTTGACTGTCACATTCAGTGTACGCCGGCTTTGCGCCAAAGCTATAAAATCGAGTTGGAGGGAACGACCTCCTCGAACTATTATGGTTTGAAGGCTACGGTGGGTTATCAGAATCGCAATCTGTTTCGGGGAGTCGAACTGTTCGAGGCCAGTGTGACGGGCGGATACGAGTTCATGCGTGTGAAGGGACGGAAAGGGTCGTTCGAGGTGGGAGGTGCGGTCTCCATGTCCTTCCCTCGCTTTATCCTGCCATTTAATGTGGACCGCTACAACCGATTGATTAACCCCCGGACGAAGTTCGAGCTGTCGATTAATTCGCAGCGCCGTCCCTATTATCACCGTACGATTTCGGGAGCGACGCTCGGCTATAGCTGGAGTAACCGCAAATACAGCAGTTTCATCATACGTCCGGTAGATATCAATATCGTGAAACGCAGCTATATCGACTCTGCTTTCTTGCAGACGTTGAGGAATCCTTACCTGATTAATAGCTACAATTCGCAGTTGATCGCAGGTATCTCCGGCTCCTGGGTCTATAACAATCAGTTGCGTAGCCCCGGGAGTAACATTAATACCTTGTTGGTGCGTCTGAACTGGGAGACGATGGGAAATCTGATCGGAGGATTGACCCATCTCTTTTCGCATCCGGCTCACAGCAAGGACTATTACCAGATTTTCGGAATCCGATATGCGCAGTATTTCCGTGTGGACGGGAGTATCAGCAATAAAATCATGGTGGGTCCGCGCAGCAGTATTGTCTACCGTTTCCTGGCCGGGGCGGGTATGACTTATGGCAACTCGCGCAACACCTCCATTCCTTATGACCGTCTGTTTTATAGCGGAGGGAGTAACAGCATGAGAGGTTGGATTGCCCGTACACTGGGTCCCGGTGGAGTCCCGGCACCTTCGGGAGTGGTCTATCCCAGCCAGTTGGGTAACTTGAAACTGGAAGCGAACCTTGAGGCCCGTTTTCCGGTGTGGGGTATTTTACATGGAGCGCTCTTTTTCGACCTGGGAAATGTCTGGATTACCAAGCAGGACGGCGGCGATGAAAATGCTGTTTTCAAGTTCGATCGATTTTATCGTCAACTTGGATTCAATACCGGTCTGGGGGCGCGGTTCGATCTGAACTTCCTGATTCTTCGCCTGGATTGGGGTATTCCGTTGCACGATCCGAACAAACCAGCGCATGAACGGTGGATCCAACGTTTCCGTTTCTCGGATACGGTCATCAATTTCGGTGTGGGCTATCCTTTTTGACGGGGGTATTCGCTGTCTCTCCTAATTTTATACGAATTATCCGTTTTTGGCTTTTGAGAGGGGGCTGGAGGAGCTTCTGCAGGGGTGTTATGCATCAGCGTGGCACGTTTTGTGAAAGCAAATATCAGGTGGTGCCCCGAGCCGAACATCTGTCATCTATTAAATATGTCAATTTAAAATTTTATTTCTATGAAAAGTCTGAACTATGAAAGAGCCAATGCCGAAACATCGGTGTTCGGTTCGGAAGAGATGTTGAATCCTGCCCCCACGGATAAGATTCCTCAGCATCCTACCACCCCCGAGATTGCCTATCAGATGGTCAAGGACGAGACGTTCCCGCAGACCCAGCCCCGTCTGAATCTCGCTACTTTTGTCACAACGTATATGGACCGTTATGCTACGAAGTTGATGAACGAGGCGATTAACATGAACTATATCGACGAGACGGAGTATCCGCGTGTAGCTGTTATGGCCGGCCGTTGCATCAACATTATCGCCAATCTGTGGAATTCGCCGGAGAAAGCTCAATGGAAAGCCGGTGCCGTGGCAATCGGTTCCTCCGAAGCCTGTATGCTCGGGGGCGTGGCGGCGTGGCTCCGTTGGAAGGAGAAACGCAAGGCACAGGGAAAACCGACCGATAAGCCCAATTTCGTCATTTCGAGTGCTTATCAGGTGGTGTGGGAGAAGTTCAGCCAGTTGTGGCAGATCGAGATGCGTACCGTGCCTTTGACCTTTGAAAAACCCACCCTCGATCCGGAAGAGGCCATCAAATATTGCGACGAGAATACCATCTGTGTCGTCCCTATCGAAGGAGTCACCTGGACCGGATTGAATGATGATGTGGAGGCACTCGACAAGGCACTCGATGCCTACAATAAGAAAACCGGCTACGACATTCCGATTCATGTCGATGCCGCTTCGGGAGGATATATCCTGCCGTTCCTCAATCCGGAGGTGAAATGGGACTTCCGTCTGAAGTGGGTGCTCTCGATTAGTACCTCGGGGCACAAGTTTGGGCTGGTGTATCCCGGCTTGGGATGGGTCGTATGGCGAGACAAGAAATATCTGCCGGGAGTGATGGCTTTCAGTGTCAATTATCTCGGTGCCAATATCACACAGGTCGGATTGAACTTCTCGCGACCCGCAGCACAGATACTCGGTCAGTACTATCAGTTCATTCGGCTCGGATTCGATGGTTATAAGGCCATTCAGAACAACTGCATGGAGGTGACCCGTTACTGTCATGAGCAGATCGGTCGAATGGCTCCTTTCATGAATTACAGCAAGGAGGTGGAGAATCCGCTGTTCATCTGGTATATGAAGCCGGAATATGCGAAAAAGGCCAAATGGACGCTTTATGATCTTCAGGCAAAACTACAGCAGAGCGGATGGATGGTTCCTGCCTATACGCTTCCTGCCAATGTGCAGGATTGCGTGGTGATGCGCATTGTCGTGCGTCAGGGAATGAGTCGCGATATGGTGGATATGCTTCTTTCCGATATCCGTGCGGCCGTTGAGGAGCTTGAACAACTTGAGTATCCGACTCAGACCCGTCTGGCTCAGGATAAGGGGGAGAAGGTCAAAGGCAAGGTCTTTACCCATACGCACGAAGGGAAGCCATACAAGCATTGATGAAGGAGGAATCCTTGCGTTTTTGTGAAAGAGATAAGCGCTGCACTTGAGCAGCGCTTATCTCTTTTTGCATTGAAAAGAACGGCCGGACTTCAGATATTGAGGATCTTCTTCAAGAAATCCCGAATGAATTCGGCACTGCGCGTTGTACCCAGCATAGAGGAGTCGATCGACATATGGTAGGAGGCACTGTTGCCCCACTCCTTGTCAGTGTAGAAATTATAGTAGGAGGCACGTGTCTTGTCGATTTTGGCAATACGTTCCCGTGCTGCTTTTTCTGAGATACCTTCTCGTTCCATGATACGTGCCAGACGAATTTTCTGTGGAGCATGGATAAAGAAGTTGAAACACCGTGGGTTGTCGCGTAAGATATAATCTGCCGTGCGGCCTACGATGACGCAGGAACCTTTGGCTGCCAAACGTCGGATGGCAGCCGACTGGAATTTATAGATGTTCTCTCCCGATGCCCCCCAACTGCCCGCAAAGGCAGTAGTAAGTGCATGTATAAGCGTGCCCGGAGTACGTTCATCCGTCTGTTCCAAGAAGTCCTCTTGCAGTCCGCTTTCGCGAGCCGCTTCGAGCAGCAGTTCCTTGTCGTAATAGTCGATTCCGAACATTTGAGCGAGTTGTTTCCCGATATCGCGGCCGCCGCTTCCGTATTGCCGGCCGATGGTGATGATAAAAGGTCGATTCATAAGGCTACATTCCGGTTGGTTGATTTGCCTCCTGCATGGCATGGAATTTCTTGAACTGACGAACCAGCAGGATGGCCGTCAATATGGTCGATACGGTATCTGCAATAGGCATGCTCATCCAGACGCCTTTGGTCCCGAATATGGGGGGCAGGAGAATCAGCATGGGCAGCAGGAACAACATCTGACGCGTGAGCGATAGGAAGATAGCCTTGTGGGCCAGCCCGATCGACTGGAAAAAGTTAGTCGATACCATTTGGAATCCGACCAACGGGAATGCAAGGGTGGCAATCCGAAGTCCCTCTTCCGAAATCTGGAGCAGCGTTGGGTCGGTGGTGAACATCATACCTATGGCTTTAGGCATCAGATGACTTAAAAGGCATCCGGTCGTTGTGATGCAGACGGCAATGGTGATCACCATACGAAGCACCTTCTTTACGCGGTCGAACTTTCGGGCTCCGTAGTTGTAGCCGACGATGGGCTGCATCCCTTGGTTGAGCCCGATGACAATCATCACAAAGATGAAGATCACACGATTGACGATACCGTATGCGCCGACGTACAGGTCGCCCATGGCGCCTCCGCTCTCTTTGAGTGCTTTATTGATAAAAATGACTACGATACTGGCGCATACGTTCATCAGAAACGGTGCCAGACCGATTGACAGGATGCCACGTACGATTTTGGCCCGTAGACGAAATATCTCACGTGAGAAGTGGATGTAATGTTTTTTGTCGAAGAAGTGAGCGGCTTCCAACCCCATGGCCAATACTTGGGCAATCACGGTAGCCCAGGCGGCACCGGCAATCCCCCAGTTGAACCCGAGCACGAAGATAGCGTCTAATACGACATTCGTGATAACGGCGGTCAGCATGATGGCCATCGCCTTGCGCGGATAGCCCGAGGCTCGGAGTGAGTCGTTCATGCCAAGATAGAGGTGCGTGAAGATATTGCCTGAGAGGATGATGGTCATGTAGTCTTGTGCATAGGGCAGAGTTTCTGGACTGGCTCCGAACAGGGCGAGAATAGGTTTTAGCAGTATCAGACAGAGCATTCCGAAGCCGAAGCCGATGATGGCATTGAGCAGGATGACGTTGCCCAGAATCGACATGGCGCTATGTCGGTCGTTTTGTCCGAGTTTGATGGACATGAGCGATGAGGCTCCGATTCCGACCATCGAGCCGAAAGCGGAGGTGAGGTTCATCAGGGGCATGGTGATTGCCAGTCCTGCAATGGCGAGCGGTCCTACGCCGTGACCGATGAAGATACTGTCGGCCATGTTGTAGAGCGATGCTGCGGTCATTGCAATGATCGAAGGAATGGCATAACGTGGAAGTAGCCGGGAGAGTTTCTCCGTGCCAAGCATTTTGGTGGCCGATTCCGATTGATGGAATGTTTCTTCGTGTGTCACTTATTTATGAATTTTACGTTTCAGTCTTGTGTATGCAGTTACTACGAATTGGGCGGGTAACAAGGTCAAGGTCTTAAACCATTGGCTCCACCAAGTGGTGCGGAGCGGTAGTCCGAAATCTCGGAACGATCGGCTGTACAGCACAGGAATGTTCACGACCTTGCTGTTGATTCGGAAATCGTTACTTACGTTATCTTTATGGACGAATTCGAGCCATTTCCCGTGCGGCGTGTCCAAATAGATTGTCGGCAGTTGGCGTGTGGCTTTCGTGTGACGAAAAGAGATGATGGTCTCTGCACGATCGTCGAATGGCTCTGCCAGGGTGAGGAAATGGTTGTTCGTGTAACGCATTTTGAGGGCAAATTTCTGATCTGTGAAGTACTGGTAGCCGTAGAGCAGGCTGTAAATCGTCCGAGGTCGATCGGATGATGCCGGCTGCGGACCGAATCCTTGCCGAAGTATCTCTTGTTGGAGCAGCGCGACCGTATCGCAGGCAAGTGCGTCGTCGTTGTCGAGATTGGTGGTAATGAGAAGGCAAGTGCGACCTTTCCCCTTGTGTGGATGACAGGCAGACAAGGTATGGCGCAAGCTTTCCGTCAATCGTTCTGTTTGCTCCGCGTTGTAATAGATTGGAGTAAAAGCAGGACATTCGTTCCGATAACCTTCGATTCTATTGCGGTATTCTTCCGGCGTCTGGCTGTCGAACAGGCAAATCCACGTATATTGGTCCGTTGTTTGTGCTTTCATGGAGGGCAAGCAGTAACGTTCGAAAATTTCGAAACGATTGCTCAACCATTTCTCTGTACGGGTAGGCGACTGATGCTTGTCGCGGGGGTAAAGATTCAGGTTGAAGCGAGTGATGACAAAATGCTTGAAATTTTTCATGAAATGGTCGTTTAGGATTCGCTGATTTCTACCAACTGTTGACGATAGGCGGCCAGAATACGGGATTTCGAGATGAAGCCCACGTATTTGCCGTTTTTGTCTACGACGGGAAGCATCCACGCTTTCGATTGCTCGAAACGGTCGAGTACGCTCATGATCTGTTCATTGGGCATAATGGTGTCCGGCGGTGGAATCATATAGTTCTCGATGGGGGTATCGTACTTTGTCGGATCGAACATGTCGGCCCGCAAATCATCGAGCTGCACAACACCCATCAGTTCCCCTTTGGAATTAACGACGGGAAAGATATTGCGCCGTACCTTGGCGATGAGTTTTACGACATCTCCCAGACGTGCCTTTTCGTCTAATTCATAGAAGTCTGTTTCCATCAGTTCGTTGAGGTGCAGGAAAACCATCACCGATTTGTCCTTGTTGTGGGTGAGCAGTTCTCCGCTCTGTTCTAGTTTTTTGGTGTAGATGGAGTAGGGATCGAAATAGTAGCCGATGACGAACGAGGCCGTCGTGACGATCATCAGAGGGATAAACAACGCATAGCCGTTCGACAACTCTGCGATGAGGAAGATCGAGGTCAGCGGGGCTTTCATCACTCCCGACATCACTCCGGCCATACCCACGAGGGTGAAGTTCAGAATCGGCAGATTCATCCCCAGGAAGGTGTTGCAGGAGTAGGCCAGCAGACCGCCCGTAAAAGCCCCTACGAATAGCGAAGGGGCAAATGTCCCGCCTACGCCGCCGGCGGCGTTGGTGGCAGCCATGGCAATCACCTTGAACAGCAGGATGGCCAACAGATACAGGGCAATCACCCAGGGAATGTCCTTATAGCGATAGAACAACGAGTTGTCGAACAGGGTCTCAATGCGTCCGTGCATCAGGTTCGTGAATGCCTCGTAGCCTTCGCCGTACAGTGGAGGAAAGATGAAGATCAACACCCCGAGAATCACCCCTCCCCAGAGCCATTTCTTTTGGGGGGAGGTCAGCCGGTGGAATCGTTCGCCGATCCAAGCGTTGAGACTGGTGAAATAGTAGGAGACCAGTCCGCAGGAGAGTCCCAGGACGATATACATGGGGAGATTGCCCAGCTCGAAAGTTCCTGTGACGGTGACGTCGAGCACGGGTTCGAAACCCTTGAGGAAAAAGACGAGTGTGGTGGCTGTTACGGAGGAGATCAGCAAAGGGATGACTGACGACACGGTGATGTCGAGCATCAGGATCTCCAGCACGAAGATCACACCTGAAATTGGGGCTTTGAAGATCGCTGCCAAAGCCGCTGCCGCACCGCATCCGAGCAACATGGTGATGTGCTTGTAGTTCATGCGCATGAACTTCCCCACGTTGGAACCGATGGCGGCTCCTGTGAGGACAATCGGGGCCTCGGGACCGACCGATCCGCCGAATCCGATGGTCGTGGCTCCGCCGACAATCGACGAATAGCAGTTGTGAGCTTTGATACGTGACCCTTTTTTTGACATGGCGTACAGTACGCGTGTTACGCCTTCGGAGATGTTGTCTTTGATGACGTAACGGACAAACAGCGATGCCAGAATGATTCCCGTCGCGGGGTAGATCAGGAAAAGGAAGCTGGCGCTATCCACGGGAAACCAACTCACCAGTGCGTATTTGATCCAGTAGAGCAGCATTTCGAACACATAGGTCCCCAGACCGGCCAACAAGCCGACGATGATTGCAAGAATCATCATCAACTGTTTGTCGGAAAGGCGCTTGCTTAGCAGCATGAAATAGCGGTATGCAATCTCCAGTCGCGTCAAGGTTTATCGGCTTTGGTTATTACGATGTTGATCCCGGGCTGTTATCCCAACTCTTTGAATTGGTACGTCCGACACTCTCGGTTTGTTTCATTCCAACTTTCTTCCGGTATCACCTGCTGGGGAATCTTTCTCTTTAGTCCTTTCGGTGGTGATCGATGCCCGGAAATGTTAAAATGGTTTGATTCCCATGATTTCGCGGACCTCCTTCAGGGTGCGGTTGGCATTTTCGGCCGCTTTACGCGCCCCTTCGCTGACCACTTCGTGCAGGTATTTGTCGTTCGAACGGATGTCGTCGATGCGTTCGCGGATCGGGGCGATTACGGCGATCATATCCTCGGCCAACTGTTTCTTCATGTCACCGTAACGGATCTCGCAGTTGTTATATTTGTCGAGAAAATAGTGGTAGGTATCGGCCGGCGAGACGATTTGCATGATCGTAAAGAGATTCTCGATTGCCTCGGGCATCGGCTGATTGGGCTCTGTAGGACCGGAATCGGTCTTGGCTTTCATGACCTTTTTGCGGATAACTTCATCGGTGTCTACGAGAAATACGCCGTTGCCTTCGCTTTTGCCCATTTTGCCGCTGCCGTCGAGTCCCGGAACCTTGATCGACGCTTCGCCGAAATTGTAGGATTGCGGAAGCGGGAAATAGTCTACTCCATAGAATTGGTTGAATCGCTGGGCAAAGTTACGGGTCATCTCCAGATGCTGCTCTTGGTCTTTGCCGACCGGTACGCGCGTGGCGCGATGGATCAGAATGTCGGCCGCCATTAAAACAGGATAGCAGAGCAGTCCGGCGTTGATATTGTTGGGTTGTTGGCGAATCTTGTCCTTGAACGAAACCGTTTTAGATAGTTCGCCCACATAGGCATGCATGCTCAACAGAAGCGATAACTCGGCTGTCTGAGGTAGGTCGCTTTGGATATAAATTGTAGCAACTTCGGGGTCAAGACCGGCCGCCAGGTACTCCGAGAGTGCATTTTTGACATTATCGTGCAACAGCTTCGGATCAGGATGTGTGGTGAGCGAATGGTAGTCTGCGATGAAAAAATAACAACAGGCATCGTGCTGCATTTTAACGAAATTCTTCAGTGCACCGAAGTAGTTTCCCAGATGCAACTGACCGGTTGAGCGGATGCCGCTAAGTACTGTCTCCATAGTTCAAATCGAATGAATTTACCTGCAAAAGTATATATTTATTGAAAATTAGACTACTTTTGCAGGACAATTATTTTATAGATTCTGTACGCATGAATACATATTGGCGCCTGCTCAGTTTTGCGAAGCCTTACGGCAAATATGCGATTCCCTATTTCTTTTATACACTGTTCTATGCGCTGTTCAATATGATGAACTTCGCGGTCATCATCCCGATTGTCAATACCCTTTTTGATAAGAATCGTGTGCTGGAGCATGTGACAGAGCTGCCTCCTTTCGCTTTGAACGAGAAGTATTTCACGGCGTTGATCAACTATTTCCTGTATAACATCTTCGGAGAACATTACAGCGTGATGAGTGTGCTGATTCTGTTGGCTTGTTTTGTGGCCTGCACGGCATTTCTCAGTAATTTGTTCCGCTATTTGGGACAGTGGAATATCGAGAATTTGAAGATCAATACGTTGAAGAAGTTGCGTAATGCCGTGTTTGACAATGTGATGGGGTTGAATCTCGGATATTTCAGCAATGAACGTAAGGGCGATATTATCTCCAAAATTACATCGGATGTGCAGGTGGTTCAGTTTTGTATCTCCAATACGTTGCAGGTTGCTTTCCGCGAGCCGTTTCTGATTCTGTTCTACATCTTCTTGATGATCTCCATTTCGACCAAACTGACGATCTTCTCGATCATCTATTTGCCGTTGGTGGCTGTCATTATCGGCTCGATTGTCAAGCGTTTGCGCCGTTCGGCCAAAGAGGCCCAGGAGAATTTCGGCAATATGACCTCTGTGCTCGACGAATCGCTTTCGGGCATGAAAGTGATCAAGAGTTATAATGCCGAGAATTATTTTAAAGCGAAGTTTCATGATATTAATGATGCGTTTTCGCGTATCTACCGCAGTATGGCGCGTCGTCAGCAGATGGCTTCGCCGATGAGTGAGTTCCTGGGTATTGTAGCAGCCGGAGGACTGTTGGTTTTCGGCGGATATCTGGTGCTGCAGGATTCGTTGACGGTCGGTGGGTTCCTGGCCTATATTGGAGTCTTTACGCAGATTACGCGTCCGATGCGTTCCTTTATGGATGCCTTCAGTAACATCAATCAGGGAATTGCCGCCGGAGAACGTGTGCTTTCGTTACTCGACACGAAGAGTCTGATTACCGATGCTCCGGATGCTATTGATTTGACTGAGTTCAAGGAGGAGATTGAATTCCGCGATGTCCGTTTCTCTTACGAGAATCGGGAGGTGATCTGCGGAGTGAACTTCAAGGTGAAGAAGGGTGAGACCGTTGCCTTGGTGGGCCCGTCGGGAGGTGGAAAATCGACGCTTTCCGATCTGATTCCGCGATTCTACGATGTGGATGCGGGAGAGATATTGATCGATGGCCGGAATATTAAGGAGTATACGATTCGCAGTCTGCGCGAGACGATGGGTGTCGTGTCGCAGGAGACCGTGCTTTTCAATGATACGATCGAGAACAATATTCGGTTGAGTAATGATACGGCCGATTTTGCGCAGGTAGAGAATGCTGCGAAGATTGCCAATGCTCATGGGTTTATTCTGGAGACGGAGCATGGCTATCAGACCAATATCGGCGATCGGGGCATGAAACTTTCCGGAGGTCAGCGGCAACGACTCAGTATTGCACGGGCTGTGCTTAAGAATCCTGCGATCTTAATTCTGGACGAGGCTACCTCGGCCCTCGATACGGAGAGTGAGAAACTGGTACAGGATGCGCTCGATTCGCTGCTTGATGGACGGACCTCCATTGTGATTGCCCATCGCCTTAGTACGATCTATAATGCCGACCGTATTCTGGTCGTGGAGCAGGGCCGAATCGTCGAGGAGGGTACGCATCAGGAGTTGATGGCGCAAGGAGGCGTCTATTGCAAACTCGTCGAGATGCAACACATGTCCTGACCTTCTTCTGAGAAAGGGCTTCAGAATAACAGGCGGAATTTAAAGAGCAGATAATCCGGCGTGATGCCTCCTCGCTTGTGGCGATGGAGACGATGCAGTTGTTTCCGGAGCGCGTGCTTGTCGTATTTTTTGTGGGTTCGATTGGCTTTCCAGATCCGAAAAGCCAGTCGCCGGTAGGCTGGGAGCAGATTGTCCGTAGGGCGAAGTCCCTGCATGGTATAGAAGAGTACGGCCCGGTCCTGGTCGTCGAGCGTAATACCTATCTTTGAGTAGACATATTCGAAGGCCTCCATGGCATGGCGCATCTGATTCTCCCTTCCGGTCGCGGAGAACTGTCCTTTCCAGAGCCGATAGCAGACCAATGGCTCTGGTAAGTTGGTAAAACGCATCACCTCTACGGCACGACTGAAAAGACTCATGTCGTCAGCTCCGCCATTCGTGTATTTTAATCCGTAGCCCAGATACTCTTCGCGACGGAACATCACGGTGACATGCGACACCGGACAGCAGAAAAGAATCCCGCATTTGATCTCTTCATGGTTGGCGGGTATGTTGTACCATCGTTCGCCGGCCATCTGCCCCTGTTCGTCGATGATCTCGATGGCTGAGGAGCAGAATCCGATTTCGGGATGGGCATCGAGAAACTTCACCTGGCGTTCCAGCCGTTCGGGAAGGCATAGGTCATCATGATCCAGTACGGCACAATACTTCCCTCGTGCCAACTGGACAAGACGGTTACGTGTCCCTCCGTTGCCGAGGTTCTTGTCGTTGACGAAGAATCGGATGCGGGGATCGTTATAGGATTGAATGATCGCTGCCGAACGATCCGAGGAGCAATCGTCCACGAGAATCAGTTCGAAATCCGTAAATGTCTGTGCAAGTATCGATTCAATCGTCTGGCGCAGGAATCGCTCTCCATTATAGACCGGAATCAGCACACTGACATACGGGGCCCTGTCTTGCTCTTTTTCCTGGGAGTGGACGGCCATGTTCGTTCTATTGAAGGGCATTCAACCTCTCCTGGATGGCTTTGATCTTCGCCTCGGCATCTGCTTTCTTGGCTTTCTCTGTCTCGACCACCTTCGCTGGAGCACTGCTCATGAATCGTTCGTTGTTCAGCTTCTTCATCACCGACGACAGGAAACCTTCCTGATAGGTCAGGTCTGCCTGGAGCTTCTTGCGCTCAGCCTCTACGTCGATTTTATCGCCCAGCGGGATGAAATATTGGGTGGTTTTGACCATGAAGGCCGCTGCTGTCGGATCTTTCTCCTTGACAGTTTCCACGGCCGACAGGTTGGCCATCTTCTCCAGTACGGGGTTGTATTGCGGATGATAGTTTTCGTCGGTGATCACTTTGAGCGTCAGCGCCTCACGATTGGGAAGGTTGCGCTCTTTCCGGATATTGCGGATGGCCGTAATGGCCTCCTTGACCTTCTCGAACTCCGAGAGTATCGTTTCGTCGTAGGCCGACGCTTGAGGCGCAAGGCTTACCATGATACTGTCGCCCTCTTTGCGGGGTGCGATATGCTGCCACAACTCCTCTGTCAGGAACGGCATGAAGGGGTGGAGGATCAGCAGCAACTTCTCGAACAGCTCTTTGGTTTGAGACAGGGTCTGGGCGTCGATCGGACACTGGTAAGCGGGTTTGACCATTTCGAGATACCATCCCGAAAATTCGTCCCAGAACAGTTTGTAGACGGCCATCAACGCTTCCGAGATTCGGTATGCTGCAAAATCGGCCTCGATCTCCGAGAGGGTTTTGTTCAATACGGCGTTGAACCATGCTACGGCCAAACGGCTGCTTTCGGGTTGCGGAAGAGTCTCATCCGCGTTCCAGGTGTTGACCAGACGATAGGCATTCCAGATCTTGTTGCCAAAGTTGCGTCCTTGTTCGCAGAGTGCGTCGTCGAACATCAGGTCGTTGCCTGCCGACGAACAGAGCATCATAGCTACCCGCACACCGTCGGCACCGTACTGGGCAATCAGGTCGAGCGGATCGGGCGAGTTGCCGAGTTGCTTACTCATCTTGCGCCCGATTTTGTCACGGACGATTCCTGTGAAATAGACGTGTCCGAACGGTTTCTCGCCGCGATACTCATAGCCGGCCATAATCATTCGCGCCACCCAGAAGAAGATGATGTCCGGGGCGGTCACCAGGTCATTGGTCGGATAGTAGTAGTTGATCTCCCGGTTGTCGGGATGGCGGATGCCGTCGAATACCGAGATCGGCCAGAGCCAAGAACTGAACCAAGTGTCGAGGACGTCTTCATCCTGGCGAAGATCGCTCATCTGCAGAGAGGCGTTTCCGCTCTTTTCGCGGGCGAGCTTCAGCGCTTCCTCCGGTGTCTCGGCGACTACGTAGCCTCCCTGTGGGAGATACCAGGCCGGGATTTGCTGTCCCCACCAGAGTTGACGCGAGATGCACCAATCCTTGATGTTCTCCATCCAGTAGCGGTAGGTGTTCTTGTATTTGGCGGGGACGAATTCGATCAGATCCTCCATGACGGCTTTCGTTGCCGGAGCGGCGAGTTCCTCCATCTTGAGGAACCACTGCATGGAGAGTTTCGGTTCGATGGGTACTCCGGTGCGTTCCGAGCAGCCTACCTTATTGGTATAGGCTTCGGTTTTGTCGAGCAGCCCGGCTGCTGCGAGATCTTTTTCGATCTGTGTGCGCAGTGCGAAACGATCCATCCCTTCGTACATGCCGACCTTGCCGTTGATCGTGCCGTCGTCGTTGAAAATGTCGATGGCTTCGAGATTATATTTCTCGCCCAACATATAGTCGTTGACGTCGTGTGCCGGGGTGACTTTCAATGCTCCCGTACCGAATTCGATATCCACATAGTCGTCCATGATGACGGGAATCGACCGGTTTACCAGCGGCACGATAACCCGTTTGCCTTTCAGTCCGGTGTAGCGAGGATCGTTCGGGTTGACGCAGAGCGCCGTGTCTCCCAGAATCGTCTCCGGGCGTGTCGTAGCCACGACGACATAGCCCTCCTCGCCCTCGATCTTGTAGCGTAAGTAGTAGAGCTTCCCTTGAGACTCCTTGTAGACCACCTCCTCGTCGGAGAGTGCGGTTTGTGCTGCGGGGTCCCAGTTGACCATCCGTACTCCGCGATATATCTTGCCTTTGTTATAGAGGTCTACGAAAACCTTAAGAACACCTTCGGTGCGGGGCTCGTCCATCGTGAAACAGGTACGATCCCAGTCGCACGAGGCACCCAACTTGCGCAACTGTTGGAGAATGATGCCTCCGTGTTTCTCTTTCCATGCCCATGCGTGTTTGAGAAACTCCTCACGCGTGAGAGAAGACTTGTCGATGCCCTCCTCCTTGAGTTTGGCGACCACTTTGGCCTCTGTGGCGATCGAAGCATGGTCTGTCCCCGGAACCCAGCAGGCATTCTTCCCCTGCATCCTTGCACGGCGCACCAGAACATCCTGCAATGTATTGTTGAGCATATGACCCATATGTAGCATTCCGGTGACATTGGGTGGCGGAATGACGATAGTATATGGCTCTCTTTCGTCCGGTTCCGAATGGAAAAATTTCTTTTCGAGCCAATATTCGTACCATTTGCCCTCGATCTCCTGGGGAACGTATTTGTCTCCAATCTGCATATAATGTCCTCCTGATAATATTTGCATTCAATTTGCAAAGATAGTTGTTTGCTGTTGATAATCCGCGTTCGGATATCACAATTTTTCCATCTCGGAAACGTTTCATAGTGAGGTATAATAGAAAATCCGCGGGAAATCATTACCTTTGCGGATTGGAGATTGAATTATGAATAAGAAAAACAGAATAGAAATCGAAGATTATGCGAGCATTACGGATATGCTCGAGGGACGTCATCAGGTCATTCCTATTGTTACAGGAGATGAGGATGAGGCTACGCCGGAAACGATTATGCCGGGGGTGATACCGATTCTGACGCTTCGCAGTTCCGTGCTGTTTCCAGGGGCGATTACTCCGATTACCGTAGGACGCGAAAAATCCATGCGGCTCATCCGTGAGGTGGAGAACGGCAGCGGTGTTTTGGGTGCTGTGCTTCAGAAAGAGGCCGATGTGGAGAATCCCGGTCCGGAGGATGTATATAAAATCGGTACGGCTGCACGTGTATTGAAGGTGCTGGAGATGCCGAACGGCAATCTGACGGTTATTCTGCACGGGCAGGAGAAGATAGAGATTCAGAATTTCATCACTTCCGATCCTTACTTTACGGCATCCATTATTCCCTTGAAAGATTCCACTCCGGAGAAGGGAAACGTGGAGTTTGATGCCTTGGTGGATTCGATTCGGGATGTGGCGCTGAATATTATCAATATATCGCCGAATATGCCCAAAGAGGCGACTTTCGCCATTAAGAATATCGACAGCAAACGGGGGTTGATCAATTTTATTTGTTCGAATCTGGATCTGGCGGATGCCGATCGTCAACATTTGCTGGAGGCTCCGGGACTGTTGGCCCGGGCACGTCGTTTGCTCGAGATTCTGGTCAAGCAGCAACAACTGGTGGAGCTGAAGAGTGAGATACAGAGCAAGGTGAAACGCGATCTCGATCAGCAGCAACGCGAATATTTCCTCCAACAACAGATACGTACCATTCAGGAGGAGTTGGGAGGAGATCCGACCGAAAGCGATGTGGCCGAATTGCGTCGTCGGGCTCAAAAGAAGAAATGGAACAAGGAGGTTGCCGAGACGTTTGAAAAGGAGGTGAGCAAACTCGAGCGTCTTAATTCGGCGATTGCCGAGTACTCTGTGCAGATGACCTATCTGCAGTTGATGCTCGATCTGCCGTGGAACGAGACGACCAAAGACAATCTCGATTTGGAACGGGCGCGCAAACGACTCGATGCCGACCACTTCGGCCTGGAGGAGGTGAAGGAGCGTATTTTGGAACACTTGGCCGTGATAAAACTAAAAGGGGATCTCAAGTCGCCGATTCTGTGTCTGTATGGCCCTCCGGGAGTGGGTAAGACTTCTCTCGGGAAGAGTGTGGCGGAGTCGCTCAAACGGAAATTCGGGCGTATTTCACTTGGAGGTCTGCACGATGAGGCCGAGATCCGGGGACACCGCCGTACCTACATCGGAGCCATGCCTGGTCGAATTATTCAAACCATCAAACGGTGCGGTTCGTCGAACCCCGTGATCATTCTCGACGAGGTGGACAAGGTTGGAGTGGGCAACCATGGCGATCCGTCGTCGGCTCTGCTCGAGGTGCTCGATCCGGAACAGAATACCACATTCCATGACAACTACCTCGACATGGAGTACGACCTGTCGAAGGTGCTTTTCATCGCTACGGCCAACAATGTGGGAGCCATCAATCCGGCATTGCGCGACCGTATGGAGATGATCAATATTCCGGGATATCTCCTTGAAGAGAAGGTGCAGATCGGTCTGAAACATCTGTTGCCCAAGCAGCTCGAAGCACATGGCATTCCGTCGAAGGAGTTGAAGATGAATGCTGCCGTCATGGAGAAGGTGATATCGGAATATACACGTGAATCGGGTGTCCGGACGCTGGATAAGTTGTTGGCGAAGATTGCGCGGCATCGTGCTAAAGACATCGGATTTGCGACGAAGTACAAACCCCAGATTTCAGCGGCGGATGTGGAGAAGATTCTCGGTATGCCGAAGTTCCAACGTGAGATGTATGAAGTCGGAGGCATTGTTGGGGTCGTTACCGGGCTGGCCTGGACGGAGGTCGGAGGCGATATCCTCTATATCGAGTCGGTGCTGAGTCCCGGTACGGGGAAGTTGAGCCTGACCGGGAACCTCGGCGATGTGATGAAGGAGTCGGCTACGATTGCTCTGGAATGGGTGAAGGCTCATTACGCGGAGTTGGGTATCGATCGAGAGAAGTTCGAAAAGTGGGATATGAATGTCCATGTGCCCGAAGGAGCAATTCCAAAAGATGGACCGAGTGCCGGTATTACGATGGTGACCTCGATGGTCTCGACCTTTACCGGACGTAAGGTGAAGGAACGGATTGCCATGACCGGAGAGACGACTTTACGGGGACGTGTCATGCCTGTGGGCGGAATCAAGGAGAAGATTCTGGCTGCCAAGCGGGCTGGGATTACCGATATTATCCTCAGTGAAGACAACCGCAAGGATATTTCGGAAATCAAGGCTGATTATATTCAAGGACTTAATTTCCACTATGTTCGTACGAACGATGATGTGCTGAAGTTGGCCCTATTGTAATGGCCGTTTTCCTTCGGGATGTTCTATGCTATATAACATAACAAAACCCTGCCACTATGTCGGCAGGGTTTTGTTTCTGGAAAAAGGTATATATTAAGTGTGAGGGGCTTAGAAAATCAGGCTGGCAGCCTCTCCGGCAGGAGCTGTCTCCTCAGCGGGAGCAGACTCTTCGGTAGGCGTAGCGTCCTCTTCGGCAGGCGTTTCCTCTTTCTGAGAATCATCTTTTGCGGGAGCTTCTTCCTGAGGCGCATCTTTCGACTCTTCCGGAGCCTGCTCGGGTGCCTGAACGATTGTCAAGAAGATGGATTTTTCTGGTTCTGCATTGGTCGGCTCAGATTGAGTCGTATCGGCGGGTTGTTCCGGAGCAGGTGCTTCCGTGGTATCTGCCGGTTCCGTCGGTGCTTGCTGGGGTTGCTGTGCAGATACGGCAAATACACTTCCGAACATAAGAGCGATGGTCGCTACTGAAACAAAGGTCTTTTTCATGGCTTAAAAGTTTAAAAATTAATATTCTGTTTTTCTGGTTTTGCTTCCTTTGTGGTTGCATACCAAATTTATCCAATCAGAATGCCAAAAAAAGACACTTTGCTGCAAATTGCTGATTATTATGTTTTTGTGTGGTAGGAGGGTGGGTGGGGTGTGTGGGGAAATTGTGGAAAACGATGAGGCAGACTGTGGAAATTTTCCACACTATTCCCTGTGCGAGGTGTGTTGTTTTATGGAATGTCGGATTCGATTCCGAGACTTTTCAACTTGTTGTAAAGCGTTTTCCGGTCGATGCCGAGCAGTCGGGCGGCTTTGGATTTGTTGTTGCCGGCCAGTGTTAATGCCCGACGGATCCGTTCCTCTTCGTCTTGTGGTTGATGGAGTGCTGTAGAAGCCTTCGAGGAGTCGGTCTCGGAGATCTCGGCTGGCAGATCCTGTGGCGTGATTTGAGGCGTCTGAGCCAAGAGAGCGGCACATCTTACGATGTTGCGCATTTGCCGGAGATTTCCGGGCCAGTCGTATCGTAAAATGAGTGTAACGGCTTCGGGAGAAAATCCCTCGATATGTTTGTCGAACTCACGGTTGGCCTGGTCGAGGAAGAAGTTGGCGTAGAGCATGATATCCTCTGCCTGTTCACACAGGGTCGGCATCCGGAGGGTGAATTCGTTGAGCCGGTGGTAGAGGTCTTCCCTGAATTTGCCTTGGGCGATAGCCTCTTCGAGATGTTCGTTGGTGGCTGCAACTAACCTGATGTCGACTGGTATCTCCTTGTTGCTGCCGACGGGACGTATCCTGCGTTCCTGGAGCGCACGAAGCAGTTGGATCTGGGTTTCGTAACTCAGATTCCCGACTTCGTCCAAGAAGAGCGTGCCGCCATTGGCTGCGGCAAAGGCTCCCGTCTTGTCGCTTAGCGCTCCGGTAAAGGAACCTTTGACATGGCCGAAAAACTCCGATGCGGCCAGATCTCGTGGAATAGCGCCGCAATCTACTGCAACGAACGGATGGTCGGCCCGTTTGCTGGATTGATGGATCAGTCGGGCGATATGCTCCTTACCCGTACCGCTTGCCCCGTTGATCAATACCGACATCTGGGTCGGGGCCACCAGTCGTACGAACTCGTACAACTTCCGGGCAGCATCGCTTTTCCCTTCGATGTAGGAGGTGTCAATGGCGGTCGACACCTCTGTGTCGGTTTTCCTCCGAGAGGTCTCAACGGTTGTACTGTCGGCGATGGCTTCCTCGATTTTTTGCAGCAGTTCTTCCGGATTGACCGGCTTGGCGATGTAGTCCTTGGCACCGAGTTTCATGCTGCGTACGGCGGTCTGAATGTCTGCATAGCTGGTCATCACAATGACGGGAAGCGTTGGCATCTGCTCGGCGATCCATTGCAGCAGATAGATGCCGTCCTGTCCCGGCATTCGCATGTCTGTCAGAACGATAGAGGGGCAGTGCCGGGCCAGAGACTCCTTGGCCTTGTCCACCGAGCTGGCTGTCTCGACGGTAAAGCCTTTTTTGCCGAGCCAGGTTTTCAGCATCAGAGCGAACGTCACATCATCTTCTACGATCAGTACCGATTTCATTGTTTCAATTCTTCAGGTTAGGACAAAGATAGTTCGTTTTCTGCATTTTCGATGCAGTGTTCAATCGCTGCCGCTGCCTCTTCAGCCTGCGACAGTATCTCCGGAGAGATGGTCTCGGAGGTTTGCTCGAGCGATGAGAGCAGTATGACGATGCGTTCTGCCTGGAGCAGTCGGTAGATGGGGAGCATTTTATGGGCTACGGCCCGTAACTCGGCAGCATTGTGTTGTGTGGATGCCGTACGGAGACGTTGCAGGTTGATCCGCCCTTCGGAGACAAAGGAGCGGAGAATCTCGGTTGCGGCCTCCTGGTCTTCTCCGGCAAATGCAGTCAAAGCAGCAAAGCGAGAAGTGCTCTCAATCGCTTGGGAGGCGTTCTCTTCGCCAACGTCGGTCTTTTCGCCAGCGTCGGCAATGGACCGGTCTGGAATGACGGAGCGAAGACAGTCGGTCAGCTCTGTTTTGGAAAAGGGTTTGGTGAGTACGGCCGAAAAACCTGCCTGCTGAAAATCCTCCTGACTGTTGTCGCTACGTGCTGTGACGGCGATGACCGGTATCTTTTCTCCGCCCTGCATGGCTCGGATGCGGTGTAAAACGTCGAATCCACTCATGGCCGGCATCTGGATATCGGTCAGAATGGCTTGGTATTGGCCGATGGACAGGAGCCGTTCGTCCAATTCTGCGGGATGCTGACAACAGTCGGCTGTGAAGCCCAGTTGTCGGCACATCGCTTGTGTGATTTCCAGTTGGAACCGGTCGTCATCGATTATCAGGCATCGGATTCCCGATAGATCGGCCCCTGCAGCCTTTGTGGCCTGATCCGGCAGGGAAGGACTCTTTCTTTCGGGGGCTGGTTCAATGGGAAGGGTGACATGGAACGCGGAGCCTTTCCCCGGGGTACTGTCGAGGGTAATCGAGCCTCCGAGCAGATGTATCAGTTTGCGGGTGATGGAGAGGCCGAGTCCGAATCCTTCGACCCCTTGCGCCGAAGGTAGACGTGTGAACTCCCGGTAGATTTTTTCCTGCTCCTCTTGGGCGATGCCACGCCCCGTATCCTCTACCGTAAAGCGAAGTTGTCGCCCCGTTTTGTCTGTCGAGGCGATAAAGTGAATCTCTCCATGGTCTGTGAATTTAACGGCATTGGAAAGCAGGTTCTCTGCAACCTGACGGATGCGAAGCGGGTCACTGACCATCTCTCGGTTGAGTTCCGCGGCGATTTGATTGTGTAGGACGATCCCTTTTTTTTCTATGACGGGGCGAAAACTGTCCAGCAGATGGGTAAAGAGCGTCGCAGGGTGGAATGTAACCCGATTCACTTCCATCTTGTTGGAGTCGAGCCGATGGAAATCCAGCAAGTCGTTGACCAGTCGCAACAGATGGTGTGCCGAAAGATTCATGTTGGAGAGATAGGCCGCCTCGCGCTTATCCTTAGTCAAGCGGCTAAGCAGATCGATGTAACCCATGATCGAACTCAATGGGGCTTTGATGTCATGAGTGATGGTGAGCATCAGATTCTCCCGGATTTTGAGCAACTCTTCCGTATAACGGTTGGCGGCTTCCAGTTCGCGTTTCTGGCGGTTGCTTCGGTCGATATCACGCCAGATGATAAATAGAAAGATCAACGTCAGCATAATGCTGAGGAATGCCACGCCTCCTAAGACCTGGATCGCATGTTGAGAAACCGCACGTTGGCTCTCCATGCGGGTCAGCATGTATTGGGTCCATTCTCGTTCGAAGTCAAACAGTAGATGGCTGATTTTTTCTGTGATGAGTTGATTGCTGTGGCGTAACCGATTTCCGGTTTTCCAAGCTTTGTCGTAAATCTCCTGACTGCGGGTGTTTACGCTCCCTTGCAGGTCACGCAGCAGGGTGGTAATCGTGTCGAGGGAGAATGCGGGAGGAGGGGGCGTTTGAACCTGAATTTGCTCGATTCGGGTGTTGATGACGATTGTGGAGTCTTTTTGTTCGGAAGAGAATGCCTGAGCCAACCGGCGAAAGAAACCGGGACGATTTTTTCGTGTTGTGACGATGGTGTCGTATTGGGTGACGATTTGCTCTTCGGTGGGTGATAGAAGGGTGGTGTCGGCGGTGAGTGTCATGTCTGACGGCAGAATCGCCGTCGATAGCAGGCTGTCGATATCCTTATTGTAGAGTTGTGTCGTGGTAGCGGCGTGAATCGTATTGCGTAGGTTGAGGATATTCTGCTCTTTCATCGTCAGCAGGCCTCCGATGCTGTCTATTCGCTCGCTCTGCATCGAATCGGCCGATTCGATGGCCAACAGCCGCAGAGAGTCGATGTAGCTGCGTACGACATCCATCTCTTTTTTGTAGGGGGCATCATACGATATGTAACCGGCCAGAATGAGTTGCCCGTAATTTTCCACCTGGTTGAGGTGGTAGAGTGTTCGGCTGATGAAACTGTATTTGGTGTAGAGTTGCGATTCGTAGTTCTCCAGCGACGAGACGTGGGTCATCTCTTTGTAGATGTATTTTGCCGAAAGAATGGCTGCAGCCAACAGAATCACATAGCCCGATGCGATTTTGAATTTTACGGGGCGTTCGCCTTTTCCTATCTTGTTTGCTCGGTTCATGATGCAGCGACTTTTGCGTGCGAAAGATACGGAATAAAAAAGGAAGCACCATGTATTATATGGTGCTTCCCCTCATGGTTCGGTACCGTTATCTTCCCAGAATCTCCCGAAGGCAGGTGTCCAGATAGAGCAACTCGTGGTCTCCCTGAACGACGAAGTTTAGAAATAGTTCTTCCTCCTGATCGATACCGTTCGTCTCCGAATAAATGTCCATTTCGTCCATAGGCAGCCGTCTGTTTTTCGGTTTATTAACAAAACGCCCTGCTTGTCGAAATATTGTCTGCTAACTCAAAATAAGTTGTTTTTCCTGAATCATTTTTCGCAGGTTGATGAGCGCATAGCGCATACGACCCAGCGCCGTGTTGATGCTGACATTGGTCTGCTCTGCGATCTCCTTGAAACTGAGATTACTGTAATATCGCATCATCACTACCTCTTTTTGCTCTTCAGGCAGATGGTCCACCAGTTTTCGTATGTCGCTTTCGATTTGCTCGGTGACCAAACGGTCTTCGATCGTATGGTCGGAGAATTTCCGACAATTGAGAATGTCATAACCGGCATCTGTTTCCGTTACATTATTTTGCATCTTCTGTTGACGGAAATGGTCGATCACCTGATTGTGTGCAATACGCAACACCCACGACAGAAAACGCCCGCTCTCTGTGTATCGTCCTTCTCCGAGGAATCGAATCACCTTGATAAAGGTCTCCTGGAAAATGTCATCCGCTACGTCCCGGCTTTTTACCATCATATAGATGTAATCGGAAATGCGTTTCCGATGCCGATCAATTAATACGGATATAGCACTTTCATTGCCTGCAAGATAGGTATTAAGCAGCTCCTGGTCGCTTAATGCTTTCAAGTTCATATTCTACTCCTAATGGTTTGGTTTTGAGTAGATTTTTTCGATAGGCAATCTTTTTTAGAGTTTTGTACTTATTTTGTGTGTCAACTAACAAAAGTAATATTTAGTTTTTATAAATCCAAAATCATTTTCCAAAAATATATCATGTTTCGGGTTCTTTTACTTTTGTCATGGATCATTTATTCAAATATTATGCCAAAACGGATGTTTTTAGCCCTTTCTTTGTTTCGATATATGGTGTGGACCATCAGGGAACATATCATATACGGTTTTGTGCGACGGGTACACATTAATTAATATCTATAAAATAGATGCAGATTGGAACAGAAATGTTGCATGCCAAGTCGATCGTAGATTGTTTTAGAAAAAGAGAGGACTATTCTCAATCGAATAATCCTCTCTGAATCAAAATGCTGTTCGACTCCGAAATGCTGCTGCCGAGAACTTATGCTTGTTCCTCTTCAAGTTGATCGGATACAAGAATACGACCGCAGTATTCGCATACGATGATTTTCTTGCTCTGCCGGATCTCGAACTGACGCTGTGGCGGAATTCGGTTATAGCAACCACCGCAGGCATCACGTTTTACGGTGACAACAGCCAACCCGTTGCGTACATTATTGCGGATGCGTTTGTAGGCGGTAATCAGGCGTTCGTCGATTTTGGCCTGAGCTTTGGCCTCTTCGGCACGCAAGGCCTCCATCTCTTTGGCAGTCTCTTGATCGATACTGTCGAGCTCCTTTTTCTTGTTGTCAAGATCGATTTTGCGGTCTGCCATTGAGGCTTCGGCATCTTCTACCAGTTTCTTTTTGGCTTTGATTTCGCCGCTGTACTCTTTGAGGCGTTTTTCGCAGAGTTCAATCTCGAGTTGCTGATATTCAATCTCCTTGGAGAGAGAATCGAACTCACGATTGTTGCGTACATTTCTTTGCTGCTCTTCGTATTTGGCGATCAGGGCTTTCGACTGCTCGATCTCCTCTTTGCGCTGTTTGGTCATTTGGCCGAGCTCGTCGATCTCCCTGCTGATGTTTTCAATCCGGGTTTGCAAGCCGGTCACCTCATCCTCGAGGTCCTGTACTTCGAGTGGCAGTTCCCCCTTGAGTTTGTTGATCTCATCGATTTTCGAGTCGATCTTCTGAAGATTGTACAGGGCGGCAATCTTTTCCTCGATGGAGTAATCGACGCTGTCGGCCGTTTTCTTGTTTGCTGGTGCCATATTTTTTACTCTTCTACTAGGTAATTGATCGGGTTACGCGCGTTTTGGCTTTTATGGAGTGCAAAAGTAGCGAATTTTTTTCTAATAATATCAAATAAAAGGTCGATTGCACAATATTCGCTCTCGAAATGACCGATATCGGCCACAGTCAACAGTCCTCGGGCATCCAGAAAGTCATTGTATTTGAAGTCCGCTGCAATGTAGAGATCGGCTCCGGCAGAGTGCGCCGTCTGGATCAGGGAGGCTCCGGCCCCTGTGCAGAGGGCGATGCGCTGTACCGTGTCGCTGTGCAGGTCGCTGTGGCGTACCACTTGTACCTGCAGGCGTTGTTGTACCTGGCGCAGGAACTCTCTGGTCGCAACGGCTTCCGGCAGCGTGCCGATTACGCCGAATCCTACGCCTGGGTCTGCTGGTCGTGTAGCCTCTAACAATTCCATCTGTTGCAGTCCCAGCATCTCACCGACCCGCCAACTCATGCCTCCCGCAACCGAGTCGAGATTGGTGTGGCAGGCATACAGCGCAATGCCGTTGCGTATGGCGCGTTCGACCACTTTCTCGATGTAGGTACGGCCGGTCAGACGCTTTATGCCGTGAAAAATGATCGGATGGTGTGATACGACCATGTCGACGCCCCGTGCTTCCGCCTCATCCATTACCTCTTCGGTGACATCCACGCAGAGCAGTGCTGCGTGGACCTCGTCGTCGGGATGGCCGACCAGAAGACCCGCATTGTCATAGCTCTCCTGCAGACACAAAGGGACTTGTTCTTCGATGGCTTTGGCGATGTCGGCGACTTTCATGTTGCTGGCTGTTTTTATCTTGCTCCTGAAGCGGAGCGGCTTGGTGGTTAAAACAGGGTTTGTTCGTAGATGCGTGGTTTTTGTGGGGCTTCGGGTTGCACTGTTGTTTGCTCTGCTTGCGACTCTTCGGCCACGGGCTTTTGTTCTTCGGACCGAGCACCTGAGGACTCCGTAGATGCCGGGACGCTGGTCTGCTCCACCTCGAAGAGCATCTGTTCGGTATGGGACAGTTGCTCCTCAATCGGCTCCTGAGTGGATTCCTGTTGAGAAGCCGGTACGCTGACCGTGCTTGCGGAATCGGTTGCAATATCCGTCGCTGCCGTCTGTTCCACCTCTTGGGACGCGTCTTCTGCCGTTGTTTCTGCGACTTGGTGCCCGGGGATAGCTGGCTCCTCGTACTCGTCTTCCCGGATCAGCTCCTCGCCGCCGACCTTGAGCTCCTGACGGATCTCCAGCAGGAGCGCTTTGATGGCCAGCAGCCGGTCGATCACCTCCATGTCGCGTTGTGCCCCCTCCTTGTTGTCCTTAATGCGTTTCTGTGCTCCCGCAAGAGTCATGCCCTTCTCCTTGACCAGATGGTAGATCAGTTTTAGGTTGTCCACATCTTCGGGGGTGAACATGCGGTTGCCTTTTTTGTTTTTGTGAGGCTTGAGGATGTCGAATTTCTGTTCCCAGAACCGGATCAGTGACGGATTGACGTCGAACATCTCCGAAACCTCGCCCATCGAGTAGTATATTTTGCCTTTTTTGTGGGAGATCGTATCCATAATGCTTCTGTAACGGCTTGAAAAGTCAGATGTCTATAGGGACAAATGTAACAATAATTTTTTGTTTTCATTTTCACGGTACGGAATATGTTTTTAATTTTAACCCGAAGAATAGAATTTAAAGGAAAATAGATACAGCTATGACAAAGATTGCTCGAAGTCTCACGGATTTGGTGGGAGGTACACCGCTTTTGGAACTGTCCAATTATGCCCGGCAACATGGTTTGGTTGCGCGATTGGTTGCGAAACTCGAATATTTCAATCCGGCAGGGAGTGTTAAAGACCGCGTTGCTTTGGCCATGGTGGAAGATGCCGAAAAACAGGGAGTTCTGCAGCCCGGGGGGACATTGATTGAGCCGACCAGCGGGAACACTGGTATCGGTTTGGCGATGGTGGCAGCGGCACGGGGCTATCGGTTGATTCTGACGATGCCCGAGACGATGAGTCTTGAACGTCGTCGGATTTTACAGGCGTTGGGTGCCGAGTTGGTGCTGACGCCGGGTGCCGAGGGTATGTCGGGTGCCATTGCCCGGGCGGAACAACTGCATAGGGAGATTGAGGGAAGCCTCATCCCCGGGCAATTTGTTAATCCGGCCAATCCGGCGATACATGAACGGACCACTGCCATGGAAATTTGGCATGATACGGACGGAGGTGTCGATATGTTTGTGGCCGGAGTTGGTACAGGAGGGACGGTTTCCGGTGTGGGGCGTAAATTGAAGGTTTTGAAGCCCTCGGTGCGCGTTGTGGCTGTGGAGCCCTCCGACTCTCCCGTGCTTTCGGGTGGGCAGCCCGGGCCGCATAAGTTGCAGGGAATCGGTGCCGGATTTGTTCCGGAGAACTTTGATCCGGCTGTTGTGGATGAAATTTTCAAGGTGACCACCGAGCAGGCGTTCGATACGGCACATGAATTGGCTCGTACGGAGGGAGTTCTGGTCGGGATATCGGCCGGTGCCGCTGCCTTTGCTGCCATGGAGCTGGCCTGCAGAGCGGAAAATGCCGGCAAGACGATTGTCGTGTTGCTTCCCGATACGGGCGAGCGTTATCTCTCTACGCCATTGTTCGATTTCGGAGCGTAGAGAGATTTGTATTCGTATACAAAAGGAGTTGGGAATACGTACGGATTCCGGGATTTCTTCGTACATTTGCCGCGAAATTCGATAGAAGATGGAAGAGAAGATATCAGGAGTCGTTATTGGCGGCAATAAATTCGGACGACGGTTGGGCTTTCCGACAGCCAACATTGCCGTAGATCCGTCGTGGCCAATGAAAGACGGTGTCTATGCCGCACAGGCCGTCGTTGAAGGTGTGCAGTATGACGGTATGGCCTATCTGGGGCATAAACCATCGGTGGGTGGCGACGGGAAGCGTGTCCTGGAGATCAATCTTTTTGACTTTGAAGGAGATCTTTATGGTAAGACGATCGAGATCCGGTTGCTCGAATTCATGCGTGGAGAGGAGACGATGACCTCCTTCGATGCCTTGCGTGCCTGGCTTGCCGAGGATCGCCGCATCATCACGGAATATTTTAAAACACGATAGCTATGTTTATTGATACGACCATGCCCTACAAGGTGGCGGACATCGCGCTGGCCGATTGGGGACGTAAAGAGATTGAGATTTCGGAGCACGAGATGCCCGGATTGATGGCCATCCGTAAGAAATACGGCCCGCAGAAACCGCTCAAGGGGGCGCGTGTGATGGGCTCGCTCCACATGACGATACAGACTGCCGTACTGATCGAGACCCTCGTAGAATTGGGTGCCGAGGTGCGCTGGTGCAGTTGCAACATCTTTTCGACGCAAGATCATGCAGCGGCAGCCATTGCTGCAGCCGGTGTCCCGGTATTCGCCTGGAAAGGCGAGAGCCTCGAGGAGTATTGGTGGTGTACGGCCATGGCCCTCTCGTTTCCGGGTGGCAAAGGCCCGAATCTGATCGTGGACGATGGTGGCGATGCGACGTTGCTGATCCATAAGGGATATGCGGCGGAGAATGATGCCAAGACGCTTGATGTCACCCCTGGCAGCCATGAAGAGGCGGTGATTCTGCAGACGCTGCGTACGATTCTGCAGGAGGAGCCCGGGAAGTGGCACAATACGGTGGCTGATTGGAAAGGTGTCTCGGAGGAGACGACGACGGGTGTCCATCGTTTATATCAGATGAAAGAGCGCGGCGAGTTGCTCGTACCGGCGATCAATGTGAACGACAGTGTGACCAAAAGCAAGTTCGACAACCTGTACGGCTGTCGGGAGTCGTTGGCCGACGGCATCAAGCGTGCCACCGATGTGATGATTGCCGGCAAGGTGGTCGTTGTATGCGGATATGGCGATGTGGGCAAGGGTTGCGCCAAGAGTATGCGTTCCTATGGGGCCCGGGTGATCGTTACCGAGATCGATCCGATCTGCGCATTGCAGGCAGCGATGGAGGGCTTCGAGGTGAAGACCGTGGAGGATGCGCTCGACGAGGGCAACATCTTTGTGACTTGCACCGGGAACTGCGATATCATTACGCTCGAACATATGCAGGGGATGCGCGATCAGGCGATTGTCTGCAACATAGGCCATTTTGACAATGAGATTCAGATGGCCCGTTTGGATGAGTGTCCGGGCGTGGTGAAGACGACGATTAAACCGCAGGTAGATAAGTATACCTTCCCCGATGGGCATTCGATCTTTGTGCTGGCCGAAGGGCGTCTGGTGAACCTCGGTTGTGCGACGGGGCACCCCTCTTTCGTTATGAGCAACTCGTTCACCAACCAGTGTCTTGCGCAGATGGAACTGTGGGAGAATCGCGGCAAGATGGCGGTGGATGTCTATCGCCTCCCGAAACATCTCGACGAAGAGGTGGCTCGTTTACACTTGGCCAATATCGGAGTGAAGCTCACCCAACTGACCCCCAAACAGGCCGATTATATCGGTGTAAGCGTGGAGGGCCCTTACAAAGCCGACCATTACCGTTATTAGAATCCGGTATCTTCAAAAGAACTGTCAATCCGCCTCGTACTCATCGGGGCGGATTTGCTTTTACGGAGTGACGTGACGGAATAATAATTTTAGGTTTCAGGGCTCTTTTTTTCGTAAAACCGAAAATTATTGTGAATTTTGGGTGTTTATTGAGACGAAAGAAAACGGCAGAGATGAAATATACATTGAACGAGATAGCCTCCATTTGTGGTGGACGCCTTTCGGGGGTGAATCATACGGTCGATTCGGTATTTACCGACAGCCGCAATTTGTCGACGGGCGAGTATCCGTTGTTTGTAGCCATTTGCGGTACGAATCACGACGGACATGCCTATATCAACGAACTTTATGCGCGCGGGGTGCGGGCGTTTCTGACCGAACGCGACGTCAATACGGCGAAATATGAGGATGCGGGTTTCGTACGGGTGGAGAGTGCCGTGGTGGCGCTTCAACGGCTGGCGGCTGATTATCGTACCCGGTTCCGGGGGCGTGTCGTGGCTGTCACGGGCAGCAACGGCAAGACGGTGGTTAAGGAGTGGATTGCCTCGCTGGTGCCTGCAGAGGTGAAGTTGTTCCGTAGTCCGAAGAGTTACAACTCTCAGATCGGTGTACCGCTGTCGGTGCTGATGATCGAAGGGGATGAACAGGTGGCCGTGATCGAAGCGGGAATTTCGCAGCCCGGGGAGATGGAGCGGCTCGAGCGTATCATCCGGCCCGATGTGGGGATCATTACGATGATTGGCGATGCCCATCAGGAGCATTTCGATACGATCGAAGGAAAAATCGAGGAAAAGATCAAACTGTTCAGCCATGCCGGAACGATTATTTATAATAGCGCCTATGCATTGGTGGAATCTGCTCTAATACGCGATTATCCGCAGAAACAGTTGGTGGATGCATCTCGGCAACGGGAAGCATATGCCTCTTTCCCGGACCGGGCCTCACAGGAAAATGCCGCTGCCGCCGTGGCTTTGTGCGATGTGCTGGGCTATGACCATGAAGAGACCGTCAGACGGGTGGCGGAACTGCAACCCGTAGCCATGCGCCTGGAGCTTAAGGAGGGATTGAATAACTCGATGATCGTCAACGATTCCTATAACTCGGATATCAATTCGCTGGCCATTGCGCTCGACTATCTGAAAAATGTGGCGGGAGGACGACGGCAGACGCTGATTCTTTCCGATATTCTGCAGAGCGGTTTCCCCGAGCAGGAGTTGTATGCCCGGGTGGCACAACTTGTCCGGCAGTCTGCTGTGGACCATCTGATCGGGGTGGGCGAGCGGATCAAACATTACGGCCGGCTGTTCGGTTGTCAAACGGAGTTTTATCCCACGACGGATGCTTTTCTCAAGGCAGTACGTCGTGAGGATGTCGCCGACCGGGCCATTCTCATCAAGGGAAACCGAGGTTCGCAGTTCGAACGTCTGAGCCATTCGCTCGAACGACGCTGCCATACCACGACGTTGGAGATCGACCTGGATGCCATGGTCTATAATCTCAATCTTCATCGGGCACGACTCCGTCCGCAGACGCGTCTGATGGCGATGGTCAAGGCCGCTGGTTACGGGAATGGCACCTATGAGGTGGCCAGTCTGCTGCAGCATCAGGGGGTGGATTATCTGGCCGTTGCATTTGCCGACGAGGGGGTCCTGTTGCGCGAGAGAGGCATCACGATGCCGATTGTGGTGCTCAATGCCGATGCGGATAGCTTCGAGCTGATGATCGCCAATGCGCTTGAACCCGAGATATATAGCTTCACATCGCTCGATGCCTTTGTGTCGGCACTCCGTCGGCATGGAGAGCGTGCCTGGCCGATTCATCTCAAGATTGATTCGGGCATGCATCGACTTGGATTCGAACGCAAAGATATTCCCACGTTGCTTGAGAAACTGGAGGCCAATCGGGATGTGATCCGCGTGAGTACGATCTTTTCGCACCTGGCGGCTGCCGACGATCCGGCCGAGGATGCCTTTACCCGTCGTCAGATCGCTCTATTCGACGAATTGAGCAGCCGCATTGCGGAGAGCCTGCCGTATAAGCCTTTACGCCATATTGCTGCGACCTCTGCCATTGAACGGATGCCCGAGGCACAGTTCGATATGGCGCGGCTCGGTATCGGTCTTTATGGGGTAGGTGCTGTGCCGGGTATGGAACTGCGACAGGTGAGTACGCTGCGTACGCGTATCGTGCAGATCAAGGAGTTGGAGGCCGGGGAGACGGTCGGTTACGGTCGTGCCGGCCGGATCGAACGTCCGACACGTACGGCAACCATTCCGATCGGTTATGCCGATGGACTGAATCGACATCTGGGATGCGGCCGTTGGTCGGTGATGGTAAACGGCAAGCCGGCTCCTATCGTGGGGCGTGTTTGTATGGATACCTGCATGGTGGATGTGACGGGTATCGAGGTGCAGGAGGGCGATTCGGTCGTCGTATTTGGCGGTGGACCCGGTAATCGCGTGGAAGATATGGCGCGTGTGCTGGGTACAATTCCGTATGAGGTGATGACGAGTATTTCCTCTCGTGTCAAACGAATTTATACCAAAGAGTAATTCTATAACCGATGGCTATGACCCGGAAAGGCATTTTGTACATGATTCCCTGTCCGATCGGAGAACGGGCTCCTTATGATGTGTTGCCGTTGGCAAACCGCGAGGTGATTCGATCGCTGGATTATTTTATCGTGGAGAATGTGCGTAGTGCACGTCGCTTTCTGAGCCGTGCGGAGATCGGGAAACCGATCGATACGTTGGAGTTTGCCGAGCTGAACGAACATACGCGCCCCGAAGAGGTGGAACGACTCGTCGGGCCATTGCTTGAGGGGCGCAGTGCGGGGGTGATCTCCGAGGCCGGTGTCCCGGGTATTGCCGATCCCGGAGCGGAGGTGGCGGCGTTGTGCCATCGGAAGGGGATTCGCGTGGTGCCGCTGGTCGGTCCTTCGTCTATTGTCCTGGCCCTCATGGCCTCTGGATTGAACGGCCAGTCGTTTGCTTTCAACGGCTATCTGCCGGTGAAACCGCCTGAACGGTTGCGGGCCATCAAGCATTTCGAACGTCGGGCCCAGACCGAACATCAGTCGCAGTTATTCATCGAAGCACCGTATCGGAATATGAAACTTTTCGAGGAGTTGCTCGCTGCCTGTCTTCCCGAAACCCGGTTGACCGTCGCTGCCGATATTCTGGAACCTGCCGAGTTCATTCGTACGGCGACGATCCGGGAGTGGCGCGCTCTGCCCCGGCCCGATCTTCATAAACGTCCGGCCATATTTATCCTGTTGTAAGGTCTTCTTTGTTAACGGATTCGCGCTCCTTCCTGCCTTCATGACGGGAAGGATGGGAAAAGCGCGAATCGGTCAAATCGTTTTTTGCTCTCTATTGAGCCTTCTTCTGTTCGGGAGTTGCAATCAGAACTGGTGTATCGGATGTTCCGACGGAGTCGGCAGGCTCCGGTTTCGGTAGCTCTTTGATGAAACCGCGTGAGTAGAGCAGGGGATCCCGCGAGGGCTCTTTGCTTCGGAAGTTGCGGTAGAGCGTCATACCGTCCGCACTGCCTCCCCGGGAGAGCACCTCACGCCGGAAACGCTCGGCAACCGTACGGTTGAATATGTCTCCGCTCTCGGCAAAGGCCTGGAATGCATCTTTGTCCAGCACCTCGGACCAGATGTAACTGTAATAACCGGCCGAGTAATCGAAATCGCCTCCGAAAATATGCGAGAAATAGGGATAGCGATAGCGTGGTTCGATTTGCGGCATCAGCCCTCGCCGATCGTATAGCGCATCGCGCTCGAAAGCCGTTATGTCGATGGGTTGATACTCCTTGATCGAATGGATGTCCATGTCGGTCAGCGAGGCGGCAAGATATTCCGTTGTTGCAAATCCCTGGTTGAACAGTGCACTGTTTTGGATCTTCTTGATCATGTAGTCGGGGATGATGGTCCCGGAGGCGTAGTGCAGGGCATAACGGCGCAACATGTCGGGTTCCATGGCCCAGTTTTCCATGATCTGCGAAGGTAGTTCGACGAAATCGCGTTCCACAGACCGTAAGCCATTATAGGGTACGTCCAGGAAAAGCTGATGCAGTGCATGGCCGAACTCATGGAAGAAAGTATCTGTTTCGTCCAGACTCAGCAGCGCCGGTGTATCTCCGAACGGACGCGTGAAATTGGCAGCCACGTAAATGACGGGGTCGATCCGTTCCCCATCCTTATAGGTGCGTTCCTGGAATGTCCCGCACCATGCTCCGGGGCCTTTCCCGGGGCGTGGAAACAGATCGAAGATCACGACGCCGAGATGAGTATTGTCCTTGTCGAGCACTTCGTAGGCTGTACACTCCCGGTTATACATCGGTACGCTGAGTGGAGTGAATGTGAGTCCATAGAGGCGGTTGCTCAGATCGAAGATGCCGGTACGAACGTTCTCCAGGGCAAAGTAGGTCCGAAGCATATCTTCGTCCAGGTCATATTGTTTCTTGCGTACCTTTTCGGCATAGTACCACCAGTCCCAGCTTTGAAAATCATCATCCCCGGTCTCTTTGAGTTTGATGGCCTTCATCGAGTCCAGTTCCGCTTGGGCGGAAGCGAGAGCAGGGCTCCACAGGGAATCCAGCAGGGCATAGACATTGCCGGGCGTACGTGCCATCTCGCCGTCGAGGACATAGTCTGCGTGAGTCTCGTAACCTAACAGGCGGGCCCGTTCGAGGCGCAGTCGAACCATGTCATTGATTAATTGACGGTTGTCTGTCGAGTCTCCGCCGCAGCAACGCTCCAGGTAGCCTCGGTAGATCTTTTCCCGCAGGTCGCGGCGGTCGGCATAAGTTAGGAAAGGAATCATGCTCGGTTTGCTCAACGTAAAGGCGAACTTACCCGGATGTCCCTTCTCCTCGGCCAAAGCTCCGGCGGCATTGCGGGCGTTCATGGGTAGGCCGCTCACCTCTGCGGTGTCAAGTATCATGAGGAATGTCTGATTCGCGGCCAGAAGATTATTCCCGAATCGGACGGATGCGGAGACCAACTCTCCGTTGATTTTTTTCAACTGATCTTTCTCCTGGGGGGAGAGGGCAGCCCCGGCACGGAGGAACTTCCGGTAGGTTTTTTCCAGCAGTCGTAGTTGCAGGGAGTCCAGTCCGGCAGGCTCACGTGTGTCGTACACGGCTTTTACCTTTTCGAATAGTTTGTCGTTGAGGAAAATATTGTCGTAATGGGCGCTCAGAACCGGTGCAATCTTCTCTTGAACAGCCCGGAGTTCGTCGTTGGAGTCGTTGGCATTCACTCCGCCGAAAACGCTGTTGACCGTGGTCAGTAACGCTCCACTGCGATCGAATGCTGCGATTACATTCTCGAACGAAGGGGCTTCTGTGCACTGAACGATTGCCTCGATCTCGGCGGTATGGGCTCGCATGGCCGAATCGAAAGCCGGCAGGTAGTCGGAAGTCTCGATCTCATCGAAGGGGGGTATGCCGAAAGGCGTTTCCCATTCGGTAAAGAAAGGATTCTCCCCTGCCGAATGGCTCTTATGGCATGATGTCATGGCAATTACGGATAGAAAGAGTAAAACAGATACTATTTTTTTCATATTTCGGAGTGGTTTGATGCTCGTTATGATTTGATGATCAGCTGTCTTTTTTTGTTGTAGCTTTGTGTTGTTACGCAGATTAATTGCCCTTCGCGAGGACGACCGTCTGTCGGCAGCGGCAACTTTCGTAAGCAGCTTCGATGATCCGGATGGTCCGGGCAGCCTGTCGGGCGGTGACGGATAGTGGTACCCCTTCGTGTAGATAACGGTAGATATTGTCATAATATTTTCCGTAATCTCCCGATAGTGTCTGGTAATGCGAGGTCTGTGAATCGTTTGTCCTTTCTCTGCCCTGTGTTCGAATCATCCCCCACTGTTCCCGGGGCTCTTCGTTCCAGTGCGGTTCTCCCGGCATACATCCTGCTTTGAGATTCCTCTCTTGCGGGTCTTCTCCATATTTGACATAGGAACCCTCGGTGCCGTGTATGACGAAACGAGGCTCCGGTATACACATCAGATAGCTGGCTTTGAGTGTGACTTTTACGGCAGGGGCTCGCTCCGGATTCAAGAGGCGAATCGTGAAGTAGTCGTCGGCCCGTGCCCCGTCGCGCAGCCGGGCAATGTCCGCCCACACCGCCTCCGGCATGCCGAACAATTCCACCGCCTGGTCGACCAGGTGAGCCCCGAGGTCATAGGTGAGTCCATTGCCCGGAAGGTCGTTCTCCTTCCAGGAGTTCGGACGGATGGCGCTACGGAAACGGGCAAACGTGGACTCAAATTCTACGATACGTCCCAGCGTTCCCTCCTGCAGTATCTGTTTTACCGTGAGAAAGTCGCCGTCCCACCGTCGATTCTGATAGACGCTCAACATCAATCCCTTTTTGTCTGCCAATGCGGCCAACTCTTCGGCTTCGGCCCATGTGGGAACGAAAGGTTTCTCCACCACAACGTGTAATCCCGCCTCCAGGGCCATGCGTGTGTAGGTGGCGTGTGTACTGACTGGCGTATTCACAACAACCAACTCCAGACCGGGCACAGCAAGCAACTCCTCGAAACTACGTACGAGCCTTGCTGCTGGATAGCGCACCCGAGAGTTCTCCCGATGGCGCTCGCAGATGGCGGTCAGTTCATAACGTGGATCCGAAGCCAGAAACGGAGCGTGGAAAACCTCTCCGGAGAGTCCGAACGCGGCAAGTCCTGTGCGGATGGGTTTCATGTTGTCTCTTTTTGCACTATCTTTGCACAAAGATAAAATTTTTTCGCTAAAATGTTATGACGCTTTTCTATGCGCCGGATATACAGCCGCCTCGATATACGCTCAATGAGGAAGAGAGTAGGCATTGTGTTCGGGTACTTCGGCTTGGAGCGGGCGATGCGCTTTGGCTGACCGATGGCCGGGGTACGCTTTATACTGCGCAGATCATCGAGGCTGACCCCAAGGCCTGTGAGGTGGAGGTTGTCGAAACCGTGGAGGAATATGGCCGCCGGAGCTATTCGTTGACGATGGCCGTGGCTCCGACGAAAAATATCGAACGCTTCGAATGGTTTCTGGAGAAGGCAACCGAGGTGGGATGCGATTGTTTTATTCCTTTGGATTGCCGTCATAGCGAGCGTCGTGTGATTAAGGCGGAGCGTGAATTGAAGGTGATTACCAGTGCTGTGAAACAGTCGCTCAAGGCGTATCATCCGGACCTGACGCCGATGACCTCCGTGGCGGAGGTGATTCGTCGGCCGTTCGAGGGGGTCAAGTTGATTGCACATTGCCGGGCGGCACTTGTGGAACGTAGTTTGTTGAAGGATTGTGTGCATCCGGGGGAGGATGTGCTGATCCTGATCGGTCCCGAGGGTGACTTTTCGGAGGAGGAGATCCGTGCTGCCGTCGAGCACGGTTTCCGGGAGGTTTCGCTCGGAGATAGTCGTCTGCGTACAGAAACGGCGGCGTTGGCGGCCGTGATGGCTGTATCCTTTATCAATCAATAGTTATGGAGGGTGAGAATAGAAAACTGCCTATGTTTTTTGTGCTGCTATTGTCGTTTAGCAAGATAGGTGTTTTTACCTTTGGGGGTGGCTATGCTATGATCCCATTGATCGAAAGGGAGTTGATCGACCGTCGGCACTGGATCGAGAAAGAACGTTTCCTCGAGTTGCTGACACTGGCGCAGTCCGCTCCGGGTCCTATCGCGTTGAATACGGCAGTCTTCGTCGGATACCATATGGATCGCTATAAAGGGGCGGTGGCCGCCGTGTTGGGGGTTATTCTGCCGTCGTTTGTTATCCTGTTGTTGATAGCGATCTTTTTTACGGGGATCAAGGATAATCCTGTTGTGGAGGCCGTCTTTAAGGGAATGCGCCCGGCCGTGGTGTCATTGATTGCGGCCCCTGTATTCCATTTGGCTCATGGTATGGGAATGTATCGCATCGGGTTGGCCGTACTGGTCGCTGCCGCGGTGTGGCGCCTGGGGGTTTCGCCCATTGTTATGATTATTCTCGGGGCCTTGGGCGGTATTGCATGGACGATATACAAATCTCATAAAACTTCCGGAAAATGATCTATCTTCAACTTTTTTATGTCTATCTGAAGATCGGCTTTTTTGGATTCGGAGGCGGTTATGCGATGCTCTCCCTGATTCAGAACGAGGTGGTGGTACGCAATGCGTGGATTACAAACCAGCAGTTTGCCGATATCGTAGCCATTTCACAGATGACTCCGGGACCGATTGCTCTCAATAGTGCTACCTATATCGGTTATACCGTGACGGGAAATGTTTGGGGATCGGCCATTGCCACCCTGGCTGTCAGCCTGCCCTCGCTTACGTTGATGTTGCTGCTTACGCGGTTTTACATGAAACTGCATGACAACAAATATGTGGCTGGGGCGATGTTCGGCATGCAGCCTGCCGTGATCGGGCTGATCGCTGCCGCCGCTCTGTTGCTGCTTACGCCCGAGACGTTCATCGATTATAAAAGCTGGATCATTTTCGGGGCGTGTTTTATTGCATCGCTTCGTAAGGTGAATCCGATTTTGTTGATCGTTCTCTCCGGGGTGGCAGGATTCTTTCTCTATTATTAGATAGCGTGTGGAATAGGAAATATCGGAGATAATAAAACAGCGCCTCATAGGGCGCTGTTTTATTATCCTCTGCGGCGATCCGCTTTTGGGGGTATGTTCATAAGTGAACGTGGCCTTTCGACGGATGTCTGTCGGATCTCCAGATGAGTGTAAATAATTATCTCCGTTCTTTACCCCGCTTGCCGTTCCCGTGAGAGTGACCGGACCTGCCGGTATTCTCGTGCCGACGATCCGATTTGCGGCCTCTACCTTTGTCCGCATGATGTTCGTGACTCTTCGGACCCTCGTCCAACGGAATGGCCTTGCCGGTTTTGAAATCGTAGGAGGCGACCAGTTGGAAGTCGAGCTGCTTGCGTGCCAGATCAGCTCGCAATACCTTGATCCGAACACCGTCTCCCAGTGTAAAGGTACGCCCCGAAGCCTCACCTCGAATGGCATAATCCTCTTCGTTGAATACATAATAGTCATCCGTCATGTCGCGCAGCGAGACCATGCCTTCGATATGCGTATCGTCCAGCTCTACATAAACGCCCCATTCGGTCACACCGGAGATGTGCCCGTCGAACTCCTGTCCCAGCCGGTCGAGCATGAACTCTACCATCTTGTATTTGATCGAGGCGCGTTCTGCTTCGGCAGCCCGTACTTCCATTTCGGAGGAGTGTTCGCAGAGTTGTTCGTAGGTCGTCTTGTCGGCCGATTTGCCACCGGCGAGATAGTGAGCCAGCAGCCGGTGTACCATCATGTCGGGATAGCGCCGAATCGGCGAGGTGAAGTGGGTGTAGTAATCGAACGCCAAACCGTAGTGGCCGATGTTATCGGTACTGTAATAGGCTTTAGCCATGGTGCGGATAGCGAGCGTCGAGACGACATTCTCCTCTGCTTTGCCCTTGATTTTGCCCATCAGTTTGTTCATCTCCTTGGCGATGGCTTTGCCTTGTTCGGCTTTGAAATAGTAGCCGAAACGGAGAATGAAATTCTTGAAGCTGGTCAGTTTGTCGATATTGGGTTTGTCGTGGACTCGATAGACGAACGTCCGCTCGGCATTGGCTCCTTTCCCTCTTTTCTTGCCTACGAATTCGGCCACCTTTTTATTGGCCAAAAGCATGAACTCCTCGATCAGTTGATTCGACTCCTTTTGCTCTTTGAAATAGACGCCCAGTGGCTTACCGTTCTCATCGAGATCGAATTTCGCCTCTTCGCGGGCAAAGCTGATCGCTCCGTGTTTGAAACGGGCCGTACGCATCTTCTGAGCCAGTTCATTCAGCTTCAGAATCTCATCACGAAAGTCTCCCTGACCGGTTTCGATGACCTCCTGGGCCTCGGCGTAGGTGAATCGGCGATTGGAACGGATGACCGTGCGCCCGAGCCATGTGTTGAGGACATTGGCCTCGTCGTCGATTTCGAACACCGCGGAGAAGGTGAGTTTCTCCTCGTCCGGACGCAGGGAGCAGAGCTCGTTCGAGAGTCGCTCGGGGAGCATTGGGACCGTTCGGTCGACCAGATAGACCGATGTGGCGCGGTTGACGGCCTCCGTATCGACAATGCTGCCGGGAGTGACGTAGTGTGTTACGTCTGCGATGTGTACGCCTACTTCGTAGACGCCGTCGTTCAACTGACGGAACGAAAGGGCGTCGTCGAAGTCCTTGGCATCGGCCGGGTCGATCGTGAAGGTCGTCACCTCCCGCATGTCACGACGTTTGGCGTACTCTTCCGGGTTGATGTCCGAAGCGATCGCTTCGGCAGCCTCCTCCACCTCGGGTTCGAAACGATAGGGAAGGTCGTACTCGGCCAAAATGGCATGCATCTCGGCATTGTTTTCGCCCACCTCTCCGAAAACATCGACGATCTCGCCGATCGGATTTTTGCTTGTTTCGGGCCAGTCGATGATATGTACCAGGACTTTTTGTCTGTCTTCGAGTTGTTGATCCTCTTTGTGAGGAATGAAGATGTCGACGGGAATCTTGCGGGAATCCGCCCGTACGAATGCAAAATTCTTGGACAGTTCGAGCACTCCGACCAAATTCCTTTTGCTGCGTTCCACGATCGAGACGATTTCTCCTTCCGGTACGCCTCCTTTTCCCACGCGGGTGATGATGAATTTCACCCGGTCGCCGTCCAGGGCATGGCCGGCATTGCGGGCATTGATGAAAACATCCTGTTCGACGCCCTCCATTTTTATATAGGCGGAACCACTGGCCAGCATGTCTACAACACCCTCCAGGGTCTCTTGGGCTGCTGTTGCCAAACGGTATTTACCTGTGGCCACCTCTTCGATTACCCCCTGAGCCAGCATCGACTTCACAATCTGCAGCGTTGTCTGACGCCCTTCGCGATCGCTGTCGCCACTGGCTGCAGCCAGGTTCTTGATGCTGTATTTCCTGGTGGGGAACAGGCGGAACAACTCCGATATGACCGCTGCACGGTCGGCGTTCCTGCCATGTTTCGACGGCCGTTTTTCCTCGTTGTGTCGTCCGCCTTGTTTTTTCGTCTCTTTTTTCGTCATATAATCTTCTATAATTCGGAACAAAGGTACGAATTAACTTTGATTTACGTTCTATCTGTACCTTTTGCTCCCAACTATTTAACGTTTAATTTATGACCTGTATTATGCGTTGTGGTAGAGAAGGTTGCTGTATGATGGTATTTCATGCAATTTCCGTATCTTTGTCCGCAAAGAAAATGATGGAGATGAGACATAAATTTTTTCGTTTGATTCTTTTGGCCGTCGCGTTATTCGGTTTTACTTCCGTTCTGGGACAGGGACAACCTGTGCGTTGGCAGACCAAGGTAGAGCCTTTGGGCGATGCGCTGTTCCGGGTGATTTTCCAAGCCGACTTGGCGTCGGGTTGGCATATGTACGATATGGGCCCATACGAAGGGGGGCCGAATGCAACGCTCTTTACCCTGCAGCCGGGAGAGGGAATGACGTTGGTGGGGGAGATCGAACAGTTGGATCGTCCGGTGAAGCGGTACGATGAACTGTTTGGAATGGAGATCGGTTATTTCGAGCGTCAGGCACGGTTTGCCCAGCAGGTTCAACTGACGGTACCCTCCTCTGTGCTGAAAGCGACCGTGGAGTGGATGGTTTGCGATGATCAGAGTTGTATGCCGCCCGAAGAGGCCGATTTTTCGGTAACTGTCACCGGCGGACCAACTTTAGATGCGGCTGGAACGGGTAGTCCGAAAGCGGATGGAATCCAGTTATCGGATGGGAGTGCTATTGGCGTGTCGCAAGGAGCGCAAGAGGCGAATGCTGCTGGAGAGCGTATGACCGATGCCAACGGAAAGGAAGTGAATGAAGATGGTGCGGTGCAATCTGTCAGTGCGGATGCGATGGTGGCGGGAATGGATGCCGTGCCTTCCGGTGGTTCGTTGTGGGGCTTGATTATCGAGGCGATCCTGTGGGGATTTGCCGCCTTGCTTACCCCCTGCGTCTTCCCGATGGTTCCTATGACAGTATCGTTTTTCCTGAAAAATAGCGGAAGTGCTGCTCGTGGACGTTTCCGGGCCTCGATGTATGGCTTCTTCATTGTAGCACTTTATACCGTGCCGATCGGAGTGATCATTCTTCTGACCCGGTGGTTGGGCGGCGATACGGTGACGGCCGATATCTTCAACTGGCTTGCCACACACTGGTTGCCCAATGTGATTTTCTTCCTGGTATTCATGGCTTTTGCTGCGTCGTTCTTCGGTGCCTTCGAGATTACGATGCCGAGTCGGCTGGTAAGCAAGAGCGATAGCCAGTCCGATCGGGGCGGTTTGGCAGGGGTCTTTTTCATGGCATTGACGCTGGTGCTGGTGTCGTTCTCTTGTACGGGACCGATCGTCGGGTCGGTGCTTATCAAATCCACGGCGGGGCAGTTCTGGGAGCCTATCGTCACGATGTTTGCCTTTTCACTGGCTTTTGCCCTGCCCTTCACGATATTCGCTTTTTTTCCTTCGCTGCTGAAGAATCTGCCCAAAAGCGGAGGATGGCTCAATTCAGTGAAGGTTGTGCTGGGATTCATCGAGGTGGCGCTGGGCCTTAAATTCCTCAGTGTGGCTGATCAGACCTATCATTGGGGATTGCTCGACCGGGAGGTGTATCTCGCCATTTGGATCGTGGTCTTTACACTGCTGGGACTCTATCTGTTGGGGAAGATCCGTTTTACCCACGACAGCGAGGTGAAGCATATCGGGGTAGGACGGCTGTTCCTGTCCATAGTGACCTTCAGTTTTGTGGTTTATCTCATTCCGGGACTCTTCGGAGCTCCTCTGAAAGGTCTCTCCGGCTATCTGCCGCCGATGCATACGCAAGATTTCGTACTGGGACAGACCTCCGGTTCCTCCCCGATTTTAGGAGGGACAGACGGCCCGACAACCATGTCTGTGGAGGCGGAGCGTTTATTGACTGTCGATGGGAGAGCTCCGAAGTACAGCGATTTTCTCCACCTGCCGCATCAGTTGACGGGTTTCTTCGATTTACAGGAGGCCGAAGCCTATGCGGAGCGGGTAAACAAACCGCTTTTCATTGATTTCACGGGACATGGCTGTGTGAATTGTCGGGAGATGGAGGCGCGCGTATGGTCCGATCCGCAGGTGCTGGACATCTTGCGCAACGACTATGTGATTGTCGCTCTGTATGCCGATGATAAAAAGGTGTTGCCCGAGGAGGATTGGGTGACGCTTCCCAATGGTAAAGTGCTCAAGACGCTCGGTAAGATCAACTCTCATTACGCGCTTTCCACTTATGGGGTAAATGCGCAACCCTATTATGTGCTTCAGGGACGTGATGGAAAAATTCTGGTGCCCCCGAGGGGATATGATCTTGATGTGAACCAGTTCGTGGAGTTCCTGCTTAGCGGTATTGCAGCTTATCAGGCTCAGGAAAATGCCCGTTGAGACTGGTTCCGGTTTTTTACGCTGTGCCGCATTGGATTTGGTGATGGCTGTCTTTAAACTTCGGAAGCGACAGTAAGTTTGCTATTTACCTCCTCCGAATAATTGGATTTATCTTATTATATTTGCGCTCAAATTCCAAAAAATGAAACGATGAGGAGACTATTGACCCTGCTATGTGCTGTAGCATGCTTGCCCGCATTGGCCCAAGCTGAAGAGAAGAAAACCGCAGACAAGAATACCTCTATTGCCGATAGTGCCGATATCCAAAAGATCGAGGTGTATTCTACCCGTACACGAATTCATCGCAATATTCTACCACTCACTCTCTCGGTGGTGACCCGTAGCCAAATCGAGAACAGTAGCGAATCGTCCTTGTTGCCCGTGCTATCGCAGTATGTGCCGGGGTTGTTCGTTACCCAAAAGGGAATTACAGGCTTCGGAGTCTCTACGGGGGCTGCTGGAGTGGTTAATGTGCGTGGAGTGGGGGGCGGAAACCAGGTACTCATGCTGTTGGATGGACAACCCCAGTGGGCCGGTATTTTCGGCCATGCCTTGCCCGATATGTATGTGGCTTCCGATGCTGAACGGGTTGAGGTGATCCGTGGCCCCGGGTCGTTTATATATGGGTCGAACGCTATGGGCGGGGTGGTGAATGTTATTACGCGCAAACCCGATACGGATGGGGTGCAAACCCGTGCCCGTCTGTTGTTCGGCTCCTACAATACGCAGAAGTATCTGCTCAGCAATGGTTATCGGAAAGGACGGTTCAGCAGTTTCGTATCGGTGAACCATGATCGGACCGACGGACATCGTCCCGATTCGCGTTTCCATATTACTAACGGTTATGCCAATCTCGGTTACGAACTCTCTAATCGGTATAAACTTACCGGGAATATTTCGATTGCCGGGATCTATAATGAAAATCCCGGAGAGGTGAATGATCCTCTGTTGGATAATGTGATGGATATTTTACGTGGCAGCGCAGCCATAGCCCTTGAGAATACCCATGCGAATCGCGATGGGGCGATTCGGTTTTTCTACAACTGGGGCCATCATGAAATAGACGACGGCTATTCGCCCGGCGAGGAGCCTCGGAACGATCTTTTCCGTTCAGATGACCACCATTTCGGGGCGATGGCGTATCAGACCTATCGGATCATAAAGGGTAATCGCTTTACGGTCGGGATCGACTATAAGAATTGGGGTGGTCATGCGTGGAATATTTTCCGCGATGGATCGCCGGACAGCGATCTGGTGGACCGTTCGATCCATGAGACCGCAGGCTACCTCTCCGTACAGCAGGATATCGTTCGCTTGTTGACGCTCAGCGCTGGGGTGCGTTATGAATACAACAGCCGTTTCGGCGGTGTTTGGGTACCTCAGGCGGGGTTCAGTTTCCGACCTGCGGAGCGTACTACTTTGCGCGGCTCTTTTTCCAAAGGGTTCCGCAGTCCGAATATCCGGGAGATGTATATGTTCCCGCCCCAGAATCCCGATCTGCAACCGGAAAATATGCTCAATTACGACCTGACCTTGGCGCAAACCTTTTTGGAGGGACGTTTGTCGGCTGAGTTGACCGCTTTTTTCATCGATGGTCGCAATTTGATCGAAACCGTACGGGAGGATGGTCGTCCGTTGAACCTCAATACGGGTAAATTCAAAAACAAGGGGATTGAGTTGGATGTTCATTATCGTACGCTGAAGAACCTTTCCGTTGATGCCAATTATAGCTATCTTTCTACGAGCAGGCCCTTGTTGGCAGCTCCGCGTCATAAAGCGTTTCTGGGGGCGACCTATACGCCCGGACGATTCACGTTGAATGTCAGCATGCAGGTTGTATCGAAACTTTATACCCGTCTGCCGTCGGGCGATCAGGTTGCGGAGATGGAGGATCATTATCTGTTGTTGGGGGCTCGGGCTGCCTATCAGATCGGAGCGGCAGACAAGGGAATTAAGTTATTCGTCAAAGGCGAGAACCTTATGGCTGAGCGTTATACGATCAATTATGGGTTCCCGATGCCGCGAGCCCTGGTGTTCGGGGGATTGGATATTACCTTCTGATTCGCAGGAATCTGTATGGGATATAAAAAGAGGTCCGATTGCCATTTGGCAATCGGACCTCTTTTTATAGAGCGTATGGTCTCGAAGGACTATTTGTTGTCGATAGCCATCGAGATCTGTTCGATATAATAACGATATTTACTTCTTTCAAAATCATTCGAGCAGGAGGCCATGCCATTGCGTAGAATCTGACGGGCTTCTACCAGTTTGTTATAGCATAACGGCTCTGCACTTGCCGGGAAGTAGAAATACAATGTCGCAGGTCCTATTGCTTCTGTGTGTTCAACAGCATCATCATTGGAATTACTTACATTGAGCGCTATTGGTTTCTCTGTGAATTTTGCATTCCGTTGTTGCATCCGTAAGAAAGCCTCTTCCGCTTCTCGTATCTCCGGGAAAAGTTCCTCGTCAGAAGCGATGGCGTTCCCACTACTTTTTGCTTTCTTATAATTGGCAGAAAGAACCGTTGACCTGGCAATGAGGTTAGAAATATATTGCCCTACATAATATTGACTGGTCTGTGACAACTTTCCTCCTTTTTTGACATCGGCAAAAACGAAATCTGCCAGGTCATCCAGAGCCTCCTCCTGTGTATAAGGATCTTCGGACTTATCTACACTTAACGGCATCATCGTGATACGAGAGAAGATGTATCTTATCGGCAGATTTAATGCGGTAAATATGGAAGCGTTACTGTTGGGACCTCCAATAAAGAGAAAATCCTTGTCATCCATCCAGGAGTAGTCCTTGCATTGGTCGAGGACAAACTTCATGGCCTTTTTCTGCAACGCTTTCGGAACAGACTGATAGGATGGGGTGGTGCTCCCTTCTCGATACTCATTCTGATAAATACCACCTACATAGAATAGCGGAGAATAGACCACATCGTAAAAGAATCGGAGAAATACCCATTCCGGGAAAAGTTCTTTGTACTCTTCGGCCGGGATGCGATCATCCGTGAGCCAGGCCGGGCTGTTCTTTACCACATATTTCAGATGCGATAGTTCATTGACTGCCGTAGCGAAGATATCACTACCCAGGTCGCCATTACCTAAAAATCCATTAATGGCACGAGGATCGTACATCATGGCAAGCCGTTGTTCTTTTCCATAGAAATAACGGGGATCGCCAGCTTTCTCCATCAGCCATTTGTTCAGGGTCTCTTTTTCATCTCCGTAGATGGGTGAATAGAGCCATTGAATGGCAAATTCATCATATACGCCCGGCTTGTTGAGGATGAGCGCTACGCCACGTTCCTTGTCTCCCGGCAGGGCTGCATAGTTGAAGAGGATCTCATCGGTGACCGAGGCGGTGAAGCCATATTTCTGAGTAAATTCCGGATCGCGCAGTTGGTCGATGTCATAGGCGATACCTCCTGCATAATTGGGCGTCAGGCCGAGACCCAGTCCTACCTTTCGCATGATATCAGCCGTCAGGACCTCGCAAACCGCATCGTCAGAGAGAAAATATTCCTGATAACGGGGATCGACATCACTGATCAGATATACTCCAGCTCGACGAGCAGTAAATGCATAATCTCTCGGTACGGTAAGATTGAAGCTGAGAATTTCTCCAGTGCGGGGATCCGCCAGAAAACGTCCTCCGATCGTGTATTTATCGGGAACCAATCCATAACGGACACAACTGATCAATGGATCGTTTGCATGGAAAGTCGAATCGGCCGGATAACGTTCCACATGAATGGCGTTTTTATATCCGGCTTTTTCGAATGCGGGATTCCATTTCTCCAGACCGCTCTTAATAGCTTGATACCAGCTCTCCGTGAACAACGTATCTACGTAGAATGTGATCGGTTTTACAGGTTCGCTCAATCGTCCGTTTTTGATTGCATTCGGATCTTTCGGCTCCAATTTCCATCGAGCAGCGAAATAGCCATCTTTGGTTCCCCCTTCTGCATCGAATTTCGTGAAAGCGACATATTGGGTCCCGATTCGGGGATCGGCTGTACGAACAGCAGCTTTTTCCTCGGGAAGAAGGGTGAGGGAGGCAATAACTCCGGCAGCCATCTCCGGTTTGTAGGAACTTTCGCCGAATAGGCTCGTTAGTGAGAGAGAGAATCCTGCTTCGAGAGAGATGCTGATGCTATTGTTGAATGCGTCTATATCCGTAATGCGGTTTGTTCCGCTGATGAGATTGGTCCCAGTTACGGTGTAACCGCCGGCACTTGCTCCCCTTATGTTCAGAATGTCTTTATTGCTCGCAGAAAAGAACGAGGTCGCATCGAATAGAACAGCGGTACTGTCGTTATTCATTGCTGCGATTGGGAAAGATTTGATAATGGCACTGATTCGGGACGTTTTGAGCGCTTGCTCGATGTTCTTATCTCCTTTTTCCGCATAGACGTTATAGGTGGGTAAGCGGAAAAGCACCAGTGAGTCGGTTCTGTCGATCTGTATCCGTTTGGATGTAGCCGTCGACATGCCCGGATATACGACTCCGATGTCGCTGGTTTTATTGGCATAGGAACTCAGTAAAAGATCTCGACCAAAAATCCCGAAAGGTACCTCCAGATAGACTTTGCTTTCTACCTGATGGACAGTAATGAAACCATCTTTACGAATATGTTTTTTCTTGTCTTTAAAAATCTTATCGTAAGCAGTCTCTTTTTTCTTTTCTACTTGAGTGGTGTCAGCGCTCTTCTTTTTCTTTTTGAAGAATGGGAAAGCCTCTGCCGGCAAGGTATTTAGCGACAGAAAGCATATCACCGAACCCAACAGTATGGATTTTTTTATCTGTTTATTCATAATGGTAGCCTTATTTTAATCCAAATTCGATGGCCCGGACAAGTAGTTGGTAATGTGCCTTGATGTCGGCCGGAGCACTGTTCATTCTGCTGTTGAGCAGGTTTTTCACTTTCGTCATATAAGCATATACATCTGCAACGGTTGCTTGCCCTTTTTGGAACATCATACGGGGCCTCCAACCAAATCCTCCTACCGGATTATAGGTCAGTTCTCCGAGACTCTCTTCCTGCAAATCTGCCGTGCAGCCGCACCATGGATTGTGGAGTGCAATGGGTTTACTCCCTTCGATGGCGATAGCATTGCTGCTTGATCCCGGTGTCTCAAAGCCCCCGGCTTTCATCATGAGTTCTATGTAGGCCGTTTGCAGATCCATTTGAGAACGACTGGGACGTGCGCCGTTGATTGTCGGTTTCCATACAAAATCATATACCATGTCTGCACATTCCTGGAAAGAGAACGTTTTCATCGTGATATCAGCAGTGCTGGAAACACGGAACGGGGTGTTAATAATATAGGTCGCCATGAAGTTTTCGATGGCTGCTCTGGGTGAACCAATGAGCGAGAGTTTGGTCATCAGCTCCTTATTTTCCAGCCAGTCGAGATCGTCATACATCGAGAAAAGCATCTTGAGTGCCCGTACCTGTTTGTCTTTGGGCATATTTTCGAAAGCAGGAAGCTCATCTCCATATTTGACTTCGTTGATGTAAAGACCGCCGACGTTGTTGTATACGTGTGTCACATACATGGCGTATTGGTTGATAATCTGCAAGAGAATCTCCGTGCGGAATTCGAAATCATCATCTCCCTCTTTGATCCAGTCGCAATAGTTACTCATGATGGTTTTGAGATTCTTGATACCGTATTCAGTTGCCTTTACTGCGTCATCACTCAGATCCTCTGTTTGACAGCGAGGATCTAAAACACCGTATAGCTGTTGTTTCCCGTAACGGTAAAGAGGGTTCTTGATAGCATCTGTAATCCATTGGGTAGTTATAGGAGTCTCCTCTTCTGTGGATTTAGCATCGAGAATCGGGGTGTAACTCCATTTGATAGCATACTCGTCGTAGGGGCCGAAGCGCGGAGGCGTCAGTTTTACACCGCGTTCTTTATCGCCCGGTTGTGCCACATAGTTGAATCGGGCATAGTCCATGATGGACATCGTGGTCCCATATTTCTGGGTGAAAGAGGGCGAGCGGAGCGAATCGACCGGTATGTTGGTGGAAGCGCTCATGTTGTGCATCAATCCTAAGCAGTGTCCGATTTCATGCGCGAGCACGTAACGAAGGGCGTCTCCTATGATTTCGTCAGGAATCTTTGCTGTACGTACATCTTTATCCGCTGCACTGGTTTGGGTAAAGAGCCAACTGTTGATCAGTTTGATGATATCGTGATAGACGTATACCGAAGCGGTCAGAATCTCACCGCTGCGCGGATCGACCCATGACGGACCCATGGCGTTTTCGATGCCGATCGGAGCATAGCGTACGCAGGAGTATTTGATATTATCTGGGTCGAATTCAGGGTCGTCGGTCGGAAAATCTTTTGCGATAATTGCTTCCTTGAAACCAGCTTTCTCGAATACCTCTTGCCATTGGTTGATACCCTCTTTCAGATAGGGTTTCCATTTTTCCGGGAAATTGTTGTCCACATAGAATACAATGGGTTTTACAGGCTTCACCAACTCTCCGCGACGATAGGCTGCCGAGTCGGAAGGTATCAGTTGCCAACGATTTGCATAGAAAATCGGCGCAGTCGTATTGGATCCTTCCCCCAACTGCCGCTTTTCTGTGAAGAAAATACCGATACGATAGTCTGCCATACGAGGCCGGGCCGGGGTTTCAGGCAGCAATACGATGGACCGAGTTAGTTCTACGGTAAAGGGCTGATCTTTGATCAGCGTACGTCCTGTCATGAAGTCTGCCACAGAAAAGGTATAGGAAAGGCTGCTTTTGATAGAGACATTATCCGAAAATGCCTTAATGCCCGACAGGTAAGAGAGATCGCTTTTGTAGTTTTGGGTGCAATTATAACTGCCGTATAAAGAGTTGCGATCGAACGGGGTCATTTCCTTATTGTCGCTGACGAAGAAATCGGTCATTTCGAATACGACTGCTGTACTATCGTTATTGAAAGCCGCTATTTTGGCATTCGCTAAAATAGCACCGATATTACTGCTCTTGACTGCTCGATCGATATTGGAATCGTTGGTGATATAATCTGTATTTACCTGCCGAAGTTGTACGTTCTCATTGTCTTTGGTAAAATACACATGGAGAGGTGCAGTTGGTTTCGACCCGACAACAGCGTGACCATTGTCGCTGATCTCCGTAATTGTTGAGCCGATTAGCATCTCACGACCGAATAGAGCAATAGGCATTTCGAAATAGAGCTTGCCTTTCATTTTGTGGAGCGTGATCATGCCGGTGGCTGTTTCATGCTTGTCTTTGAAAAGCTCGTCATACTTGCTTTTTTTCTTGGCCGTAGAGTCGCTTTTGACCTCTGTTTTGGCCTTTTTCTTCTTTCCAAAGGGAAACGCAGCTGCGTTTGTAGTCATCCCTGCGGTACAGATCATGAAACCTGCTACCAGTAGGATAAAGCTCCTTTTTTTCATATAAACTTGGTTAATAATTAGTTTGGTGTTTTTTTTGTATGTCTGTTATGTTTAACAAATCAAGCTAAACAGAAACTCTGCTTAGCTTGATTTGTGGATGAGTAAAGTTAAGAACTTACACTATTGTTTACCTTGAACACCCAAAGCGGTGATCTTTCCGAAACCGGTAAATATACGATCCTCGGTTGGAGTCTCTAATGTTCCTGTATTGCCTTGAATCTTTAAAAGATAAACTTTTCCTTCTTGGGTAGAGCTATTATAGGTTGCTACCATAAGGTTATTTCGACTTTCCGAGAATTCTGTTCCAGAGGCAGCATGGGTGTATTGGGTCCATGCCTCACGGAAAAGTTTTATGCAAGTAATTTCCTCGCCACTTGGAACGGTAAATGCCGGGGTTGTGGCACTAATGGTGGCCGGCCCTTCATTGATGATTCCATTATATACTTTCGTACTAGTAGCGTAATAAACGATAGGACGGATTTCGCAACTTTCGAAGAAACGTGCATCTCCGATTTCTGCACAAGCTGTTGTTGTCAATTTATCTCCACTTGTATATTCGTAAGTATTTGTTGATTCGTCGTACGTCTGATGTACTGTATAATATGCAATGGAACCATCCGGTGCTTTCAGAATGAAATAAATGTCACCTACTTCGTCTCCGGAAATGGTTTTAATCTCTCCAATTGATGTGCCTAATGGCGTATAACCCTGTAAGGCTGACGGATCGTATGTGTGTGCAGAGGTCCCTTGTTTATATGCTGTGATTGACCCTCCAAAGCTAAATGCTAAAAGTTGTCCTTTGGTAGCATCAAAGTAATTCCCTTGAGGATAATTGCGCCAAGGCACGGTAACGATGCAGTCTGCAACAAATTTCTTAGCAGCTTCTCCTGGTTTTACATAATTGATAGGCTCTGTGAAAAGATTGCCTACATTGGAATTAAAATTCAAAGTATAAATATCACCTCCATACGATAGAACAGTATTAATATTTATAGATCCGATATACTGTACCTTTTTATCCAATGTAGGCGGAAATAAAAACAGATCCTCTAAAGAATATTCATGGGCATATGAAGATGAAAGAATAGTTTCCAGTTTGTCATCGGATGCTAAGTATAAACGGAAAACCTCATTCCCCATATTATATCCGGGGGAGTAGTGGAGAGATTTTATGATTCCATCGAATTTTTCTCCATTGATGAGAGAATAGTTGTCACGTATATATTTTGTTTCGCCGGAATAGTTGGTAGAGACATATTTATTCCGAACCAGCGTTAAATCAGAGGTAGACCCGTCTCGTGTGTCGGCAATAACAATACCATCTCCAGTGCCACTGACAACCAATATTTTGTATCTGTTGATATATTGGACACCAGTATTCCGATCGGTGACCGTAAAAAATAAACTGTAAAAATCATCGCCGGGAAGCCAGTTTACTTTTTTCTCTAACACTAATTGATCGCTGACAAATAATGTATCCCCTTCTATCTTGGAGTCAGAGGCGGTAATAACCCAACGATAATCGAGATTATCCATCGAGCTGGTCCCGGTTTGAGTTACTTTAGGAGTTAAACGTAATATACTTCCGCTCGATACCTCGAGCATATCATTGGTGAAATTCCAACCTGTCGTGTCTACGATGATTGTATTGCTGATGGTCCCCGTTGTCGTTTTGTCTTCATAGCATGAGTGAAGACCCACGAAACCCAACAGGAGAATCGTATAATAAATGATTGATATCTTTTTCATGATTGAAATTTTACTGAGAGGGTTAGAAATTTCCTTTTTCGTCGATTAGAATTGGAGGACAGCCTTTGATTCTAAGTTCGTATTTTTTAATAACGCCATTTACATTGACATTAACCGTTGCAATATTTCCATTGGAGCCAATGCATGCCGCGTCTTCACTGTGACGAAGAGGTGCATCGGGATGAGCCTGATTATAGTTGTAGACATATTCCTGAAGTTGATGCACCAATAGACTGCCGTTTTGGCCTTTAACCATGACGACCAGAGGATATTTGGCTACAAATTCTGGGTCTTTTCCTAAGTATCCATTGACATTGATAGTGTCGGGCCATACTTCTTTTAATATCTTCGCCAGATTTTTACTATATAACCCATACGTCCAATATACATTTCCGCTGTTTAATTGAACTCGCGTACCTGCTTCATTTTGTTCTCCATAGATAGCATCCTCTTCTTTATCCAGATAAAGGTACGTTTGTGACGTTACCTTAGCCAAGGTGCTTTTTAACCAATAATCAGGCATCTTAATCTGGTTAGACCATACGAGAAGGGTACTTGTAAATGGATATTGATTAGGCCCACCAACTGTTTCTGGATCGATATTCGTGGCAAAATCAGCATTCGGCTTTATGTTTAACCCTAAATTAAGATCGTTCACATCTAATGCTGAAGCATCGTTGTGGATTCGCACCGTGACAGCCCCGCTTGTCGCACCAGCATTCACCTTGGCACTTAAAATTTCATATTGAGTCTGTGTTGCAGTAGTAGTTTCTGCGTTGACCTCCACGGTTAATGGACGTTCATAGTCTGCCGTCGGTCCAATAATAGTAACTGGGACATCTATGTCCGTATAGGGTACATCGGGTGTATCGACAAACGAATAATTGACTAAATTCTTCGTAAAATGTGCCGCTGCATTGTTGATATTATAAGTATCTATTTCATCTTTCTTGCATCCGAGAAACAGGAAAGCAGCAACGACTGAAATTATGGTTAATTTATGAATATTATGCATTTTATTGTTGTTTTTAATTATTGAACTCTCCAGCCTAAAATAGTTTCGTCGCTAGGATACGGTAAGAGATATTTGCTGTCCGTGAATTCTTCATTATAAATATAAAGAGGATTGGTATATCCTTTACGTTTTATGTAGTAGAATAATTGTCCTTCGCCAACGAATTCTTTCATGTATTCTTTGGTGAGTTCATCTTCTACACTACTCCACCAATCATTATTGATGATATCTTCTGTGATTGGTTCTGTCATACCTCGATGCAGGCGGACTGTATTGATAATATCTAGTGCCGCATCTTCCGATCCATTGCGAAGTTCATATTCTGCCATAATATAGTACATTTCACTGATTTTGATCATTGGCAACATGTCTAAATATGGACTATATTCGATTTGGCGGTATTTATAAGGCATGTAATAATATGTGTCACTACCACCAGTTGAACTTTTTGAAACCCTTTTGTAATGAAGGGAATAACGATAATCATCGCGACCAATATCTGTTACATAATCTCCAAGATCATAATCATATTTAAGGGTATTGACAATCATCTGTTCAATATTATATTCCGTGAAAACATTTGTTTCTACATTGGTAGAATTTGTATTAAGATCCACCATGCTACTATTCACGATATCTTTAAAATTGAATACGTCAAGACGGAATAGATGTTCTGTAGAAAATGTTAAATCAGGATATAAAACATTATTGGCAATAGCAGACTGCTCAACCCATTTATATGCAGTACCTTCAAGTTGTGTAAGTGTTTTTGCTATATCATATGCCTTTTGGAGACATGTGTCACTTCCTTCCCACATATATACACGAGCAAGAGTGGCTTGTGCCGCATAATAATTCATGCGTGACCGTCGTGTTTCCTTACTGAAAAATGTATTACTGGAAATTTCTGGTGCAACATTATTGTTTGTGATAGGGTCATTAATCAGATATTTGGATGCGTCTTCAAGATCTTTGATGATGAGACCTATCGTTTCTGGAAATGTGCGTTGAGGTGTTTGTTGTTTACTGTAATCCGTAACATAAGGAATGGTCATTCTTGTTTGATAGTCTTCCCTGCTTTGTAAATTGCCATATCCAAATAAACGCATTAAATCAAAATGGATGTATGCTCGTAACCCGAGGAGCTCTCCTTTATACATGTTTTGAGTTGCATCTCCCATAAGGTTATCCCCATTCTTATCGATATATTTCAATACGTTATTGATATTGGCTATCGTATTATACGAGGCACTCCATATGTTGTCGACATAGGGCTGTGTGCGTGTTGTATAATATTTACCTTGGAATATATCAGTACGCACATCCGTCGTCCCAAAATTATAATACGGCTGTCCCATTAAATCGACAAAAAACCATGTCATGTTTTTGCCGTACATGTTTGCTGAAGCCATATTCAGATAAATGCCAGTCAAGGCATTTTCAAATCCTTCTTCTGTTTCGAAGAGTTTGTCTCCTTTGAGTTGTGTACTGGAACCTGCTTCAAGCCAATCCTTGCAAGAAGAGAAAAGAAGTGAGGTTGCCAAGAATACATATAATATCTTGATTTTCATAAATTGTTTCATTTAAAAAGTTCCGGATAATGAGAATGACATATTTCTGGCAAACGGATAGCTCGTACCCCGTTCTATCCGGATAGTTGACAGAGTGGTTAGATCTTCGAGTGTAAATTGTAGTCTAAGTCTTTTGAGGTGCAACTTTTGTAGTACTTTGGAGTTAAATTCATAATAAGCTCCAACCGAGGTAATCGACAATTCGTTGTTCCTTTGTACAAATCGACTTGATAACCTGGATTTTACAGTTAATTGTTTTCCTCCAGGCTCTTCTTGATAGGTCTCTTTGAGTGCGGAGTATTTGGCTATTTGTCCAGGATAAAGCCATCGACCGGTTAATACGCGACGATCCACATTCCAATATATGTCTGCATCTTCAACACGATCAACCAACGTGTAGTTATAATAGTCTGACCCTCCATTGAAAATGGCAGATGCGGTAATTCCGAATCCTTTATATTCTGCATTTAAATTGATGGTTCCGTTATATTTTGGGGTCGTTTGTCCGCAATAAACCATATCATCTTTAGACCAGGTATAAGTTTTTTCTCCATCTTTATTGATGTAAACTTCTTTACCATTCATGGGGTCGATGCCTAATGAGGGAACAGCATAAATGGCATTGATTGGTTTCCCTTCTTGATATAGTAATACTGGATCGTTGTTTCCTAAATTTTCAGCAATTTCCAATTGTTGGTTGTTATAAGTTTGCATCGCATCAGAAAGCTTGCTGATCCAGTTCTTATTGGTTTTGAAGCCTACGTTGATGTTGACAAAGCCTTTCGAACTGCGCCATGGATAAACACCTATTTGGAATTCAAAACCACGATTAGTAACCTCGCCGACATTTTCTTGGACAGACGAGAAGCCGGTGGAGGGAGCGATATCGATGCTCTCAATGGTATTTTTCGTTACGCTTCGATAATATTCAGCTGTAAAGGAAAGAGCTTTATATTCAATGGTGAGTTTCGTATTAAAATCAGTTGTCATTTGCCACATCAGGTTTGGATTCTCCATATTCATTAATGTGGCACCGATGTTACCGTTATATTGACCGTTGGTAATATAACGGTATAGAGAATAGGCTTGAAGAGTAGAAAAATTGGGATTACCGGTCCGTCCATATGTGACGCCCAAACGGATAGCGTCTAAACCTGAAATATTTCTAAGAAATTGTTCGTTATGGGCATTCCATTGTGCTCCTGCGCTCCATGTGCTTCCCCATTTATTATTACTTCCAAGGGAGGAAGAAGCATTGCGAGCTCCGGTTACCTCAAGAACGTAACGATTGTCATAGGTGTATGATATATTACCCATTACCCTAAGATTCCGTTGCAAAATGTCTACACTGTACGGTGTGGTCCCTTCTGCATATTGGCGGGCAAAGGTGATGTTATTCATACGATCGCTCGGAAATCCTTCGGCTTCATAAGTTGCTTCTGTGATCTTTTGTTCTGAAATATAACCTTCGACGGCTGCGAGAATAGAATGTTTCCCAAAATCACCCGCATATTGTAAATCCACAGTTCCATCGATTTGAGAACTTTTGCCGTATGTCATAGCATATGAACCGCGACGCATCAAATCGTCGACATCCGTCATGTTAAAGAAACGAGAATGGTTTGCTGGATAAAAACGTTCGTCTTCGTCGCGAGTTCCAGATATACCCAATTTCCCGATAACTTTTAATCCTTTTACCAAAAAGGCGTCTACAATAAAGTTATTGGCATAATACAATGATGTGTTTAATAATTTTGTAGATAGTGTGGCATCATATAATGGGTTCGGTACTGCTTCTGATGATACAATCCTGTCTGCTTCTTGCAATATGGGTTTTAGAATACCGTTTTCATCATAGGGTGTCCAATAAGGATTCAGTTTAACGTAATCTGAAAATGATCCGTAAGGAGAGTCATTGCCTTTTGTGTTTGAAATGCTTGTAATATTCCGGAAATTAATTGATTTGTAGCGATATGCCAATGCAATGTCTCCTGCGATTGTTTCATGATCAGAGCCTTTCATCGCTCCGTTGACCTTGTTATAGCTGAAATCTACGGTCGATTTCAAGGTTCTTTCGCCAAACTCGGCACTAATACTGTGTCGGTGACTGATGCCTGTCTGTAAGGGCTTAGAAAGCCAATAAGTGCTATTGCCGGCTAATGCAGATTCTAACCGTTGGTTATATATACGTTGCTGTAAGATTTGATCAGCAACACCGGTTGCTGATTCATAAAAACCTTCATATTTTTCTGCCTGTAGTTTTTCGAGGGCATTACAAAGATTGTAACTGGTTAAATCTGGCATTTCCAATGAAATGCTTCCGGTATAGGTTAAAAGTGTTTCATTAGTTAATAGTGGTTTTGTCTCTACAACTACTACACCATTGGCGGCTTTCATACCATAGATAGCCTTTGCTGATGCGTCTTTCAAAATAGTGACACTTGCCACGCGGTTCATGTCCAGATTGAAAATGCGTTGCTGAGTCGTTTCAAATCCATCCAGTATGAATAGTGGCATATTGGCACTTCCCAGATAATTGCCTTTGAGAGACATGTTGGCTTCGGTACTACTATTAGGAAATGTTGTGGTGCCTCGTAATTGCATGTCTGGCATGACATTTGGATCGGAACCAGCTGCGAGGTTGGTAAGAATGTTCAGTGATGCATCTAAGCTGCGGAGACTTTGGAATAAGTTTTTGTTACCTACGCGTCTTAACTCATCTCCTTTAATCGTAGTGGCTGATCCGGTATAGCTTTCTGCTTTTCGGGTAAAAATACCTGTTACCACTACATCCTCGATGGTGGCAACTTCCGGTTCCATGTGAATTAGTTGGGCATCCCGGATGTTGACCATTAATGTTTTGTATCCGATAAAAGATACGCGTAAAGAGTCGGTGCCTTTAGGAACGGTAATACGATATGTTCCTTTAGCATCAGTTGTGGTTCCTCCTGTTGTGTTTGGAGCTACGACAGTTACCCCAGCAAAAGGTTGTCCTGTCTCATCCAGGATAACACCCTGGATGGGGATCATCGTTTGATCTTGTGCTTGTAGTGTTGCGCAATTAAAAGAAAATAAAAGGGATAGAAGGATTGTCAATAACCCAATACCCCCCCCCATGCGCAAATGAGTCAGTGTTACGGACACCTGACGTGCGGAAAGGTAGAATTTCTTCATTCGAACGTTATAATAAGGTTATCAAAAGTGTTAATACGGCCATAAATATCTGAAAAAAAAATAATATTTCATACAAAAAAAGACGGGAATTTAACGTTGGGTGACGATATGAAAGAAAAATGAACGTTATTTTATGCGATTTTAAGGAAATCCTCTTTTGTAGCTATCATTTTTATATAAAAACTACTCCCCCCTAATTTAGAGGGGGAGTAGTTGTAAAAAAGTGGAAAAAATAATGTGGTAGCTATTCAATTTTAGGGCCTTGTGAGAAATATTTTTATTTTGAGACGTTCTTTTCGGCCTTTGTGTGTATAATTACTCTCGAACAATGACATAGTCGCCGGGTGCAATAGAAATGTTCTGCAAACCATTCAAAGTTTCTACCTTTGTCCGTGCGTCGTTTTCGATCTTGTATAAAGTATAGGAGCCATCCTTCCACTCCTTGAGGTTGATGCTCAAAGTGTTTTTCGTGTCGTAATCGAGAGAGGTGACTTTCCCGCTTTGGAGACTGTTCCACGGTTCTCCCAGCCATTTATGATTCGGCTCCAGGGTGACGAACAACTCTCCGTTCTCTTCATCGAGGAAATAGATTCCCGTCCCGCTGTAACTTACCAGCGAGGAGTTGCCTACGCCCATCACATGTTTCACCTCATCGCTCAAGGTAATCGGACACCAATTGGTCAGATCGCCAGAATAGTAGGCCTTGTCTGCCGACGAGAAGATGCTCAGATCGTGGTTCTTGGAGATGACGAAATTTGTTCCGATCTGTTCGTTTACCAAACGGTCGTAAGTCGTCCCGAGAGCAGTATTCTTGAATATCTCGTGAGCGACCATGAAACTGGCTGCTTTTTTCGGGGTACAGGTGAGGCTCAGGAAGTGGGAACCTGCGAAATATTGCGAATATTCCTGCATGGTATAGGTCCACATGGTGGCCATCTGTACACCCAGCGCACGGAAATATTGTGCCTGAATCGGGTAGAGATAAGCACTTTGATTGAAGAAGGTTTCGAATTCGTAGACTGTTTTGGCTTTACTGTTGTAATCCGGCAGGGTGAGCCATCCGTAGCCGTTCACATCATCGAAGTACTGGTTGAACCATCCCGAGTAGTCCTGGCTGGTGAGGTCTTTTGGATTGGCCCAATAGTCCTGCGATACGAGATCCTGTCCCGGGTAGTTGCAGCAGGAGACTGCATCGGCTTTCGATGCGAGGGCTCCTTTGAAAACGTCGAGGTTGCCATTGCGGTAGCGATGCCAGTTGTGGCTCCAGATGATAGGCTGTTGAGCTCCGGCGTCGCGTACGGTCAGGTACATACCGTCGATATAATCTTTTATAAGATTCTGGCGATAAGCCTCATAGGCTGCAGAGTTGTCTTGCTGCCCGTTGGCTTTGGCCCAGGTTTTGAAAATCTCGTAATAGGTCGAGTGGGATTTGATGTCCGAGTAGCTGTATACGGCCGGTTCGTTGATTAACTCCCAGGTGGCGATCCATGGCTCATCGGCATATTTGACCCCGTTGTACTTATTGGTATGTTTGAGTAGTTGGGTGATGTAGTTTTTCGATTTCTCGACAGCCTCTTGGTTGTGTATCCACTCTTCGCGGTCGAGGGTGCTCCACATCGAGTTGCTGATATAGCGGCTCCCCATGTCGTTGATGAATGCGAAAGTCATGTAGATTTCCCGTTCGGCGGCTCCTGTGATCATATAGTCGAGTACGTCGAGGTAGGGAGAACTTTCCACTAGATTGCCTTCGCTATCCGTAAAGTCGCCCGGAGTCAGGTGGCAGCGGATTACGCTTACTCCCAGCCGTTTCACTTCGTCCAGGTTGTTTTCGGCAACTTGCTTCAGGGCAGAAGCGGTTTGTTGGATGCCTCGTTTTTTGAGGCGGTCATTGTACTCCCAACTGATGCATGGTTGCAGGTTTACACCCCACAGTGCAAGCTCTTCGCCTTGAGGAGAGTATAACTTGCCGTTCTGCATATATACGAATTCGCCTGTGGTGGGGGTTGGTGGATTAGGTTCTGGATCCGTTCCGGGGCCAGGCTTTTTGGAATCCGGTTCGGAACTGGAGCAACATACGAAAGCTAATAGTGAGATAACAATAGAAAGAAATTTGGGACAAGTCATAAATATGCTTTTTTTAATTATTGCAGCTCTGCTTTAGAACAAATATAGCGAGAATTAAATGAATTGGGAAAAGGGAGAAAAGGCCTTTTCCGCCCTTTCTCCCTTGTTGTATTTATTCCCAGGCCAATACGGGGTAGCTTCCGCCTGAACTGCCGAGTGTTTTCCAATAAGCATCGGGGTTCTCAGCCGTAGTTTGCCATGCTGCGTCGAGTGACGACGATGGCCAGTTGCTGCCTCCGAATTTGGCGTTGCCGGTTGAAGTGCCGCCGTCGTTCGGGTTGATGCCGTCGATGTCGTTGCTCCAGAAGCAGTAGGATACATTGCCGGAGTTGTGCTCGCCGGTGATAGCTCCGATAGCGCTGTCACCTATAACATCGCCGGTATTGTAGCAGGCCGTGATGGTCCCTTTGTGGTAGCCGCAGATACCGCCGGCACCTACCCAACCGTTCGTTTGGCCTTCGACAAGTCCGGTATTGTAGCAGGCTATGATTTGGGCGTCTGTGCTTTGTCCGGCAATTCCTCCGGAGTTCCATTTGGCACCGACTTTCCCTGCGTTGTAGCAAGCCGTGATTATGCCTTCACCGCTCAACTGACCGCAGATACCGCCGGCTTGCGAGCCATCTACGATGACCGTTCCGGTGTTGTAACAACGGGTGATGGTCATTGCGCCGCTGGTCTTTCCGCAGATGCCGCCGTTGTTGTCGCCAGCGCCCCATGGCAGAATCAATTCGCCGATATTGGCACAGTCTGCGATGGATACCTGGTCTGCCGATCCGATGATACCACCGGTATTCTTCGGTTTGCCGTCGATCTTTCCGGTATTGATACAGCCGATGATCTCGCCTTTGCTGCCGTAGCCGCAGATACCGCCGGTTGCATCGCTCGGTACGCGATTCTCGATGACGAGCGTTCCGGTATTTTTGCAATTCTTGATTATACCACTATTGTTGTATCCGCAGATACCACCCAGTGTATTGACTCCGCCGTCGGTGATCGAAGCATTGTTGACACAACTTTCGATTGTCCCTTTATTTTCTCCGCAGATGAATCCTGCATGCCATTCGCCGTTCAGTGCGCTGGCCGACTCGATCACTACGTTCTTGATCGTTCCTGCGTTTTCAGCAAAGAGACCTGCATTGCCCTTGCCGAGAGAGACGTTGAGATTGCTGAGTGAATAGTTGCCTCCATCATACGTGCCGTTCATTTTGGAGATGGGGGTCCATTCGAGATTCATCAGGTCGATGTTGCTCTCCTGGAGGTATTTGTTGCCGCGACTTGCGTCGTCCGTGTCGATCAGTCTCAACTCTGCCAAAGTATTAACCGGGATGAACCCGTCGGCATCAGCATCGCGAAGCACCACAGCACCGCCGACAATCTTCAGTTTGATTTCTCCGCTCTCTTCACGTCCGATAAGGTACTCGTTGCCGTTGTAGACAATCTTTTCCACGATGCCGACCGGAGCTCCCGTAGGTTGGGACGTGGAACCGTTTTGGTCGAGCGTTACGGTTGTGGGGGTAGCATTACCTGCCAAATAGATTTCAATTTCCTGATTTTCCAAACCTGTTAAAGTGTATCTGGTTGGGGTGACACCTTCTGCTGTACCTCCGGCTCCTTCTATCCAACTGCCTACGCCGATCGTTCCGAGTTTCAACTCTGTGCCGTTCAGTACCAAGGGGACGGTGTAACGATAATTGGCTTTGAATACTCCATCAGTGGGCGAGTCGCTTTCTTTTACTTCGGCCGTGGATACACTGCCATTTACCGTAACGCTGACCGTAAAACTTTCGGTTTGCGGTTCGATGATTGCCTGCCATTTGTTGCCATTTTCAACATGGTATGCTTTGATTGAGCCTATTGAGACTTCTGTGGCTTGCAACGTACCCAATTCGAACTCGACCATGGTTTTGACGTGTGTCATCGGCACGTTGGCCAGGTCGCGAATAGGTACCTGATTGCTGCGCGACCAGGTGAGTTCATCGGCATCGATCAAGCCTTGAGCGCTTCCATCCTGGGTGATTGTGCCGCTCTTCTTGAGGTTGATTTCGATCGGTTGGCGTTTGTTATCGGGGAAGGTGACGGGTTGGTTTTCTGGAATCCATTTGCCTCCATTATAAATATAGGTGGCTTGCATGGCGTCGCTCCCGCTGCCGAGAGCCACAGTCATTACGTGTGTCGAACGGGTCTCTGCCGAACTCATGGTAGGGTCATCGGCATTGACGGCATTACTGGTCGTGGCCTTGGACACTTCGGCCATATTGGGCAGAATGGATACGCTTTCCATATTGGTTGGACCGATGGAGCTTCCTTTGGTTTTATCTTCGGAGCATCCTGTAAGGATGGCAAATGCCGGTAGTAAGCCCAGAAAAAGATGGAATATCTGTTTTTTCATGGTTATCTATGTTCGGTTTAGAGGTTGATTTCAATGGTGTGATTTTCGCCGGCTACGAGGGTAGGCATCGTGCTGATTACGAAACTGTGCTGGGTGCTTTCTCCCTCCAGGGAGAGAGCACCGATGGCGTTCGCCTTGATGTCCGTGCTCCCGGGTGTGAGAATGAGCTGGGCGTCTTTGACAGATGCCTCTTCGTCACAGAACGCCGTGTAGCCTCCGATGGAGAGGGCCGTGATTTTCTTGTCTGCGTTGGCTCCGACGAGCGTGAAAGTAACCTTTGCACGTTCGTGGCTCAAGGTGAGGGCAATGGTTTGAGCCGGAGTGACGTTTTGTAAGGTTGCTGAGAGCCAGTCTGCCGCCAGAAAAACCTCTTTTGAGCTTTGATCTTTAGCAATGGATGTCCCTTGTGTGCTACGTGCGGCATCGTCGGGCCAACGAACCTTGATGCTTGCCAATGCGCTGTTATCGACAGGGAAGTAATGACAGTCTTCGGGTGTCTCACCTTGTAGAATATCATTTGCATAAACATAAGTGGTCGTTTTGCTTTTCAATTCTACAGAGGCCTTCCCCAGGTTGGAGAGGGTGAAGTAGTCGGTGGCGACATAGTTAGTAGCCGCTTTGCTTTGCTCGCCGATTCCTACGATACGGAAACGAACGGCTCTATCCGTCTGGCTTCCGTCCTGTTTTGAGCAGGAGGTAGCGGCCAGAAGTGCCGCTGTCGCACAAATGAGAAAAATTTGTTTCATAATATTATTGGTTAGTGAGTATCTGCCCGTTTTGCGGTATAACAAAAATAGATTGGACGGCTCATTTAAATTATACCGGAATTATCAAATACTATTACGATTTATGTCATTTGTTTCTTTATTTTGCTATATAGAATTAATCAGAAAACAGTCCGGTGTTTTTAAGTGTTTGGTAGACTTGTTTTTGCGCAATGGAGTACTTTGGTCTGTATGATTTCTTCTTGTTTTGGGAATGAGAAGATCGACTTTGTTCGAAGAGAAATGCATCTATAGGGTAAGATTTGTATTATCTGTACCCCAGGAATGCGTCACTTTTTACATAATCTTTTATGATTGAAATTTCGGAGTAAAATTGTTGTTGTAGTTGTTGGGTATTAGTAGATTTTACGGAGAATTTCTGAAAGTGGAGTAGAAATGATGGTATATGCATGAAATAGTGTTGAATATTGTTTGTGCTTCAGAAAAAAATAACTAATATTGTATAACAGCTTGATAATAAATATTAACAAACTTAAATCCCTATGCTATGAAAAAATGGACAATATGTTTGATCACTTTTTTTATCGGCTATTTTTCATTTGCTCAAAATCCGATAAAATTTTTAGGGATTCCCATTGACGGGACAAAAACGAATATGATATCAGAATTAAAGAAGAAAGGTTTTGTCTATGATTCGGATATAGATATTTTGAAAGGAGAATTTAATGGGAAAGATGTTTATATATCTGTGGTAACCAATAATAATAAAGTTTATCGAATTTTTGTGTCAGATGTAACTACCCTTAATGAAACTGAAATTAAAGTTCGTTTTAATCAGTTGTTTCATCAGTTTCTGAAAAATGGGAAATATGATTTATTGGATGGTGAGACTTTATCTGATGAGGAAAAAGTAGCTTATGAGATAGCTGTAAATTCCAAACGTTATGATGTGTCGTTTATCCCTAAAGATCCGACAATTCACGGTATTGTATGGTATATAATTGCTGATTATGCAGGAGAGTATTATATTGCTATGTACTATGATAATTTAGATAATCAGGCTGATGGAGAAGATTTGTAGATGAGTTTGTCTTTGTCTGAGAATTTAAAATCTCAATTTAAGGGTCAGTAGCTTGAGACTTTTATGTATTTAATTGTTAGTTGATTTCCTGTTCCACTTGAAATACGTCAGACAAAAAGAAAAGCCTTAATAATCGTTTGATTATCAAGGCTTCCTTGGTGTCGGGGTGACTGGATTCGAACCAGCGACCACGCGCCCCCCAGACGTGTACTCTAACCGGGCTGAGCTACACCCCGTGTGTGTTTAGCGGATGCAAATATAGAGCTTTTTATTCAACTTGCAAAAAGTTCCGCTTAAAAAAGTTGTCCCCGGTTTGAGATTAATCCTCCGGATAGGTTCGGCCGGGATAGACCTTCAAGGCCTCTTCCAGACATTTGGCTGCGGCAAGCAGGTCTTCCTGTTTCAATACGTAGGCGATCCGCACCTGGTCATGGCCGAGACTCATCGTGGCGTAGAATCCTGTGGCGGGAGCCAGCATGACGGTCTGACCCTTGTACGAGAAGTCCTCCAAAAGCCATTGGGCAAAGCGGTCGCTGTCGTCGATCGGGAGTTTTACGGTTGCATAGAAAGCTCCTTTCGGCATGGGACAATAGACTCCTTCGATTTTGTTTAGAGCCTCTACGATGCAGTTCCTCCGAGCAATATATTCGTTGTATACGTTTTCGAAATAGCTGCGGGGCGCGTCCAGAGCCGCTTCGGCAGCCACTTGTGCCAGATAGGGCGGCGACAGACGGGCCTGTGCCATGTTGAGAGCCGCGGTGATTACGTCTTTATTACGTGACACGAGGGCCCCGAGCCGGATGCCGCACATGCTGTAACGTTTCGACATGGAGTCGATCATGACTACATTCTGCTCGATCCCTTCGAGGTTCATGACTGAGATGTGTTTATGCCCGTCGTAGCAGAATTCCCGGTAGACCTCGTCGCACATGAGGAACAGATTGTGTCGCTGTACGATGTCGCGCAGCAGTTCCAACTCTGCCCGGCTGTATAGATATCCGGTGGGATTGTTCGGATTGCAGATTAGGATCGCTTTGGTGCGGGGCGTGATGTGGCGTTCGAACTCTTTCATCGCCGGCAGGGCGAAGTCGTTGTCGATGGTGGAAAAAATGGGCTTGATGTTGACGCCGGCCTCCATGGCAAAGCCGTTGTAGTTGGCGTAATAGGGCTCCGGGACCAGTACTTCGTCGCCGGGATTCATGCAGACGGTCATCGCCATGAAGATCGCCTCTGAGCCTCCTACGGTCATCAGCAGGTCCTCGAGGTTGATATGGATGCCCACACTGGCGTAATATTGGACCATCTTGCGGCGTAAACTTTCGTTGCCTGCCGAATGGCTGTATTCGAAGACACGGTCGCCGATGTTTTTTACCGCCTCGACCGCTTCGCGCGGGGTGGCGATGTCGGGTTGGCCGATATTGAGGTGATATACTTTGATCCCGCGAGCCTTGGCTGCCTCGGCATAGGGAACGAGTTTCCGGATGGGAGAGGGTGGTAGAGAGAATCCCTTCTCAGAAAGGTGAAGAATCATGTTCTGATCTATTTAAACGTTTCGTACACACATATTCCTCGCAAAGCTAAAAAAAGATTTCCGGAATTTGTCACCAACGCCACTTTTTGTACATTTGTGGGGCGGAAAACGGCCGTAAATATGCGTAGGAAGGATTTTATATTGGTTGTGATTGGGGCGATCATTCTCGGGGCTTTGGTGAGTCGGGAGTATCCGCGATTCGGATTTGTCTTCTCGCTGGTGGTCATGGCTTTCTATCTGATGGCAGGTATGCGTGGCGTGCTCTCCTGTGTCAGGAGGTTCCGTTCGGCGTCAGGTCGTGCGAAGGTCTGTGTGGGGTTGGCCGTTGCAACTTTGTTAATTATTATCACGGCATTGTTGGGTGGGGGGATCTCCTATTTCCTGCTGTTGGTGGTGCTGGCCGTAGATTATCTGATATACGATAAACAAGGGAGATGAAGAAGAGGTCGATTTTGGTTATAGGGATATTTCTGTTGTTGCTGTCGGCGGTTTCATGTGGTTCACAGGGACGGAAGAGGGTTTCGGAGCTGCAGGATACGCTTTATGTGCCGCAATATGCTGAATGTTTTGAAATTTTGGGAGTGGGTAAAAGTTCCCTTTTGAAGATTTTCAATCCCTGGCAGGGAGCAGCAGGGGTGGAACGGGAGCTTTTTCTGGCTCGAGACGGTGAAGCTCCTCCCGCCGGATTTTCCGGTACGACGGTGCAATTGCCTCTGAATAGGGTGGTTTGCCTCTCCTCCTCTTATATTGCATTTTTAGATGTTATTGCAGCGGCGGATGCTGTTGTGGGGGTGTCTGGAGCACAGTATGTCTCCAATGATACGATTCGAGCCCGTTATGCGCGCGGAGAAGTGAAGGATGTGGGATACGATGCCAATATGAATTATGAGATGTTGGCCGGTTTGGCTCCCGATCTGGTTCTAGCTTATGGCGTTGCGGGGGAAAATGTGTCCATGACGGCCAAGTTGCAAGAATTGGGAATTCCCATCGTGTATGTCGGCGACTATGTGGAGCAATCGCCCCTCGGAAAGGCCGAATGGCTCGTGGCTTTCGGCGAGATGTTCGATAAACGGGAAGAGGCGGAGATCCGCTTTCAGAGTATTCGGGATAACTATCTGGCGGTTTGTCGTGTGGTCGCCAAGGCAGATTCTGCCGGAAGACCGCGCCCTGTGGTAATGTTGAATACTCCTTATAAAGATACATGGTTTATGCCGGGCGACCGGAGTTATATGATTCGCTTGCTTGAGGATGCAGGCGGGGAGTACGTCTGCCGAGGCGTCGATGCCGTGGAGAGTCGTCCGATCAGCGCCGAGGCAGCTTTCCTGGCTGCGGAGAAGGCCGATGTGTGGCTCAATCCGGGACAGGCGAAAACCTTATCGGAAGTGCTGCAACTCAGCCCCCGGTTCGGTGATGTTCCCGCCGTGAAGCGTGGTGCGGTTTACAATAACAACCGGAGAAGCACGCCTGGTGGAGGCAGCGACTTCTGGGAGTCTGGTGCCGTACATCCTGATATCGTATTGAAGGATCTGGTGGAGATACTCCATCCCGGTCTGTTGTCAGGTCATGAATTGTATTATTATCAGCAGATGCAATGAGCGGTAGTCGACGAACCATCTTCTGTTTTGTATCCTTGTCGGTATTGTTGTTGGTGCTGTTGTGTGCCGATATCCTGCTCGGCTCGGTCTCGCTCTCTCCGGCGGATGTTTGGGCGGCGCTTGTCGGAGGCGATCCGGACAGTACCGCTTCGGTGATTGTGACGCGGTTCCGCCTGCCGAAGGCCGTGGTGGCATTATTGGTCGGTGCGGCGCTGTCGGCCAGCGGTCTTCAGATGCAGACCCTCTTCCGTAATCCGTTGGCAGGCCCTTATGTGTTGGGAATTAGCTCGGGAGCGAGTCTTGGCGTGGCACTTTTCCTGCTCGGGATGCCGTTGTTGGGACTGTCGGCCTCTGGCGATCTGCTGCGCAATCTGGGCGTGGTAGGCTCGGCATGGGTCGGAGCGGCCTTGATCCTGCTGGTTATTATGGTTGTGTCGGTGCGAATTAAAGATATTATGGCCATTCTGATTCTGGGTATGATGTTCGGCAGCGCCGCTTCCGCTTTCGTGGAAATTTTGCAGTATCTCAGTCCGGAAGGGGCGCTGAAATCATTTGTCATCTGGACCATGGGCTCTCTGGGAGGGGTCTCTTCGGGACAGTTGTCCATTCTGCTGCCCGTTACGGTGGTCGGGCTGCTGATTTCGATATGCCTTGTCAAGCCGCTGAATATGCTCCTGTTGGGAGAAAATTATGCCCGGACCATGGGAATGAACATCCGGCGTGTGCGAGGATTGATATTTCTTAGTACTACGTTGCTGGCCGGAACGGTGACCGCTTTTTGCGGTCCGATCGGATTCATCGGGATCGCGGTGCCTCATGTGGCGCGGATGCTCTTTGCAGAGGCCGACCATCGTGTTCTTATGCCGGCCTCCATGTTGCTTGGGGCGACGGCGATGCTGCTTTGTGATATTGTTTCGCAGATGCCGGGCTATGATATGGTGCTGCCGATCAATACGATTACGGCCCTTTTGGGCATTCCTGTCGTCATAGTGGTCATTGTACGTAACCGCAAAGTGTTTTGATGATGGATACGCAACGCATATATACGATCGAACTGCACGGTCTGTCGCTGGGCTACGGGGACCGCATCCTCTTTGAGAATGCCGATATCGGGTTCGGATGGGGAGAATTTACTGCCCTGATTGGACGAAACGGTACGGGAAAGAGTACGTTGTTGCGTACGATTGCTGCGCTGAATCGCCCTCTCAAGGGCGAGGTGTGGTTGAGCGGTAAGCCGCTCAGCGAGTTGTCCTCTCGGGAGATTGCTGCCCGGATCAGTTTTGTCTCCACGGACGAAGTGCGCGTGACGAATCTGAAAGTGGCCGATGTGGTGGGGTTGGGGCGTGCCCCCTATACCAATTGGTTCGGAACGTTGTCGGCCGACGATCGGCAGAGGGTCTCTGAAGCGTTAGCGTTAGTCGGAATGTCTGGGTTCGCACGCAAAAGTATGGATACGTTGAGCGACGGAGAGCGTCAGCGGGTAATGATTGCCCGGGCTTTGGCACAAGATACGCCGGTCATCCTGCTCGACGAACCCACGGCGTTTCTCGATTTGCCCAATAAATACGAAATCTGTCTGTTGTTGCGGGAGTTGGCTCATAAGCAGGGGAAGTGCATACTCTTTTCTACGCATGACTTGAGTATTGCCCTGGAGATGTGCGATACGATTGCCATGATCGATGATGGACGTTTCTATTACGGAACGGCAGCTGGCTTGATCGCCGAAGGGACCATTCAGCATCTGTTCGACGATACTTCCATTTGTTTTGACGCAGTTACGCGCGGAGTTCGGTTGAAATTTTGAGTTTTTTCGGCAGAAAATTTGCACATACGATCTTTTTGATTACCTTTGCACCGCTGAAATAAACAGATCGGCAACGATCACGGCCCATTCGTCTATCGGTTAGGACGCAAGATTTTCATTCTTGAAAGAGGAGTTCGATTCTCCTATGGGCTACCAGAACAAAAGCGTTTTTTTAACACGAAAGATATGGCAAACCACAAGTCATCGAAAAAGAGGATCCGCCAGACCGAAACCAGACGGTTGCAGAACAGGTATTATCATAAGACGGCACGTAATGCCGTGAAAGCGCTTCGCAACACCAGCGATAAGAGTGCTGCAGAGGCTCTGCTTCCCAAGGTGACCGCCATGCTCGACAAATTGGCTGGTACCGGGGTGATTCACAAGAACAAGGCTGGTAACCTCAAGAGCAGTCTGCAGCTTCATGTGAACGCGCTGTAAGTTGCGGTTAATAGATGCAAAAATGTATAAGCTACCTGCGTTGCAGGTGGCTTTTTTGTCTTTCTCCCATGAGTACGGAACCCCTTCCGGTGGAGAAGGATGGTTCACTGTGAATCCTGACGATTAGGGACAGGTGTTATCAGGAACAGATTTTTGCTCCGTTCGAGAGATCGAACGGAGTCTCTTTCGTGCATGTAAATTAAAGCTGTATCGTCTGCGGATCGAGATTCTGTGCCTCAATCTCTTTGAAATACCGGTATGTACCTACTTTGAATTCGTATGTGGAGGGATCGTCGCAGACGATAATCCCTCTTGGGTGATTCTGGAGTGCGCTGAGCGTGCAGGCGTGACTGTAAGGGCCTTCCACGGCCTGGCTTAAGGCTCTGGCTTTGTTATGCCCTGTGGCGAGAATCACAACCTCCCGGGCATTGAGTACCGTGGCGACGCCTACGGTGAGTGCCTGCTTGGGTACGAGATTGATGTCGCCCCCGAAAAAGCGTGAGTTGGCGATGATCGTATCCATCGTGAGCGTTTTTACACGGGTGCGGGAGTGCATCGAAGAGAAGGGTTCGTTGAAAGCGATGTGGCCGTCGGGGCCCACGCCGCCCAAAAAGAGATCAATGCCTCCTGCGTCGCGGATGCGGTCTTCGTAATCGAAACATTCGAATTCGAGATTGGCTGCATTGCCGTTGAGGATGTTGACGTTCTCCGGTTTGATATCGATCTGGCTGAAGAAATTTTTCCACATGAAAGAGTGGTAACTCTCCGGATGCTCCTCCGGTAGCCCGACATATTCATCCATATTAAAGGTGACGACGTTGGCAAACGATACTTTGCCCTCTTTGTGCAGGCGAATCAGTTCAGCATAGGTTCCCAGGGGTGTCGAGCCTGTGGGCAATCCCAATACGAATGGTGAATTATCAGCCTTTTGATTCAGGTTGATTTTCGATGCGATATAACGGGCGGTCCATTGTGCGACCTGATCGGCAGTATCTTGAATAATGACTCTCATGACAATATGTTTTGTTAGGGTTTATTTCGTTTGTAGGTATCGTTAAAACAGTCGGACGAACACCTCGATGGCTTGGTATTCGGCCATGCCTAATTTGTCGTATAATCGGGCGGTGTTTTCTGTGCGTTCTTCGGCGCGTTGCCAGAATTCGCGTTTGTCCTCGCCGGGGAAAGGCATGATGTCCTTCTGGGAGAGATGGCGGTAGATGGCGTGACGTTTCTTGAGAACTTCGTCCGGGCTCAGAGGAACGGCCATATCTACCATGTCGAGATCCCACTCCTGCCAGGCTCCTCGGTAGAGCCACATGCGGCAGGTCTTGAACCACGGTTCGTCCTTGATGAGGCTGATGGCGCTTAAGACGGCATCGATGCAGACTCGATGTGTGCCGTGAGGATCGGAAAGGTCGCCTGCCGCAAAAATGCGGTCGGGTTTCAGTTCGCGCAGAAGATTGACAATGCTCTCTATGTCCGATTGGCCCAGTGCATTTTTCTTGACGCCTCCAGTTTCGTAAAAGGGCAAGTTCAGAAAGTGGACATTCGTGTCGGGATTCAACCCGAAGTGACGACATGCGGCTCGGGCCTCTCCGCGTCGGATGGCCCCTTTCAACTGTCGCAATTCGAGGGGCTCCGGTTCGCCTTTCTTTTTGTTGGCGATGATGTTGCGCACATGGTCGTAGTTTTGGATGAAACCACATTCGCGGGCCGTGTCGAGTGTCTGGAGCACTACATCGTCGTGTACGGCAATATTGCCTGAAGTTTCATAGGCGACATGTACGTCGTGTCCCTGGTCTACCAGTCGGAGAAAAGTTCCGCCCATCGAGATAACATCGTCGTCGGGATGCGGACTGAAGATGATGATGCGTTTGGGGAATGGTTTAGCGGTTTCGGGACGCGTGGAGTCGTCGGCATTGGGTTTTCCTCCCGGCCAGCCTGTAATGGTATGTTGCAGATCGTTAAATACGTTGATGTTGATCTGGTCGTAGGGACCGACAGCATCGAGCAACTGCCCGAGGTAGTAGTCGATGTAGTCCTGATAGGTGAGTTTCAGAATCGGTTTGTGAACCTGCCTGCAGAGCCACAGCACCGCTTTGCGGACAAACTTCGGTTCCCACTTGCAGGTTCCTACCAGCCAGGGGGTCTTGTAACGGGTAAGCTCTTCGGCTGCATCTTCGTCTATGACTACTTCCAGCCGTGAATGGCGTTGCAGGTATGATGCCGGAATCGATGAATTGACATCTCCTTCCGCAATGGATCGGATGATTTCGGCTTTTTGTTCCCCCCAGCCGATGAGAATCACCCGCTTGGCATCGAGGATCGTTCCAATGCCCATGGTGATTGCCTGACGGGGTGTGTTCTCAATGCCGTAGAACATGCCTGACTGTGCTTTGAGAGTTGCATTGCCGAGGGCAACCAGACGTGTCCGAGAATTGACGAACGATCCGGGTTCGTTGAAGCCGATCTGCCCTTGCTCTCCTGTGCCGAGTAGCATCAGGTCAAGTCCGCCATATTGGGCGATCTTTTTTTCATAATCGCGGCAGAACTGCGTGACTTTTTTTATGGAAAGAGTCCCGTCAGGGAAATGGACGTGTTCGGGTGCGATATCTATATGGTTGATAAACTCTTCGTGGATGCGGTAATTCCGGCTTTGCTGTTCGCTGGCCGCAATCGGGAAGAACTCGTCGAGACTGAAAACGACCGTATTGGCAAAACTGACCTCCCCGCGATCGTATTTCTCGACCAATTTGCGGTAGATGCCGATGGGTGAGCGCCCTGTGGTGAGCCCGAGTACGAACAGCTCCCCCTTGGATTGCTTCTCCTGCAAAGCAGCTATGATCTGTTCAGCGATGTATGTAGCCCCTTCGTTTTCGCTTGGGAAGACGTTGACATTTACTTTTTCGAACCGGCGGACGATATCTGTCGGTTCCATGCCTTCCATCAGACCGCCTTGTTTTTTTATTTTATAGTTTGTTTCCATAATTTGGTATTCCTCCGTCAGACTTGAATGGCCATATGATAGGATGATCTTATCTGTAAAGATAATGAATTTAATTGAAAATATTGAATATTTTTTTTGTCGGTGAGGGTTCGTGATAAGATGTGGCCTTTTTTCTTATTTTTGTAGTTTAATTAAGGATTAAAAATGACATTACAGATAAAAAAGAAATTATGAATAGAAGTTGGAGAACAATAGTTGATAAGGCCTTTTTATGCGGGGCGGCTCTGGGAGTTATTTTGGTGATGGCTGGTTCGATGAGCGTGCGGGCGGCGGATGTGTCCGAAGAGAAGAAACAGTCCGATGGACTTAAGAATGCAGTGGCTTTTCGGGCTGACATTCCGCAGATACGTTATGTGGGTCGGACTATGGTTTCCCCTGAGGGTGCGGTGAGTTTCGACTGGAGCGGAACCTATTTTACGGTTCGATTTACCGGAGGGTATTGCGCGATGCGCGTGTCGGATACCAAAAAGAACTATTACAATGTTTTTGTGGATGGCGAACCCCAGGGAGTGGTGACCACTTTCGGACAAGACTCTTTGGTCGTGCTGGTCAGCGGGTTCGACCGGGGAGAGCATGAACTTCGCGTGCAGAAACGGACCGAAGGCGAGCAGGGACGTACGACGATCCTCGGCTTTGAACTAGCTCCCCGGGGACAATTTATTCGGAGTGAAAAACCAACCCGTCACATCGAATTTATTGGAAACTCCTTGACCTGCGGATTCGGTACCGAGGGTCTGTCGAAGGATGATCCCTTCAAACCTGAAACAGAGAACTGCAATCTGGCCTTCGGCTGTATTATCGCTCGTTATTTCGGGACGGATTATACGCTGATAGCTCATTCTGGACAGGGAGTCGTACGGAATTGGGCCGATCCGAAGTTGGCTTCGGATTGTTCGATGAAAGACCGTATGCTGCGAACCTTTGACGAGGATGCGGCAGTGACTTGGGATTTCGCGAAGAGTCCCTATCGACCCGATATTGTGGTCATTAACTTGGGTACGAACGATTTTTCTACGCGACCGCATCCGACCTATGAACTTTTCGCTGCTGCCTACGGGCGGATTCTGGCTCAGATCCGGACGGCCTATGGGGATATCCCGGTGCTGTGCGTGGCTCCGCGTGTGGATGACCCGGCCTATATGTATGTAAAGGCATTTTGTGACGGTTGCGGAGATGAGAAGGTCGCTTTCACTTCGTTGCATACGGACTATTGCAACGGGGAGTCGGATTTGGGGTCGAGCTATCATCCCAACTATTCGGGTCAACGAAAGATGGCAATGGCGCTGATCCCCTATATCTCTACGTTGACAGGGTGGCACTTGGAGGATAAAGTAGTGAAATAAAGATCGGTCGAGACGACATTCCTTGCATCGTGGCCCTCGATTCGCTTTTGTTGCTTCCTTTGAAAGGAAGATGAAAATCGTGCGTTTGATCGATTTTTTTGCAGGAAATTTTGCAGGAATAAAAAAGTGTGCTAAATTTGTGGCCTGATTCGTCCGGGGGACGGTCTTACATGGTGGATGTAGCTCAGTCGGTTAGAGCACTGGATTGTGGTTCCAGGTGTCGTGGGTTCGAGCCCCATCTTCCACCCGCAGAGAAAGAGTCGGAAAAGAACCGACTCTTTTTTTGTATCATTTTATCCTGTCATACATGAGTCAATTGGAAGAATTTAGAACTTTGGGGCTGTCGGAGGCGATGCTTGAGGCCATTGGCGCCAAGGGATTTGAAATCCCTTCTCCGATCCAGAAACTGGCGATTCCGGTGCTGTTGTCCGGTGAGCACGATATTATCGCACAAGCGCAGACAGGTACTGGAAAAACGGCGGCATTTGGCTTGCCGGTCATAGAGAGACTGGAATCGTCGAAAGCCGGTGTTCAGGCGTTGATTCTCGTGCCGACACGTGAACTGGCCCTGCAGGTTACGGAAGAGCTGTTGTCGTTCAATTATAAGAAACTGTCGATTGCGGCTATCTATGGCGGTGCCTCGATGAACGAACAATTGCGTCGTTTGCAGCGAGGAATCGACATTGTCGTCGGTACGCCGGGTCGTATCCTCGATCACCTGCGGCGGGGAACGCTAGTGCTCTCCGGTATCCGTTACCTGATTCTGGATGAGGCGGACGAGATGCTGAACATGGGATTCATCGAGGATATCGAGGAGATTATGGCCGAGACCAATGAACAGAAGCGTGTGATGCTCTTCTCGGCGACGATGCCCGAGCGAATCGTGTCGCTTTCGAAAAATTACATGCACGATACGGAGCTGCTCAAGGTGGAGGCGAAGCAGTTGACGGCCGATCTGACGAATCAAATCTATTTCGAGGTGCGCGAAAGTGATAAACTGGATGCTCTGACTCGAATTATCGATGTGGAGCCGGAGTTCTACGGTATTGTTTTCAGCCGGACGAAAGTAGGAGTGGATGAGATTGTGAGCCGTTTGCTCGAACGGGGCTACGCTGCCGAGGGGTTGCACGGTGATGTGTCGCAGGCGCAACGGGAGAAGATCCTGCGCCGATTCAAAAAACGGGAGGTGAATATCCTGGTGGCGACCGATGTGGCGGCCCGGGGAATCGACATCAATAACCTGACGCATGTCATCAACTATTCGTTGCCACAGGATTCGGAGAGCTATGTGCATCGTATCGGGCGGACGGGGCGTGCCGGCAACGAAGGAACGGCCATTACTTTCATCTCTCAGGCCGAGTTGCGTCAGTTCGGTCTGCTCAAGCGGGATATTAAGGTGGAGATCAAGCGCGAACAGTTGCCGACGCCTCGGGATGTGGTGGCGATGAAGCGTAATAAGATTAAGGAAGATCTGCAGGAGATCGTCGAAAGCGAAAATTTCGAGGAGTGTCGCGACATGGCCCGGGAGATATTGGGAAACTATGAACCCGAGGTGGCCTTGAGTGCGCTGTTGCGTCTGGCTTTCAAGAATGAACTGTCGGAGGCCAGCTATCCCGAGATCCGCACATTTTCGGTGGATCGGCGCGGCCGTTCGAGAATATTCATTGCCATCGGGCGGCTGGATGGATACGATGCCCGTAAGATGGTGAAACTGCTCAAACGCGAGTGCGGCCTGGGCGATCATCAGATCGATGATGTGAAAGTGATGGATAGCTACTCGTTCGCTACGGTTCCTTTTGCTGAAGCGGAACCGGTGGTACGTAAACTCAATGCTCTTCGTAAGGGTACCGGAAGGCCGTTGGCCGAAGTGGCGCAGGAGCGTAAAGATTCGAAGGGCGCTAAAGAAGATGCCGGGCGTGCGGGTACATCGCGGAGAGTGAAAGCCCCAAAATCGGACGGACTGGGAGAATCGGTTCGGACAAAACGAGAGGTTCCGATTGATGAACAACCCGCAGCGGATAATTGGTTTAGTATATTCGAGTGGCGGTTTGGCGGATCGGGCCTCAAGGAATCGTCGGGAACAGAGGATAGAGAGGAGTTGAGGATCCGTCCGAGGAGGAAAAGTACGGCAGGCAAACGGTCAGACAGCGCTCCGAAACGAGCAAAAAAAGGTGGCAAAGGAGCCAAACCGAAGAAGGAGAGCCGTCGGGCCGCTCGCGAACGCAGGAACCGCAATTGACGGGCGTCGTGCAAAGTGACAAAGTGGCAGAAGGTGCCAGGCCGCATCGGGTGGTTTGGCACCTTTTTGTCAGTGAAATATGCCAAAAACGGTTTGGCATATATTGTGATAAGTAATCAGAACGATAAACGAAACCAATTAACTAAAAAATATCAATAGCTATGAAAGTGAAACCGCTATCAGACAGAGTACTGATCGAACCGAATCCTGCCGAGGAGAAGACGGCAGGCGGATTGTTCATCCCCGATACGGCCAAGGAGAAACCTCTGGCAGGAACCGTTGTTGCTGTAGGTCCCGGTACCTCGGAAGTGAAGATGGAGGTGAAAGTGGGCGATAAGGTGCTGTATGGCAAATATGCCGGTACGGAGATCAATATCGACGGAAAAGATTATCTGATCATGCGTCAGAGCGATGTGCTCGCAATCATCTAAAAGAGTTTTAGAAACGATTTAAAATCAGAAAAGAACTATGGCAAAAGAGATTAAATATAACGTGGAAGCCCGCGAATTGCTGAAGACGGGCGTGGATGAGTTGGCCAATGCCGTGAAGGTGACGCTCGGCCCTAAAGGTCGCAATGTGATTATCGACAAGAAGTTCGGTGCGCCGCAGATTACCAAGGATGGTGTGACGGTAGCCAAAGAGGTGGAACTTGCCGATCCGTTCGCCAATATGGGTGCACAGATGGTTAAAGAGGTCGCTTCGAAGACCAATGATGATGCCGGTGACGGTACAACAACTGCTACCGTGCTTGCACAGTCGATCATCGGCGTGGGTATCAAGAATGTGACTGCCGGCGCTAACCCGATGGATCTGAAACGCGGTATTGACAAGGCTGTTGAGGCCGTCGTGGGCAGCTTGAAAAAACAGAGCCAGAATGTGGGGTCCAATTTCGAGAAGATCGAGCAAGTGGGTACCATTTCAGCCAATAATGACGGTTATATCGGTAAACTGATCGCTGAAGCGATGAGCAAGGTCAATAAGGAGGGTGTGATCACCGTCGAAGAGGCCAAAGGGACCGAGACCCATGTTGAGGTGGTCGAAGGTATGCAGTTTGACCGTGGATATATCTCTCCCTATTTCATGACGGATTCCGAGAAGATGGAAGCTGTGATGGAGAAACCTTATATCCTGATTACCGATAAGAAGATCTCTACGATGAAAGAGATCATGGGTGTTCTGGAACCGGTGGCTCAGAATGGCCGTGCCCTGGTAATTATTGCCGAGGATGTGGACGGTGAGGCTTTGGCTGCACTGGTAGTGAACAAACTCCGTGGTACGCTGAAGATCGCTGCTGTAAAGGCTCCTGGTTTCGGCGATCGTCGCAAGGAGATGCTGGAGGATATCGCCGTGTTGACCGGTGGTACGGTGATCTCCGAGGATAAGGGTCTCAAGCTCGATCAGGCAACGCTCGATATGTTGGGTAGCGCTGAAAAGATCACTATTAATAAAGAGAATACGACCATCGTGAATGGCGGCGGTAAGAAGGATGCTATCAAAGCACGTGTCGGTCAGATTCGTAAACAGATCGAACTTTCTACGTCGGATTACGACAAGGAAAAACTCCAGGAGCGTCTGGCTAAATTGGCCGGTGGTGTGGCCGTGCTTTATGTAGGTGCAGCTACCGAGGTGGAGATGAAAGAGAAGAAGGATCGCGTGGAAGATGCCTTGGCCGCTACGCGTGCAGCCGTTGAAGAGGGTATCATCCCGGGCGGCGGTGTGGCTTATATCCGTGCTACGGCAGCCCTGGAAAAACTCAAAGGCGATAATGAGGATGAGACGACGGGTATTCAGATCGTGAAACGTGCCCTCGAGGAGCCGCTTCGCCAGATCGTAGCCAATGCCGGAGGTGAAGGTTCGGTTGTGGTGAATAAGGTGAAAGAGGGGAAAGGCGCTTTCGGTTACAATGCTCGCGCCGATGTATATGAAGATCTCTTCAAGGCCGGTATTATCGATCCGACGAAGGTCGCTCGTGTGGCATTGGAAAATGCGGCTTCCGTGGCTGCCATGTTCCTGACTACGGAGTGCGTCCTCTCCGAAAAGAAAGAGGAAACTCCGGCTATGCCTGCAGGTGCTCCCGGCATGGGCGGCATGGGCGGCATGATGTAGAGTAATTAAGATAAGTTTTTGAGAGAGCAGTTCCATACAAAAATGGGGCTGCTCTTTTGTTTTATCGAGAAGGCTTTTTCTTGTATCAGAATCGATGGTATAAGAAATTTTGTTACCTTTGCGCAGTATAAATTATGGTGGTTGAGTGGTGTAAATGTTTGGTATGTAGATGTTTGATGTTTACACTGTCGTAAATAAGCGAGGTAGTTGCCCTTATCTATATTCATATGTTATCTCCATCCATTCAAGGACAAGAACGGCAACGATTAGATGATATCTCATTATTGCGTGTCTTTGTTATTTTATTTGTGGTATTATACCATGTTATATGCTTGTATGGGGGGCAATGGCCTATTCCTGTTACGCCTACTCCAAAGATATCGGAATTGCTTCTATTGACACAATTCCGTATGCCTCTTTTCTTTTTTATCTCTGGGTTTCTGTTCTCTTATTTGGCACTGGAAAGAGGAAAATATCAGAAATACGGCCCTTTTCTTTGGAATAAATTTAAGCGGCTGATGATCCCTTATTTTGTATTTGCGACGTTGATGATTGCTACGGGAACGACTTTAAGAGGGGATAGAAACTTTATCGATTTGATTATAGGGGTCGACCATTTATGGTTTTTACCCGTATTGTTTTTCTGTTTTGTCGTGTGTGGAGGGTTGATTCATACTCGAAGAATATGGGTGTGGAGTGTGGTGGCACTGGGAATTGTTTTAGGTTCCTGGGTCTTGTATTTGAATGAAATAGAGATTTTTGCGGCGAATGATCTGTGGCGATTTCTTCCTTGTTTTTTGTTGGGATATGTTTGTCAGATATTTCGAGATAGCCCGTTTCTTGTAAAATTACGAAGTAATTGGGGCTTGGTCTTGTTGTTTGTATTGTATTTGCTGATATTTTTTGGGGGATATAAATATATAGGGGAATTGTCTCTGCCTATTCGGATGATCGGTTATATGATGGCCGTCCTGTTTTTTTGGGGACTGACACACCGTCTGTTTAAAGCCGGCAAGGTGTATATGACAGAAATATTACGACGGATAGAGAAATGTAGCTATGGAATTTTTGTATTTCATCATTGGTTTATAAATAGTATATTACACATTTCATGGATATTGGCTTTTGCAGATAATCACAGAATACTATATCCGTTGATTTGTTTTCCATTGACGTTGGGAGTTTCGTATGGAGTGACTTCATTGTTGCTGCGTACTCGTGTGGGGCGATTTCTTTTGGGGTGAGCCATTTGGAAATCGGCTATATTTTCGCTATATTTGGGAAAGAAGTCGGAATGTTTCAATAGAACTGTCATGGAAACCAAAATGAAAATCTTAAAGTTTGTTTTCTGTACATTGCTGCTGGCGTCTATGAGTTGGGGGGCTGCGGCACAAGAGTACAAAATCGAGAAGGACCTGTATTACAAAGATACCGGGGCGGATGCTTACAGTAAGGAGCGTTGTCGTCTGGATGTCTATTATCCTGCTGGCGAAAAGGGGTTCAAGACTTTGGTGTGGTTTCATGGCGGAGGATTGACGAGTGGAGGGAAGCATATTCCGGTGCAGTTGAAGGAGCGAGGAATTTGTGTGGTGGCGGTGAATTATCGTCTCAGCCCGAAAGCACAGCATCCGGCCTATATTGAAGATGCGGCTGCTGCAGTAGCCTGGGTGATGAAACATATCGCCGAATATGGCGGTGACCCTCGGCAGATTTATATCAGTGGCCATTCAGCAGGAGGATATCTCGTGAGTATGGTCGGGTTGGATAAAAAGTATATGAAGGCTTATGGCGTAGATCCCGATTCGTTGGCCGGGGTATATCCCATCAGCGGACAGGCAATCACACACTTTACGATTCGTGCCGAACGGGGTCTTTCGGGCGATATTCCCCTGATCGACGAATATGCTCCTTTGGCGCACGTGCGTAAGGGGACCGCTCCGATACTGATCGTTACCGGAGATACGGAACTGGAGATGAAGTCCCGTGCCGTGGAGGGCCGTTATCTGTACGAAGCGCTCGAAGCCGTAGGAAATGATCAGGTAGAACACCACGAACTTTCAGGATTCAGCCACAATTCGGTGATTGATCCCGCCATGTATCTGGTGTTGCATAAGATGGGTGTCCGATAGCGATGCGGCTCGGCTGATTGACCTTGCCGTAAGTTGGGGCCGTTATGAGGCGAAGCCGTATAGAGTTTTGATCTCTTCGGGCCAACGCTCCTCATTGGGCGTTTCGAGAATCAGCGGCAGGTCGTCGAAACGGGGATCTGCCGCGATGTATTTGAAGACCTCGATGCCCAGTGCTCCTTCGCCGAGACTTTGATGGCGATCTACGTGGCTGGCCAACGGTTTCATCGTGTCGTTGAGGTGCATGCCCCGCAAATAGCGGAATCCGACAATGCGCTCCAGGGCGGTGAAGGTCTCTTCGCAGGCTGTGGCCGTACTCAGGTCGTATCCGGCTGCGAAAGCATGGCAGGTGTCTATGCAGTAGCCTACCCGCGACTTGTCTTCTACCCGGTCGATGATATAAGCCAGGTGCTCGAAAGCGAATCCTACGTTCGACCCCTGTCCGGCGGTATTTTCGATAACGGCCGTTACGCCGTGGGTCTTGTCGAGTGCCATGTTGATCGATTCGGCTACGATGTCAAGGCACTTCTCTATCGGTATCTGGCCGAGATGGCTCCCGGGATGGAAATTCAGTCGATCGAGTCCCAACTGCTCGCATCGTGACATTTCGTCAAGAAAGGCTGCCCGTGATTTTTCAAGCGCAGCACGTTCGGGGTGCCCCAGGTTGATCAGGTAGCTGTCGTGCGGTAGAATCTGTTTGGCGCTGAATCCGAGTTCCGCACACCGTTGCTTGAAAGCCTCGATGGATGTCGCGCTGAGCGGGGCTGCGACCCATTGGCGTTGGTTTTTCGTAAAGAGGGCGAAGGCTCCCGCTCCGATATTTTTGGCGTTGACAGGGGCATTCTCTACGCCTCCTGCAGCACTTACATGCGCTCCGAAGTATTTCATGGCGATTTTTTTTTATCTTTACAAAGATATGCAAAATATCGGGACGCTTCGTAGTAGTATCATATTTGCATGGATTTTTAGGGTGAATAATGGGTCCAGATAAAAAAGAAGGTAGTATGAAAAAGATGAAATCATTGAAGGATACTCTTCCGATGCTCAATGGTCGGGAGATCCCTTGTGTGGGGTTTGGTACCTATCTGATGCCTGATGGCAAAACCGCGGTAGAGGCGGTGACAGAGGCTTTGAAGGCGGGATATCGGCATATTGATACGGCCTCTTATTATAAAAACGAGCACAGTATCGGGAATGCTGTGCGGGAGAGTGGCGTGGGACGCAAGGAGCTGTTCGTGACCAGTAAGCTCTGGAACAGCGATCAGGGGTATGATACTACACTGCGGGCTTTCGACCGATCGTTGTCGGCCCTGGGATTCGAATATCTTGATTTGTATCTGATTCATTGGCCGATTGCCCGAGGTCATCAGAACGATTGGCAGCGTATGGTGGCTGAAACATGGCGGGCGATGGAGCGACTGTATGCCGATGGGGTAGTGAAGGCCATTGGCGTAAGCAATTTCAAGCCCCACCATCTGGATGTTTTGCTGGATTCGGCTCGGGAACTTCCTGCCGTCAATCAGATTGAGCTCTTTCCCGGGGTAACTCAACGCGAGACGGTCGATTATTGTCGTGCGCGGGGAATCGTGGTGGAGGCTTGGAGCCCGTTTGGCCGCGGGAAGGTCTTTCAGGTTCCGGAATTGCAAAACTTGGCTGCATCTTATGGGAAGACAGTGTCTCAGATTGTTTTGCGGTGGCATCTGCAGTCCGGTCATGTGCCGCTGCCTAAATCGGCGACTGCATCGCGTATCGTAGAAAATGCCGAACTTTTCGATTTTGAACTTTCACCCGCAGACATGTCGCAACTCAACCATCTCCGTATTCCGGGTGTCGAGGCTGCGGATTCCGATCGAATCGCTTATTAAGACCTATTTGTTGCGATAGATGCCGCGTTCCAAGAAAAAATGCGATTCGGGGTCTGCTATTCCGTACAAATCGCTATCTTTGTAAGAATTCTAAAGATTCGGACAGATGAAGTTTTGGCGTGTTTGTTTCCTGGCCGTATTGACCTTTTCCTGCGGCAGTGTGTCGGCGCAATTCAGTTTGTGGAAAGTGCGCCCTTCGTCGTTGGAATCAAAGGCGTTCTCGGATTCCATCAAGAGAAATACCGGTTACAGCAACGAATTTTTCAGCATGTCGCGTTGGAAGGCGGAGCGTCGTGCTTTGCGCAAGGAACGCAATACCATCGAGTTCAATGCCCGCTTGCAAGTGTCGCAGACGCAATTCGAGAATTGGGCGGCTGGTGGAGAAAATACCTTCTCGGGCCGGACGACTGTTGATTTCAGCCATACCTACAAGCGGGAAAAACTGTCGATCAGCTATGCATTCAATGCCCGATATGGCATCAATGTGATTTCCGGCAAGTCGTTTAAGAATGAAGACGAGTTTAAAATCAACATGTCGACGGGATGGCAGATGCACAAGAGCTGGTCGTATGCTGCATCGGCCAATTTGCGTAGCCAGTTCTCGAGTGGTTATGCGTCCAGGACGGACAAGACCTTGAAGTCGAGTTTTATGGCACCTGGCTTTTTGGATATTTCGGTAGGTTTTACGTATAACAAGTCTCCGTGGAATATCAATCTTTCTCCGGTGGGTGGCAGTGCGGTTTTTGTGTTGGACGATCGTTTGCTGGACAAGGGAATGAATGGTGTCCCTAAAGGTCAGCATTCCAAGTGGCAGGTAGGACCGTCTGTGCGTGTGAAGTTCGATAAGGAATTTTTCAAACAGATTTTCCGATTCCGTTCCGATCTCTATTCTTTTACCAATATTCGGACACCGCCTACAATGCGTTGGGAGAGTACGCTCGATATACGTGCGACCAAATTTCTTACAACCACTGTATATGCTTTGGTCTATTATGATAAATATGCGGATACACCAAAGCCTCAAGCCATGCAGTATAATTATTCGTTTAGTATTGGCCTGGCCTATACCTTTAAAAACAAGTAGGGGGGGATCGCTGGAAAGTGGATGAGGATAAAAATGTGAATTATGTATAAGAACTCTTTGCGAAATATCATTTACCCTTTATTTATTGCAGCAGCAGCGGCAGTTGGTGTCCTGATAGGGATGCATACCCCATGGAATGCCAGAAAATCGGCTGCAGGAGAGCAAAATGCTGCTTTTTCGGTCAATAACAATAAACTGTTATATACGCTTTCGTTGATCGACCGGTTGTATGTCGATTCGATCAATATGGACTCTTTGACCGAGAAACTCATGCCTCACCTGGTGGAGGAACTTGATCCGCATTCGGTTTATATCCCGGCAGAGAACTATGCCGAGGTGAACGAGACGCTCGACGGAGAGTTTGATGGGATCGGGGTCGTCTTCAATATGGCGACCGATACGGTCATTGTGTTGAATGTCATTCCGGGGGGACCGAGCGATAAGGCTGGCGTTAAAAATGGTGATCGGATCATCGAGATCGATGATTCGCTGGTGGCGGGACGTAAAATTGATCAGAATGCTGTCGTGAAGATGTTGCGCGGGAAGCGGGGGACGGAGGTGAAGCTCGGTTTGCAGCGACAAGGGATTGCCGGTTTGGTGCCTGTGACGGTGGAGCGTGGGGTCATTCCGATCAAGAGTCTCGACGCAGCTTTCATGATTGCTCCGGAGACCGGTTATCTGAAACTCTCGGCATTCTCGAAAAATTCCTATGAGGAGATTGTCAAGTCGTTGGCCCAGTTGAAGGAGACAGGGATGAGGCGTCTGATTTTTGATCTGCGAGGGAATTCGGGAGGCTTCCTCGATCAGGCGATCTTGATTGCCAACGAATTCTTGCCGGCCAATAAGCTGATTGTCTACACGGAGGATAAATATAAGAACCAGCTGAAAGAGTACAGCGACGGCCGGGGACAATATGTTGACATGGATCTGGCCGTTTTGATCGATGAAGGCAGTGCCTCGTCAAGCGAGATTTTGGCCGGAGCCCTGCAGGATAATGATCGTGGAACGGTGCTTGGACGTCGCTCCTTCGGCAAGGGGCTGGTGCAGAAGCAGATTCCTTTTGCGGATGGTTCGGCGTTGCGTTTGACAATCGCCCGTTACTATACTCCGACGGGGCGTTCGATTCAGAAACCCTACTCTCAGGGAATGGATGAATATAATCTGGACCTGGTAAACCGTTTCAATCATAATGAACTTTTCTCGGCAGACAGCATTCATTTTGCTGACAGTTTGAAATTTACTACCCCTGGAGGAAAGACGGTATATGGCGGTGGCGGAATCATGCCCGATGTGTTTGTGCCGCTCGATACGAGCGATGTGTCGCGTTATTATGTGGAGGTGTCGGGGCGGAATATCCTTTATCGGTATACAATAGAGTATGCGGATCGCCATCGTGCAGAGCTCAATGCCGTGAAGACGGTCGAGGAGTTGAATGCCTTGCTGGATAAGGATACGCATATGCTGGAGAACTTCGTAGCCTATGCCGCAGCCCACGGAGTGAAACCCAATCCGGTGGATATCGCCCGGTCGCGGAAACTGATGCTGGCACAACTCAGAGCTTATATCGGACGGAATACGGCTCTGGAAGATGTGGGGTTCTATGCCAATATCTATCCGGTGGATAACGTGGTGATGGAGGCTTTGCGGGTTCTCGGCGAGGGAAATAAGAAGGGTGCGACGGATGGTGCGGCCTCCGGAAGTGCAGAGTCGAATCAATAATGGGAAGAGGATATGTTTAAAAGAATTATCGGAATATTGGTATTCGTTGCCGTAATACTAATTATTGTGATGGCGGTAAAGAATCGGAAGCCGGCGGTCGTGGAGCTGGAATCGGAAGATGCAATTATGGAGATGATGGGATACGATACGCTGCAGGTGGTCGGCTCCGATACGACAGGGTTTGTCTCTGATACGGTATCTGTCGGTATGGCTAACGTGGAGCCTGACAGTCTGGAGCGAGGCGTGGCCGAGGACGCCGAAATGGAGTGATTCCTCTCTTTTAGTCAGAGAGAACGCGAATGTCTGTTGTTTTATCGAAGGAACCCTTGAAAGGGTCTAACGGATGCGGGCTACAACTTTCTCGGAGGTGAGTTCTTCGGTGGCATCCTTGCCGATCCATTGTGCGTTGAGGCTCGTGGAGATCATCAGCTCTTCGCTTACCTTGAGTGCTTCCATATAAAGATTCAGATTCCGTTTTCCCAATTGTCGCAAAGCCCAGTTCACCGCTTTGCGGACGAAATTGCGTTTATCCTCGCTGGCGTTTACGATCAGAGTGAAATAGGGCAGCAACTCCTCGTCGGTGGCTTTTTTATCGCCTACGGCCCTTGCGGCAATCAGTGCAAAGGCTGCCCGACGTACGAACTCCTCTTCCCTGGAGGCCCATTCATGGATTTTGGCATCGGCGTGAGGCGTGTGGCGGAACAGGTTGATACAGCATTGGTCGCAGAGATCCCACGAATCGAAAGCCTCACACCAACGATCCATTAGTTCCGGAGAAGTTTGGCGTGGATCGGCTACGAGAGAGGCCAATATCCGCGCTTCATGAATCTCCGTATCCCAAAGCTCTTCGGCCAACGTATGGTCGTGGCCGAGCTCTTTGGCCTTTTGACGCAAAACAGGCATCGAAATGCCCATGGCGTGACCTGTCTCGATGCCGAAGCGTTTCATCCCGGCGATATTCTTCTCGTCGCGCAGTGATTCCATCCAGGTGATGATCTCTTTCAACTTGCTCATCTCTTTCGAACGGTTTTGTTGGTTTATTGGCTAATCCGGACCATTTGTCCACGGCTCACGAACGTGAGTCCTGCATCCGGGAATCGTGCCTTGTACTCTTCGGTGAGTGCGGTTTCGTCCTCGAGGAAAAGCAGGTATGGGGTGTCGAAAGTCGCTTTTGAGGGCCCCGAAGAGGATTCGTACCTATATATATAGGTCTGGTTGTTGTATTGAAAGGTAAAGGTCTCGGCCCCTTCGGTGAATGTTCCGGTATACTGCAACTCTTCGTCCTCTTCCGTTGCAGGAATTATCACAGTGAGGTTCCCGTCGAGGCGATTGGCCGTGAGATACTCGCATTCATACCTTGCTCCTACGGGCAATGGGACGGAGGTCTGCAGTGCCGTTTCGATAGCCTCCCGCTCCGGAGTCTCTTCCGGTTCGATCTGCAGCGTGTATTCCGCGATGGTGAAGCGGACCGTTTTGGTGCCTACGGTTACGGTCAAGGCTGCATCCTGGCCTTTGCTGTCCGTCACGGTGACGGTTGTCGTCCCGAGGGATATGGCCGAGAGCAGCAGTGTGTCGTTTTGCAACTCGACAGTGGCAATCTCCGGATGGCTTGATACCGCGGCATAGTTGCCGTTGCCGGAGGTGATGGCGACGCGGGCCGTCCCCTCCGGAAGGATGACGATCGAACGGCTTCCCAGAACCAACATCGAAAGTTCGTCTGCCACACATCCGACCAGTGCCGAGGCACTCAATAAAAGATATAATAGGTATTTCATTGCTTAAACTATCTGCTTCGTGGTATAAATGTGTGAAAATATCTACAAATATAGGGATTCTTTCCGGAACGGTTTCTTTTATGGAAGGAATAAAGGTAATTTTGTGGTTATGGCGAGTGGACGAAAATATTTCAGATGGAGACGGAGTGATTGGCGTGAATTCATTCCTGGAAATTGGCAAGGATTTCTCTTGGCTTTTTCGTCGTTGTCTACCCCGAACTTCAGACTTTATTTTATCGGGCAATGCATCTCTTTGTGTGGGACGTGGATACAGTCTGTTGCCATGAGTTGGCTGGTGTATCGCCTGACGGGGTCGATTATCCTGTTGACCACCGTGGCTTTCGTGAATCAGATACCGCAGTTTTTCGTAGCGCCTTTTGCCGGAGTGATGAGCGATCGTTTCGACCGGTATAAAATTATCAGGACGACCCAGATCCTTTTCATGTGTCAGGCCTTTGCGCTGGCGCTGCTGACACTGACCGATATGATCCGTGTATGGCAATTGGTGGCCCTTAGTCTATTTAATGGAGTCCTCTCTGCCGTGGAGACCCCCTCGCGTCAGTCCTTTTATTCGAAACTCGTTCCAGCGAAAGATCTCTCGAATGCCATTGCTCTGAACTCTGTCGCGATCAACGGTTCTCGGTTTATTGGGCCGACGATTGGTGGTGTGTTGATTGCCCTGCTGGGAGAGGGTTACTGTTTCCTGCTTAACGGAATCAGCTATATAGCCGTACTTGCAGCATTGATGATGATGAAACTGACTCCGTTCCGTCCCTCGGAGAATCGGCAGGCGATTCTCTTCGAACTGAAAGAGGGAATTCACTATATCGTGGGTTTTTTGCCTATTCGGGCGATGCTGATTTATGTGGCTTTTATCAGTTTCTTCGGCTTGCCGATAATGAGCATCATTCCTGCGTTGGTGAAAGATGTTCTCGGAGGCGACAGTACATTGCTCGGATATATGAACTCGTCGATTGGCGCCGGAGCATTGGTGGCAGCCTTTTATTTGGCTTCGCGTAAAACGGTAAAAGGACTGGGAAAGGTGGTGACCGTTGCTGCGGTCCTGCTGGGACTGTCGTTGTGTTCCCTTGCTTTTATCCGAAGCGGTGTCGTGGCATGTGTGGTGGCCTTCCCGCTCGGATTTGCGTTGATCGGCACCATGGCCACTACGAATACGCTTCTGCAGAGTATTGTAGACGATAGTAAGCGCGGACGTGTGATGAGCTTCTTTACCATGTGTTTTGCGGGGATGTGTCCGATCGGAGGGATGGTATATGGTTCTTTGGCTGAGTGGACCTCCATATCGACCGTGTTGTTTGCTGCAGGAATTGTGTGCCTTGCAACGGGGGCGATTTATGAATACTACCGCCCTCGGGTTCGGGAGGCTACTCGTGATCATTATGCGCGCCACGGGGTCGTGCCGGAGATTGCTTCGGCTATTGAAGATGCTTCGCCCAATCCTTTCTGATTTTTTCTCGAAGATGTAAATATTTGTTGGTTAAATATATATGTTGGTTGGGTGAAAAAAATGCAAAAAAAGTTCTCAATTTTTTGGAACTTTCAATAAGAAGTCTGTATATTTGCACCCGCAAAACAGGAAATGACCTGTTGATGCGAATAGGTTCTGAAAATATTTTTCAATTTTTTTTGTTTGATTTTTTGCAGATAAAAAAATGTTTCTTACCTTTGCAACCCGTTTCAATAATAAAAAAAACGAAACGGAGCGTTCTTAAGAAAGATTTGAAAATTTTCTGCGGAAAATTTTGCAGATTGAAAAAATGTGATTATCTTTGCAACCCGTTTCGATAAGAGACGGTGAGTGAATGAGAAGTCACTTTAAGAATATACGTTCTTTGAGGTATTTCAGCAGCTAAAAGTTTATTACTTTAAAGTATTGAACAATACCTTTGAGTGAAGCCAAGATTTACAATACATTTTCATATAATGGAGAGTTTGATCCTGGCTCAGGATAAACGCTAGCGGCAGGCCTAACACATGCAAGTCGAGGGGCAGCATAGGAGTAGCAATACTTTTGATGGCGACCGGCGCACGGGTGCGTAA
>CALVFI010000006.1 GCA_944326815.1 uncultured Rikenellaceae bacterium | reverse complement strand
ACGCTCACTTCGTTTTTGGTGCTGAACTGGCAAGCGGATCCGTTGATGGTCAGACGAACGTAAATGACCGACTTCCCCTCTGCATTGATTTTGTCTTTTCGAATGAAGAAAAGAATCTTAAAAGTGCTTTTCATAACGGTTTATTTTTGAGTACAAAGTTACTGTTTTGCAAGTAAACCGTTCTGATTTTTGAGGGGACAAATTGCGTTATTATCAAGACAATACGCGACATTTTTTCGGGAAACTGTACCACCTTTTAGGTTAATTTTGGCAGGTGGTACACTTTGGCACAAAAACCTTGTCGCAAATTGGCCTTTTTCTGTACCTGTTTGTCTTAGTCGACTATACAAAAAAGCCCTTAAAACAGTGTTTTAAGGGCTTTTTTGTCGTCGTTTTGTCTCTCATTGTCTGAGAGTTAGAGCGGAAAACGAGACTCGAACTCGCGACCCCAACCTTGGCAAGGTTGTGCTCTACCAACTGAGCTATTTCCGCAGTACGTTTTGGAACTTTGCCAACCTGTCGTTTCTGATCGTATCCCGGTTAAGCGTCACAAAAGTACGACAAAATTTTGAATCTGCAATAGCTGACCGGAAATTTTCTGTTTTTTTTCAGCATCTCTAGCTTTTTAAACAATAGTACCTCTATCCCAGCCTAAAAAACCTCTACAGAATCTGCGTAGCCTGCAGGCCAGCCGCACGTACCGCCTCAATCACTTTCTGAGGCTCGATTCCGGCCGTCACTGTCAATTCTTTCGTTGCAAGGTCCATGGTCCATTCACCTTCATGCAGAATTTTTTCCATCTGTTTGTTGATATTTGCCACACATCCCATACATTTAGCGGTGGTTAAAAATTTCATAGTACTCATATTCTTCTGTTTTTAGTTCGATTTTTTCCATTGAAGCCGCAAACTGTTCAGCACCACAGAAACGGAACTGAATGCCATCGCAGCACTGGCAATCATCGGATTCATCAACAGCCCCATGAATGGATAAAGAACCCCGGCAGCAATCGGAATGCCGATGATGTTGTAAATAAAAGCCCAGAACAGATTCTCGCGAATCAATCGGACAGTTTGGTTTGAAAGCATGAATGCACGTGGAAGCAGCAACAAGTCATTGGTGATAAGTGTGACCATGGCAACATCCATGGCAATATCCGTCCCCTTGCCCATGGCAATACTCACATCAGCCCGGGCGAGCGCCTGACTGTCGTTGATGCCGTCACCAACCATGGCTACTGTTTTCCCTTCATCTTGCAATCGTATGATGTATTGTTCCTTGTCTGAAGGCAGGACTCCTGCATAAAAACGCTGAATACCAAGACTGCGTGCGATTGCAGAAGCACTCTCTACATTATCTCCCGTAAGCATGACAACCTCAATTCCTGCTTGCTGCAGCCGCATCACTGCTTCAGGCGACGTGGATTTAATGGAATCAGAAAGTGCAAATACCGCCAATAGTTCGCTTTCCATTCCAAAATAAACAATGCTTCGGCCTTCGGATTGCCATATGGAAAGCAGACGTTTGGCTTCGGCAGGTAAGACGATTGCTTGTTCTTCGGCCATCTGTCGATTCCCGGCCCAATAGTGATCTACATTCGACGAAAACCGAATGCCTTGTCCCGTGATGCTTTGGAACGAGTCGAGAGATTGTGTCTCTTGGGAGGATAAGGAGGCTGAGTTTTCTCTGTGGCATTTTTCCTGAAGCCATAAAGCAAGAGCCTCGGCCAGCGGATGCTCACTTCGTGATTCAGCTTCGGCGAGCAGTTGCTTGCGTTGAAAATTCATGCCGGGAGCAAACCAATGGCCACTCACTTTCGGTTGACCTTCGGTAAGTGTTCCGGTTTTATCAAGTGCTACGCAATTGATTCTGCACATCGTCTCCAACGCAGTCGCGTCTTTGATAAGAATGTGGTTGCGAGCCGCCTTGCCGATCCCGACCATGAGTGCCGTCGGAGTGGCAAGACCCAAGGCACATGGACAGGCAATAACCAATACCGAGATAGCGGACTGCAAGGCGTAAAAGAAATACGTGCTTCCTCCGACAATCAACCAAAGAAGAAAAGTTAATGCAGAGATAGACAGTATGACAGGGACGAAAATTCCGGCAATCCGATCGGCAATGCGCTGTACCGGAGCCTTACTCCCTTGTGCCTGCTGTACCATCCGGACAATCTGAACGAGGAATGTCGTACTTCCGACTTGGGTGATCCGTACAGTGAGTTGCCCTTTTTGGTTAATGGTCCCGGCCAATACCTGATCGCCCGCCTGACGTGCTACGGGCACAGGCTCGCCTGTAATCATACTCTCGTCCACATAAGAGTTGCCTGCCTCCACCACTCCATCTACCGGAATCTTTTCGCCTGGCCGTATATTGACTAAATCGCGCGGTTGTAATGCAGCAAGAGGCACTTCAGTTTCAATGCCATCGCGTAATACGCGAGCCGTTTTGGGCTGCAGGCCCATAAGCCCGCGAATGGCAGCCGAGGTACTTCTCTTGGCACGTGTTTCGAGCAGTTTGCCGAGTAAAACAAAAGCAATAATCATTCCGGAGGCCTCGAAATAGACATGAGCCTCAAGGCCCCGGTCAACCCAGAACTCGGGCCACAGAGCAGTAAAAAGACTGAACAGAAAGGCAATCGCCGTACTCAGGGTGACGAGCGTATCCATGTTGGCACGTCCATGGCGCGCCTGTTTCCAGGCATTGATGTAAAACGAGCGTCCCGAATAGAGCAAGATAACCAGCGCCAGAGAAGCCATGATCCCGTTGGCATAAGGAGGGTGCACCCAATGCATGCCTATGGCAGCCAACGGTAAAATACATACCCAGGCGACGACCGTACGGCGCAACATCGAGCGATACTCGCGTCGCATTTCCCGCTCCTGTGCCTCTGCCGGATTCTCTTCATCGACGATTAGCCCGTATCCGGCCTCTTCGACGGCTTTCTGAAGCATCTGCACGGAGAAACGAGCCGGATCATATTGTATGTCGAGTGTTGCCGCAGCGAAATTCACATTCGCTTCCACTACGCCGGGTTGCTGTCGGGCTACCTCTTCGACTGCCGCTGCACACATGGCACAAGACATGCCGGTAACGGGATAAATTGCTGTTTTATAATTTGTCATGATCACTCTCCATAAATCGTTTTGTCCCATCTTGTCGAACAGAACGAGGCGAATATACATATTCCCTACAAAAGTATCGCACCTCGAGCAATAAAAAAAACCGCCCGGGTTTCCGGACGGCCCATAATATCATGCAGGTACGTCCCGCGCTATTACAGATTCTTGTTGATCTTGCTCCATTCGGCTACGGGAGGAATGATTCCCATAGCGATCACCTCATCGCGCAGTTTGGTAAGATGCTGATAGCTCTCCTCAAGCGTCTTCATCTCTTCGGCAGTACCCTTCACCTCCTTGTAGGCAGCGCCGTCCTTGCCGATCACGGTCTCCATGGCCATCATGATATGGCTGAACTTGTCATTATCCACATAAATGCCGGCCGGCCAACGGAAGGGCTCACCGCCCATGGCTGCACGGATCATTTCGATCGACAGATAGGCCGGAGACTGGAACGAGGAACGTCCGCGCAATTCGATAATACGCTTACCGCCCTGGATCACCTTCTGTTGCAGTTCGTGCCACTGTTCGAGGGTCAGTGCCGATGTACCGAGCAACTCAGAGAGCGGTTTGCCATCGACCATGGCGGTAGAGGCGAAAACAGCCATCTGCTCACCGTGGCCACCGTAGGTGCGGGCCCCCGTCACCTTGTCCGGTGCGATACCGAAGTGTTGTGCCAAAGCGACACGCAGACGTGTGCTGTCCAAGGCAGCCAATGTGGTTACCTGACCGGGTTTCAGTCCCGAATAAAGCTGAATGATAAGTCCCGTAATATCGGCCGGATTGAAAATAACCACAACATGTTTTACATCAGGGCAATAGGTGCGGAGGTCCTTGCCAAATTGAGCCGCAATCTCGGCGTTTCCTTTCAGCAGGTCTTCACGTGTCATGCCGGCTTTGCGGGCTGCACCGCCGGAAGAGACGACATATTTTGCGTCTTTGAGTGCCTCGGCGATATCGCTAGTGTAGGTCAGATTAATACCGTCGAATCCACTTTGGAGCATCTCTTCTGCCATACCCTCGAGGGCTGGTGCAAAAGGATCGTATGCACAAATGTTGGGCGTAAGCTTCATCATGATGGCAGTCTGCACCATGTTCGAACCGATCATACCGGCTGCGCCGACGATCGTAAGTTTTTCATTCGTTAGAAATTCCATAATCTTATTTATTAATGTATACCTAACATCGAATAATTGTTGACAAATATACGAATATTCGGGAGTTCGTGTTTCATTATTGTCATGTTTCTGGAGATTATTCCTTGAAAATACATAAAGAATCACAAATTCCATACCTCTATGGAAGAGATAATCGACCCATGAGACAGTGTCATAAGAAATTTTCCATTTGTCCCGTTTTCTCATTTTTATTTTGCGCGGGGAACATGTTCTGCTGAAGAATTTCTTAACACGAGCTACTTCAATCGAAGTTCATACCAGGGGAAGGCATTTTATCGAGGCCAACCATGCAAAAATCCAGAAAACTATTGACAAATAGAGTTTCACACAACCTACCACATCACTTTACTGCCGGGAACTGTATTTAAAAGCAAGGGGATACAAATATGCACTGCCGTAATAAATTTCATTGCTGAATGCCATCAAATCTATAAAAATAGAGCTGAAGTTTGGTAGGTTCCAAAATAAGTATTACTTTTGAACCCGCAAATGAAAGCAGTTGCTGTTGTAGCTCAGTGGTAGAGCACTTCCTTGGTAAGGAAGAGGTCACGAGTTCAATCCTCGTCAACAGCTCTGAAAAAGGAAGAGGTTATTCTCTTCCTTTTTTTGTTTGCAAATACTTGAAAATAAGAGGTGTTTTTGGGTTTTTCCTTGTATTGGAGCCTTCGATATCTTCTGTTAGAGAGTAATAATATTTGTTGCTGTCGTTCTTATTTTTTACTTTCATAACAAAAAAAGAGAGTAAAAAGAGAGCAAAAAATGGCAACTGTAAGTTATCGCCTTGACAAGGCTAAAAACAAAAACGGTAAATATACAGTCCGTTTAGTTGTGCGGCATTGCCGTACTCAATCGACTTTAGCGACCTCTGTTGCAGTTAGCAAATCGGAATGGCTTAACAAATCACAGTGCATTAAATCGGGATATCCCGATGCAATGCGTTACAATGAAGAACTAACGCAACTCATACAAACCGTCCGAGATGCTATCCATGATCTTCGTGTCAAAGGAAGATTAGAAAAGATGAAAGCGAGTGAGATAATCTCATACGCGAAAAGTTTTAATAAGGATTTTGCAACAGAATGGGGCGATTCTGATTTTGCGGAATATTGGCAAGGGATAGCCATGTTGCATCCTAAAAGTGCGACAAAATACCAACATGCCTTACAGAAATATTTGGACTTTTATGCGACCATGTATGAGATTTACAAGGTTACATTCAAGGAAATTACGGCAGAACGTATTAGGCAGTATATCTCTTTTTTGAAGGAAGTCCCGTATTGTCCTAATGGAGATATCAGTAAAGGGTATAAAAATTATACGGATGATACGGTGTACACATACGTATCGACGTTAAAAGCTGTTTTGAATTGTGCCATTGACGATGATCGTCTCTCTGCGAATGTTATGAAGGGATTCAAAAAAGTGGAGATAAAACAGCCGACAAAAAAAGAGATTTATGCATTGACGATGGAGCAATTGATAGAGATATATAGATTTGATTTGTCGCACTACGCTGATTCTGTCCGTATAGCTCGTGATTTATTCATTTTTTCTTTTTGCCTGCAAGGGATGAATCTGACGGATATTTTTAGATTGAGTCAAAAAAATTGGGATAGAGATGATCGAACGATAACTTATATTCGATCTAAAACAGGTAAAACGATAAAATTGAAACTTGCTAGAGAACAAGATATTGCTCGTTTATGTAAACCATATACTCCCAAATACAATATATGGGGAGATAAAGACCCTAATTCCTATGGGGGTAATAAACCATTATTTGCTTTTTCTTACCATTACGCAAATTATGATAATTTCAAATCATTAATTTCGAAAGCTATTCGACAATTGAGAAAGATTTTTAATCTTAGTGATAATTTTACGTTTTATACAGCGCGTGATAGTTGGGCTACAATTGCTTCGGTGGATTATGATTTAGGACAGGAATATGTCGATGCGGGACTTGGTCATAGTAGTAAGAGTCTTGCGGTTAATCACTATATCCATCTAGACATGGATAAAATTACCACCGTCCATGCAAAAATGTTGGATAAATTGTTTGGTGATAAATAGCTTGTTCGAATGCTGAGAACTTTCCTGCTTTATTAGTATGTATTTGTACTAATTTTTCCGGTGTGCTAAAATAATATCTGCCATCGCTATTGGTGGCAGATATTTTTGTATTAGTTTATCTTAAAATTATAAAATCGCACACCCTACTAGCCCGGTTGTCATGTCGGGCTTTTTTTATGTGTAAACAGAAAGATATTTATTGTATCATGTTCGGATAGACTTATTCCATCTCGCCCCCGTCCTCAATCTTCCTGACAAAATCCTTGATCGCCTCGATGGATTCCACTTTCACGATATTCCCTCCGTATTCCAAATAACCATGTATTTGTGGAGTTCCTGACTTCTTAAATAACTCAGACACATCGACATGAAGGATTCCGGCAACCTCCCTTAGTCGAGACAGGGTCGGATTACCGTTCAGCGAGTTCGATAAGTTTACGCGGGATATGCCGATCTGTTTTGCGATGTCTGCAATGGTCATACCCCGCTGTCTAGCGAGTTCGGATATTCTTAATTCCATAGTTAAGGTAATATATTTCCAATCAAAGATAATGAAAGAATAATAAAGTATTACAAAATGAGGCAAAAATCGAAAAATAACATTACAAATATTTGGATAATTGAAATTAAAGCATTACATTTGTGGCATAATAAGAAAATAAAACATTACAAGACGATGCAAGCACAGGAAAGAAAATATCGGATTAGTCGCAGTGGTTCGGGTTGGGGCATTTGGGATATTGAGGGGCACAAGGTGATGAGCTGCTATTCTCACTTCGATGCTGTTGAACAGTTATATCGTCTGATGGGATGGAATTGGAATCCCGCTAAATACCGCAGAAATTACTAATCAATTAACCCATAATTAAAATCTTACCGAATATGAATGCAATGATTATTGCCGATACTACGGCTGTTAGAATGAATGTAATTGCGGCACGCACACAAAATCTGCTGATCGCTGGCGCTAAGGCAATGATGCTCGAAACCTTGAAGGAAAAACTTCGCAGCGGTGTAGCCCATTTTCTTTTCATCAAAAAGGACGGAAAAGTGCGAGAGGCATGGGGAACGACCTGTCCGTCTTTGGTACGCAATCATGTTGTCGGCACTGGTAACAGTCGGGAAAATTATTACTGTACGGCATACTTCGATGTAGAGAAAGGTGCGTGGCGGTCGCTCCGTTGGGAATCCATCGTAAAGGTTTTTTAGTTACAATCTTCAATAACTATGAAAGTCGTTCTATTGTGTAGGGTTTCCACTAGTACCCAAGACTACGACCGCCAAGTCAAAGAGCTGTCCGCCTATTGCAGGCAGCGGGGATGGAGTATCGAAAAAATCTTTGCCAACAAAGTCAGCGGAGCCAAGAAACTCGAAGAACGACCTGAGATTGTGGAGATGATCGACTATGTACAAACGCATGAAATCGACCGGGTATGCGTACTCGAAATCTCACGATTAGGGAGGAATACACTAGAAGCTCTCAAAGTGATCCATCTGCTGAACGAGAAAGGAATTTGCCTGTTCGTCAAAAATTACAATTTAGAAACCCTCAGTAATGGCAAGATTAACCCTGTCGCATCGCTTATCTGCACGATTTTATTGGAGGTAGCACAGATGGAACGTTTGACAATCGCCGAACGGATGGCAAGCGGGAGAGAGCAGTACATTGCCAAATGCCGCGCAGAGGGGATCAAGATGGGGCGTCCTGCCTCGTATCGTAAGTCTAACGAAGCCATGAAAACGCAATACGCAAAAGAGATTTCTTTGCTGAGAAAAGGACTTTCGCTGCGTCAGATAAATGCTATCACTGGCACTGCAATTATGACCATCCGAAAATTATACAAGTACAGGTAGCCCAAAGTTAAAACGGATAATATTCCTTTTCAATATTGATTTTCAGTAATAAAAAAGTGTAATTTGTACTTACAATACCCCGCGAGTGTAAAACATTTTCTATCTTTGTCGTGTCTCTTCGGAGACAGACATATTTGATGAAAGTGTTTAGCTTTTATCCTTGCACGGAAATCTGACAAATTTTAAGGCATCAGGGATAAGCAATACAAACACTCATCACCTTGTGTGGACTATATCGTTCTGATATATTCTGACAGGTGTGGGGTATTGTTTATTTGATGCCGGGCTTTGTCAGAGCCTCCGTTCGGGTAAACTAACGACTCCACACTTTCTTTTTGAATGTATTCCGCCATTAGGAGCCGATGGCAACTAAAAGATTGGATTATTAACCCAATTAAAAATAGTTGCTATGAAACGATTACCTTTTCTTGTATTGTTGGTTGCGACGCTGTTGTTAATAGGCAGTTGTTCCAAAGACTTCAGCGGGGACATCGACGATTTGCACAATCGCATTGATCAACTCTCTGACACACGAATCGCCACGATCGAGCAGCAGCTCACCTCAATCAAAAACTCCATTCCACAGCTTCAGCAGACGGATCAAAAACTAGACGATTACATCAAGACGCTGCAAGGTCAGGCTACCGAGTTCGAAAAATCCATCACCGCTGCCGATCAAAAAATCGACGCACTGAAAACCGAGTTGAAAGGCGATATCTCTACGGAAATAGCCAATGTCCTCTCACAACTCGAATCCTACAAAACGACTGTCAATGGGCAACTCTCGACGATCAACAATACGATTACGGCCCTTCAGGACAAGGACACTGAACTGAAGAACGACATCAAGGCATTAGAGACCTATGCTGGTACCTTGAATGACAATACACAAGATTGGGCTACGGCAACCTTCGCTACGTTGGAACAATACAATACCGTTACGGGCGACATCTCTTCGATCAAGACCTCGATCACCAACCTGAACAACTCCCTGACCGATATAGACGTCTATATCGACAGCAAGGTGGAGCAGGAATTGGAGGAGGCGGTCTCCAATATCGGCGAGGTTATCTCGAAGGAACAGATCGAGGCGATCACGACGGCTTACACGACCGCCATTTCGAATGCCAAGAGCGAAATTACGGCAGCCTATACGACAGCGATCGCCAGCGCAATTTCTGAAAGTGAAGCCTCTCTGCAATCATGGGTAAATGACAAGTTGACAGACTATTCGACCATTGAGGCGACGGACGCGAAAATCGCCCTACTGAAAACCGACATCGAAGGGCAACTCTCAGCGCAGAAAACCTACCTCACGGGGCTGATTACGAGTCTCGAAACCTCGCTTACGACAGATATAGAAACCAACACGGGACTGATTTCCGCCCTGAGAAAAGACCTGACCTCGCTTCAGGGATCGGATGCAGCCAACGCAGGCAATATTGCAGCCAACTCTGCCGCCATCTCCGAGAATGCCTCGAAGATACGGGAGAATGCCACGGCTATCGCCGCGAACGAAGGAGCCATCGAAAACTGCAACAAACTGATCGAAGCCAACAAAACCCTGATTAATGCCAACACGAAGCTGATCGGAGAGAACAAAACGGCTCTGAGTGCTTTGTCGGGTACGGTATCCACCCAAGCGACGCAAATCTCGGACAACGCTTCGGAGATAGCCAAAAACGCCTCGCTGATCTCCGCTAACGCGACTGCGATCACCAATAATCAAAGAGCTATTTCCGACAATACAGCCGATATTCTTCAATTAGAGCAGGACTTGGAAACGGCCAAAACGGAGTTGACCCAAGCCTATCAGCAAGCCATATCGGCCGCGATCACGACCTCCGAAGGGAAGATCACCTCGAAGATCGCCAGTGAAATATCCGCCGTCAACCAACGGATCGACGATGAGGTGGAGGCAATGGACGACAAACTCTCCGCCCTGACCACCCGCGTAACGACCGTAGAGAACGAAGTGAAGGCGATCAAGGTCGCCATCAGCGAAATCCGAGCCGACATCGAAGATATCCGAGAACAGATCGCCGACATCATGGCACGGATTCAGTCGCTCGCCTATGTACCCAAATATTCGGACGGCAAGGCTACCATGTACTACACCAACAGCAACGGCACGATCACCGCAGGTACGGCAACGTTGGACTTCGAGATTCAACCGTCGGGCATTGCGGGGGAGCTGATTCCCGTATGGCAGGAGGCGCTGTCCGCCAAAGCGGTCTATACCATTACCCGTGCTGCGGGCGACTTCGTGGAGATGCCCATCGAAAGCGCAACGGCGGAAGGGGATATCCTGCACGTAGTCGTATCGGGCAGGAACCTGAGCGAGGATTTCTTCACGAACAACATTTCGGCGAACGTTCGGCTGAGAATCTCGGACGGCAACAGCGAGCTGACCTCGGAGTATGTCAATATGGTCAACTGGACATCCGACGTGATCTACGTACCCGACGCCAATTTCAAAACCTACCTGACCTCGAACTTCGACGAGAACGGCGACGGGGAGATCGACACGGACGAAGCGGCGAAGATCAAGGCGATAGACATCTCCGCCTCGCTCAGTACGATCAAATCACTGGCGGGGATCGAATATCTGACTGCTTTGGAGACGTTGGATTGCAGCCATAACCGAATCAGCGACCTCGATCTGAGTCAGAATACGGCGCTCAAAACGGTCAATTGCAGCCACAATGTCCTGACCTCGCTGGATATCTCCAACTGTAAGGAGCTGACCTCGCTCGTCTGCGGCAGCAACAGACTCCCGGCACTGACCACGAGCGGCAGTCCCGCCCTGACGACTCTCGACTGTCAGGATAACCAACTCGCCACGCTCGACGTATCGCAGAACAAGAAGTTGGTCTCGTTCAACGTCAATAAAAACAGGCTGACGGAAATCGACCTCTCCGCGAACATCCTGCTGACTTCGCTCGACTGCGGTTCGAACCAACTGACGGCTTTGAGCCTGATCCGCAATACGGCATTGGAGACTCTCGTGTGCAGTGCCAACGCTCTGTCGACGCTCGACGTTACAAGAATCAGCGCCCTATCAACGTTAGACTGCGGCTCGAACGACTTAAAGACGCTCAATGTCAGCGGCAATAAGGCGCTCACAAAACTATCTTGTAACAACAATCAATTGGTCGGCGTAGAGGTGAGTGGATGCACGGCGCTGAACTCGTTCAATTGTTCATCGAATCAGATTGCCTCCCTAGAACTCTCCAAATGTACGGCGCTCGCCTCCCTCGACTGTTCGGGGAATGCGCTCACGGCGCTCAACCTCAGCCTGAACAACAGTCTGACCACGCTGAAGTGCGACATGAATCCCTCGCTCGCCAAACTGTGGCTGAAGGATGCGGCGCAGCAAGGTAAAATCGCCATCACCAAAGACAGCGAAACCACGATTTTCTACAACGCCAACGGGATTAATATTCCCGACCCCAACCTGAAAGCCTACCTGGTAGCGAACTACGACGACGATGGGGACGGTCAGATCAGCATTGCGGAGGCAGACAACGTTACTACGGTCAATTTCGCAGGTAGAGGGGTTACCGACATTACGGGACTAGAATCGTGTACCAATCTCGTATCCATCAACTGCTCGGACAACAACATCGTCGAGATTCAACTCCCCACGCTGACCAAACTGAGGACACTGACTTGTTACGGCAATCCGATCAAAGTGCTGAATCTGAACAACTGTGCGGCTTTGCAATACCTCTATATGCAAAATGTTTCAACCAATGCAATCAGCGGAACGGCAGTTACGATCGATGGCTATGATCAGGAGACTACGCTCTCCCTATCGATGGCCAATACACCCTTCACGGAGCTTTCCGTGATCAACAGTACGGGTCTGATTTCGCTCGACGTGTCGCAGAACGTCCAACTCGAAACCTTCAACTGCTACGGCAACACGCAGCTCGAACAGGTGGACGTATCGGCGCTCGGACGCCTCGCCGCACTGGACGTACACGGCTGCAAACTCCAAACGCTGGACGTTTCCCGAAATCCCGAACTGACCTCAATAGAATGCAGCAGCAACGAACTGACAGCTCTTGACGTGCGGAACAATCTCATGCTCGCGCACCTCGCATGCAACGGCAACAACCTCTCTGCGCTGAACCTTCAAGCAAACACGCAGCTCGAAACCCTGAACGTCGCGGACAACGACCTGTCGGCAATCAACGTGCGGAACAACGCAGCCCTGAAGGAGTTGAACGTAAGCGACAATGCCAAGATCACCGTTCTGAACACATCCAACAACACGCAGCTCACAGAACTGTATGCTGACGGAATAGGGGTGTCGGAGATCAATGTTACAAACAATAGCGGGCTGACGGTTCTCTCTGCGAAAAAGAATACCGATCTGACTACGATCCATGTGTGGAGCAACGATTTCCTGAAAGGGTGTAGACTCTACACAAAATCGAAGTTGACGTATGTAAATCGGGAAGGAGTCAATATAACACCTGACTTTATGGTTAGAATGGATTCGGAAAATGATTTTGTGATTTCGACTACGGAAGCCGATAGATTGTATTGGCATGATGCTGATTCTTATTGGAAAAATCTAGGATGGAGTCTGCCTTCGAGAGAACAGGCAACCGCCGTTTATCAAAACAAAACGGTTTTGGGAGAGGCGTTGACTGCCGCAGGATTTGAAAATTATTTGAAATCAGGTCCTTATTGGATTTCCGAATCCAAATACTACATTGAGATGTCAGATGGATCTATCAACATCTTCTCTACCTACCACTCTTCCTTTGGAATCTACGAATTAACCGAATAAAAACAACTCTCGGCTCTGCATCGTACTTTTTTAGTATGGTGCAGAGCCTATTATTAATCTTTAAATTATTTAATGCTATGGTAAAATATTATGTTGGTATTCTGAAAGACCTTATTACAAAAGGACAACTTACCCCCGATGATCCTATTGTTAATGAGGTTAAAGAAAAACTAATCGAAATTTCATCCCAAATGATCGGATATGGAAAAGGTTCATTAATAGAGGCTGAAATAGAGAAAATATTTGCAGATGAACTCCATTATTTAAAAATTGGGAAGTAATGTAAGAAGAAAAGGGTGCTGTATATCAGCGCCCTTTCTTTTTGCTTCATACACAGTTCGTCCCAATGGAAATGGGAAAGCACCAGTTTTCGCCGAATCAATAGAAATTTTCCTATTTTTAAGGAAAGAAATTGAGATACATGTCCAAATTGAGCATCACCTATACTCCCCATCTTAGCATCCCTGAGAACGCCGAAAAGGCTGGCGTTTCGGTGGCAGCCGTTCGAAAATACATGGCACAACGGGATATATCGGGCAGGGAGAATAATTTCCGCAACCGTCTGACCACCCTGTGCAAAGCTGTTGAACGGATGGAAAAGAGAGGAATTGTCCCGACCCATAAAAGACTATGCGAAGCGACAGGATTTTCCTCTAAGACCGTCCGAAAATACGCTGCCATTCTTCAGAAAAATGGGGTAAAAACATATACCGATTTAGTATGCAATTTTCCCTCGTCGTTGCCGATCATCAAGTCCGTCGCATACACACAAAAAGAGATTCTCGAGAATATCATTCGGTTATATATTCCTAGTAAAAAAATCGACTGCGATCTGACCTATTCTGTGGGGAAAATGTGGAAGGGATTGCCCTGCCCCGCATGGAAATTCGACAAATATCCCCAAATCGAAGGTGTCCGTCCGTTGGAGGAAGTGGAGAAAATGACTTGTAAAGTTCATTCGGTTATGGCCGATCCTCCTTTTGTCATATCCAGTGGACAGACGATTGACCATATGGGCAAAAGTCTTGTGCATGGCTCCAATATGACATCCAATCGCTTTTCCTGTTTTAACTCAGAAGAACAGATGCAGCAGGCAAATGCCTATCTGCTATCCCAAGCCTATCGCATACTTATTGAGAAAGGGATTTTGATTTACAAAATCCAAGATACAATTTCGTCAGGCAAACAGATTTTCACCCATTTATGGGTAGCAAACCATGCTCAACAAGTCGGTTTTGAGTTAGTCGATATTTTCATCCTACACACCAAACAACGGATACTCTCCCCCAAGCATCAAAACCAACAGCACGCACGGAAATATCACGCCTATTTCCTTGTATTCCGCAAAAAGTAAGGGTGCATCCTATTTAGATACACCCCGACGTAGGAAAATTATCCAATCTAGTTTTGCGGAATCTTGCTCCAATAGTCTTTCATTGCCTTGCTGATCTTTTCGCGAGTTTGATCCGTCACTGGCTTGCCGTAGCGGGGATTTTTCGTGCCCATCAAAGCCTGACTGATTTTGCGTTTCGTCTCATCCGACATCTTTCTGTTCTTGCGTTCCATATTGGTTTTCTTTTATATATAAATAGTTCGCTAATCCATTTTTTCTGAAACAGACCGAAATATTTTTATCTTTTCTGTATTTATTGATTCAAGTAATGGAATAGTGTTCCAAGTGAATATCGATAGTCATTTTTCAGGCAGTTGTCATACTGTCGGTCGGTCGTTTCTTTGTCGTAACTCTCATTGAAGGCGCTGAGATGATGGAAGGCTTGCCGACCCTCCTCGCCCCATGCGTTGGCTAGGGAACAGCCTATTTCGAACCACTGTTGATACCCGGTTGTAATATCAGTGGTACATGTCATCACCCGCTGCATCACCTCCTCTTTGCTCATCGTCGGCGTTTTGTTAAATATCGGTTTCGGGGCAGAATAGATCGTTTTGAACAGCTCTTTGTATATGGAGGGAGACTGTGTTTCAAGCGCTGTAAAAACGATTGGATTAGCCGCAAAATAGGCGTCGTCGTCCCAACTATATCCCCGCAATCTTGTCAGGTCTTTACAGGCTTGATCAATCTTTATATTTGCTTTCAGAAAGGCTTTCGACAGGGCTGCAAAATGTTCCTTAAACCGTTCGGGATACTGGATCCACACCAATCCCCACACTCCCTGCCCCGACACAGACAAGGCACAATAGGCAACCTCTTTCAGGCGGCTGATTTGATTTCGCAGTTCTCCGAAGTCATGGATGGAGGGATTCTCTTTGGAATCTACGTCGAATTGGAGCAGACCCGTCATACCAATCACATTGGAGAGTTTGCGTTCTCCGCTTAATTGTACCGAAGGGCAGATGGCAGGCAGGGCGGCTTTCAACTGCTTTCTCTTCTCGGAATCTGAAGTTCGGCGGATAGTTTCTACTTTGTCTCTGAAGCTGTCATCGTGCAGATACTCCCACAAATTGACCTCTTTAGGCATGGTCGTATAGTAGTTATCGAAATAAGGAACGGTTATATCTCTTAAATCCATCATTGTATAGGTTATTTTTTATGTTATTTCTTTATTGTTCAAAAAGCTATTCAGCTATGATCAGGGAAGGGTTAATGGGTTAACCCCCTTTATAAAGGGGTAACCCGTTGACCCAACCTGTCATTCGTGATTTCCCTGATGATCCATTGTGGATTCATTTGGTATGATCCATCCTCTCGCTTGACAATCACTTCTAGTTCGGTCGCTTCGCGGATATACTTTTTGGCTGAACTCTCGCTTTTTTCAAGGGACTGCATCAATGCCTCTTTCAAATCTTTATATGACATGGATGTTGCATTTTGCAGAATATTCGAGAAGATATAATAGTAGTTGTCCATCTTTTCCTCAACTTTGGAACTCGTACAGGAGACAGGAATCCCCAATCCGCTTTCATCATCCTCGATCTTGAACGAATACTCCTCGAACGGGCGGTTACGGGTGCTTTCGGGGCGTACCGTACTGGTTTCGCCATCGCTCTCCACGATCATTGCTGTTTCGCATTTATTGTTCAGCTCGGTCCCGAGATGTCCTCGCAGGTTGCTGTCGATCTTATTTGTATGAAGGATATTCACAATATGGCAGTTATATAATGACGATAGTTTCATCATCAGTTGCACGACTGCCGAACTTTCCTGAATGGAATTGAAATCGGCAATTAAGTCTCGGACACCGTCGATAAATACAAGGTCGGGGCGGTGATAGTGGATTAGTTTTTCGATGGCTTCTCCCCGTTCGGTAAAAGAGAGTTCCCGCAGTGCATAGATGTTCAGGCGAGGATTATTATAATGCAAGTCGTATCCGCAAATTTTATTGATGCGGAAATAAAGGCGCTGTGTGAAATCGGGGGATTGTTCCGTATCTACAATCAGGACGGAGCCGGCCGTGATACTAGCTCTCAATCCCATATATTCTCCCGACAGAAATGCCGCTGCCTGAAGGGCCACGTTAAACGTCTTGCGGCTCTTGGCTTTGCCACCCATGACTGAAATATTTCCCCGTGAGTATATCGGGATATCACCTTGCAAAAGTAATGGTTCGGGGCGGATGATTTTTTTACATGGGTCTATCCTGTAACAAGACAGAGCGGACAAGGCTTCCTCCGCATAAAGGTCGGATAGGGAAGCGCCTTCTTCAATACTGATAGAGTTTACTTGTGATTCCTCATAATTGGATTTAGATAATGTTTCCATAAACTATTTTTAATATAAATAGTCCTCACCTCGGAATATTTCAGAATACTTCACTAAAAATCTGCAAATCGAAAAAATATCCGTAGATTTGCAGAGCGAACAAGGCACGGGATAGTACGATATGTTTCCTTGCGGCTCGGATAGCAGTTTACGGAAGAAAGATTTTACCCTTACCTCACACAGCCGACGGGTGGAAATAGGGGGAGAGGGGGATACAGACGGAAAACTTGTTTTTGAGACTATATAGGGCGTGTTCTTGAATGTGTGTTGATCGCAAAAAGAGAGTAAAAAAGAGAGCAAGAAGCAATAAATATTTTTATTAACCTCTTGTTGTTGAGTGTATTGTGTGGATGATTTTTTCCTCTTTGGTAAGGAAGAGGTCACGAGTTCAATCCTCGTCAACAGCTCTGAAAAAGGAAGAGGTTATTCTCTTCCTTTTTTATTGTCAAACACCTGAAAATAAGAGGATTTCTTTGGTTTTTTACCATATTTGTTCTCCCAAAATCTTCTGCCGGAGAGCAACAAAACTGGTGGTTGTCATTTTTATTTTTTTACTTTCATAACAAAAAAAAAGTAAAAAGAGAGCAAAAAATGGCAACTGTAAGTTATCACCTTGTTCTCGGCAACCTCTTCCTATGATGCAAGATCTCCCGAAGGGAAACTGGCTCAGGGGATGGAACTTATGTTTGCCCGATATGATAATGCTGCAAAATCCCGTATGGTTAAGGATAATGGGAGAAAGGCGCTGTTGAAAGGTCGATGGATTCATGCCGCCCCACGAGGGTTCGATATGAAAACGACCCGTACACAGCAAAGCATTCAGGTTAATGCAGAAGGGAAATTGATCCGAAAGGCTTTTCTCATGAAAGCGGAACAGAACTTGACAAACGAAGAGATCCGAGTCAAGATGCAGGCCATGGGGCTAAACCTGTCAAAACAAAGATGGACGGATATTTTCCGCAATCCGTTTTATTGCGGGTACTTTTCGCATCCCTATCTTCAGGGAGAGGTTATTCGGGGGCAGCAGGAGCAGTTGGTGTCAGAAAAAATATTCCTGAAAGTAAACGAGCTCCTGTCACAGAATCATAATGGCTACGAACATAAGACAGACAAGGAATATGCCCCTTTGTTAGGGACTCTCAAATGTCCCGTGTGTGGCAAAACCTGACAGCCTCGGAGAGTACGAGAATGCGCAAGAAGTATAACCGGCATATCGGTTACTATGTCTGCGGACACAAGGGATGCAAATGCAACAATGCAGTGAAGAAGGTACATGCTGCTTTCGGAAATCTTCTTGGAGAATATGCATTAGACGGTGAGTTGGAAGAGTTGCTGAAGTTGCAGTTACGAAAGACCTTTGCCGTGCTGAACCGGCAGAATAAGGAGGATGCCGCCTGCCTTCGGAGCCATATTGCAAAAAAGCAGACGGAAATCGAACAAGTGGAGATGAATTATGCGCTGGCGACCGACCCAAGAAAACAGGCTATTTATGAAAAAGCATTGGCAAAATTATCAGACGAAAAATTGAAAATGGAGGCTGAAATGGAAAAAGAGATATTGAACCTCGATCATTACGTAGATTTTGCCTTGAAGATGCGTTCTAACCTGTTGAAATTATGGGATTTGTCAAATGTGGGAAATAAACGGCGTTTGCAGAATCTGATTTTTCCGGAGGGAATTTGCTATGATAAAAAATCGGACGATATTGAACCTCTTGCAGTCAACTGCTTCTTCGCTATAAGTCCTTGTAAAACAGATGATTGCAAACAAAAAGAAAACGGACAAAACGCATTTTTTTACGATTTGTCCGCTTTGGCTCCTGAACCAGGACTTGAACCTGGGACCCCCTGATTAACAGTCAGGTGCTCTAACCAACTGAGCTATTCAGGAATATTATCAAAGGTTGGCACTCTCCCCCTCATCTTCACATCATCTCACGCCTCTTATCCTTTTCGGTGTGCAAATATAGCGCATTTATTTATTTCTGCAAAACAACCCGACAAAAAATCTCATTTTTTTTGAAAAACTCCATTTTTACAGAGTAGCGCCCGCCTTCCTACTATTACATAAAGTCTCTGACAATCTTACTCTTCAGAACGAGGAACTACCAACACTTTAATTCCTTGCTCTTTCATTGCCTCTATCATTTTCGACGGCGTACCCGAATCCGTTATCACTTGATCGATATCTCCCATGTCACAGATTTTGCTAAAACCTCGGCGACCGAATTTGGAAGAATCAGCCAAGACAATGGTTTTCGTCGCCGCATCAATCATTGCCCTGTTCAGACACGCCTCCTGCAAATGAGTGGTGCTCAAACCATACTCCGGATCTATCCCATCCACGCCCAGGAACAACTTGCTGCAAGCAAAATTATCCAGCATTCTCACTGCATATTCACTCACGACAGATGCAGAGGAATGCCGGATAATCCCTCCCAACTGAATAATTTCAATATCGGGTTTATCAATTAATTCCATCGCCACATTCATGGCAGAAGTGATAATGGTCATTTTCATGTTCGGAATGCAACGAGCAAAAGCCTGAACTGTCGTTCCCGAAGCAATGATCAAAGCATCCTGAGGGGATAAAAGTTCTGCCGCCTTCAATCCGATTCTGCGTTTCTCTTCCGGATGGAGTTTCTCTTTCTCTGACACTTTTCGCGTCGCAATATATGGATCTGCAAGAACAGCACCGCCATGCGTACGATATAACAGATGTTTCTCCTCGAGCATATCCAGATCCTTACGGATCGTCACCGCCGAAACTCTCAACTGTGTACTCAAGTCTCCCACATCTACACTACCGAACTCCCGAAGCAGCTCCAGAATTGCTTTATGTCTTTCCAGAAGTGTCATATCGAATCTCAAAATGATCGACAAAGATAATTAAAACGAGAACAACTTAACTCCTATTTGCAAATATCCATCTCCCAGGTCGGGATTCCACATTGCATGGGCGAACACAGGCATTTCATAACGGCCCAACTTAAGTCGATAGGTAGTGCGTAAGGAGATCTGATTGACATTATCCGTCCCATAAAAATTGACATTCCCCTCATCGGCCGTCCGATTCAATGCGAAGGCTCCCCCCACGCCCAAATCCACGGTCCAATGCTCATCACGGAATACGCTGTATTCCGCAGAGACAAAGGTAGAATATCGGTTTGTCCCATCATTATTCAGATCCCTACCTGCAAAAATGGTTGCCCAACTCAAGTGCAGAGGCACCTGCAGCGCAACGTCAAAGTTATACCCCACGCTCAAATCTATAAAATGGCCGGTTGTGAATCGGTCGTAATTAAAGATGTTTTTACTAAATGGCAATTCCGGCGAATAATTGAAAATATCCCATACAGCAACCGAAAAACCCGCCACAGAATAAGACACATAATAATCGAACTCCTTATAATTACCCGTAAAGTCAGTACCGCCCCACAACCCAATCTTCAGCTTGTCATCCAGAACTCCCAGATTCAAATCTGCGGTCAGCACTCCGCCATCGGCAACCTGCAGCCCACGCCATAAATGCATATTCTGAAGATCACCGCTCAGATGCAACTTCTGCCCGAACGAAACAACAGAGAACATTAGGGCAATCCCTGCGCAAAATACATATTTGAAAAGTCGCATACTTTCAAAATCCAATTAAAAAATCAAAACGTACAGACCAGCAGCCAGCAATCCTCCGACGATGGGCCCGAACGTAGGCACCCAAGAATAGGCCCAATCGCTGGAGCCCTTTCCTTTGATGGGGAGCAGGGCATGTGCAATACGAGGCGAAAGGTCTCGGGCAGGATTAATCGCATAACCGGTCGTTCCACCCAACGACATACCCAAAGCCACAATCAGCATAGTCACCGGGAAAGCTCCGAGGGCGCCCATTCCGATCTCCGGAGTATTGCCGCTTGTCGCAAGTGCAAGAATAACAAACACCAGGACAAAAGTGCCAAGAACCTCATTGAAGAAGTTCCTTCCATAGCTTCTGATTGCTGGCGAGGTACAGAAAGTGCCCAACTTTGTCGCGGGATCCTCCGTGGCATCATAGTGATTTTTATAATAGGCATATACGAGTACAGCCCCCACAAAACCGCCCAACATTTGCGCTACAATGTAGGGAAGCACCAAACTCCAACTAAAGGTCCCGGCAGCTGCCAATCCGAGCGTAACCGCAGGATTCAGATGCGCACCAGAGTAAGGTCCTGCGATAAATACTCCCAACATGACAGCCAATCCCCACGCAATGGTAATTACGACCCATCCGCCATTCTCACCTTTCGATTTTTTCAGTACAGTCGAAGCGACAACACCGTCGCCAAACAGAACCAAAATGGCCGTGCCTATGAACTCGAACAGGCACTTCATAAATACATCATTCATATCAGCATAGTTTTAGGTTAGATTCTGTCATTTCGTGTAAGTACTCAGCGTGCGCTTGACGGCATCACTCCACCCCATTCTGGCGGTTTGGATCTGCTCCTCACCCCAAGCCGGTTCAAAGACCCGATCAATCTGCCACTGCTTCCGGATTTCATCGACACCCGACCAATAGCCCACCGCCAAGCCTGCCAGGTAAGCTGCCCCCATAGCTGTCGTTTCAACAACTTGAGGTCTGATCACACGCGTTCCCAGAATATCGGCCTGGAACTGCATCAACAGATTGTTGCGCGAAGCCCCTCCATCCACTTTCAGTTCTTTGAGAGGGATACCCGCATCCAACGACATGGCAGTCGTAATGTCCATGGTCTGATAAGCGATGCCTTCGAGTGCCGCACGGGCTATGTGGGCCGTAGTCGTTCCCCGGCTGATTCCCACAATAGTTCCTCGAGCATACTGATCCCACCAGGGGGCCCCCAGACCTGTCAGAGCCGGCACGAAATAGACCCCATTGGTATCCGGCACGCGCGAAGCCAGCTCCTCCACCTCCGACGAAGAGTGAATCACGCCCAGTCCGTCACGCAACCACTGCACGACCGAGCCTCCGACAAAGATACTACCCTCCAAAGCATAATTCACCTTATCACCAATCTTCCATGCCACGGTGGTAATCAAGTTGTTTTTCGACAGGATAGGTTTCTCCCCGCTGTTCATCAACAAGAAGCATCCCGTTCCATAAGTATTCTTCACCATACCGGGCTCCGTACACATCTGCCCGAACAAAGCGGCCTGCTGGTCTCCGGCGATACCGGCAATAGGTACCTTATGTGCAAAGATCGTCGTTTTGGTATGGCCGTATATCTCACTGGAGGATTTGACCTCCGGCATCATGGAGTGAGGTATGCCGAACAAATCCAGCAGTTCCTGATCCCACTCCAGCGTATTGATGTTGAATAACATGGTACGCGAGGCATTGCTCACATCCGTCACGTGAACCTCTCCTCTGGTAAGGCGCCATATCAACCAGGTATCGACCGTACCGAAGAGCAGTTTCCCCTTTTCGGCCCGTTTGCGAGCCCCGGGGACATTGTCCAGGATCCATTTGATTTTCGTCGCACTGAAATATGCATCTATGATCAGACCGGTCTTTTGCCGAATCATATCGACAAGCCCCTGGCTTTTCAACTCGTCGCAGTAATCCGACGTCCGCCTGTCTTGCCAAACAATCGCATTGTAGATAGGCTCCTCCGTTTCCGAATCCCAAACGATTGTGGTTTCCCGCTGATTGGTAATACCGATTCCGGCGATATTCAAGCCATTGATATCCATCATCGTAATGGCCTCGGCAATCACCGATGCCTGCGACGACCAGATCTCATGCGGATCGTGCTCCACCCATCCGGATTTCGGAAAGATCTGACGGAATTCCTTTTGTGCCACGGCACAAGTCGCTCCTTTTTCATCAAAAACAATGGCGCGAGAACTACTCGTTCCCTGATCAAGCGCAAGAATGTACTGTTTCATGTTAGGTTGGTGGTTTTATAGTAATACATTTAGGTCATTTTGTCAGTTCCAATCGGGAGGCAAGGATACTCAACGGATGGAGGCATGGTTTGCTGGTCGACATTTCAATCTGCCATTTGCAAGTCTCGCAATCCGTCGCCACCACATCGACCCCCGACTCTTCGATCTGTCGGAAAAGCGGGGCACCGATCGCCTGAGAAGTGGCATAATTCTCCTTTTTGAATCCATACGTACCCGCGATGCCGCAACATTGAGAGTCCAGGACAGTCACCTCTACCCCCGGAATCATTCGCAGCAGTTCGATGGAATAATAAGCCCATCCCATCTTCTCCATATGGCAAGGGGTATGATAAGCAACCCGCAAAGGCTGAGCATCCCGGAATTTCCACGACACCTCGCCGGATTGGATCAGCCGATACAGATACCGGGTAGCCAACTCGATTCTGTCGCGCACATCGTCATTCTGCAGATTCAACAGATGGGGATATTCGTCCCGAATCGTAAACGTACAGGTCGAGGAGGTAGTGATCACATCCAGACCGTCATTGGTTACGGCCTTCCGAATCGACCCCAGATTTGTCTCCGCCTGTCTTTTCGCCTGCTTGTAGAGTCCATTGGAGATCAGAGCCACGCCACAGCACTTCTCTTTCTCCAGCAGTTGGACCCCATATCCCAGTGCATTCATAATCCGGATCAGGTCTTTGCCGAGCTGGGGATTGTTATAGTTCACGTAACATCCATGAAAAAAAGAGACCTGCTTGGGAAAAGCAGCCTGTGCAGCTGCTGCATGTCGTTTATACCAGGAGGTAAAGGTGCCGTGGGAATATTTCGGGAACACCCTCCGGTGATCGATAGCCATCACTTTGTCCATCATAAAGCGGACCGGTTTTAAGGCGACGGCCGTATTTACGAGCGGAGCAAAAGGTGTGGCGAGCGATCCGACCAGATCCGTATTCGCCAGCACATAATTTCTCAATGAGGTATTTTTTTGTGGACCGTATTTGATGCGGGCCATCTGAATGATATCTCCGATACGGACATTCGAAGGACATGCCACCTCGCAGCGTTTGCAATTCAGGCAATACTTCAAGGCACTATCAAAAAAATCAGGCTGTTTGAGCCGCAGACGTTCGCCGTCAGGGCCGGCCTGTTTCGGCCCGGGATAATTCGGATTCACGGCTGCGACAGGGCAATAGACCGTACATATCGTACATTTGATACACTGCTCGAAATTGTTCTCGCTGACGCTATTTTGTTGAATATTCATGATCTTTTCTCTTTTAAAATCTGATCTGCAACATACAAGGCCGACAACAGGGAGACACCGGCACCGCACCCATCCTGAATCGGATGGAATCCGGCGAGTCCCGCTCCCGCACAATAAAGATTATCCACAGCACTTCCCCCTCTTAGGACACGCAACCGACGGTCTGTTTTCACCCCAAACGCCTGATAGTTCTGTCTGTCGAAGAAATGGAGCGTATACCAATCCGCCCGACTGGGGTTGAACAGCGTATCGGCACCGAAAACCGGTTCCCGAATCGAATCGGGAGTGGCAATCAACCCTTTACTGAAGAAACTCCCCGTAGCCAGCACGAAATGATCCGCCCGGAAAGGCTCATCGCCATGATTGACCGTAAAGACCTCCTTCACACGACCCTCCTCCGACTCCGCAGTCAACACCGTATCACCCAGGAAATATTCGCCTCCCAAAGACCGGAACCGACGTTGGAGAGCCTGCTGAGCCTTGATTCCCGGGATGGATGGAGGCAAAGTAGGCAGCAGATAGAGCGGAATCGTCACGCTGGATTTCAGAACCTCAAAGGCATCGCTACGATTAATTCCAATCACAGCCGGCAAGATCACCGCCTCATGATCCGCAGCCAGTGCATGGATCTTGGCAGCCAATGCCGCCAAATTATCCTCATGATCGAAGACCCGGGCAATATTAGCAGAACGCATTTCACTCGGATTTTTCCGGATATGCTCCAGGTCGGGGAGATTGATCGTAGCAAAATGGCAGACGACCTCCTGCTTTCTGAACTCTTCCGCAATAAATTCCGGATAGAAGTCCAAGAATCCCTCCACATTCAGGATACAAACCTTTTTAAAAGGCAATTGCCCTGAATCCTCTGCCGTCAAATAGCCGTCAATCGTCAACCAGGTAGCCTTTTCTTTGCCCATGGGAGTCACCCTATAATGATTCTTGCGACAATCGCCCACCACCGATATACCGGTCTCCTGCAGGATGAGCGGTGCTTGCCGGGCATAAGACTCGCAAGCCTCCGCGCCGATCAACGCATACGGATGTTCCGGAGCCATCTTTTCCAAGGCTGCCATACCGGCTATCGGGTCGGCAACCGCCTCTCCATCGGGTAATTTACTGAGCAGGTCGAACGATCCTGATGAAAAATGCAGCGCACTCTGTCCCTGAGAGACAATTGCGCATCGTTGGCCAGCCTCGGCTAATCGTATGCCGCAGACCATCCCGGCCAAACCTCCTCCTATAATAACTGTATCGAATCTCATTTCGTCGCTATTTTTTCCGTTTCATCCGACAATCCGCACACACTCTCATAGACCCACGCCGTGTACTCGCTCTCCCGCAGCGTATCTCCCCACGCAATCGGAGCCATTCCCTTCCAACGTTCATTCAGGAAAGAGACCAAATCGGCCTTCGCCTTTTTTGCACAAATCGAATTTTTTCGTCCCATCAAACCTGCAGCGCGACAGGCACACAACTCGCCCTGGCAGGTTCCCATCCCGACACGCGTTCTGCGCCGCAAATCAACCAAATTATTGACCGACAAATTCTCCATGGCATACTCTACCTCTCCGATGGAGACCTCCTCGCATTCGCACACCAGACTATTCTTTGCATAATCATCCCCCTTCATCCGAGCAGCCAAATCGCCATGGCGTGCAATCGCCGACCGCCTCTGGGCAATCGGTTTATTACGGATCTTTTTCTCAGTCTCCTCCTTGCTCTCCGCCGAACCAGGCAATGGAATCTCTGCCGTACGACAACGTTCATCAACCCCGATCTTCTTACAAACCAAATCAGTGGCCCACTCAGCCATCAACCGGTATGTCATCAACTTGCCCCCTGTAATCGTAATAAATCCCTCCAATCCGTCTCTTTGCGCATGATCCAGCAACACGATTCCACGGCTTACCGTCCTGCCGCTGGGATCGTCGTCCGAAGCGACCAAGGGACGCACTCCCGCATAGGCTCGCAGAATTCGCGTATAAGCCAACTGAGGGGAGAGTTTCTCGCCCTCCCGCAACAAAATATCCACCTCTTCCGGTGTAATGATCATATGATCAATCTCCTCATACGGGATTTTACTTGAAGTCGTCCCTATCAGAGAGATCGTATCTCCGGGAACCAAAATATCCGCATCGGCCGGCTTGCGACACCGATTGAGCACCAGATTATTCACTCGATGGCCAAAAATCAGCAACGCCCCTTTGGCCGGGAGCATATTGACCGTCACGCCGGCTTTTGCCGCAATGCCATGCCCCCAAATCCCTCCGGCATTAATAATCACCTGCGCATAAAACGTCTCTTCACTTTTAGCCCGATAATCATAGGCCCGGACTCCGACAATACGATTCTGCTCTCGGATAAATTCTTTCACCTCTGTATAGGTCCGAATCTCCGCCCCATGAGCCTTTGCATCCAAAATATTGGACGATGTAAGACGGAACGGGTCTACGGCTCCATCAGGCACACGGACGGCCCCAACCAAAGCCGGATTGACCGAGGGTTCCAATCGTTTCGCCTCCTCGGGATCTATTACATCCGCCCGGATTCCGGCCCGACGACATGCCTCTACAAATACAGACTGATACTCCAGCCCATCTTCAGGAAGCGAAATAAACAATCCGTCTGTCTCCTCGACACAATGAGATGCTATCTTCCGCAGGATCATATTCTCCCGAATACATTCCTCCGCGGACTCCCGATCCGTCACAGCATACCGGGCTCCGCTATGAAGCAAACCATGATTACGGCCTGTCGCCCCGGTCGAAATATCGGAACGCTCCAACAAAAGCGCCTTAATCCCTCGAAGCGAACAATCCCGGGCGATACCCGCTCCAGTCGCTCCACCCCCGATAATAATAACATCATACGTATTATTCATAAACCGACTGATTGATTTCTGCGCGAATATAATATATTATCTTTTAAAATCGAAATAAAACGAAATTATTTTATTTCATTTTATTTCGAAATAGCCCATACAACACAAGATATAAACCAATATTAACACAAAAACAAAACAAAAAGAAAATAATATATTACAAAACGAACCAACCAGCATGATTCTTCATTTTGTACTATCTTACCCAATTATAATAGTAAAATATACCTCAACTTGTTTTTTGAAGAAAACAAATTATTTTTGCCAAGATTGCCTAAATATTGAAACCTTAAAGTTTTAAAAAGTATGAATACAGGAAGCCTTTTCAAATTGGCTGGCGTGCTTGCTTTGTCTTGCAGCCTTAATCTCACCACTGCAGCTCCCTCTAACATTGCCCTAAACCGGGCCTGCTACCAATCGGGAGCTGCCGATTATGACCATACAGCCCATTTGGTCACGGACGGGCATTCGTCCACCTACTGGAAAAGTAAAGCCGAAGCACAACCATGGATTTACGTAGACCTCGGCGAGAAACTACCCTTCAACCGCATCGCCATTGACTGGGGTGAAACCTCAGCCGACTCTTATACAATAGAAGTAGCATCGACCGGGACGCCGGAACGGCCAACAGGCTGGAAAAAAGTTTATGAAACGAAGAAAGGCAAAGGTGGTCGGGAAGAGATCAAACTTTCAGCCAATGCCCGTTACGTAAAAATCACCTGCAAAGGGGAGAATAAAAACTTCGTCATTCGGGAAGTGGAGGTATTCGGCCCCCGGAGTTTCGTTCCTGCGCTGTCAGAGAAGAAAAATACCCTGGAAAACGGCAAACTGTTCTTGTGTGATCGTGACTGGATGTTGCAACGGGAGTCGTATGTCGATGGCAACGGCCGGAAAATCTCGACCCTCGATTTCAATACGGAAGGATGGATTCCCGCCAAGGTTCCCGGAACTGTTCTGACCAGCTATCTGGAGTTAGGCGCCATTCCGGATCCGAATTACGGAGACCAACAACTGATGATTTCCGAAGAGTTCTTTACGGCAAATTTCTGGTACCGCAATGTATTCACTGTTCCGGAAAGCTACAAAGGAGAGAGAATCTGGCTCAACTTCGACGGTATCAACTGGAAATCGGACATCTATCTGAACGGACACAAACTCGGCAGAACAGAGGGTGCCTTCATCCGCTCGAACTTCGATATCACGGAGTTCGTTTCGACAGATCAGCCGAATGTGCTGGCTGTACTGGTATACAAGAATGACAATCCGGGCGCGGTAACGGAGCAGCACCTGAATGACCCGGACCCGAATGGTGGCGTCATCGGATTCGACAGTCCCACTTTCTTGGCCAGCATCGGATGGAACTGGATGCCCACCATCCGCGGACGCAATACCGGAATCTGGAACGACGTCTATCTGTCGACGACCAAAGCCGTATCGATCAAAGATCCGTTCGTTAAGACGCTTCTGGAACTGCCCGACACAACAAAAGCCAATCTGGAGATCGAAGCAACCCTTGTCAACCATGAGGACAAAGCAGTCTCCGGAACGCTGGAGGGGAAAATCGGCGACGTAACTTTCTCCGTACCTGTGGAACTGAAAGCCAAAGAGACTAAAGTGCTCCACATGACCCCGGCCGAATATCCGGCCCTCACGTTCAACCAGCCGCGTCTCTGGTGGCCCAATGGATACGGACCTCAACCACTCTACACCTTGGAGCTGACCTTTAAACAAGGCACAGAAGTATCTGACAACAAAGAAGTTACGTTCGGCATCCGACAATATTCCTATTCCGTACTGAACAACAATCTGCGCATCAGCGTCAATGGTTTTCCGCTGGTGGTTCGCGGCGGCAACTGGGGTATGGCCGATGCCATGCTCGTCTGCAGCGAAGATCGCTACGACACCTATATCCGCATGCACAAGGATATGAACATGAACATGATCCGCAACTGGATCGGCATGGAGGGCGACGACGAGTTCTACGAAGCCTGCGACCGTCACGGTATCATGATCTGGGACGACTTCTGGCTGGCCAATCCGGTAGACGGCCCCCACCCCACCAACAATGCCATGTTCATGGAGAATGTCCGCGACAAGATCAAACACTTCCGGAACCATGCCGCCCTTGCCCTGTGGACAGGTCGTAACGAAGGCTATCCGCCTGCAGAGTTGGATTCGGCGATGCGTTTCACCACCGGAGAGTTGGACGGCTCACGTTTCTATATCTCCAGTTCGGCACACAGACCGGTCACCGGCCTCGGCCCCTATGAAACGAAAGACCCCAAATGGTATTTCCAGAATCGAGGCACCACGTTCCACAGCGAACAAGGGATTGTGACGCCTCCGAACCTGCAAAGCATGCAGGCCATGATGCCTGAAGAGTATCTCTGGCCAATCAACGACATGTGGGGCGTGCACGACTGGACGCAACCCCGTGTACAGATCTTCACGGACGACATGATCCGCAGCTACGGAGCGCCTACCGGTATCGCCGACTTCTGCAAAAAGGCCCAGATGCTGAATATGGAAGGCCCGAAAGCCCTCATGGAGGCTTGGCAGAGCAACCGCGGATCGGGCGTTCTGGTATGGATGTCCCACCCGGCATGGCCCTCCATGATCTGCCAGACCTACGATTATTACTACGAACCGACCGCAGCCTATTTCGCCTTCAAGAAAGGATGCGAACCGATTCACATCCTCTGGCGAGCAGACAACGAGAAAGTACAGGTAGCCAATAATACGCAACAAGCGCTGAAAGATGCAAAAGCCATCGTATCCGTCTACGGAATGGACGGAACCAAGGTAGATGAGTTCGAAGCAACGGTGAACGTACCCGCCAATGATGTAGTGGATGTGAAAGTAATGAGCTATCCGGCCAACATTTCGAAGGTCCACTTCCTGAAGATGGTGCTGCTCGACGCCCAAGGGAAAGAGATCTCATCCAACTTCTACTGGAGGAGTTCCGAATATCTGGATTACAACGAGCTGGCCAACATGGCTGAAGCCCGTGTGAATGTTCAAGCTGAGGAAAAAGAGAAGGACGGCAAACGCGTTGTAATCGTGAACCTCGACAATACAGGAAAGGATGTCGCTCTGATGTTCCGTATGCTGCTGGTGAACAAGAAAACGGGAGAACGCGTACTCCCCGCCCTCTACGAAGACAACTACCTCTCGTTGGTTCCGGGTGAAAAACGCACCGTAACGATCACTTTCGATCCTGCCGTAGCCGGGGAAGGAGCGCTGGAGCTGATGGTTGAAGGATGGAACCTGTCCGAAAAACGATATACGGTCACAAAATAGATGTCGAGCCCCAGTCGGCTCTTTACAAATAGGATAGACACAGAGCAGGAATTTTTATCGGGTTTTCTTTGAGAAACCTGATAAAAGTTCCTATTTTTGGGGCACTATTGACAAAAGGGAAACCGACTTTCAATAAACCGAACGGAGAAAGCAAGGCAAACATGATCGTACTGCAGGATATCAACAAAACATACAACAACGGCTCGCCGCTGCACGTGCTAAAAGGCATCAATCTCGAAATACACAAGGGAGAACTGGTCTCCATCATGGGAGCCTCCGGTTCAGGGAAGTCCACCCTGCTCAACATCCTGGGTATTTTGGACGATTACGACAGCGGCAGCTACTACCTCAACGGCCGATTGATCAAGAATCTGAACGAGACACAGGCCGCAGCCTGCCGCAACAACATGATCGGTTTCATCTTTCAGTCGTTCAATCTGATCAACTACAAGAATGCCATGGAAAACGTGGCGCTTCCGCTCTACTATCAGGGAGTCTCGCGACGCAAGCGTAATGCGATGGCACTGGAATACCTCTCCCGGCTGGGACTCCGAGAGTGGGCCGACCATATGCCAAACGAGATGTCCGGCGGCCAGAAACAACGTGTAGCCATTGCCCGCGCCTTGATCAACCAACCGCAAATCATTTTGGCTGACGAACCCACCGGAGCTCTCGACAGCGCCACCTCCCAGGAAGTGATGGATCTGCTGCGCCAGGTAAATACAGAGATGGGCATGACAATCATCTGTGTCACGCACGAACAAGACATCGCCGACCAGACCGACAAAATCATCCACATCAAAGACGGTATTATCAGTACCATAACCGGCCCGGGAGAATGAGAGAGCTTCTGTTGGAGATATGGACTTCGGTGCGTAAGAACAAACTGCGCACGTTCCTCACGGGATTCTCCGTGGCGTGGGGAATCTTCATGCTGATGATCCTGCTGGGGTCAGGCAATGGACTCAAAAATGGTGTGATGGCCAACTTCGGTGACCGCAAAGTCAATTCCATCGAAATCTACGGAGGTTGGACCTCCAAGCCCTACAAAGGCTATCAGAGATACCGGGCGATCCAACTCAAGAACGAAGATCTGGAAATTCTCTCTGCCGAATTTCCTGAAGTGAAGCAGGTGGCAGCCCGAGGACGTTATCCCTCCACTCGGCTGACCGAAGGCGGAGAATTTCTCAACAGCTCCATCATCGGTGTTTCGCCCGACCTTGCAGAGATGGAGGGAATCACGATCCTGGCCGGACGCTTCATCAATGAAACAGATATCCGCGACCGACGAAAAGTGCTGGTTATCGACGAACAGGCTCAGAATGTACTTTTCCACGGCGCCGACCCGCTCGGGAAAGAGGTAAAGGTGGGTGATACTCCCTATAGAGTCATCGGCATCCATAAATCCCGCTCGTTCGGTAACCAATCGCGTTGTTACATTCCCCTCTCTACGGGGCAATTGATCTTCAAGGCCAACACCCCGATCGTAGATATGGCCATGTTTACCCTCGACGGGGTCAACAATGACAAACAGATGGGAGAGCTCGAAAAAGGTGTCAGGAACCGTTTGAGCAAGCTGCACAACTACGATCCGGAAGATGAAAGTGCCATTTGGCTGCACAACAATATGGAAAACTACAAACAAGTGATGTTGATCTTCAACGGTATCTCCATCTTCGTCTGGATCATCGGACTCGGCACGCTCCTTGCCGGTATCGTCGGCGTGAGCAACATCATGTTGGTAACGGTGCGCGAACGTACGGCAGAGTTCGGCATTCGCAAAGCACTCGGAGCACGTCCAGCATCCATCATCCGATTGATCCTGCTCGAATCGATCATCATTACGGCCATATTCGGATACATCGGCATGGTGACAGGTGCCGGCATCATGGAATTGATCAATTTCTATATGGAGCGCGCCGCCGCAGGAACCGTCAACCAACATCCCGTCTTTCTCAACCCAACCATCGATTTGCGGATCGCTATCAGCGCAACCATCATACTGATCATCTCAGGACTGATCGCCGGATATATGCCAGCAAGACGAGCTGCCCAACTAAAAACCATCGACGCCCTGCGTTATAATAAATAAAAAAGATGAATCTTTTCGACACAGATCGCTGGAATGAGATCTGGGAAACCATCTCCCGGAACAAGAAGCGCAGCATTATGACGGCGATGGGCGTTTTCTGGGGTATTTTTATGCTTACGGTGATGATAGGTGCAGGAAGCGGACTAAAAAAACTTTTCCGGGCCAACCTGGGTGATATGGCCACCAACACCTGCTTCTTTTTCCCCGACCAAACCTCCATCCCTTACAAAGGAATGCCCAAAGGGCGCTGGTGGCAACTCGACGACGGAGATATCGAGGCCGTACGTTCTCAGGTAGAGGGAGTACAATACGTAGCAGGATGTATTTGGGGGAACAACGTCAATGGCAGCTACAAAGAACGTAAAGGAGACTACTATCTGATGGGGCACTCACCTGATTATCAAAAAATCAATCCACAAAGAATCATCTACGGCCGATTCATCAATGAGATTGACATGCTTCAGCGACGAAAAGTCTGTGTGATCGGCTCTCAAATATGGCAAGACCTTTTCCCGGGCGGGGAAGACCCCACCGGGAAAACGGTTCAAATCAACAACAACTATTTCACCGTCATAGGCGTCATGAAGAAGATGGGAAACATGCAGATCTTCGGCGACCCCGAGACCATGTTTTACGTTCCCTTCTCGCTGGCACAACAGATGTACGGACGCGGCAACCGGATCGACTTCATGGCAATGACCGGACGCGACGATGCCGACATTTCACTGCTCGAAAAGGAGGCAAAACTTGCTATCAGCCACCGACACATGATCTCACCGGAAGATACTAAAGCAGTGGGCGGTTTTAATATGGGCGAGGAGTTTAAAAAAGTCTCGAACCTGTTTACCGGAATTTCGCTGTTGACCTGGATCGTCGGACTCGGAACGCTACTGGCCGGCATCGTCGGTGTAAGCAACATCATGCTGGTGGTCGTGCGCGAACGCACCCAGGAGATCGGAGTCCGACGTGCCCTTGGAGCTCGTCCTCGGACCATCATCGCACAGATACTCTCGGAGAGTTTCGTGCTGACATTCATCGCCGGCGTACTCGGACTGGCTGCAGCCGTGGGGTTGCTTTCACTCGCTGACAACATCATTCCCAACCTCACACAAAACGAAGCAACCCGGAGCGTGAGCTGGCAAATCACCTTCGGTATCGGTATGCTCTCCCTGATCATTATCGTCGCGGGCAGTCTGTTGGCGGGAGTCATCCCCGCAAACCGAGCCCTACGGATCAAAGCCGTAGATGCCATTCGAGAAGAATAGAGAAAAAACGAAAAAACAATAAATAAAACGAACCCTATGAAAAAGTTCCTGAAAATCGCGTTAGCCGTACTCTTCGCAGCCGCACTGCTGGGTACGTTCGTTTTTCTGTGGAAAAAGACGCGCCCCGTGAAGGTGGTCTATCAGATCGTAGCTCCGATCAAAGACACATTGCGTCAATTCGTCGTAGCAACCGGGAAAGTAGAACCGCGCGACGAGGTCCTCATCAAGCCTCAAATCTCGGGGATCATCTCTGAGGTAGCCCGGGAGGCCGGGACCATGGTTCGCAAAGGAGAGGTGATCGCCACCGTGAAGGTCATTCCCGAAATGGGGCAACTCAACAGCGCGGAGTCACGCGTGAACGTGGCCCGTATCAGCCTCGACCAGACACAGAGAGAACATGCCCGCAATGTGGAACTTCACGAACAAGGCGTCATCTCGAACGAGGAGTTCGAGCAGAGTCGCACAGCCCTGCAAAAAGCCGAAGAGGAGATGCAGAATGCCCAAGACAACCTGGAGATCGTCCAGAACGGTATCGCCAGCCGCAAGGCGGAGTTGAGCAATACGCAGATCCGCTCGACCATCGACGGTATGATTCTCGACGTGCCCATCAAAGAGGGTAACTCAGTCATCCAATCCAACACCTTCAACGACGGTACGACAATCGCCACCGTAGCCGATCTATCGAACATGATCTTCCGGGGAAAGGTGGATGAAACGGATGTTAGCAAACTCAAAGAGGGAATGGATGTTCAGTTGACAATCGGTGCGCTGCAAAACGTCTCGCTCAAAGCCCAGCTCGAATACATCTCGCCCAAAGCCACCGAGGAGAACGGCGTAGTCATGTTCGAGGTCAAAGCGGCCGTCATCATTCCCGAGGATGTCTTTGTCCGGGCAGGATACAGTTCCAATGCAAGTATTATGATCGACAGCCGCGAGAATGTCTTCACCCTACCCGAAAGCGCTATCGAATTCGAAGGAGACAAGACCTTTGTCTATGTGCTGACCAGCCCGGAAAATGCCGACGAACAAACTTTCGAGAAACGCGAAGTCAAAATCGGACTATCGGACGGCATCAAAGTTGAGGTATCGGAAGGGGTAACTGAAGCAGACAAGATCCGAGGTTCCAAACTTTTATAAAAAATACATGGCCATGACGAACAAAATCATGTCGTTGTCCTGCCTATTTCTGCTCTTCGTCTGCAGTTCCCACGCCCAAGAGGAGGCATGGACCCTGGACCGCTGCATCGAATACGCACAACAGAACAATATCAACGTACAACAACGCAGCATACAGACCCAAGATAAAGAGATTCAACTCAACACGGCACGCAACAGCCGACTCCCGAGTCTGAACGCCAGCCTGGGATCCAATGCCTCATTCGGCCGGAGCCTCAGCCGGGACAACACCTATCAAAGCACCACGCAGATTTCCGGTTCTGTCGGAGCATCCGCCAGTATCACCCTCTTTCAAGGCTTGCGCATCAAGCATCAAATCGAAGGTTCTCAATTCGACCTGAAGGCAGCCATGCAGGATCTCGAACGGGCACGCGACGATATTGCACTGAACGTCACGTCGTACTATCTCCAGATTCTGCTGAACAAGGAGCTCGTACGGGTTGCCGAACAACAACTCGAGTTGAGCCGGCAATCGGTCGAACGCAGCCGGGCACTGGTCGCCAGCGGCAAGCAACCCGAATCGACCCTCTATGAAAGCGAAGCGTTAGCGGCCAAGGATGAGCTCAGCCTGACCCAAGCTAAAAATGAATTGGTTCTGTCGTTGCTCGATCTGAGTCAGGCACTGAATCGGGAGAGTGCCGAGGGATTCGACATCCAAGTCCCACAACTCGACGGCCTGACACTGACGTCGATGGGACAACTACCCACTCCTAACGAAATCTACCAATATGCCGAGGAGACTCGCCCACAGATTCTGGCAGAGCAGTTCCGTCTGCAAAGCAGTCTCAAATCTCTGCGGATAGCCAAATCGGCCCTTTATCCTCAGATTTCAGCCAGCGGAGGCTACGGAACCAACATGTACCACTCTTTCACCAGCGGGGCACGACACGAAGATTTCTGGTCACAAATACGACACAACGGCAGCGAATACATCGGCATGTCCATCAACATTCCGATATTCAACCGTAAGGCAACCCGCAATCAGATCTCTTCGGCCGCACTCAGCGTACAAAGCCAACAGTTGGCTCTCGACGAATCGAAACGTTCCCTGCGCAAAGAGATCGAACAATCCTACTATAACGCTCAAGCCGCCTACCAGAAATATCTCTCGGCAGAGAAAGCCCTCGCATCGGCCAAGGTGGCTTTCGAATACGAACAGAAACGCTCCGACGCGGGACGTTCTACCATCTTCGACTACAACGACGCAAAAACCCAGATGCAAAAGGCCGAATCGGATCTGCTTCAGGCGAAATTCGATTTTGTCTTCCGCTGCAAGATTCTCGACTTCTATGCAGGCAAGCCTCTTGAGTTCGAACGGTATTAAGCAACACAGCAAGCCATGAGAAAACTGATAACTCTGGCCCTCATTCTGTTTGTCGCAGGGTGCGGGCATCGGACAAAAAAACAAGATATCGGGCAAGGGCAGGCTTCAGCCGACTCCATCGTACGAACCGGAGCGGACCGGGACAATCATGGCTGCATCGGTTCGGCCGGCTACACTTGGTCCGAAGTACGGCAAGAGTGCATTCGGCTTTGGGAAGTCGGGGTGCAGGTATTTCCCGTCGAGGCTAGCACAAGCGACACCAACGCCATCACTGTTGGCTATATCGTATTCAGCGAGGATTCCGCCCGGGTAGAGCTATTCTTCCCCAATCAAGCCCCGGAAATTCTTGAACGACGATCGCTGCCGAACGGCGGATATGCATGGAACATTGAAGACGACGACACGAAAAATGTACGTCAAATCAACAGCACCTGGATCGTAGAACAGCGCGGAAAATTAATCTATACGCAAAAAGACGAATAGTGGGAAGAAACGGATAACGCACTTTCCCCTATATTTCGCTCAGCTCCAGCCACCGCATGCTCTTCTCATCGATTAAGGCGATGAGATCGGCGATCCGTTGCGATTTAGCCGTAAGTTCTGCGACCGTAAGCGTACCCGAAGACAATTCGGACTCCAAGGCCGCCTTCTCCGCCTCTAATTGAGGAATCTCAGCCTCCAGACTCTCCATCTCGCACTTCTCTTTATAGCTCAACTTGCGAACGGCGGAGACACGATGAGGTTCTGCCGTCGGTTTGGGTTTGGACTCTTCGGCCCGACGGGCCGCCTCGTAATCGCGTTTCCATTCGATATAATCGGAATAGTTGCCCGGGAAGTCCTTAATCTGCCCATCACCGCAGAAGACCAAGAGGTGATCGGCCACCTTATCCATAAAATAACGGTCGTGCGACACAACGATCAGACACCCTTTAAACGATTGCAGATACTCCTCCAACACCCCGAGCGTCACGATGTCCAGGTCATTCGTCGGTTCGTCCAACACCAGGAAGTTCGGACTCTGCATCAGAATCGTACACAGGTAGAGACGACGACGCTCTCCACCGCTCAATCGTGCCACGAAACTGTATTGCGTCTCGGGTGTAAACAGAAAATATTGCAGGAACTGCGATGCACTCATCCGACGGCCATCCCCCAAACGCACCTCTTCGGCAATAGCCGTAACCACATCGATCACCTTCTCATTCTCATCGAACGTCAGCCCCTGCTGACTGTAATAACCGAACCGGACACTCTCCCCCACCTCGATCACTCCGCTATCGGGCTGCTCCTCGCCTGTCAGCAGTTTCAGGAAGGTGGTCTTGCCGCATCCGTTATTCCCCACGATACCCAACTTCTCGTAACGCGCAAAATTGTAATTGAAATCGTCGAGGATAACCCGATCGCCATATCGTTTCGAGAGGTGTTTGGCCTCAAAAATTTTGGTTCCGATCCGGGTTGCCTGCACATCGAGACGAACCGTGCCCTCCGACCGCGTCGTACGCAATCGCTGTTCCAGCTCATGAAACGACTGAATCCGCGACCGGGCCTTCGTAGCACGCGCCTGCGGCTGGCGACGCATCCACTCCAACTCACGCCTGTACAGATTCATCTCGCTCTCACGCTGTGCAGCAACAGCTACGGCCCGCTCCTGCTTTTTTTCCAAATAATAGGAGTAATTTCCCTTATAGGTATATATCCGACGGTTCTCCAGTTCAATAATATCCGTACATACACGATCGAGGAACCACCGATCGTGCGTCACCAACAGCAACGCCGCACTGCTGCCTGTCAGATACTCCACCAGCCATTCGGTCATATCGGTATCCAGATGGTTCGTCGGCTCATCCATAATCAACAGGTCGGATTCGCTGATAAGCACACTGGCCAGTGCAACGCGTTTGAGCTGGCCTCCGGAAAGTTGATCGACCCGTTGATTAAAATCGCGGATATTGAGGCGCGAGAGAATCGTCTTGGCACGTTGTTCGTAATCCCAGGCTTGCAGGGCATCCATCTTTGCCATCGCCTCCGGCAAACCTTCTCCGGCAGGGTCGGCGATGGCCCGTTCATACTCGGCAATGGCACACAACGCTGGACTATCCGAATGAAAACAGGCCTCGAGCACCGTCATTCCTTCAGGATAAGAAGGACTCTGTTCGAGATAAGCAACCCGAAGGCCTCGACGAGGTACAATCTCTCCGCCATCGGCCTCCTCCCTGCCGGACAATATATCGAGCAGGGTTGTCTTACCGGCTCCGTTCCGGGCGACGAGTGCCACCCGCTGTCCCTCGCCAATCGCAAAAGAGATATGCTCGAACAGCACCAAATCGCCAAAGGATTTGGACAAATTCTCCACCTGAAAACAACTGACCATCTTCTTTTTCTTTTATTTCACTCCAAAATGGCGCATAACTTGATAGTATCTCGTAAAAAATGAACGATTATGAACATGCAAACAAACACCTCCTCGGAGACCACCCGTACCACTCCGGAGCCATCCACCTCTCTGTCTCCTAAGCGCGCCTGCCTGATTTTCTCCGAGCGAGGCCAGCATTTCGGGCTACTGCTGCTCCGCATCGGTTTCGGCATCATGATTCTCGCGCACGGAATCTCCAAGATCGATAACTTCGCAACACTCTCCGCCACCTTTCCCAATCCATTCGGATTAGGGAGTTGGCTCTCTTTGCTGCTCATCACAATCATCGAGGTAGGTGGCGGTGTACTTCTCGTGCTGGGACTATTAACGCGCATCGCCGCTCTGGTCCTCACCTTTGCAATGTGCGTCGCGACCTTTCTTACCTATCCCTCTTTCAGTATGACTACCTCCGAACTACCCTCGGTTTACCTGATTGTCTTCCTCACCCTATCCATTGCCGGCGGGGGGCTCTTCTCGGCAGATACCATCCTGCGACGCATCTATTGCCGCACCTCCCGAAAAAATTAGCAAAGAGTTCTTTATTGTCCATTCTGCTCACGCACCCACCGTGCAAGAGCCGTATAGAACTCCTCGGCATAAGGGAAATCGCCCCGGAAGCCCCATCCATGTCCTCCGGAGGGGTAAATATGCATCTCGGCCGGAACGCCACAGGTTTTCAAGGCGTTGTAGAACAAAATACTGTTATAGGGCACGACCGTTTCATCATCGTCTGAGAGAGCAAGAAACGTCGGCGGTGTCTCTTTTGTCACCTGCGCCTCATTGGAAAAACGATGCACGAGTTCCGCACTGCCCTCCTTACCAATGAGATTCTCCCGCGACCCTTGGTGCGTGTACCGCTCATCCATCGTAATAACAGGATAGACCAGAATGCCGAAGGCCGGGCGGTTGTTCGGCGACGTGAAATGGGTAAGGGCCGTCGAAGCCAGATGTCCGCCGGCCGAGAAGCCCATCACACCTACTTTTGCAGGATCTACATTCCACTCCGGAGCTTTCGCTTTGGCAAGTTCCAGCGCCGACAGCACATCTTCGAGCGGAATCTCCCAATGGCCATGGGGCAGACGATAGCGTAATATGGCCGCAGCAATACCACGCGCATTCAACCAATCGGCAACCATATACCCCTCGTGGGTAATAGCCAGCCCTCCGTAACCGCCTCCGGGACAAATCACCACCAACTGACCGGTTGCTTTCTCCTTCTGTGGTAACGAGATCGTCACATCCGGTACGGAATCACAGGTCGTCCACCCTTCCGGCAAAGAGGGCACACTTGTTGTCTGGAGGTTTTTCTCCGTTCCTCCGCCCGCATAGAGCGGCAATACGAATCTTTGCTGAGCCTCCGCACAAAGCGACACAACCGCCAAAACAGCGGCTAAAACCATTGTTCTTCCCATTATCTATTCCATTTAAGAAATCTCTCGAGAATGCTTCTCAGAAGGGCAGGTCATCCACCAGGTCGGATTTGAACGGCTCTGCATCGGCAGCCGGGACAAACTCGGGCATCGGCGCCGCTTCTGGCATCGGCACGGCAGCGCTCTTGCGCACAACTCGCCATGCCCTCACTTCGGTGAACCACCGACCATTATACTCTCGCGATTCGATGTTGACCGATACCGACACCGTTTCACCCTTTTTGAGCGATGCAGCGTCCTGGGCCTTATCACCCCAGAAACTTACACAAACTTTCCGACTGAATTCTCCCGGCAATTCGAACACCACCTCCTGCTTCGTCCATTCACCACGGGCACTTGTCCCTTTGACAGGCTCTAATACCTTATAAACAACTCCTTCAAATTCCATCGTTTACTCCTCCACAATCTTAATACTTTCGATCTCATCTCCCTGACGGATCTGGTCCAGGACATCGAGGCCCTCGATCACCTTACCGAAACAGGTGTGCACACCGTCCAGATGCGCCGTATTCTCGCGATTGTGACAAATGAAGAACTGCGACCCTCCTGTATCTTTCCCCCGATGGGCCATGGACAACACCCCGCGATCGTGGTATTGACGCGGCGCATCCGTCTCGCATTTAATGGTGTACCCGGGGCCACCGGCACCCGTACCGAGCGGGCAACCGCCCTGAATCACAAAATCGGGAATCACCCGATGGAATGTCAATCCATCGTAAAATCCGCTATTGGCCAACTTAACGAAATTGGCTACGGTTCCGGGAGTTTCATGTTCGTACAACTCCGCCTTCATCACCCCTTTTTCGGTTGTTATCACTGCATATTTCATAGGTCGCATATTTTTTACAAAGATAGCGATATTTCGGAGATTTTGCGGTTTTCACCCCGTGATTGAACTCTTATCCGATTACCCGCCCTTTCGGATTAGAAATATTCCTGACGATAGCGATAGTGATTCCGCATCTGTTCGAATGCCTCGGGAGTTGCTTTGAGCGCAATACTCTCGGCCGCAATGTCGTAGTGGGATGAGATTGTCTGCAGAAGTTCGTCCCACCCGATCAGTCGAGGAGTGATTTGCGGGACTTTATCATAGGGATACCACTCCGTAAGCGGCCATCCGAACTGTTGGGCAATCGTCCTGACAGCCGTAGCGGTAGCATTGGCTTTGCCCTGGGCAGAATATCCGGCAATATGAGGAGTGGCCAGCAAGGCGTTCTGGAGCAGAACACGATTGATTTCCGGTTCTCCTTCCCAGGTGTCGATGCAACAGGCCACTCGGCCCGACTCCACGGCATCAATCAAAGCCCGGGTATCGACAACCTCCCCGCGCGAAGAGTTCATCAAAAGCGTCCCAGGCCGTACCCTTTGCAGGAAACGTTCTCCGGCCAGGTGAAAAGTAGCATCCTCACCTGTACGGATCAGCGGAGTATGAAATGTGATGATATCCGCCTGAGTTGCCACCTCGTCAAGCGAAATGAATGTCCCGGAATGCTGTCCATTCTCCTCCGTCCACAATTCCCCGGTCCGCTGTCGAGGAGGATCGCAACACACGACATGGAAGCCCCAGTGGGCGGCATAGCGGGCAACAAGCGATCCGACATGGCCTACACCGACAATGCCCAATATGCGTTCTGCAGGCTGCCAACCTTGCTGCCGCGCCAAATGTACAAGCACCGCACCCACCCACTGCAATACACCTCGGGCGTTGCACCCGGCCGCTGTGGCAACGCGAATACCGACACGCTGACAGTAGGCAATATCGATGTGGTCGAACCCGATGGTTGCCGTGACAATCAACCGAATCCGACTACCCTCCAAGAGTGCCCTATCACACCGGGTACGCGTACGGACAATCAATGCATCGGCATCTGCTATATCGGTTGCAGTGAGCTCTGTACCTTTTCCATAATGCATGTCGGCGAACGGCTCGAGCACTCCTTGCAGATAGGGTATGTCACAATCGGCGACAATTTTCATGACGGTCTGTTTTTTGCAAAGGTAAGAAATAATGCAGGGCATTATCCGGTCGTAGAGGAAAGTACGGGAAAAAACCTATCTTTGTATGCAAAATTAGGGAAAATGAAAAGTCCCTCGCGGTAACATCACGTCACGGCGAGGGAGTACCCAACTTAATGTATTGATTATGAAAAAAACTAAAATTTCCGGTCTCCGTCTTCCCGACAATACCGGAGATTCGGCAATATAACGGATATTGGAAATAGTTTGTTGTTGTATTTTATTATAGAAAATATAAAAAGTATAACAAAATATTATAACAAACTGAATTCCAGCAATAGTTTTTTTCGACAAAATGGAGAAATTTCGTATGGCATCGCTCGATCAAACTACACCTCTGGCCGAATTTGATCCGAATGGTACGGGTCTGGATAACGGAAACTATTTCGGTTTGCCTTTTACGCCGGAACAGTCGCGTATTGTTTTGCTCTCGGTTCCCTGGGATGTCACGGCATCGTACGGCGGCGGTGCTGCTTTCGGCCCGGATGCCATCATCGGAGCCTCGACGCAACTCGATCTCTATAATACGCTCTGTCCGCAAGGATGGCGTCAGGGTATCGGAACGATTCCGATCGACTATTCCATACAGGAAAAGAGCACCTTCTTGCGGGATGACGCGCTGCGGGTGATGAAACACCTTGAAGAGGGCGGTTCTGTGACGGATGAGGCGGTACGTCGTCGCACGGAACGAATCAATGCTGCCTCACGGGAGTTAAACGAACAGGTGTATGCCGAGGCCTCTTCATGGCTTGATGCCGGAAAGAGGGTTGGATTGGTGGGAGGTGACCACAGTACGCCGCTGGGACTGATTCGCGCGGTGGCAGAGCGCTGGCCGGGAATGGGCTTACTGCATGTCGATGCGCATGCCGATCTGCGGGTAGCCTACGAAGGATTTGAATATTCCCATGCCTCGATCATGTATAATGTGCTTGAGCAGGTGCCCGGAGTAGAGAAATTGGTGCAGGTGGGAGTACGTGATTTTTGCGACGCCGAATGGGAACGAGCTCAATCCGATGACCGAATCGAGATGCTGACCGATTATCTGTTAGCAGAACGCCGGTTCACCGGGATGACCTGGGACGAACAATGCCATCGCATCGTAGAGCTGCTGCCCGAACAGGTATACATCAGTTTCGACATCGACGGACTGTCTCCCGACCTCTGCCCGCATACCGGAACGCCGGTACCGGGAGGGTTGTCCTTTCATGAAGCGGCACATTTATTGGGGTGTATTGCAAAGACAGGACGCCAAATAGTAGGATTTGACCTGTGTGAGGTTGCTCCCGGACGTGATGACGAATGGGATGCCAATGTAGGGGCGCGTATTTTATATAAATTGTGTAATGCAACATTGAAAACCGAGCAGTAAAATGGCAGACAAAATTCCTTTCAGACGGGTGAAGAACTGGTACCTTGTGCGACGCCATCGGGAGCGCATTCTGGCCAGTCAATGGGCCGGAGGCGCAGCACTGGTCATCTGCGCAGTATTGGCACTGATTCTTGCCAACCTCGACCTCACCCGGGAAGCGTACCACCATGTACTGGAGACGCAAATCGGATTCGGAATGCGCAATTTTCACTTCTCGATGAGTGTTGAGCAGTGGGTGAACGATGCCTTGATGGCTATCTTCTTTTTCGTAGTCGGCCTTGAGATCAAACGAGAATTTATTGCCGGGGAGCTCTCCAGTTTCCGGCATGCGTCGTTGCCGATTGCGGCAGCCATCGGCGGCATGGTTGTCCCGGCTCTCATCTATGCAGGTCTGAACAATGGTGCGCCGTATGAGGCGGGATGGGGTATTCCGATGGCAACGGATATTGCCTTTGCAATCGGTATCCTTTCGTTGATGGGACGACGGGTCCCTCTCTCCCTAAAGGTATTCCTCATGGCGTTAGCCATCGTGGACGACTTGGGCGCTATCCTCGTTATTGCTCTTTTCTACTCGACGGGAATCAATCTGGCCATGCTGGGCGGAGCGCTTGCGATTCTTGCGATATTGGCTGTGATGAACCATCGGGGCGTGAAATCGTTGCCATTTTATCTGATTCCCGGCGTGGTGGTCTGGTATCTGTTTCTGCATTCGGGCGTACACGCCACGATTGCAGGCGTACTATTAGCCGTGACAATTCCCGTCCGACCGCGGTTCCATAAAAAATATTTCACCTACAAGGTGGGCTATTTCCTCGAAGAGTTCAAGATGCTCGACCGTCCCGGAGTAGAGGTGCTGTCCAATGAAGGGCAGAGAGATGCACTCTCCAAGGTGGCCTTGATCGCAGAATCGACCATAAGTCCCGCTCAACGATTGGAACACGGGCTCACCTCCTGGGTGTCATTCTTCATTATGCCTGTTTTTGCATTGGCGAATGCAGGTGTGGAGGTGGGGCATTTGTCCGATTTTCCCATCTTCTCCAACACGCAGGGATTGGGAATATTCCTCGGATTGGTGGTGGGCAAACCGCTTGGCATCATGCTCTTGTCATGGATTATGATTCGATTGCGTCTGGCCGTAATGCCCGAAGCAGCCACTTGGGGTACGATGTGGGGCGTGGCCTGCCTGGGCGGCATCGGATTCACCATGTCTATTTTTATTGACCACCTGGCTTTCGCAGGGACTTCGTATGTCGATCCAGGGAAAATTGCCGTGCTTTTTGCCTCCTTGGTTGCAGCTCTGCTGGGGATCTTAGCCATCCATCTATTGGCGAAAAAGAGTAAATACCCGGCAAAATAGGCTTCTGAACGAAAAAAAACGTTGAAGGTAAAACAATTCTCGCATTTATTACGTATGTTTGCAATCGGTTAAAAAGGAAAAAATAAAAACCAATATTAATTAATCAACTTTCTGTAAAGATGAAAAACTTATTTATTGTTGCAGCAGCCGCAGCTGTCGTGTTTAGTTCTTGCGGCGGCGGTTCTGCCAGCCTCAAAACAGAGGCCGATTCGCTTGCTTATGTAGCCGGTCTTCAGTGCGGTGCCTATATCAAGAATCTGGATAGCACGATGAACCTCAACACCGTGTATGCTGCCATCAAAGATGTCGTAAATAATAAGGAGAAGATCGACCAGGAGGCCGCCATGTCTTTCTTGCGTGAATATTTCATGGTTCGCAAGCCGGCCCGCAACAAAGCTGCTTCTCAGGAGTTCCTCGACAAGATAGAGAAAGAGAATAAGAATGTAAAAAAGACCGAAAGTGGTCTGCTTTATGAGATCATCAAAGCCGGTGGAGAGCAGAAAGCCGTTAGCGATTCCGACGTAGTTCGCGTAGTATACGAGGGTCGCCTGAAAAGCGGTAAGGTATTCGATTCTTCGGAAAGTCGCGGAGATACCGTAGAATTCCCGCTCAACCATGTCATCAAAGGTTGGGGCGAGGGTATGAAACTCGTCGGCAAAGGGGGTAAGATCACGCTGTATATTCCTTCCGAACTCGCATATGGCGAACAAGGAATTCCTCAAGCTGGTATCGAGCCTAATGAAGCGCTGGTGTTCGATGTTGAACTGATCGACATTATTCCTGCTGATTCGGTAGAAGCTAATCAGTAAATTTAAATAGCAACGATCTTCTGTGATCGTTCAGATAAAGAGAGGGGCATACCGTTGGATGGTATACCCCTCTCTTTGTTATATAACATTTATCCACATATCCACAACGGACCCTCGATGAATAATAAAACCAGAAAGTCGAAATAATCATCCCTCAACGAAAGCTCGAAGCGAACATCCATCGTCCCCGGAAGCGCATGGTTTTATCTCTATCGGGAACTCCAGGGAAAGAGTCTGGAGATATCCCCGCATCGCGTCAAAACAAAGATATTCCCAAGAAGGATCAAAAAAAAAGGGCGGCTTGTACAAGCCGCCCTTTCCCCCTTTAATTAGATATTGCTTTAGTGCTACTTAGCGTAGCTGACAGACCTTGTCTCACGGATGACGGTAATCTTCACCTGTCCGGGGTAGGTCATTTCATCCTGGATCTTTTTAGCTATATCATGCGACAGCTGATCTGCCTCCTGATCCGATAATTTATCGCTTCCCACAATCACACGCAGTTCACGGCCTGCCTGAATCGCATAGGTCTTCATCACTCCAGGATATGCCATCGCTATATCTTCCATCTCTTTCAGACGCTTGATATACGACTCTACCACCTCACGGCGGGCTCCCGGCCGGGCACCCGAAATAGCGTCGCAAACCTGTACGATCGGAGCAATGAGCGAGGTCATCTCCATTTCATCATGATGGGCGCCAATGGCGTTGCAAACCTCAGGTTTCTCCTTGTACTTCTCGGCAAGTTTCATGCCGATGATTGCATGCGGAAGTTCCGGTTCGTCATCGGGCACCTTGCCAATATCGTGTAAAAGACCTGCGCGGCGAGCAATCTTGGGATTGAGGCCCAACTCTGCCGCCATAATACCGCACAAATTGGCTGTTTCACGTGAATGTTGCAGCAGATTCTGTCCATAGGACGAACGGTATTTCATCTTGCCGATCAGACGAATCAGTTCAGGATGCAACCCGTGAATGCCAAGATCGATTGTCGTACGCTTTCCTACTTCAACAATCTCCTCCTCGATCTGTTTCTGGACCTTGGCTACGACCTCCTCAATACGGGCTGGATGGATACGTCCGTCAGTTACCAACTGGTGCAAAGCCAGACGGGCAATTTCACGACGAACAGGATCGAATCCCGAGAGAATGATGGCCTCCGGCGTATCGTCGACAATGATTTCAATCCCCGTTGCAGCTTCCAATGCTCGGATATTGCGACCCTCGCGGCCGATGATACGTCCTTTGACCTCATCGCTTTCAATATTGAATACCGTAACGGAGTTCTCGATGGCCGTCTCTGTCGCCACACGCTGAATGGTCTGCACGACAATCCGTTTTGCCTCCTTCCCGGCAGTCATTTTAGCCTCTTCGATCGTTTCGTTGATATAGGTGGCGGCATCGGCTTTCGCCTCGACCTTCATGTTTTCAATCAGGATGTTTTTCGCCTCTTCGCTACTCATTCCGCTAATCTGCTCCAATCGAGCATTCTGTTCGCGAATAAGTTTTTCCACCTCCTCTTTCTTACGATCCAAAACTGCCATATGATTGGCCATCTGCTCCTTGACCTGGGCAATCTCCTTGTTCTTGCGATCCAGTTCATTCTGTTGCTGTTGCAGATTGCTTTCAATCTGTTTGATGCCTTGTTCCCGTTGGTTGAGCTTTTGGTTCCGCTCATTCACCATCCGGTCGTGCTCACTTTTGAGTTGAATAAATTTCTCCTTGGCCTGAAGGATCTTCTCCTTCTTGATCATTTCGCCTTCTGCCTCTGCCTCTTTGATCGCGGCCTCGCGGCGTGCTTTCACCGTATTTTTGGAGAGAGCATTCGCAACGACTATGTAGACCCCGATCCCGACCACAGCAGCAAGAACGCTGATCAATACGGCTATTCCGGTGCTAATCATTGGTTATCAGTATTCGTTATTATTAAAGTTAAAAAAGTATATCGTAATTTCGTTTTTCATATAAAAAGCCCGCATAGAACCTCCTTTTCTGTTTGACGAATCTCCCAATCGTCATGTGTGAAGCCTCCGGCAACGCATTCGCAAACGTCCAACGGCGTCCTGCCGAAGCGGGGCGCACCCTAAAAGGGTTAAGGCCTGTTTTTGAAAGACCGAGTACAGCTCCAATTTTTGTAAAATGTTAAGTTTCGCAAAGCTAAAAGGAATCTATGCGGGCATATTCCAGACTCTTTTATATGTAAAGAACCTATATGTATTCCTGCCGTATTGCAGGCCTTATCTCTTCGCTCTGTGTGCTATCACAGCCTCCCCCTCTCCATTCCGTCTCACTGTGATTCTCTCTTTGGCGCCACTTCTCTCTCCCTACCCCTCCTTATCCTTCTCTCGGGCCCCTCTTGTACTGTACCTCTCCGTCCCCCCCTCTCTCCTATTCCTTATCCCTCCTCGCTTATCTCTCTGTCGACACTCCCGAGGTACAGACGGACTTCGATCTATTTCAAAGTATCGAGGTAACTTGCCAACTCCTTATCTATCTCCACCAGCGCATCTATATCGTCTCCCAGGCTGCGGCTCATCTCCAGTTCCACTTTGTCGCGCGCGATTTGCAGGGCTGCCATTGCCAGATAATCCTGGTCTTCGGCCCGGAATCGGGAACGGAACAATGTTACCATCTCATTGACTTCGCGTTCCGCACGACGATATTTCTCCTCCTTCTCGCGATCTATGCTCAGAGGATAGCTTCGCCCGGCAATGTTCAATTTTATGTTCAACTTCGGTGCCACGACAATCTTCCCTCTGCTGTTACCTGTTCAACAAGGCGATGCATTTGTCAACCTCCCGCATAAGACGGTTTACGCGTGCCCTCGCCAATTTCGCATTTTCGCTGTTGCCCTCCATACTCTCCCGAAGTTCCAAAATCTCCACACGTTTTTCCAACCGGATGATTTTAGCCTCCAATTCCCGCTTTTCGACCCGGAGTTTGTCTTTTTGCTCGCCAAGTCTCCGACACTCTTCCCGAAGCATACGGTTGTCTGCAATCAGACGTTGAACTTTCTCCCTAATGGTTTTAATTACGGGTGATTCGGACATATACAGCCAAAATACGTTTTTTTATTTCACTTCAAAATTAAGAAAAAAAAGATAATATCCAAAATTATTCCTCTGCCGGCAAGGCATAAAGATCGTAATCTTCCGCTCCCGTGATTTTTACCTGATAGAAACTTCCCGAGCGAAGACGTCGGGCCGTTGTCGGAACCAAAATTTCTTCGTCGACTTCAGGGGAATCGTACTGCGAACGTCCTACGTAAAAATCACCCTGCCGCCCGTCGACGATGATTCTTTCCGTACGTCCCACACGCGCCATGTTCAGCTCCCGCGATATGTCGTTCTGAAGCGCCATAAGCCGGTCGGCACGGGCCCGTTTCACGGCTTCCGACACGTCATCTTTCAACTTCTCGGCCGAATAGGTACCCTCCTCCTCCGAATAGGGGAATACCCCCAGCCGTTCGAAACGCATTTCTCGGACAAACTCCTCCAGCTCGGCAAAATCTTGATCCGTCTCGCCCGGATAGCCGACCAGAAGGGTCGTACGGATAGCGATGTCGGGAATGGCTTGCCGCAGCCGTCGGATCAACGCATAGGTCTCTGCTTTGGTGAGCCCGCGACGCATGGATTTGAGTTGGGCGTCCGAAATATGCTGTAACGGAATGTCGAGATATTTGCAAATTTTGGGTTCCGTGGCGATGGCTTCGATAACATCGTCCGGGAAATGGGTCGGATAGGCATAGTGGAGCCGGATCCACTCGAGTCCCTCTATGCGGCACAGGGCATGGAGCAACTCCGCCAGTTTCCGCTCTCCATAAAAATCCATTCCGTAATAAGTCGTATCCTGCGCGATGACCATCAACTCCTTCACTCCGCCGGCAACTAACCGCCGCGCCTCGTCGAGCAGTTGTTCCATCGGGACCGAACAGTGTTTGCCGCGAATAAGAGGAATGGCGCAATAGCCACAACCCCAATTGCAACCCTCTGAAATCTTCAGGTAAGCGTAGTGCTTGGGGGTTGTCAGGATTCGTTCGCCGACCAATTCCTCTTTCCATTGTGCCCCGAGTTCTCGGACGATTTCGCTGAAATCCCGCACTCCGAAAAAACGGTCCACCTCCGGAATCTCGTCGCGCAACTCCTCCCGATAACGTTCGCTCAGGCAGCCAATGACGTACAACCGGTCGATCAACCCTTCGGTTTTGGCCTGTGCAAAGCGGAGAATCATCTCGATCGACTCCTCTTTGGCATCACCGATAAATCCGCAGGTGTTGATTACGACAATCTTGGCATCGGTCGAGTCCGAGTCGTGACAGAGTGTGTATCCTGCCGCATGCAATTGGGCCATGATATGCTCCGAGTCAACAACGTTCTTCGAACACCCGAGCGTAATAACGTTGATTTTCTTTTTCATGCGACTATCCGAACAATGCGTCCACGAACTCTTTGCGGTCGAACAACTTGAGCTGGTCGATTCCTTCGCCGATACCGATATACCGTACCGGCACCTTGAATTGATCGCTGATACCAATCACCACACCGCCTTTGGCCGTACCGTCGAGTTTAGTGATGGCCAGCGAGGTAACTTTGGTGGCCTGCGTGAACTGCCGGGCCTGTTCGAAGGCATTCTGCCCCGTGCTTCCGTCCAGTACGAGCATCACTTCGTGCGGGGCGTCGGGAATCACTTTGGCCATCACGTTGCGTATCTTGGTCAGCTCGTTCATCAAGTTAATCTTGTTGTGCAGCCGGCCGGCCGTATCGATCAGCACCACATCCGCATGATTGGCCACGGCAGAGCGTAGCGTATCGAAGGCTACAGAGGCGGGATCGGACCCCATCTCCTGGTGAATCATCGTCGCTCCTGCACGGTCGGCCCACACCTGCAACTGATCGATCGCTGCGGCTCGGAACGTGTCTGCTGCGCCGATATACACTTTCTTCCCGGCTTTTTTCAACTGTGCAGCGAGTTTCCCAATCGTGGTGGTCTTGCCTGCACCGTTCACGCCTACAACCATCACAACGTAGGGCGTCCCCTCTTTGACGTCGAGGCCGAAGTTCTCCTCTCCTCCGTCGCTCTCCAGCAATAATGCAGCAATCTCTTGACGCAGAATCTGCTGAAGTTCTGCAGCATTCATGTATTTGTCACGGGCTACCCGAGCCTCGATTCGCTCGATGATTCGCACCGTAGTCTCTACGCCCACGTCCGAAGTGATAAGTACCTCCTCCAAGGAGTCGAGCACCTCATCATCCACCTTGGATTTACCGGCCACTGCACGTGCCAATTTACCGAACAGTCCCTCTTTGGTCTTCTCCAGTCCAGCACTGAGTTCCTGTTTCTGTGCTTCGGCTTGTTCAGGGGTCTGTGTCAGCTCCTCTTCTCTCTTTTTTCGGAAAATATCGAATAGTCCCATGGTCTCAGATATTGTTCAATGTAGAATTTTACAAAGATAGTACAATTTTGCGGGATTCAGCGTGACGATCGGCCTGAAAACACAAAAGGCACCTCCTATGAGATGCCTTTTGTATTAAGACGCCAGAGAGGCGGCCTAATCCACTAAAATTATTTCTTCTCGAAGAATTCCTTGATCTGTTCGTTGGGAACCACTTCGGTTTTGAAGGTATAAGCGCCGGTCTTTTCGGATTTCACCATCTTGATGCACTTCGTGAAGTTCTTTCCCGTACCGGTTTTCAGCGTTGCGACTACTTTCTTTGCCATGACTTCCTAAGATTATTTAATTTCTCTGTGAACGGTCACTCTCTTCAGATAAGGATTGTATTTTCTACGCTCCATCCTCTCGGGAGTGTTCTTTTTGTTTTTGGTGGTGATATACCGCGACATGCCGGGTACGCCACTCTCTTTCTGTTCGGTGCACTCAAGAATCACCTGAACTCTGTTCCCTTTTTTTGCCATTTGTTACCTCCTTGTTAATAGATGATTTTGGCGGCAGCAGCTTCTTTCATAGCATTGGCCAGGCCTTTTTTGTTGATGGTTTTCATACCGGCGGCGGACACCTTGAGAGTAATCCATCTGCCCTCTTCTTCCGACCAGAAACGTTTCGTCTTCAGATTGGGACTGAAGCGGCGTTTGGTCTTCTTGTTCGAGTGGGAGACATTGTTTCCCACCAGAGCAACTTTCCCTGTGATTTCGCAGACTTTCATTGTTCCTTGTAATTTTTTATCTGTTTACTCCTTTCCGTATAGAGGGTAAAGAGCGTGCAAATATACGGCTTTTTTAACAAAACGCAATACAGCCGGACATTTATTCTTATAACAATCCTTCATTTATCAGGGTGTCGGCCTCTCCGGTTAGTACCAGCCGCAACAGGTTGATGGCTGTGGCCGAGGCCCGTTCGATATTCTGTTCGCGCAACTTTCCGTAGACCATCTTGCGGGAGAGGACACCCTCCGGATATGCAACGGCCATCCACACCGTGCCTACCGGTTTATCCTCCGTACCCCCCGTAGGGCCTGCGATACCGGTGGTCGCGATGGCATAGTCCGCACCCGAAATGCGACGTGCTCCGCAGGCCATCTGCTCGGCCACCTCGCGGCTCACGGCGCCATATTTCCGGATATCCTCCGGATTGACCCCCAATACATCGGCTTTGGCCTCATTACTGTACGAAGTAACCCCACATAAGAAGTAAGACGACGCCCCCGCCATAGCCGTAAAACGACTGCTGATGGCCCCTCCGGTGCAAGACTCGGCAACGGCGAGCGTCTTCCCTTTTTTAATAAGCAGATCCGCCGTTGCAGATGCGACCGTCGCCTCGCCATACCCCAGCACATAGGCCGGAATGATACGCTCCAGAGCGGCGAACTGCCGGTCGATTTCCAGTTGGGCTTCACCGCCATCGACCTCGTAGGCCGACAGACGCAGACGGATTTGCGACGGGCTGGGCAGGTAGGCCAGATGCAACCACGATGGAAGAGCATTCTCCCAATCAGCAATGGTCGTAGCCAATACCGACTCGGCCAAACCGAAGGTAATCATCGTTTTATGCACGATGGCCCGGAGATGGAAATGCGCCCGAAGACGGGGAAGTACTTCGTTCGTCATCAACGCCTTCATCTCGAAGGGAACGCCCGGCAGCGATACCAGAACTGCATGGTGCGTCTCTTTACTACCGGACATTGCGTTCGAGACGGATTGTTGTTCGGAATCTCGGGACGGTTCATCCAAGGAGCCCTTTCGTTCTTGTTCGAACCACATTCCGGGGGCCGTTCCGTTGTAGTTCATCAGTACTGTACAACACTCCGGGACCATCGCCTGAGCACGGTTCAACTCGTTGAATGCAATGCCGCGCGCCCGCAGTGTCTTCTCCACCAACTCGAACGTGGGCCGGTGCTCGACCATTCCGCAACCGAACAACTCGGCCAAGGTCTTTTTCGTGATGTCGTCCTTCGTGGGGCCGAGGCCTCCCGTGACGATTACGATGTCCGAAGTATCGAGCGCATGCGTTACGGCCGCCATGATCGCCTCCCGATTGTCGGCTACCGACCATTTACTTACGACCTGAACTCCCTCTTCATTAAGTCGTTGCGCGATCCAGGCTGAATTGGTATCAACGATTTGTCCGATGAGGATTTCGTCGCCGATGGTAATGATTTCCGCTTTCATCTCCTCTCCTTGATTTATTGTCTTGAAATAATTCGATATTTCGTTGATCTTTTTTCGTCTCCCTTGGTTTTAAACGCGTTAGGAATCCGCTGTTTTTTTAGGACCTCACTAAGCAACCAAGAAAAAAGCGGCTCTTGGCCGCCGTGTATCTATTTCTGATCGGACGTTTCCGTCGGCTTTTCCGAAACAGGTACCGTCGGTCCCTCTGCCCGTTGACGCAGCAATTTGCAGATACGCTTCACAAATGCAGGACCATTATAGATGAATCCCGTATAAACCTGAACCAGACTGGCTCCGGCATCCAGCATATTGCAGGCATCCTCAGGCGTCATGATACCTCCCACGCCAATAATCGGATAGCGTCCTTCGGTCTTTTCATGCACATATCGAATGACCTCTAACGACCGTGCAGTGAGCGGTGCTCCGCTCAATCCCCCATTCCCGATGGCATTCACCGTCTTTTTATTGGTCTGAAGTCCGGCACGCGAAGTGGTGGTATTGGTGGCTACGATACCATCCAGCGGAGTCTCTTTCAGGATAGCGATCATGTCATCGAGTTGTTCAAAATCGAGATCCGGTGAGATCTTAATCAGAATCGGGCGATACTGGTTTTGTCCGCGACGAAAATCAAACAAGCCTTGAAGTATCTCATACAAACTCTCTCGATTCTGAAGCGCCGTGATGTTCTTCACATTCGGGCAACTGACATTGACCACAAAATAGTCGACATATTCATACAAACAGCGAAAAATCCGCAGATAGTCTGCCGGAGCCTCCTCATTGGGAGTGAGGGTGTTTTTACCGAGGTTGCAACCCACAATCGTCCTGCGGTCGCGGCCTCGCAAATTTCTCTGCATATTCTCTACGCCGTGATTGTTGAATCCCATACGGTTGATAAGCGCCTGATCGGCCGGCAAACGGAACAGCCGCGGCCGTGGATTGCCGGGTTGGGGTTTCGGGGTTACGGTCCCTACCTCTACGAAACCAAAGCCCAGCGCCGAAATATCGTCATAGGCTTCTGCATTCTTATCAAATCCGGCAGCCAGTCCGATAGGGTTAGGAAAACGCATACCGAACACCTCCCGTTCCAGTGACGGGTGTCGATAGGTACACAATGAACGAATTAGTGCGCGCCCTCCGGGAATCTTACCACCGATTTTGAGACAAGTCATAATAAGCCGGTGAATGGTCTCCGGAGGAAAACGGAACAGGATGGGGCGTAAGATAGTCTTGTACATTTCGGGTCAGTTGCTGATTGCAGAAACTCCACAAAGATACAAAATACAAATTTTCTGCAAATATAGTGAAATATCGAATCCACAATTCAAAAGCAGCGCACTCTTAACGAATAGAGTTCATTCGGATGCTGGCTTTGACAAAGGCAATCGCCCGGATTTTGGCAATATCAACCTCTTTATCCGCGTGATGCGGATTCTGGCTCACCAACTTCACGCAACCGTTCTGATCGGATTTCTGGACATACTTCACCGTAATGAACTCCTCGCCGTCGATATCGATCGAGAGCAAATACATATCCCCCCAGAAAATATCACGAATGTCGTGCAACTGTTTGTAAAGAACAATGTCTCCGCTTTTAAGCAGTGGATACATGCTATCTCCCACCACGTAGATCGCTCCGTCACAGCGCGGCAGATTGGGAATATGGATATAATCCACCGGTTTGTACCCCTGTTGGTCGCGGAACAAAGGTACCAATCCCGCCGTACACTCCAAATCATACAATGGTACGCTTTGCAAAGGAACCGTATTGTCCGTGCGACGAAGATAACGATCAATATCCGGAGGAGCATTGAACATCTCCCCCCGACCTGTATCGAGCCACTCCGGATTGACATTCAATTCTTGAACCAGAATATTCTTGTTCCGCTCCGACAAGGCGGCCCGACCCGTTTCAATCATCGACAAAGCACTTTTACCCACACCGAAAATCTGAGCCAAAGCCTCTTGAGTAATAGACAACTGTTTGCGTATCAATCTCAACCGTTCTCCAACCATTTTTCTATCAATTTTTCTGATATGCTTTTTTGTTCAAAAATTGTACTACATTAAATTTTTTAACCTATCTTTGTCCAACAAAGTTAAAGAATTTATTTATTATTTCATAAAAGAGGAGGCGAAAAATTCTAAACATCGAAAGTTTCAATTTAGAAATTATATAAAACATAGGTAGCGCTTCCTTTTTATTTTTACGCAAAACTTCCCCGAATTATGCTTACCATCAACGACAACATCTACCGGCAACTTGCCCAATTGGTACTCGAAGCCATCGGCAACAACGACTACTTCAACGGCACCATCGAATATGATACCGATGAATTCTACTCTACGCTATACGTCACATTAATCATCTACCGGGAACCGCTCGACGACCCTACCGACATGACTCACAACGCCACCCGCATTCGAGACATCGTCCCCATATGGTGGGAATACGAAGTCATTCAGGCGAACGGTCCGGTCATGAATGATTTCAGTTGGCGCGAATTCAGAGACTATCTGCTCTGACCCGGACACAGACACGATATCACACTACCCTCCCGAACGGGGACGCCCGCCATCGTGTCATCATTCTGCACAGCCCGCCGGGGACGCCCATCCGCAGAACAATATGTGTCCACCAATCAATTATCTTATTTGAACGAAGCAATCCTCCCGGGTTGCTTCCTTTTTTAACCTCTCTATGCAAGACAAAACAACCACGAGAAAAAAAAGAGACAACGACGTCGAAATACCACCCCAAGACAACAAAAAAAAGGGCAGACGACAAAGTCAAAAGAAAACGGCAGAAGCAGCCTCTTCATTTACAGCTTTTGCAACGGCCGTATATCCGTCACTCAAACTGACACCCTTCCACGAGGTCTATTACCGCATTCTGGACCATTTCGCACGAGGAGACATCCGCAAACTGATCATCTCCGTACCGCCCCAGCACGGCAAGTCGCTCGGAGCATCCGTGCTGTTGCCGGCCTATCTGCTTGGCCGCAATCCCGACCTGAAGATTGCCGTAGCGTCCTACAATGTCTCGCTCGCATCACGGTTCAACCGCCGAACACAACGAGTCATCGACTCGGAAGCCTATGCCGCGATTTTTCCGGAAACCACCCTGAAAAGCGCCTCTTCGCGATCGGAATATGTACGTACTGCCACCCAGGCCGATATCGTCGGCCATCAGGGAGAGTTGCTGGCTGTCGGACGGGAAGGGTCACTCACAGGCAACGACGTGGATATTTTCATCCTCGACGATCTCTACAAAGATGCCATGGAGGCCAATTCACCCATTGTCCGGGAAAACTGCTGGGAGTGGTATACCTCGGTAGTACGGACACGTATGCACAACGACTCTTCGGAGCTGATCGTCTTTACCCGCTGGCATGCGGAGGATCTGATAGGAACACTATTGGAGAGGGAAAGTGCCCTGCAACTCGAACGCTGGAGCCAAATCGAAGAGTTATCGCCCTCCAAGCAATGGTTGGTCGTGAACTTTGAAGCGCTGAAAGAGGGAGCACCCACGGAGGTCGACCCGCGCAGTGCAGGCTCCGCGCTCTGGCCGGAGCGGCACAGCCAGGAACTGCTCCTGGAGAAGAGGAAACTGGATGCTTTCCGTTTCAACTGCCTCTACCAGGGGCATCCGTCACCGGAAGAGGGTTTGCTTTACGGCAATCGGTTCCAAACCTACGACATACCTTGTCCCGACCCAGTCAGGAAAGGCAACTACACCGATACGGCCGATCTGGGAGACGACTACCTCTGTTCGGTGTGCTACGACGTAGGACGCGACGGATTGATATACATCACCGACATCGTCTACTCACGCGAAGGGATGGAGGTCACGGAAGGACTCGTAGCCGACCTGCTGACCCGGAATCAGACCCGCATGGCCGCCGTGGAGAGCAACAACGGCGGACGTGGTTTCGCACGCGCCATCGCCCGGCTGGCACCGCTCACCAAGGTCGAATGGTTCCACCAAAACGGCAACAAAGAGGCCCGTATCCTATCAAACTCGGCCACGGTGCTGCAATACCTGCGGATGCCGGTCGACTGGGCGCAGAGATGGGACGAATTCCATGCGCACATCGTCAATTACCGACGCCTGTTTCGCAGCAATCGATGGCATGACGCCCCGGACGTCCTGACCGGCATCGTCGAGCGCGAAGTGGTCGCACAACACTCCAAGCGCATCCAACGTTACGCCTACTGCTAAGATACTTTATTTCACTGCTGTAGCGATGGCCTCGGCAATCTGCTCCCCGTCGAGTGCCGCCGAGATGATTCCCCCGGCATAACCGGCTCCCTCACCGGCCGGGTAGAGTCCGGCAATCTCTACATGCTGCAACGTCACAGGGTCGCGCGGAATACGCACCGGCGTGGAAGTCCGCGACTCCACTCCAATCAACAGCGCCTCGTTGGTCACAAAGCCACGCATCTTCCGCCCGAAAAGAGCGATTCCCTCCCGCAGAGATGTCGCGATGAAGGGAGGCATCCAACCGTGCAGATCGGAAGAGGCAACCCCCGGCACGTAAGAACTTCTCGGCAAGGTCTGCGAATGCCGTCCAGCGATAAAATCCCCTACCCGCTGGGCCGGAGCCACCTGCCGCGGAGCACCCTGTTCCCGGGCCGCATACTCAAATCGGCGTTGGAACTCCAATCCGGCCAGCTCTCCGTATTGTTCGCGAAGAAAACCATAATCGGATTCACGCACCTCGGTCACAATCGCCGAATTGGCATAGACCGAATTGCGTCCCGAAGGAGACATTCCATTCACCACACTCTCGGCGGCATCCGTCATGGCCGGGACAATAAATCCTCCCGGGCACATACAGAACGAGTAGACACCCCTTCCTCCCACCTGAGCCACAAGCGAATAGGCTGCCGCAGGAAGGTACTCGCCCCGCTCAGGCATATGATACTGAATGCGGTCAATCAAGGCCTGCGGGTGCTCGATTCTGAGCCCCATGGCATAAGGTTTCGCCTCCACGCGCACGCCACGACGATAGAGCAGTTCGTAAATATCCCGGGCGGAATGCCCCGTAGCCAACACGACAGCAACTCCTTCGATCCGCTCCTCCTGGAAGCTATCCGACGCGTCTGTCCGTCGGCAGCAGATTCCACAGGCCCGGCCATCACGCACGATGAGATCGGTCATCCGGACGCCGAAGACAAAACGACCGCCACAGGCAAGAATCGTCTGCCGAATACGGGCAATCACTCCCGGCAACTTATCCGTACCGATATGAGGATGGGCATCATACAATATCTCGGGATTGGCACCGTGGAAAACCAGAGTCTGCAAAGCCTTGTTATAATCACCGCGCTTTTTGGAGCGTGTAAACAGTTTCCCGTCGGAGAAAGTTCCCGCACCGCCCTCTCCGAAGGCATAGTTGGAATCAGGATCGACCGCTCCGCCCCGGTTAATACGGGCAATATCCGCTTTACGCGGAGAGACCTCGCGGCCTCGCTCCAATACAATGGGACGGAACCCGAGTTCTATGAGTCGTAACGCCGCAAAAAGCCCGGCAGGGCCCGCCCCCACGATCACCACCTCGGGGCATCGGCTTACCTCCGGATAGTCAAAGTGTACGGGAGCCGGTTCCGGTTCATGGTCGACAAAAAGCTGCACGGTAAGGTTTACTTTCGGCAGACGGCCTCGGGCGTCGATCGAACGTTTAAGAACCCGCGCCAAAGCGATTTGCGACACAGAAATACCCGCCTTGCGTGCAGCAATAGGAAGGTACAGATTCTTGTCGGCAGCCTGCTTCGGCGAGAGGACGAGCGAAATCTCTTTAGGCATGATGAGGTATTTTGCGGTAAAAATAGTACATTTGTTCGGATTATGGAACGTTAAACTCCGGGACCATGCGTAAAGTCGTAATCATACCTACCTATAACGAGAAGGAGAATATCGCCGCGATGATCGATAAGGTATTTTCCCTTCCCGAACCGTTCGACCTGCTTATCATCGACGACGGTTCACCGGACGGGACCGCGTCGATCGTCCGCTCCCGGCAAAGCATCCACCCCCAACGTCTGCACCTGATCGAACGGAGCGGCAAACAGGGACTGGGGACCGCATATCTCACCGGATTCAAATGGGCTCTGGAGCAGGGTTACGACTATGTCTTCGAAATGGATGCCGATTTTTCGCACAACCCGGACGATCTGGTACGCCTGTACGAAGCCGCACTGGAGGGGGCAGATCTGGTCGTCGGGTCTCGCTATATTACGGGGGTAAATGTGGTGAACTGGCCCATGGGACGGCTGCTGATGTCCTATTACGCTTCGTTCTACGTACGAACCATCACACGCATGCTGGTCCGCGATGCCACGGCAGGTTTTGTCTGCTACTCGCGGCGCGTACTCGAGACGATCGATCTCGATGCGGTACAGATGAAAGGCTACGGTTTTCAGATCGAAATGAAATATACCGCATGGCGACTCGGTTTCCGAATCAAGGAGGTGTCGATCGTCTTCACGGAACGGGTGCAAGGCACCTCGAAAATGAGCAGCGGCATCTTCGGCGAAGCATTCTGGGGCGTCATGAAACTTCGACTCCGGGAAATCAAAGGGCGCTCCGGAGTCCATTAAAAAAAAACGGCAATGGCAAATATTCTGATAGAGGGCGGCACAATCGTCAACGAAGGGCGTAAAACAAAGGGCTATATTCTCGTCGAAGGCGAGCGAATCGCAGCCATAGGCGAAGGGGTTTCTCCTTCGATACTCTCAAAACACTTCTACGGCGAACGGATCGACGCCACAGGGAAACTCATTCTGCCGGGTGTCATCGACGACCAGGTCCATTTCCGGGAACCGGGCCTTACCTACAAGGCCAACATACACAGTGAATCCGTCGCAGGAGTGGCCGGAGGAGTCACCTCGTTCATGGATATGCCCAATACCAAACCGCCCACCACCTCGCTCGATGCATTGGAACACAAATTCGAACGAGCAGCCGAAAGTTCCGTGGCCAATTATTCGTTCTATTTCGGCGCCACGAACGACAACGTCAGAGATCTGTCGAAAATCGACCCGAAAACCGTATGCGGCGTCAAACTGTTCATGGGATCCTCAACGGGCAACATGTTGGTCGATGACGAACGCACCCTCTCGGCCATTTTTGCAGAGAGCCCCACGTTAATCGCCACCCACTGCGAATCGGAGCCGATGATCCGTGCCGCCATGGAGAAATACAAACAGCAATATGGCGATCGGACAACCCCGGCCATGCACCCGCTAATCCGTAGCGCCGAAGCGTGTTACCGCTCTTCGGCCCACGCCGTAGAGCTGGCCGACAAGTACGGATCCGACCTGCATGTTCTCCACCTGAGTACAGCGCGCGAGCTATCCCTGTTCGACGTCAAACCATTAACCGAAAAGAAAATCACCAACGAAGTCTGTGTCCATCACCTGTGGTTTTCCGATGCCGATTATGCCTCGAAAGGCAACTTCATCAAATGGAATCCGGCAGTCAAAAGCATCGCCGACCGTGACGCTCTCCGCACCGGTCTGACAAGCGGAAAGGTAGACGTCGTGGCGACCGACCACGCACCGCACACCCTGGAAGAGAAGCAACGCCCCTACTGGGAATGTCCGTCAGGAGGTCCCCTGCTCCAGCACTCTCTGGTCGCCATGTTGGAATTGGCTTTGCAGGGGGTGTTAAGTGTTGAAGAGGTCGTGGAGAAGATGTGTCACGCACCCGCAATCCGATTCGCCATATGCGACCGGGGATTCCTACGCGAAGGGGCTTATGCGGATATTGCCATCGTCGATCCCCAGTCGCCCTGGAGGGTCTCGAAAGAGAATATCCTCTACAAATGCGGCTGGTCACCCTTCCTGGGCACGACATTCCGCCATCGGGTGACCCATACGCTCATCAACGGCCGCATCGTCTACTGCGACGGCATGGTAGACAGCTCGTTTCGCGGACAAGCCCTGCGATTCGCCCGTTAACCCCGCCATCGCATTACAACCAGACAACAATAAATTTGCCTCTATGAATTTGTCGGGCAGGAAAAAATCGCTATCTTTGTCGCGTCAATAGGCGAGCATGGTGTAATTGGTAGCCACGTTAGATTTAGGATCTAATGCCGAGAGGCGTGGGGGTTCGAGTCCCTTTGCTCGCACAAGGTACAACCGGAAAACGTCTTGCAGAAGGAAGCACAAGGCGTTTTTTTATCTATAGGGCTCTTTTCGAAAACGGCCCCCGCTATTTCGCCGGACAACAAGCGGCAAAAATTTGCAGTCTGAACAGAATATATTATCTTTGTGCGCTCCAAGCAGATCGTTAAAGCAAAAAACAGATAGAAATGAATATCGTAAGAGAAAATCGCGACGACCTCACCGCGTTGATCAAAGTAACGGTAGATGAGGCCGATTACGCTCCCGCAGTGGACAAGACCCTGCGCGAGTACAAACGCAAAGCCAACATTCCCGGATTCCGTCCCGGCATGGTTCCCATGGGCATCATCAACAAGATGTACCGCAAAGGCGCCGTGGCCGAGGAGGCTTACCGCACCGCTTCGAAATCCTGCTTCGACTACCTCGAAAAAGAGAAAATCGACTATATGGGCGATGTCATGCCGAGCGACGAACAGAAAGAATTCGACTTCGACAACGACACCTCTTACGAATTCGTCTTTGAAATCGGTCTGGCCCCTGCCGTCAACATCGAATTGGGCGCCAAGGATAAAATCACGCGTTACACGATCAAGGCCGATAAAGAGATGTACGAAAACTACCGCTCGAATTTCCTGCGCAAATTCGGTCGTCTGGTAGATACGGAGAAGGTGGAGAAAGAGGAGGCTCTGACGGTGACCCTCGACAACGAGACGATGAATGTGGCCGACGCTTACGTAGGCCTTATCTCGATGAATGACGAGGAGCGCAAACCGTTCATCGGAAAAAAGGTTGGCGACACGATGGATGTCAACGTCAACGAACTCTACAAAAACCCGGCTCAGCGTGCAGCGATTCTCCAGGTTAAAGAAAATGAGTTGGAGGGTATCAATCCGAACTTCAAACTGACAATCAACAAAATCCGCAAATTCGCCGAACCCGAGCTGAACGAGGAGTTCTTCAAAATGGCATTCCCCGACGGCAGCGTAAAGGATGACAAGGGGCTGGAAACCTTCCTGTACGAACAGATCGCCCGCGACCTCGGCCGCGAAACCGACTATCTGTTTACGCTCGATATGCACAAGTTGTTGCTCGGCAAAGCCGACCTGAAACTGCCCGAAGACTTCCTGAAGAGATGGCTGTTCCGGATCAACGAGGGCAAATTCACGATGGAACAGATCGAAAAGGACTTCGACCAGTTCCTCGACATGATGCGCTGGAACCTGATCCAGAAACACTATGTAGATACCCTGGAGATCAAGGTTACGCCCGAAGATGCACTAGAAGAAGCCAAAGCCCTAACGCTCATGCAGTTCGCGCAATACGGCATGAGTCAGGTATCGGACGACATGCTGAACGGTTACGCCAATCAAATCCTCAGCAACAAAGAGGAGTCGCGTAAGATTTACGAAAAACTGTACGAACACAAAGTCATCGAAGCCCTCACCCCCATCATCAAGGTGACCGACAAAGAGGTGAGCGCCGAAGAGTTCGGCAAAATATTTGAACAGTCGACGAAATAGGAATACTTCCCGATTTTTATTATCTTTGACTCCGTTAGGATTGATTTTGCAGAATCGGCCTCCTAACGGAGTCATTCTGTATAATAAAATACCGAATATAAAAAGATGAAAAAGAGCGAATTCGAAAAGTACGCAACCGGACATCTGGGCATCAGCAGCCTCCGGCTGCACAACTATCGCGCAGTCGCCGATTCCTACATTTCGCCGACAATTATCGAAGAACGGCAGCTGAATGTCGCCACGATGGATGTATTTTCACGACTGATGATGGATCGCATCATCTTTCTCGGCGTACCCATTTACGACGATGCCGCCAACATCATCCAAGCTCAGCTACTTTTTCTGGAGTCGGTAGACCCGGAAAAAGATATCCAGATATACATCAATTCGGGCGGAGGATCGGTAAGTGCTGGGCTGGGCATCTACGACACGATGCAACTGATCAGCCCGGACGTGGCCACCATCTGCACCGGCATGGCCGCCAGCATGGCCGCCGTACTGCTCACCGCCGGAACACAGGGGAAACGTTCGGCCCTTCCCCATTCCCGCATCATGATCCACCAACCACTGGGCGGCGCAGAGGGTCAAGCTTCAGACATCGAAATCACAGCTCGCGAAATCTTGAAACTCAAGAAAGAGCTCTACGAAATCCTCTCGTTACACAGCGGAGTACCCTACAAAAAAATCGAAAAAGATGCCGATCGGGATTTCTGGATGACCTCGAAAGAGGCCATGGCCTACGGACTGATCGACGAAGTACTGAAAAAGAGAGAGAATAAATAAGAATATGGCAAACAAACGATCCGACGAGGGCAATATGGATTGCTGCTCGTTTTGCGGATTGCCACGCACCGAGGTGGAGGTGATGTTCTCGGGAAGCGATGGCGCCAATATCTGCAATAAGTGCATCGAGCACGGCTACAACCTGCTGCTGGAAACCGAAGTCATCTCGAAAAAAGGGAAAAAAGCAGCTCCCATCCGAAAAGAAGAACTACTGAAACCCGCAGAGATCAAGGCTTTCCTCGACCAGTACGTGATCGGTCAGGAAGACGCCAAACGCTACATGTCCGTGGCGGTCTACAACCATTACAAACGTCTGATGCACGCCCAGGAGAAGCAGGAGCAGATCGAAATCGACAAATCGAACATCGTAATCGTAGGCCCCACCGGCACAGGCAAGACCCTGATGGCGCGGACTATCGCCCGGCTTCTGAAGGTTCCGTTCACCATCGTAGATGCTACGGTTCTGACCGAGGCCGGCTATGTGGGGGAAGATGTGGAAGGCATCCTGAGCCGTCTGCTCCAGGTGGCCGACTACAACGTGGAGTTAGCCGAACGCGGCATCATCTTCATCGACGAAATCGACAAAATCGCCCGCAAAGGGGACAACCCCTCCATCACGCGGGACGTATCGGGCGAAGGTGTACAACAAGCCCTGTTGAAAATTCTCGAAGGGACAATCGTCAACGTTCCCCCCGAGGGCGGGCGCAAACATCCCGACCAGAAGTTCATCAAGATCAATACGGCCAACATTCTGTTCATATGCGGAGGAGCATTCGACGGTATTGAGAAAAAAATCGCACAACGTCTCAATACCCGCGCCATCGGTTACGGGAAACTGGAACGAGGCTCGATCAAACGCGACAACCTGATGCAATATATCCTGCCGCAGGATCTTAAATCGTTCGGTCTGATTCCGGAACTGGTGGGGCGTCTTCCTGTCCTGACCTATCTGGAGCCCCTGGGACGCGAAGCTCTGCGGTCGATCCTTACCGAACCGAAAAATGCCATCATCAAACAATATAAGGCACTTTTTGCCATGGACGGCGTCGAATTGTCGTTCGACGATGAGGTTTTGGACTACATCGTAGACAAGGCGATCGAGTTCAAGCTCGGAGCACGAGGTCTCCGCTCGATTTGCGAAGCCATCATGATGGATGTCATGTTTGACCTACCCTCGGAAACCTCCTGCCGGGAATTCCGCATCACCGTCGACTATGCCCGCGAGAAACTCGAGAAGGCAGGACTATCGGAATGGAAACAAGTCGGCTGACCCAAAGCATAAGAAGGCAGACATAACCCAACAAATGAATCGAACCTATAACAGTAAAAAACATGAACAACGATCTCACGAACAAAGCCGCGGACAACATTCGTATCCTGGCAGCAGCCATGGTGGAAAAGGCCAAATCGGGACACCCGGGAGGCGCCATGGGCGGAGCAGATTTCATCAACGTGCTCTTCACGGAATTCATGCACTATAATCCGGCCGACCCGACCTATCCTTTCCGAGATCGGTTCTTCCTCGACCCGGGACACATGTCCCCGATGCTCTATGCAGCACTCTGCCTTTCGGGGAACCTCACGCTGGAAGACCTCAAAAACTTCCGCCAATGGGGAAGCATCACACCTGGACACCCGGAACGCGACCTGGCACACGGCATAGAAAACACCTCCGGTCCGCTCGGGCAGGGGCATGCGATGGCCGTAGGCGCAGCCATTGCAGAACGCTTTATGGTCGCCCGTTTCGGCGAATGGATGAAACACCGCACCTATGCCTACATCTCTGACGGTGGTATTCAAGAAGAGATCTCTCAAGGAGCAGGACGTATTGCGGGTCATCTCGGTCTGAGCCGTCTGACCATGTATTACGATGCCAATAACATACAGCTCTCGACCAAAGTAGACGAAGTAATGACCGAAGACGTCGCAGCCAAATACAAAGCCTGGGGCTGGAACGTCATCGAGATCGACGGCAACGACTGCAACCAAATCCGTACGGCCTTGCACGACGCACGGCAGGAAAAAGAGAAACCGACGTTAATCATCGGTCACACGATCATGGGGAAAGGCGCCGTAACCGCAGACGGAAAGAGTTTCGAGAAGAAGGTCTCCACGCACGGTCAGCCACTCTCTGCCGCAGGCAGCGATTTCGCCGCTACGGTAAAAAATCTCGGAGGCAATCCGGACGAACCATTCGAAATTTTCCCCGAAAGCAAGGAAATTTACACGATGGCTCGCAACCGCCTCACCGATTGGATTAAAGAGCATAAGGCCGTCGAAGAAATCTGGCGTAATACGAACCCGGAATTAAGTGCCAAACTGGATCTGTTCCTCTCGGGAGCACTGCCGGAACTGGATTTTTCCCAAGTGGAATGCAAACCGGATGTAGCTACACGTGCTGCCTCCTCGAGCGTATTCTCCTACCTGGCCGACCATGTCGAAAATATGATTGTAGCCTCTGCCGACCTGTGCAATTCAGATAAAACGGACGGATATCTCAAGAAAACCCATGCCTTCGAAAAGGGTGATTTCACGGGAAAATTCTTCCAAGCCGGTGTTTCCGAACTGACGATGGCCTGCATCATGAACGGTATGGCGCTACACGGAGGTGTCATACCTGCTTGTGGTACGTTCTTCGTCTTCTCCGACTACATGAAACCCGCCGTTCGACTGGCGGCATTGATGCGTCTTCCGGTAAAATATATCTGGACCCATGACTCATTCCGCGTCGGCGAGGATGGACCTACCCATCAACCCGTAGAGCATGAGGCTCAAATCCGCCTGATGGAACAACTCTACAACCACCAAGGCGAACGGTCGATGGTCGTATTACGTCCGGCCGACGGTCCTGAAGCAATAGCAGCGTGGAAAATCGCCATGGAGAGCCAACGACCTACAGCCTTGCTCTTCTCCCGCCAGAACATCAAAACATTGCCCGCTGCCAGCGGTGACCGTCTGAAAGAGGCCCGACAGGCATCTAAAGGAGCTTACATTATTGAAGATTGCCAAGACAAGCCCGATGTGATTCTACTGGGTAACGGCTCCGAAGTAGCGACACTTGTTGCTGGAGCAGAACTACTCAAAGCCGACGGAATCAAGGTACGCATCGTATCGGTTCCATCCGAAGGATTGTTCCGCGATCAACCCAAAGAGTATCAGGAAGAGATTCTACCCGCAGGTATTGTACGCTACGGAATGACTTCCGGGCTACCTACCACACTCGAACGTCTCGTAGGAGAAAATGGCTATATCCATGGATTAGATCATTTCGGATTTTCTGCGCCCTATAAAGTACTCGAAGAGGAATTCGGTTTCTCGGGTCAAAAAGTCTACGAAGAGGTAAAAGCCCTTCTGGGTAAATAAATTCCTGGAGGGGGCACCTCACGCAAACAAAAATCCTGCGACAAATTTTGTCGCAGGATTTTTACTATCTACCGGAATCATCCAAGACAGAGACTGACATGTTGTTCTAACTTTCGAAGACACATCTGCCCATTGGTCAAAATCACAAAAAATCGACGATTTTATCGAGCCCTATTCCATGCGATCCCTTAATCAGAATCATCCGATCGTGCAGAGGATGTTCATTCAGATAAGCAACAAGCGCTTCTCGATCAGGGAAGGCGTGCAAACCCGTAGCCTCAGCCGCCGAAACAAAGTTGGCTCCTACGAGATAAATCTCCCGAATACGACACTCAGCCAACAGCTGTAAAACAGCCAGATGTTCATCCGAAGCGTATCGTCCCAGCTCCAGCATATCGCCGAGAATCACGGCTTTTGTCCGAGGAGTGATCTCCTGGGCAAAATTTTCGATGGCAGCCCGCATACTCGACGGATTGGCATTGTAACAATCCAAAATCAACGTATTACGAGCCGTCTCCATACGTTGGGAACGATGGTTGTCCGGTTCGTACCCCGCCACGGCCTGTTCGATGTCATGCATATCCACATCGAAATATCTCCCAACCGCTACAGCCGCCGCCATATTATAGCGATTATAATCCCCAACCAATCTGCTTTTCATTTGCGCCGTTCCCTCCGTCGTATAGGGCACCGTCTGCAACGCAGGGCGCTCCCGCACCATATCGGACAACTCCGGGCTCTCCGTCAGATAAAATGCAACTCCATGATGAGCAGCCAGATAATCATACAACTCACCTTTCCCGCGTTTCACCCCCTCCGGGCCCCCAAATCCCTCCAGGTGAGCGCGCCCGATGTTCGTAATAAGACCGAAATCGGGCTGGGCAATATTGCAAAGCAACTCAATCTCTCCACAACTGCTTGCCCCCATCTCCACAATTCCGAACTCCGTATCGGGTTTCATCGACAACAACGTAAGCGGGACACCGATATGATTGTTCAGATTCCCCTGCGTCACACTGACACAATAGCGTTTCGCCAATACCCGCGCCACCAACTCCTTCGTCGTCGTCTTGCCATTGGACCCCGTGATTGCGAGAATGGGAATACCCAACGCCCGGCGATGATACATCGCCAGATGCTGAAGCGTAGCCAGCACGTCGTCCACCACCCTATATTTATCTGAAACCGCCACCGCAGGATCGTCCACCACGGCATATACCGCTCCTTGGGCCAGAGCATCCGCCGCATAACGGTTCCCGTCGAACGATGCTCCCCGGAGAGCAAAAAATATCGACCCCGGCACAACTCGCCTGCTATCGGTCGATATGACAGGATATTTCGTAAAAATCTTATATAAATCGGTCACCGGTCTTGAACTTAATATCCTCGATATATTTCTTGACTTTCTGTTCATTCTCCCGAGGACAGATCATCAGCACATTCTCCTTATCCACGACAATATAGTCGTCAAGGCCCTCGATAACGGTCATCTTGCCATCGGGGACCTTGATAATGCACCCATGCGTATCATAAAGCGCACTGTTGTGCGGCACCACATTGCCATTCTCATCCTTCGGAGAGTAATGATAGAGCGAGTTCCAGGTGCCGATGTCCGACCAGCCGAAATCACTGCAACGCACATAGACATTCTCGGCCTTCTCCATCACCCCGAAATCGATCGAAATACCCCGACATTCGGGATAAATACGTTGTATATACTCATCCTCGTCCGGCTGTCCATAATGCGCCGAAATCGAATCGAAAAGCTGATAGGTATCCGGCAGGAAACGTTCGACCGCCTCAAGAATCGTATTCGGTCGCCAGATAAAGATACCGGCATTCCAGAAAAACTCCCCGCTATCCACAAATACCTTGGCCATCTCGGCATTGGGTTTCTCGGTAAATGTCTTCACCTTGTTAAATTTCGACAAAGCAGGGCCCGTAGGTTCCACCTGTATATATCCATAGCCGGTATTGGGATGATCCGGACGAATACCGATCGTCATCATCACGTCATGGTCGCGAACAAACTCCGCACTCTCATCAATCACATGCACAAAATCCAACTCATTGATTATCAAATGATCGCTCGGAGTAACAATCATTACCGCATCGGGATTGACGGCACGTAAACGAAATGCCGCATACGTAATGCAAGGAGCCGTATTGCGACCGAGAGGCTCGGCCAATACCTGCGACTCCTGCAATTCGGGCAACTGATCCAGCACAAGATCCTTGTATACGGCATTGGTCACCACGAGAAAATTCTCTGTCGGAACAACATGGGAAAAACGTTCAAACGTACTGCGCAGAAACGTTTTGCCGGTCCCGAGAATATCGAGAAACTGCTTGGGGTGAGTACTCCGGCTGATGGGCCAGAAACGGCTGCCGATTCCCCCGGCCATGATGACACAATATTTATTGTTATCCATAGTTTTATTAAATGTTAAGACAAATATAGAAATATTTCTGTAGTTTCTGCTACCTTTGCGGAGGATTATGCCAAACCACAAAAATCAGGCAATGAAGATACGATTTTTCACCATACCCAATATGCTGACCCTGGCGAATCTGCTGTGCGGATGTATTGCCACGTTGCTTACGTTGCGCTTTGCCGACCTGAAGGCCGCATTCATATTTGTGATTGCCGCCGCCGTCTTCGATTTTCTCGACGGATTCTCGGCGCGGTTGCTGCGTTCCTATTCGGAACTGGGTAAGCAACTCGACTCGCTTTCCGACATGGTCAGTTTCGGCGTAGCTCCGGCGGCCGTGCTGTACAGCATCTATCAATCTGCTGACGGGCCCGGAGCCTGGGGCCTCTGTGCCTTCTTTCTGGCCGCTTTCTCGGCGCTGCGTCTGGCCAAATTCAACATCGACGAAACCCAGCGCGATGAATTCGAAGGACTGCCGACTCCAGCCAGCGCCTTGTTTGTCGTGTCCGCCGGCTACCTCTATGCCGAGGGGCTCTTTGAGGTTGCTCCTTTCTGGGTATTGGTCGTAACGGTTGTACTCTCTTTTCTGCTCATCAGCCCGATTCGGATGTTCGCACTCAAATTCCACCATTACGGACTCCGGGGCAACGAACTGCGATACGGATTTCTCCTGCTTTCTGTCATCGGACTAATCCTTTGGCAGATTGCCGCTGTCCCGTTCGTCATTCTGGGCTACATTCTCATCTCGGCCACACGCAACGTGGTGCGGATATTGCATCGGTAACCCGCTCTCGGACCATTAGAACCGATTTCGGATATTTTTATTAACTTTGCGCGAAATTTTAACCGAAGAACCCTCATGCGGACAGTCGTATTACGTGTTCTTGTGCTATTTCTCTTTGGAATACTCTTTGCGGTGGCAACGCCCCAGAGCGCATTGGCACAGGACTATACCCAATACGACAGAAACAGCACGGCCCGCCGATATGGAGACCTAAGCACCGTAGGGGGGAATCCCTATGCCATGGGGATGGAACAGGACACCACCTCGCGTACCGATACAACCAAGCGAAAAATCCGGAAGCCCCTCGAATCCTACTTCTTCGACGACTCCACACGCAAACGCCCTAATTTTGCCTGGCACATAGATACCTATCGTAACAAGGTGGAGTTCACGGACATCGACACCCTCATCAACCGATTCGAGTTGGATTATCCCTATCTGCGCAAGGGGGTGGGAGACGCCTATCAGGGTAATCTGGGAGGAGCTACGATTCCCCTGAACTATTTTGACCGTCCGCAATACCGGAATTTCAACTTTGCCCAAAGTTACAATACCTACTTCTGGTTCCCCGACAAGGTCAACTTCTACAACGTCAAGAAACCGTTTACCCACCTCAGCTATTTCATGGCGGGGCAGAAAAAATACAACGAGGAGTCATTCTGGCTCACCCATGCCCAAAACATCTCTCCCTCGAGCGGTTTCAATATCGACTACCGCAGCCAAGGGACGCGAGGCATCTACAACTGGCAGAAAGGCCGGGCCAAAGACCTCTCGATGGCATTCTCCCACACAGGAAAGAAATACTCCATCCACGCAGGATACATCTTCAACACCATTAACAACAAGGAGAACGGCGGCGTACAGAATGACCGCGACATTACCGATACCATCTTCGAACTGCCGGAGAACGTACCCGTACGGCTTCAGGATGCGCGAATGGTGCTTAAGAACAATACCTATTACGTCATTCAATCTTACGGCATCCCGTTGCGGAAACTCACCGACGAGGATTTCTCGATCGCCGACCGCTCATCGGTATTCTTCGGCCACTCTTTTCAATACAGCCGATGGAGCCGCAAATATACCGACACCCGCTCTCAAAGCGGCGATTATTACGAAAACTGGTACGTCAATCCCACCTCAACGTATGACTCCATTTTTGAGACGCTGATTTCGAACCGGCTCTTCATCCAGCTGCAACCGTGGGATCGGGAGGGAGTCATCGGAGTCATCGACGGTGGAATCGGTATGGACAACCACTACTACTACCAATTTCGCCAAGGAGATTATCTCACCGGCAAGGTAAAAGGAATCCGCAAGACAGGCTATTACGTCTACGGCTCGGTAGACGGTAAGATAAAACGCTACTTCGACTGGGGAGGGAATATTCAATTCCACCCCTTCGGATATCGGAGCGGAGATATGAGTATCGGAGCCAAGGCTTCGATAAGTGCCTTTATCAAAGGCAATCCTATTACCCTCACAGGAAAATTCAGCTACGACCGGCGGTCGCCGGACTACTGGAGTGAGGAATTCTACTCGAACCACTATGCATGGTCGAACTCCTTTTCCAAGGAGAATGAAACCCGTATTGAAGCCACGCTCAACATCCCCAGCTGGGGACTGGAGGCAGGTGCAGCACAAAGTGTTGTCAAAAACAAAATCTATTACGATGCACGCTCGATGCCTGCCCAGGAGACCGGGAACGTGAGCGTCTCGGGTTTGTATGCTCGCAAGGATTTCCGCCTCGGCGGATTCCATCTGAATCACAGGGTATTGCTGCAATGGAGCACATCGCAGGAAGTTATTCCGGTGCCGTTGGCCAGTGCTTTTCTCTCCTATTATTTCGAATTCGATGTGGTGAAGTCGGTCCTACGCCTACAAGTAGGACTCGACGGCAGGTATAACACGCCATATTATGCGTTCGGCTACAATCCGGCGCTCAGCCAGTTCTATAACCAACGCGAGAAAGAGATAGGAGGGTATCCGATGGTAGATGTTTTCGTAAACGCCAAATGGAAGCGTATGCGCATCCTCCTGAAGCTGGAGCACCTCAACGACAACTTGTTCGGAGACCGCAACTATTTCACACTGTTGCACTATCCTCAGAACAAGAGAGTCCTGAAACTGGGATTCTCCTGGAGTTTCTACGATTAGCCCGTTACAGCCTTTGCGCAGCCCGCAAACTGTTTCATATGATTAAAACATTTTTGGCCAGTGTAACGGTTCTTTCTATTTTATTGTTTTCAAGTTGCAGCCCCCGGCAAGATTCTGCACAAGGGCTGCAGGACAAAGGTGAATTGGTGGTAGCGATGGATATCGATCTACCCGGTTTCTTCACTTTGGGCGATGAGCATTTCGGATACCAATACGAACTGCTTAAAGCCTATGCCGAGCATCGCGGACTTCCGCTTCGCATCATAGAAGGGAGTACGGAAGATGCCCATCAATTAATGAAGGAGAACAAAGCGGACATCGTTGCCGAACTCGTTCCTCAATTGGACAACGATCCCAACGCACTCCTTCTATACAACACCTCCTACGTCATTCTGACCGGGAAAGATGCCGCCCGCAAATTCGGACAGACGAAACCGTTTTCTCTTATTAAAGAGCTATCAAGCAAGCGGTTAGCCATATCATCCGGATTTAAGACATCCAAAAGTTATGATCTATTAATGGACTCTCTGCGAGGCGATATTTTTGTTTCGACAGATAATCCAATGGAGCGTATAGAATCGCTCTCCGAAGGAAAATACGATTTCCTCATCTGTGAAAAAAGTGAAGCACAACTTGGCAGCACATTGATGAAGAACATCTGCGAGGTATATGCTTTCTCAGAGAAAATTCCTGTCGGCATCACGATGAGTCCCAACATCCAAGGATTACGAGAAGACTTCATGGGTTGGTTAGAGAATTACCGCAATGGTGAAGATTATGCCATGCTCGGATGCCTTTACTTTGACAAAGGGACGGTCGGTCAATTGATTGCCCGAACTACAGAGGATAAAAAAGGGGGTATTTCCATTTTCGACGACATCATCCGTGAAGTAAGCGAACGTGAAGGCCACGACTGGCGCCTGATGTCCGCTATTGCCTACAACGAATCGCGATTCAACCCCTATATCGTATCAAACCGGGGCGCCAAAGGACTGATGCAAATCATGCCGGCCGTGGCCCGCCAGTTCCAGATCGGAGAACAGGATCTGATGAATCCCGAAATAAACGTCATGTTGGCCGCCAAAGTGCTCAGCAAGATTGAGCGATCGTTGCATATTGCGCCGGGGACGCCTTTCGTGGATCGGATGAGTATCATTCTTGCCTGCTATAATGGAGGCATAGGACATGTCCTCGATGCTCGACGACTAGCTGCCAAATATGGAGGGAATCCCGATTCCTGGGCAGATGTCTCGCTATTTCTGCAGAAGAAGGCCGACCCTGCGTATCATCAAGACGATGTAGTGAAATGCGGCTCATTTACCGGCAGCGGACAAACATTGGCATTTGTAAGCAATGTCATGAGCAAATATAGTGTGTATTGCGCCACCATCAAAAGATAAGACCGTAACACTTCTTAAATCACTATCTATGTAAAAAGAGAGTTGCCCAATGGACAACTCTCTTTTTACGTTCTATTTCAGGCCAGACTAACGACCTAACTTACGATTATTGATGCGACGAATCAAAGCACCGCCCACATAAATCAACGAAGTTCCGAAGATAACGATCAGCCAATCCCGAAGGCTCAACGGCACCGTACGGAACACACCATCTCCGAACGAAACGATAAGAATCTGACCTATCAAAATACACAACAGAATCAACAGAAAACCCTTCGACTGTTTCAGATCACCATGTACTCCGCCATGCGCATCGAAAGCCCGTGCATTGAACAGGTTCCAGAACTGAAGCATCACAAACGTCGTAAAGAACAGCGAGAGGTCATAAATCGTAATTTCGCTCCCCCACCAAAGCAACATCGAAAGCAGTACGGCGACAAACACGCAACCTGTCACTAAAATCGAGGCAAGCATACTGCGCGTAATGATAAAATCGCTGTTCTTGCGCGGTTTGTCCTCCATCACCCGCGGATTGGGCGGCAAAGAAGCCAAAGCCATCGCCGCAAAGGTATCCATGATCAGGTTCACCCAGAGGATCTGCGTAACGGTCAATGGCAGTGCATCTCCGAAAATCGACCCGAAAAACACCACAACCAGTGCAGCAAAATTCACAGTCAACTGGAACAGCACGATGCGCTGGATATTTTTATAAAGCGAACGTCCCCACATCCCGGCCGTTGCAATACTGCTGAACGAATCGTCGAGCAAGGTAATATCGCTGGCCTCCTTGGCCACAGAAGTCCCAGTTCCCATCGAAAGGCCAACCTGTGCAAAGTTAAGTGCCGGAGCATCATTCGTTCCGTCGCCCGTAACAGCCACGACCTCGCCCTTCTCCTGCAGCAGCCGCACCAAACGCTGCTTATCCAGAGGACGGGCCCGCGACATGATCTTCAGGTCCTGAACGCGATCGAGCAACTCTGCATCGCTCAATGCAGCAAACTCTACGCCTGTGATACGGTTACGCTCGCCATCCACTTCATCGTTCCACAGACCGATCTGCCGGGCGATCTCGCGAGCCGTCGCCGGGGTATCTCCCGTAACAATCTTCACCGCAATACCTGCATTCAGACAGCGTGCCACGGCATCAGGGACATCGTCCCGCACAGGATCCGAAATGGCTGCCACGCCCACAAATTGCAACTCTCCTGCTGCGAGGACCTCCTCACAAGTCGACAGTGTGGTCTCCTGGACAGCAAATCCCAACGTACGCATGGCTTTGTTTTGATAATTCCGCAGAGTCTCTTCCACCTGTGCGTCCAGTCCGTCGGCCAAACACATTCCACGAACAATCTCGGGGGCACCCTTTACATAAAGCATCCTCTTGCCTGCCACCGGACTCTCTACCAATGTGGCCATATATTTCCGCTCGGTGGTAAAGGTCATCTGATCGACAATGTGTGCACCGGCACGCAATGCAGCATAATCCTTGCCCGCATCCTTCAACCACAACAACAGAGCCCCCTCGGTCGGATTACCGATCACCTTGCCTGCCGAATCGAGGAATGCTGTCGAGTTGGCAGCCACCGATTCCTCGAACACCGGGTCTGGAAGAGTACCATAACGTTCAATTTCATAGATTCGCATCTCGTTACGTGTCAGCGTCCCTGTCTTATCCGTACAGATCACCGTCACAGCTCCCATCGTCTCACAAGCATGCATCTTTCGCACAAGATTATTGGTCTTCAACATCCGGCGCATACTCATCGCCAGACTGAGCGTAATGCTCATCGGCAGCCCCTCCGGAATGGCCATCACCATAATCGCTACCGACACCATGAAATATCTCAGCAGATGATGTGCAATATGGAACCAATCACCTTCGCGAAGTTCATTCGAAAACCAATAGCCCTTGACAACCAAAATCAGGAAAACCAACACGGCCAATGCCGTACCGACCTTCCCGATAATCCGGGAGAGTCGTTCCAACTGCTTATCCAGGGGAGTCTTCTCCTCACTCTTCACAGTAGCCTGTTCGGCCACCTTACCGAACTCCGTGGCATCGCCCACGGCATCGACTCGCATCACGCCCCGGCCTTCCACGACCGTCGTGCCTCGCAAAACCCTATCTGAGGGATAGGTTGCTTCTTTAGAGAACTTCTCTGGATCGGTAGTTTTTCCCGTTTGGAGTTCACCCGTAAGGGTCGATTCATTCACCTTCAAAGATACCGCCTCCAACAACTGTCCATCGGCCGGAATCTCATCGCCTGTCCCCAATACGACAATATCTCCCACCACGACATCACGTTTCGGAATCTCCATCACCTGTCCATCACGAATCACTTTCACCGGCGTATCATCGTTCACCACGTTCAGAATCTCAAAACGTCGTTTAGCATCATATTCATACCAGAATGCCACGCCAGTTGCCAAAAAAATCGCACAAAAGATACCGATCGTTTCAGCAAACTCTCCGTCAATGAATGCAATCCCCAAGGAAAGAATCGCCGCAACCAATAGGATCTTAATAATCGGATCGTTAAACTTACCGATAAAAAGCATCCATACAGACTCTTTCTTTGCCGGAGTAATTACATTCACGCCATGACGTGCTCTACTCTCCAGCACTTCGGGAGCAGTCAGGCCTTTCCACGGTTGTTCACTCATAAGCAATAATTTTATGTAAAAGAAAATGCAAATTTAATATTGCAATATTAAAATACCATTAATTTACTAATTAATCGGCAACTCCCGTTTACTAGCATCAAGTTTCACAGCTATGAAAAAAAGCATCGAGAAAGCCATTAATGACGATCCTCCGTAACTGAAAAACGGAAGTGGAATGCCTATCACAGGCATCAATCCAATAGTCATTCCTACATTAACCGCCACATGAAAGAAAAAGATTGCCGCAACCGAATAACAATAGACCCGGCCAAAAGATTCCCGCTGCCGTTCACCCATTTTCATCAAACGCAGAATCAACAGGCAGAAAAGGCCGATCACAATGAGACTCCCGAAAAAGCCCCACTCCTCACCCACGGTACAAAAAATAAAGTCTGTACTTTGTTCCGGCACAAAATTAAATTTAGTTTGTGTACCATCCAGAAAGCCTTTCCCGAAGAAACCTCCCGACCCGATGGCAATCTTCGACTGATTAACATTATAGCCCCATCCTTTGAGATCGGTTTCCAATCCGAGCACATCGAGAATTCGTTTCTGTTGATGCACCTGCAACACATTGTCAAACACATAATCGATGGTCGAAGTAAAGGCCAAAGAAGCCAGAAACAGTCCCAAATACAAATAGACGTTCCGTAAACGATATCGATAGGCATAAATTCCCACAGGCGCCAATAATATTACTATCGAAATCAACAAGGAAGCATAAAATGAAAGATGGCCTCTGAATAACAAATTAGCTCCAAAATATAACAGAATCGTAATCAAAGCAAGTAGAGCCAGATACACGATCTTACTTCTCCAACGGCCATTACTGAGACCTTCTCCCACAACACAAACCAATATCATCGAGATTAGCAGAGCGTCGGGCGTCAATAAAAACGAAAAAATAAACAGCAGCACCGACAGAATAAGAGCCACATAGATCCAGCCGTTCAGCCCTTCCCGATAAAGTACAAACAGAAAGGCTCCGTAGACCATGGCAGATCCCGTATCATTCTGCAAAATGATAATCAGAGCCGGCACCCCGATGATCAGTAGCGCCCGAAAGATATTGGAGAAACGATGTATCGAAAACGAATAGGTACTCATATACCGAGCCAAGGCCAAAGCTGCGGTAACCTTCATGAACTCTGCCGGCTGCAGAGACACCGGGCCCAACTCGATCCACGAATGGGCTCCCTTCACCTCTTTTCCCAGGAATATCACCCCGACAAGCATCAGAAGCGTCACCCAATAAAGCGGATAGGCCAGCATATGGTAATATTTGTCGTCGATCAGCAGAACCACCAATCCGATGAAAAACGAAATCCCGATCCAGATAAGCTGCATCCCATAACGCTGACTGATATCGAAAATACTGGCATGCGAGTCGTCATAAACAGCCGCATAGATGTTGATCCACCCGATCAGCACCAACGCCACGTATATCAGAATCGACTTCCAATCGACCTCACCGAGTCCGAGCCAGTTTTGCCTGCTGTCTGTCATAATAGGGATAAGCGATTTGCATATTTTTCACATAATCCACCAGTTGGGGACGTGTAATCGTATCGGTCAGATATTGTTCCACGATCAGAGATGCGATCGGAGCGGCTGTCGTGGCTCCGAAACGGCCATTTTCGATATAGACCGAGACGGCAATCTTCGGATTGTTACGCGGAGCGAAACACATAAACGTGGAGTGGTCGGCTCCGTGAGGATTCTGGGCCGTACCGGTCTTACCGCAAATATCGAGACCCTCCACCCGCGCAATCGATGCCGTACCGCCCGGATTATGCACCGCACGATACATGCCCTCGACCACCGGCTCGAAATACTTCGAATCCACCTTCGTATAATGAGGCACATAGAACCGGGCATCGATCGAGTCCCGGTCATGAATACGCTTCACCACATGCGGAATAAAATAGTGTCCCCGATTGGCAACCGTAGCCGCCAGATTGGCCATCTGCAATGGAGAACATCCCAACTCGCCCTGACCGATCGACAACGAAATAACAGTCAACGAATTCCACCGGCCATTATAACGCTCATCGTAAAATTCCGATGTGGGGACATACCCGTTCAGTTCATCCAGAAAATCCGAATCCAACTTACGACCGAAACCGAAACTGCGCACATAGTCCGCCCAGATATCGAATGTCTCTTTGACATTACCTCGCTCGCGGTTGTCAAGAATAGAGCGCAGCACATAACAGAAGTAAGCATTGCAGGAGGTTTGAACCGCATCAATCATATTGAGCGGCGACCAATGTTTATGGCACTTCACCCCTCTTCCGATGGTATATCCCTCATAACAGGGATATTTCGTCTGCGGGGTCAACACCCCTTCCTGCAGACCGATCAAACCATTCACGATCTTGAATGTCGAACCCGGCGGATAACGCGACATGACCGCACGGTTGAACAGAGGCCGACGTGCATTGCCCAATAATTTCATATAATTGTTGCCGCTCTCACGACCGACCAGCTCATCAGGATCATAGGTAGGACTACTCGCCATCACTAAAATTTCTCCTGTCGAAGGCTCTATGGCCACGACGCTACCCACCTTCCCCTTCAGCAACTCTTCGGCCAAAGCCTGCAACCTCGCATCAATAGAGCAAGTGATTGGCGTCCCCGGCACCGGCAACGTATCATAAATGCCATTCTGATAAGAGCCCTGGGTAATACCATGGACATCGACCAAATTCACCTTCACACCTTTTTTTCCACGCAGCACGGTTTCATAAGCCAGCTCAATGCCGCTTTTGCCAATATAATCACCACTACGATAATAAGGATTCCGAGCTATCATCTTTTCATCCACCTCGCTCACATACCCCAACAGGTTTCCTGCAATTTTACGAGGATAGGAACGGATCGTACGATAAACCGTGTAGAATCCGGGGAAACTGCGTTCATCCAGTTTCAATTTTACATCTTTTGGCAACTGTTTGATGACCACGGAAGCTCGTCGGCGCGAAAAACGTTCGGCCTTTGCCATCTCGGCCCGCAATTTCTCGACCGGAACCCCCGTAATGCTGCACAACATCACCGTATCAAAGGGCTTCGTATCCCGGGGAACCACCATCAGATCGTAGACCTCTTTGCTCTGTACGAGAAACTCTCCGTTACGGTCATACACCTCGCCTCGCGAGGGATACTGCACCTCGTAACGCAACACATTGTTCTCCGCACTGTCCTTATAGCTTCCGTCCACCACCTGAATGTAGAACAAACGAAGCGCTATCACGACAAATACGGCGATCACCACGATCTGCAATATTTTGATTCGGGCGGCATTCATCGGTCATTCGATTTATATCCCCGGCCATAATTCCCGAGGAACAACATCTGAGAGAACCAAACCAGAATCGTAGTCACGATCGTACTGAGCACGATCCGCAGAAGAGTCAGATAGTAATAACTCCACGTGAGCGATTCGAAGGTAAAGAAAACAAAACATTGCAGAAACACCACTATTCCTGCATAGCGGATAAACTTACCCCGTCCCATCCGAACCGGACTGGGAATCCCTCCGTCACGAATATCATCCTTGGCCAGCACCATACGCAATGCCACCGGACGCGTATAGGCCGTAAACAGAGTCGCTATCGTATTGATTCCGGCCGTCCCCATCACCAAATCCATATTGACCCCCAAAAGCAGCCCCAGCAGCAACATCGCCACAGGGGGCGTCTCCATCGGCAGCAGAACGATAAATGCCACATAGACCAAGGGATTGACGTATACGCTCAGGTTCAGATTGTTGAACAGAAACAGTTGCAACAACACCAGTGTCACGAAAAAAACCGCGTATTCGATTATTCTATTCACCATCTCTGTCTGCGTTATTAATTGTTTTCGCTCTTCAGAACCTCTTCTTCGAGCAACATACGCTCCACCGCATCGGCATACCGGACTAAAAAGACCCGTTTCAGTCCGGACATCCGTGTGGTAAGTTTCACTTTCACGTCGTAATACCCCGTAGGATTCATCTGTGAACTTTCCACCCGCCCGATCTCCAGATTAGGCGGGAAGATGGAAGAGTAGCCCGTTACGATGGTATCTCCGGGTTGGATCTCCGTATATTTCGGGATTTCGGAAAGTGTCACATAACTGTGATCACGCCCGTCCCAGTAGATCGAACCGAAACTCTCTTTGCCCTTGATCTTTCCCACAGTCCGGAAATTCGTATTCAACACCGAGATAGCTACCGAAAACTTATTCCGGCAACTGAGCACATAACCTACGATGGTCCCTTCCGGGGTTACAAGTGCCATATTGGGTTCCACCCCATCCCGACGCCCTTTGTCGAGCATGATGTAATTCTCCTGTCGGGTAATGGAGTTGTTGATTACATAAGCAGTTGAATAGATATATTCAGCCACCTCGCCTTCCGGAGACGCTAATGAATCAACAGGAGTGCGATGCGTAGCCCGATACACTTCGAACTCATTCCTCAACCGAGTAAGTTCCTCGAGCAACACATCGTTTTCGTGACGTAGTCCAAAATAATCGCCGATATCGGCAAATTGTTTATAGATGCTTCCGACCACGGCATTCGACGCCCCGAGCAACTTTGCTTTCGTATAACTGGTGCTCCCTGCGTAAAAATGCAATGCAAGGGACTCCAGCACGATAAAGAGCAACAGTACGTAAATCTTCTTGAAAAACAGAATCAGTTTTCTCATCGTCGGAAATCAATGGCCCGGCCTATTTTACCGTAAACGCAGCAGAGCCCCTTTTATTGCGATACGGTTCTCTGCTGCGCATACTATTATAATTCTCTCTCCCTATATTATTTCATCAAAAACGAGAACTTATGAATATTCTTCAATGCGATGCCCGTTCCACGCGCCACGGCCCTCAACGGATCGTCCGTCACGATAAACGGAATATTCGTTTTCTCTGAAAGACGTCGATCCAGCCCACGTAACAATGCACCTCCGCCCGCCAGATAGATCCCATTCCGTACAATATCCGCATACAACTCGGGCGGAACCATCTCCAGCACTTTCATGATGGTAGCATCTATCTTCACAAGCGATTTCTCAAGCGCATAGGCAATTTCGCTATAGGAGAGCGTAATGGTCGAAGGCAGTGACGTAAGGACATTAGGACCTGTCACCACAAAGTCCTCCGGCTCATCATCCAACTCAGACACGGCAGCTCCCACGGCCAACTTGATATCCTCCGCCGTACGTTCACCGATACGAATATTATGTTGCTGACGAACATAAGCCTGAATATCTTCCGTAAACACATCACCTGCCACATTGATGCTCTCGCTGCAAACAATTCCTCCCAGCGAAATACAAGCGATTTCGGTCGTACCGCCGCCGATATCGATAATCATATGACCTTCAGGGGCCTCCACATCAAGACCTGCCCCCAGAGCTGCAGCCATCGGCTCATAGATCATGTATACTTCACGACCTCCGGCATGTTCTGCCGAATCCCGCACTGCACGGATCTCCACATTTGTAGAACCGGACGGTATACAAATCACCATCTTCAGGGAAGGGCTGAACAAATGGCCACTGGTCTTGACCTTCCGGATCATACCGCGCAACATCAATTCCGTAGCGGTAAAATCAGCGATCACGCCATCTTTCAGCGGACGGATCGTCTTGATATTCTGGTGCGTTTTGCCGTGCATCTGACGTGCTTGATGACCGATAGCCACGAGTTTGCCCGTATGGTAATCCACAGCAACGATCGACGGCTCATCTACCATGATCTTGCCGTTGCTAATAATAATCGTATTGGCCGTACCGAGGTCTATCGCCAGCTCCTGAGTCAAAGAGAAAAGTCCCATGGATCGTAGACAGATTTTTTAATGTTTAAAATGACGCATTCCGGTAAAGACCATCGCCATATCGTGCGCATTGCAATAATCGATACTTTCGCTGTCTCGGACCGATCCTCCTGGCTGGATCACACAGTCGATTCCCTCGCCATGTGCAATCTCCACGCTATCGCCAAACGGAAAATAAGCATCCGAAGCCATAACTGCCCCTTTGAGATCAAACCCGAAACTCTTCGCCTTGGCTATGGCCTGCTTGAGCGAGTCCACACGGGAAGTCTGCCCGATACCGCTGGCAAGCAACATATTGTCCTTAGCCAATACGATGGCATTACTTTTGGAGTGTTTTACCAGTATATTTGCAAAAATCAAATCTTTCATCTGTTGTTCGGTTGGTTTTTTCACCGTAGCAGGACGAGCTTCGGTATCTTTCCCTCCCACTTTCGTATCGCGTTCCTGTACGGCGACGCCATTGAGCAGACTCCGGAACTGTTTATCGCTTCTCGTGGTATCTTTCAGCACCAGAATGATGCGGTTCTTTTTCGTCTCCAACACGGCCAACGCTTCAGAATCATATCCCGGGGCGAGGATAACCTCAAAGAAGAGTTTATTGATCTCTTCGGCCACAGCCTTATCCACCGGACGATTGCAGATCAGTACACCGCCGAATGCCGATACCGGATCACACGAAAGAGCCGTCTTCCAGGCCTCCAACAAGGTGGGACGCATAGCGATACCGCAGGCATTGTTATGCTTCAGAATTGCAAAGGTCGGATCGGCATCCTTGAACTCCTCGATCAGATTCACCGCAGCATCTATATCCAACATGTTATTATAGGAGATCTCTTTCCCATGCAACTGCTCGAACATCTTGCCGAGGTCGCCGAAGAACATCGCCTTCTGGTGCGGATTCTCGCCGTAACGCAACTCCACCGCCTGATCATAGCTCTCACGAAAAGCGGGAATCTGCTCCTTCTGGTTAAAGTAACGGAAAATGGCGCTATCATAGTGTGAGCTCACCATAAATGCCTGCGCGGCAAAACGACGACGCTGTTCCAGCGTGGTCGAGCAGTCCTGACTGTCAAGCAACTCCAACAATTGCCCGTATTGTTTGACCGAAGGAACAATGACAGTATCTTTATAATTTTTTGCTGCGGCACGAATCAACGAGATGCCGCCAATATCGATCTTTTCGATGATGGACTGTTCGTCGGCTCCCGAAGCCACCGTCTCCTCGAAAGGATAGAGATCCACAATCACCAAATCGATCTCCGGAATACCGTATTGTTTCATCTGTTCCAGGTCCTGGGCATTGTCGCGACGGGCCAGAATACCGCCGAAAACCGAGGGATGAAGCGTCTTCACACGTCCGCCCAGAATCGACGGATACCCGGTCAGACCCTCTACCGACTGGGCCTGTACTCCCAGTCCCTCAATAAATTTCAACGTTCCTCCGGTGGAATAGATCGTCACTCCGGAGGCCGACAGTTTCTTCACGATTTCATCTAATCCATCCTTGTAATAAACGGATATTAATGCACTCTTAATCTTTTTCAAAGCCACTGATTTTTCCTGATTGATAACTATTGGACAAAGGTAAAAAAAGTGCGTGTTCATTCCAACAAATTAATAAAAATTATGTAGGTTTGTGGCGCAATATTCACAGAAATGGTTTACAAAATCAATACGGAAGCACGGTGCGCAGTCATAGGCTACGGCAGTTGGGCAACGGCACTGATGAAAATCCTGCTTGAGAATGAATCCCGCGTAGGATGGCACATCCGCAATCCCCAGGTACTCGAACACATTCGAACAAAAGGTTCCAACCCTCGCTATCTGCGGGACGTACGCTTTCCTCGCGAAAGAATCGACGTGTCGAGTGACATCAATCAGGTAGTCGACCAGGCGGATATCGTAATCCTGGCTGTCCCTTCGGCATTTCTGAAAGACACGCTTGCACCGATGACCGTATCGCTACAAGATAAGTTCGTCATTTCTGCCATCAAAGGGATCATACCGGACGAATACATCACCGTCGCGGAATACCTCAACCAGCACTACCACGTTCCTTATGATCGAATCGGTATCCTGTCGGGGCCCTGTCATGCGGAGGAGGTAGCACTCGAGAAACTCTCCTATCTGACAATGGTTTGCAAAAATATCGATAACGCCCGCATATTGAGCCATAAAGTCGCCACCGATTACCTGCACGTCAACCCCTCAACGGATATTTACGGCACGGAGTATGCCGCTGTACTGAAAAATATCTATGCCATCGGGGTCGGCATCGCGCTGGGGCTGGGTTACGGCGACAACTTCACAGCCGTGCTAATCTCCAATGCGGCTATCGAGATGAACCGCTTTCTGGCACAAAGTTACGCTTTCGAACGCGATACGTGTGCTTCGGTCTATTTGGGCGACCTGTTGGTGACGTGCTACTCGCAATTCAGCCGCAACCGCACTTTCGGCGTAATGATCGGACGCGGATACAGCATCAAATCAGCCCAAGTAGAGATGAAAATGGTAGCCGAAGGATACTACGCCTCCGAGTGCATCATGCAGATCAACAAACGGTTCGGCATCGACATGCCGATTGCCGAGTGTGTCCATCGCATTCTGTACGGAGGGGCTCCGGCGGCTCAGCAGATGGAGGAGCTGACGATGAAACTGATCTGATCCATCAGAACAGTCCCATCCTGCCGGTTGCAAATCCGGGAGGCAGGAGACAGAAATCAGCGAAAAATTAAGGAATTAAATGACAAGACGATAAAAACCAAGATTATGGAAATGCTCAAGATCAACACTTCGAAAACCTCGGGAGCCGTAAATGCTGCCGAGATCGATGCACTGAAAGACAAGGCCCAAAAGGCCAACACCCTGTTGCGCACCCGGGAAGGGGCAGGCAATGACTTCCTGGGATGGGTAAACCTTCCCTCCTCGATCGACGCCGCACAACTCGCAGCCATTCAAAAAGAGGCGGATGCCCTGCGCAGCAAGGCAGAGGTCATCATCTGCGTCGGGATCGGAGGCTCGTATCTCGGAGCCAAGGCAGTTCTGGAGGCCATGAGCAACTCTTTCGCGCTGTTGAAAAAAGAGTGCGACAAGCCGATCATCGTATTCGCCGGACAGGACATCAGCGAAGACTACACCTATGAATTGCTCGACGCTGTGAAGGATCGTTCGATCGCCGTAATCGTCATCTCGAAATCCGGCACGACAACCGAACCGGCAATCGCATTCCGCATCCTGAAAACCGAGCTCGAAAAACGGTACGGCAAAAAAGAGGCTGCCGAACGTATTGTCGCCATCACGGACAAAGCACGCGGTGCACTGAAGACACTGGCCACCAACGAAGGGTATCCAACCTTCGTAATTCCTGACGATGTAGGCGGACGCTTCTCCGTGCTGACCCCGGTAGGCTTGCTCCCGCTGGCCGCAGCCGGTGTGAATATTGCCGAACTGGTACGCGGAGCGCAAGATATGGAGAAAGCGACAGCCGACGACGTTGCTTTCGAGAAGAATCCCGCCGCCATCTACGCCGCAACCCGCAATGCCCTTTACGCAAAAGGATTCAAAATCGAAATCCTGGCCAGCTATGAGCCCAAACTTCAGTACATCGCCGAATGGTGGAAGCAACTCTATGGCGAAAGCGAGGGCAAAGAGGGGAAAGGCATCTTCCCGGCAAGCGTCACGCTGACCGCCGACCTGCACTCGATGGGACAATATATTCAAGAGGGGGAACGGACGCTGTTCGAAACGGTCATCAGCGTAACTAATCCCGCCCACAAGGTGGTTATCGAATCGGACGCCGAGAACCTCGACGGACTGAACTTCCTGGCCGGGAAACGCATCAGCGAGGTAAACAAGATGGCCGAACTGGGCGTGGCACTGGCACACATGGACGGCGGAGTACCCAACATCCGCATCGAAATACCGGAAATCAACGAATACTACATCGGCGGGCTGCTCTACTTTTTCGAGAAGGCATGCGGTATCAGCGGTTACATGCTGGGGGTAAATCCTTTTAACCAACCGGGCGTAGAGGCCTACAAAAAGAACATGTTCGCCCTGCTCGACAAACCAGGCTACGAAAAAGAGTCGGCCGAGATCCGCAAACGGCTGTAAAGAAGAGTATCCGAAGCCTTATTTCGATAAAAATGCCCCTGCTTGCAGACAGGGGCATTTTTATTTCATAAAAAAACGGAACAGAAAATGCAGGAAAAATGCCAGGAGAAAATTGCCCATCAAAACTCCCGACGCCCCACTCCGCGAAGTCAATAACTTTTATTTATAACTAATAAATATTTAGAAACAAAACAAATTGAATAAAAATATACTTTTGTGCAGACAAAAGAAGAACTTATCGATAAAAATTAATTATTATGCTCAGCGAAAAAAGAAGCAGCACCCTGCATGGCATATTGCTCATCACGCTATTCTCTTTCTCGGCTTTCTACATCGCCGAATTCCCGTTCATCCAGAAACTGTCGTTCAGCCCTCTTATCGTAGGGATCATTCTGGGAATGTTGTATGCCAACAGCCTGCGGAACCAGTTACCCCAAACCTGGGTCCCCGGCATTCTGTTTTGCAGCAAACAGGTACTGCGTCTGGGCATCGTTCTGTATGGATTCCGACTTACGTTTCAAAGCGTGGCAGCCATCGGACTTCCTGCCATCCTCATCGATGCCATCATCGTTGGCGCGACCATAGGCCTCGGAATTCTATTCGGCCGGCTGCTCAAGATGGACAAGGATCTCTCGCTGCTGACAGCCACCGGCAGTGCCATCTGCGGAGCTGCAGCCGTTCTTGGAGCCGAACCGGTAGTCAAAACACAACCACACAAAACAGCCGTTGCGGTCTCGACGGTTGTCATTTTCGGCACACTCTCCATGTTTCTCTACCCCGCATTATACCGAGCAGGCATCCTCGATCTATCTCCGGAACAGATGGGACTTTACACGGGTGCGACGCTTCATGAGGTAGCTCACGTAGTCGGCGCCGGCAACGCCATGGGGACCGAAATCAGCGATCCGGCAGTGATCGTAAAGATGATCCGCGTCATGATGCTGGCCCCCGTACTTGTCATCATGGGACTGGCGCTCAGTCGCCGAGACAAAAAGGGGATTCAGGGAGAGGCTTCATCGAAGCCCGGAAAGATTACGATTCCCTGGTTCGCCTTCGGATTTCTGGCTGTCATCGGATTCAATTCGCTCGATCTGCTCCCTCAGACCGTTGTAAATGGCATCAATCAATTCGACACCTTCCTCCTCACCATGGCCATGACCGCACTCGGCACGGAAACCAGCATCGAGAAGTTCAAGAAAGCCGGTCCCAAACCCTTTTTGTTGGCGGCACTGCTCTATATCTGGCTATTGGCAGGAGGTTATGCCCTGGTAAAATACATCGTCCCCGCACTGTAAATCGTTTTTCCAAAGCCCCATACAAAAAGGGAGAAGGATTCGTTTACGCAACGAATCTTTCTCCCTTTTCTATCATGTAACGCACAAGTTGCCGGAAATTATTGCTCCACGGAGAACCCGCACGTCCTTGCAGTAACGTCTATTTCTTAGGCTTGGGGACAAGCACCATCGTCATGCGCTTACCTTCCAACTTGGGCATCATCTCCACTTTGGCGATATCCTCCAGATCGGTCGCAAAACGCAACAACAGGATCTCTCCCTGCTCCTTGAAAACAATCGAACGCCCCCGGAAAAAGACATACGCCTTGACCTTGGCACCCTCGCTGATAAAGTTCTGAGCATGACGCAACTTGAAGTTGTAGTCATGATCGTCCGTCTGAGGCCCGAAACGAATCTCCTTGATTACCACCTTGACCGCCTTGGCCTTGATCTCCTTGGCCTTTTTCTTCTGCTGATAAAGGAACTTCTGGTAGTCGGCAATTCGACACACGGGGGGATCGGCCTTTGGTGAAATCTCGATCAGATCGAGTTCCATCTCGTCAGCCATACGCAAGGCCTCTCGAATGGGCAATACCACCGATGCCTCTATATTATCACCCACCACTCGCACCTGCGGAGCGGTAATTGCCTCATTGATCCGATGAGGCATCTCTTTTTCGGGCGCTCTTCTCACCCCCCGGGGCTCATTGTTGTTTTTTGGCCGTGGAGGGAATGGTTTTGTTGTGTTTATAGCTTTGTCCTCCTATAATTAATTAAACATATGCATTACTCTATGGCTTTAGCCTTGTCGATTTCCGCTTTCACCAGTCCGGAGATCAGTTCGGCAAACTGTTCCTGCGTCATGGAACCCTTATCTCCCACACCTTGCTCACGAACAGACACCGTACCTTCGGACTGCTCCTTTTCGCCGACAATCAGCAGATAAGGAATGCGCTTCAGTTCGTTGTCACGAATTTTCCGCCCGATCTTCTCGTTGCGGTCATCCACCTGAGCGCGAATATCGCGATTATTCAGATATTTTGAAACTTTCTGCGCATATTCATTGAATTTTTCGCTGATCGGCAACACGACAACCTGATCGGGGGCCAGCCACAACGGGAATTTCCCCCCAGTATGCTCCAACAAGACGGCTACGAAACGCTCCATGGAACCAAAGGGCGCACGGTGAATCATGATCGGACGATGCATCTGATCATCGGCTCCCTTATAAGTCAGATCGAAACGTTCCGGCAGGTTGTAGTCCACCTGAATCGTACCCAACTGCCATTTACGGCCGATGGCATCCTTGACCATAAAATCGAGTTTCGGACCATAGAACGCAGCCTCTCCGTACTCTACAACGGTATTCAGGCCCTTATCTTTGGCGGCTTTGATGATGGCAGCCTCGGCCTTTTCCCAATTCTCATCCGAGCCGATGTATTTCTCCTTGTTATTCGGATCGCGCAGCGAAATCTGTGCGGTATAACTATCGAAACTCAACGTTTTAAAAATGTAAAGCACGATGTCGATCACCTTCTCGAACTCCTCGAGCAACTGGTCCGGACGCACGAACATATGGGCATCATCCTGCGTAAAGCCACGCACACGCGTCAATCCATGCAACTCACCGCTCTGCTCGTAACGATATACCGTACCGAACTCGGCAAAACGAATCGGCAGATCTTTATAGGAACGAGGTTTCACCTTATAAATTTCGCAGTGATGCGGGCAGTTCATCGGTTTGAGAAGGAACTCCTCGTCGTCATCCGGCGTATGAATGGGCTGGAAAGAGTCCTTCCCGTATTTGGCATAATGTCCCGAAGTGACATACAGATCCTTCATACCGATGTGCGGCGTAATGACCTGCTGATAGCCATACTCCTTCTGCACGGCACGCAGGAAGTTCTCCAACCGTTCACGCAATGCAGCACCTTTCGGCAACCAGAGAGGCAATCCCTGTCCCACACGCGGCGAGAAAGCAAACAGTTCAAGTTCCTTGCCAAGTTTGCGATGGTCGCGTTTTTTCGCCTCTTCCATCATGGCCAGGTACTCGTCAAGCATCGATTTCTTAGGGAAGGTAATGCCATAGATACGGGTCAGCATCTTATTCTTCTCATTCCCGCGCCAATAGGCCCCGGCCACCGAAGTCAGCTTGATGGCTTTGATCAGCCCCGTATTAGGCAGGTGCGGTCCCCGGCACAAATCGGTAAACGCACCGTTGGTATAGAATGAGATCGTCCCGTCCTCCAGGTCGCGAATCAATTCCACCTTATATTGATCCCCCTTTTCCGTAAAAGTTTTGAGAGCCTCCTCCTTGGGCACCTCGCGACGCACGAGCGGTTCCTTGTTGCGAGCCAACTCGACCATTTTGGCCTCGATGGTTGCCAGGTCGCCCTCGGTAATCGGCTGGGGTGAATCCACATCGTAATAAAAACCGTTTTCGATGCTGGGTCCGATGCCGAACTTGATGCCCGGATACAGATTTTCCAGCGCTTCGGCCATCAGGTGGGACGAGGTATGCCAGAAAGTACGCTTACCCTCTTCGTCCTCCCATTTATGCAATTTGACGGTGCTATCCTCCTGAATAGGAACCTGAAGATCCGTCACCTTGCCGTTCACGGTTGCCACGAGCACCTCCTGCGCCAAGCGCGGGCTAATGCTTTCTGCGATTTGCATCGCGGTCGTTCCCTGGGCATACTCACGAATGCTGCCATCGGGAAAAGTAATTTTAATCATCATCTTTTATTTTTATTTGTGCTCCCGGGTTTCCACAATTACGAGACGGAATCCCCAAAAGACTTGTTTCATTTCAATATCCAGTTATCTTCTCAACGCTCCTAATCCCCCCTCTTTTTCTCAACACATCATCTTCCTGCAGCCTCTTCATTCCCTCCCCTTCCATGGTCAGACAATACACGCTCCAAGGCTCCGCAGAACTCCCCACTCCCCGGAAGGATACCCCCCCCGGTCGGATCAATCCTCGTCGGGCTGCTGCGGAAGATCATTGACTGACATGTCACGACCACCCCGTTCCCGTTCAAAGTGCCGTAAGGGATTGGCACTCATGGCAGCATACTCCCGACGGCTGCGATAAATGTCGATGGCCAAATAGATGGCTTCACGCATCGAATCCGGCTCAGCAATCCCTTGCCCAGCAATATCATAGGCTACACCATGATCGGGGCTGGTCCGAATCACGGGAAGCGCCGCAGTAAAATTCACCCCTTGCGGCGTCAAGGCCTTGAACGGAGCAAGTCCCTGGTCATGATACATGGCCAGCACAGCATCGTATTTCGAATAGCTACCCGCTGCAAAAAATCCGTCAGCAGGGAAAGGTCCGAAAGCCAGAATCCCCTGCTCGTTCGCCGTTTCAATAGCCGGACGAATCGTCTGCTGCTCCTCCTGACCGAGCAATCCTCCATCTCCCGCATGCGGATTGAGCGCCAATACCGCAATTTTCGGATCAATCACACTGAAATCGGCAATAAGCGTCTGTTTCAACCGGGTCAAACAGGCAAGAATCTTCTCCTGGCTGACACTGGCACTGACCTCCGTCACCGGAATATGAATCGTCACCAACCCCACCTTCAGCAATTCGCTGCACATCATCATCAGGGGCTCCCCACCAAACTCAGCGGCAAAGAACTCCGTATGTCCCGTAAATCGGAAATCATCGCTCTGAACCGTCTCCTTATTAATAGGTGCCGTAACGACCACATCGATATTCCCCGCTTTCAAATCTGCCGCAGCCGCACGCAAGGCCACAACGGCAGCCGCACCGCTCTCCCGAGATGGGACACCGGGATCGATCCGAAGTTCTTCATCCATACAAGCTACCAAATTCACTCTTTTCGGCCGAGCCTCTCGAACAGCAGGAATAGTCGCAAATGTAAAATTCTCGACACCTTCAATACTTTTTTTATAGAAATTCAAAGCCTTCGCCGAACCATAGACCACTGGAACAAACAATTCTCCCATACGATTGTCGGCCAACGCCTTAATCACAACCTCAGGGCCGATTCCATTCACATCGCCCAACGTAATTCCTACTCTTATTTTTTGTTCGCTCATATGTGCAATTCTTACAATTTACAAAGATATAAATATTTCATGAAAACTTGCGCGAAATTAGACAACAGGATTGTTTTGAAAGATTTTTTGTATATTCGCACGCTTTTTTCAACAAAAGCCCATTGGAGAAATGGCCGAGTGGCTGAAGGCGCGCGCCTGGAAAGTGCGTATACCCCAAAAGGGTATCGTGGGTTCGAATCCCGCTTTCTCCGCGTTAGCACAACTAAAAACGGAGTGTTTTGAACAACACTCCGTTTTTTATTATACCACTATGAGCTCATTATAGCAACTTCCATTATTAAAAATTCCACAATACAAAATATAGCTAAATCGTTTATATATCATTCTACTTAATAGCTCCACAAATAACCACAGGCTTATAAAAACACTACCCAACACCAAAACACAAAGTTACAATAAATACAATAATACATTAATTATCAATGATTTATAAATAAATAAGAAACCTTTCTCTCTTCGTATAGAACCTATATATACTTTACCAACAACAGCGCCTGATTCTATCTTTTATTGCACGAGAAACTCATTTACACTTACAATAAACCATATCATCAAATTCCGGAACCCTTACGAAAAAAATTTATATATCATTAACAAACAATAATTTACAATAAAAATAAATATTTTTTTGCAAAAAACCTTGCAATAAAAAACGTTTTAGCATATATTTGTAAATATCTAATAAAACATATAAAATACAAGACAAGAGAAACAGACTTTATGCCTTTACCATATATATTAAAGTCTATTTACAATAAATTTCCTTACTAATATAATAATAATCAGCTATTTTTAAAGCCTAAAGAACAACAACCACCCCCTTTTATGGCTGCTTTTGATTAAAACGTTTTACCAATACAAGGTATGAAATAACAAAAAAAACACTATCCCAATGACTATGAAGAAACTACATCGACACATTCTATTATGCCTACTGTCTGGTTTGTCAGTCTCTTTACACGCAGCCACTCCAGAGACTTCTGCCACGCAACCAGCCGATCTACGACTAAGCTACAATAACGACTTAATCGTAGACTTGGCCGTTGGACTTTGGTGCATCCCCATGCCCTATGATTACGATAACGACGGGATCACGGATCTCCTGGTGTCGTGTCCTGATACGCCTTATAAAGGGTTATATCGGTTCCATAATATCGGCACCAACCAAAAGCCGTTATTCGACAAAGCAGAACGAGTGGATACAGGGAAAAACGATGTTATGCTCTCTTATGTAAACGGAGAACCCCGCGTATTAGGGGAAGCCATTGAATATCTCGATTTCCCAACCAAATTTTTCGGGCAGGGGCAGCCGATCGAGGTCGAAGGAGGGATTCCCGGTGCGGATTTCATCAAAATCCGGAGCAAAATGTGGAACTATGTAGATTGGGATGCTGACGGCGACCAAGATATCATTGTCGGAGTTGGTGAATGGGGAGACTACGGCTGGGACAATGCTTTCAACGCTGAAGGGAAATGGACCCGGGGACCGCTCCACGGATGGGTTTATCTGTTGGAGAATGTCAACGGGAAATATATCAACCGTGGGAAGATTCTGGCCGGTGATGCACCTATTGATGTCTACGGGTCACCCACTCCCAATGTCGCCGATTTCGACGGTGACGGAGACCTCGACATCATTTGCGGCGAATTTGTCGACAAAATGACCTGGTTCGAGAACATCGGAACTCGTACCGAACCGAAATTCGCACCCGGACGTTTACTTTCCAATAAACAAGGGACGATTATAATGGACCTGGAGATGATCGTACCGGTAGCGTATGATTTCGATGGAGATGGACATCCCGACCTGTTGGTAGGGGACGAAGACGGGCGCATCGCCTATTTGCGCAACACAGGGAAAGTCAAAAACGGAATGCCCCAATTCACCTCGCCCGAATACCTGAAGCAAAAGGCCGACGCACTGAAGTTCGGTGCATTATCGACGCCCTACGCCATCGACTGGGACGGCGACGGTAAACAGGACATCATCTCAGGCAACTCGGCCGGATACCTCTGTTTTATCAAAAATCTGGATGGAGATGCATCCGCCCCCGCATGGGCAGCCCCACAATTCTTAACCGTCAATGGAGAGCCCATTCGCATTCAGGCAGGATACAACGGGTCGATTCAGGGGCCTTGTGAAGCCAAATGGGGTTACACGGTATTAAACGTAGCCGACTGGGACGGCGACGGCATTAACGACATCATCATCAACTCCATTTGGGGTAAAATCCAATGGTTCAAGGGGAAAAAGTCCGGAGGTACGGACTTCGAACCGGCTCGTGACGTACTCGTTGCCTGGGAAGGTCCGGCACCGAAACCGGCCTGGAACTGGTGGAATCCCGAGCCGAATACCTTAGCGACCCAATGGCGCACAACTCCATGTGTCATCGACTGGAACAACGACGGACTTCCCGACCTCATCATGCTGGACCACGAAGGATATCTGAGCTACTTTGAACGATTCGAGAAGGATGGCGAACGCTGGCTTCGCCCGGGCAAACGCATCTTCATCTGCGACAATGCCTCGACATTCGATCATCAATACAATATCGAAAAAGAGGAAGCCGGCATTCTACGCCTCAATGAAGGTGAAGCCGGAAAATCCGGCCGTCGGAAATTCTGCTTTGTTGACTGGGATGGCGACGGCGACCTCGACCTGATTGCCAACAGCCGGAATGCCGAATGGTTCGAGAATATGGGAACCGACGAGAAGGGCAATACCCATTTCATGTTCCGCGGCAATATTGCCAATGCACGACTTGCCGGGCACACGACCTGTCCCACGCCCGTCGACTGGAACAATGATGGTGTACCAGACATTCTGCTCGGAGCCGAGGATGGCCACTTCTATCTATTAAAGAACAACGTCCGATAATTCTCCAACACAATACCAATTTAAGCTAAAACTAACTAAAAAAAATATTATGGAAACCAATCAACTTCGAGGAATGATTCCTCCAATGATCACTCCTCTACTCGATAACAACCATTTGGATTTGGAGGGTGTCGATCGTCTGACCGAACACCTGATCGCAGGAGGCGTTCATGGTATCTTCTTGTTAGGAACAACTGGAGAGGCCCAAAGTCTCGCCTATCATCTCCGTTACGAACTGGTCGAACGGGTATGTGCTCGAGTAGCCGGCCGTATTCCGGTACTGGTAGGTATCACCGATACCTCACTCGAAGAGAGCGTAAAACTGGCCTATAAAGCCAAAGAGTGCGGAGCTACTGCTGTCGTAGCGGCATCTCCCTACTATTTTGCCCCATCACAGCCCGAACTGGTCGAGTATTTCACAGCATTGGCAAATGCCGTACCTCTTCCCCTTTATCTTTACAACATGCCATCTCACGTCAAAGTGATGCTGGAACCTTCGACCGTTTGGGCTTTAGCCTCCCACCCGAATATCATCGGACTCAAAGACAGTTCGGCCAACATGTGTTATTTCCAATCGTTATTGCACCTATTGCGTGACAAAGAGAATTTTTCTCTCTATGTCGGGCCAGAAGAGTTGACGGCCGAGTGTGTCATGATGGGTGCAGCAGGGGCAATTAACGGAGGAGCCAACCTGTTCCCCAAACTTTATGTCGATCTTTACAATGCCGCAGCCCGTTACGACATCGAAACCGTACATCAGTTGCAGCAACAGGTCATGACCATATGTTCGACCATATACACAATCGGGCGATACGGTTCAAGCTATCTCAAAGGGGTAAAATGCGCCCTTTCCCTGTTAGGCATTTGCAACGACTACATCTCCTATCCCTACCAGAAGTTCCGCGATGCAGAACGCGAAAAGGTTCGTGCAGCTCTGGAAAGCGTAGGCGCAAAGAATCTCATAAGATAATTGTCAATCATACCATTGCAGACCTGAACCACTAATCCGAAATTTATGACAGATATCACAACCTTAGATTATATTCTCTTCTTCCTGTTCGTAGGAGGAGTAGCCCTTTTCGGCTGTACCTTCTATTTCAAAAGCCGTAAGGGAAGTGCCTCATTCACGGCAGCGGAGGGTTCTCTTCCGACCTGGGTGGTAGGAATGTCGATTTTTGCCACTTTCGTAAGCAGCATCAGTTTTCTCGGGCTGCCGGGCGATGCCTACAAAACCAATTGGAACCCATTTGTTTTCAGTCTGTCAATTCCGATAGCCACATGGCTGGCCGCCAAGATCTTCATCCCGCTATACCGGGGTATGAACAGCGTCTCCGCCTACCACTATCTCGAGGTACGCTTCGGCTATTGGGCTCGATGCTACGTAGCCATCTGCTACCTCTTGACACAACTGGCCCGAGTCGGCTCAATTCTATTACTATTGGCGCTTCCCATTCACAATATGTTCGGTTGGGACATTCCCTCCATCATCCTATGGACGGGTGTGGTCACACTACTCTACACGCTGCTGGGCGGAATCGCCGCCGTCGTCTGGACCGATGCCATCCAGGGCATCATCCTGATCATCGGAGCCATAGCGTGTGCACTAATCTTAACCTTCTCCATGCCGGAAGGCCCCGGACAACTGTTCCAGATTGCCAATGAACACGGGAAGTTCAGTCTCGGCAGTTTCGGCTTGAGTCTTTCGGAACCCACCTTCTGGGTGGTATTAATCTATGGTCTGTTCGTCAATATGCAAAACTACGGCATCGATCAGAACTATGTACAACGTTACATGACGACGAAATCGACGGCAGCCGCAGTAAAATCAACCCTTTTCGGGGGACTGCTCTACATTCCCGTATCCTTGGTATTCGTCTACATCGGAACAGCACTATTCTCCTACTACACAGCCCGTCCCGAGCTGCTGCCTGCGGGGACTCCGGCCGACCAGGTATTTCCCTACTTCATTGTCCATGGCTTACCTACGGGCATCACCGGTCTGGTCATCGCCTCCATTTTTGCTGCAGGCATGAGCACCGTAGCTACCAGTATCAACTCTTCCGCCACGGTCATTCTCACCGACTTCGTCAAGAAACTCTCTAAAAAGGAAATTTCCGACCGGCGCAGCATGAACATTCTCTACTCTTCCTCTTTCATCGTTGGAGCTTTGGGCGTCATAGTGGGTCTGCTGATGATGAGCGTAGACGGAGTACTCGACGCATGGTGGAAACTTGCTTCCATCTTCAGCGGCGGTATGTTAGGATTATTCCTCTTGGGACTTGTCTGCCACAAGACCAAACGCAGCCACGTAGTGGCCGCCGTGATCGCCGGACTCCTTGTCATCGCGTGGATGAGTCTCAGTCCCTTCATCAACGAAGGATCTCCATTCTACCAGTTCCACAGTCCGTTCCATACCTATCTGACTATTGTCTTCGGCACGACTGTCATCTTCCTCATCGGATTCATTCTGACAAAACTTACCAAAAGTAAAATTTAAAAATTTCACCCAACAAATCGTTCAAGAACCTAAAACTAAACCCATATGACAAGACATCCACGTATCGGTATACGGCCGATCATAGACGGACGCCGCGGCGGCATCCGTGAATCCCTCGAAGAGATGACTATGGCCATGGCACGCAATGTGGCCGAACTGTATGAAAAAAATCTACGTTATGCCGATGGCGCTCCCGTGGAGTGCGTAATTGCCGACCGAACCATCGGAGGCGTCGCCG
>CALVFI010000005.1 GCA_944326815.1 uncultured Rikenellaceae bacterium | reverse complement strand
CGGTAGTTACTGGGTTTGCATCGTTCTTAGTGCTTATCTGTCGAACACAAAATATTACAACATTTTTCCAAATCAAAATAAAGTCGTTAGCTATTTATTCCGAGGATTGAGTTGGACAGGTCAGATTGTCGTATGGGGAATTATATTGACTGTACTATTTGTGTGATCAGTGATATAATAAGCAAATGACCTAATTTTCAAAGGCTATGTAACAGAGATTTTTGCAAAATGCTTTACAGATGATGAAAAACTATTCACAACGAGCCGTGACTAAGTTTATAAAAAGGTCTATAAATATACTTTTCAGAAAAGTTTGAGATATATGACGTGACATGGGATTAAAAGCTTTCATAAAACGACGATTTACAAAGAGATCTCCTCTAATGCCCAAGGATGAAATTTATATATATCCCCAAGCAGAAGACATACCTATATGTCCATCAACCCAATTGCAATGTTTTATAGAAGATTTAAAAATCAAAACTCAATATGCTGATCTATCCAATGACAATTTGCATAGACAAGATATTGTGATGTTTATAAGTTATTTAGGGATGGATGCCTTTCCTGCGACATTCCCTCTAATAATTGATAACATAAATAATAAGGTCAAAGGGCTAATTGTAATTTCTCCTTTGTGTCTAGTAGGAAGAGTACCCTACGATCGAGCATTCGATAATTTTCAGAGAACTCACTCATCGTTTGATTTTATCATTATAATTGATTTGGAAATTTTAAGTAAGAAACGTCCCAAAAATTTCCCCGATTCAGGGCTTGCCCCGTCCTTTATAGAGTTAAACCGATATGCTTATGAGATCGCCACTGATATAATAAAAGCCTTGTCTCAAATAAATGACTTGAAATCGATAGAATGTACACTTAAACATTATGAAGAATCTAATTTTGAAGAGCTTTTGCAATCTGGAGTCGTGACTATAATTCAACGTAAAAAAGGAATTGCCATTAGAAATCGGCTGGTTGTTTGTTGGGGACTTGATTCGGTAGCTATAGCAGAAAAAGTCCATCGCCTGCAACTTAAACGATTACAATGTCTACTAATAGGGATTTGGGGAGGTTGGTGGGAAAATGAGATTTGCAAAACAGTGAAAAATCTAATAGGAGGCGATTTTACATGTCCGAGTTTATCTTTATTCACAGAATGTAGACCTGCTGGATGGACGTATTATTTTAAATCTCTTAGTCCAGATGTTATTCCTCACATTCAGAAAATACAGTCATGTTTTGATGCGATGTTAAATGGACAAAAATTCCCTAAATATAAAAAGACAGAGCAAAAACCTGTCAGGTTGTATATTGATGAAATATGAAATTATGTTTATGTCGAATATTTTGAGAGCATGTGGGTATATAGGGGTTAATCCAAATGATTTCAATATAACATTCGATATGTTTGAGTATCATCGTTCCGTGATGCATGGAATAGGGCATGTATATCGAACCATGATTGTGTGTGCTTTATTGGGAGAAAAATTACACAAATCTCGCGATGGCTTTTTAGCTTTCTGTGGAGCATATATTCATGATTTGGCGCGACGAAACGATGATATGGATTCCAACCATGGAATGCGGGCTGCAACCTATTGTTTCCCCAAATATATGAATTTGTGGAAGAAGTACGAGCTTACGAACGAAGAGTCTCGAATAATTTGTTCGGCTGTCCAGCATTCGACTTGCGAGTGGATGCGTCCACATGATCGCGGATACGACGTGATGGCGATGTTGAAAGATGCAGATGCTTTGGATCGGTGCCGATTTGGAGAAACCGAATTGGATACAAATTTATTGAGATTTTCCCCAAGCTGAGAGTTAATCGCAATGGCTCGTTTATATTGTCATCACACCCTCAATCTTAACGAAGAGATCACATTTCAGGCATTCATCGATTCATGTAACAAGATTAAATATTAAGAAGTTGTCAATTATTGATGAATTAGATGGTTACACTCAATGGGAACAAATTCAAGGCAAACCTCAAAATATCTTTGCAAACTGATGAGAAACTACTTACTCCTCATATTCATCCTGCCGATTGTCGGGTGTGGAAATCAGCACCCAGAACAAACCTACAATGAAATGCTGAATGATGTCATTCAGAATTTCATCGTGGGAACAGTAGGCGGCGATAGTGTATTGAATGCCTTTGTGCAAAAAACACAGGCTGATTCAGTTGCTCGAAAATATTCCAATCCCGCCATGAAAGAGGCAATGATGCTCAACCTAATTTCTGATTATTTGGTTGCAGGGCAAGTGTACAATGCGCAGCAGCTATACGATAATATGCTGAAATATGCAGAACAAGAATATGGCAAGGTCAGCCAAATGTCAGCAATGATCTATAAGGAAAAAGCGCATTTATATGAACGTGTAGGAGATTTGGACAATGCTATTCAGATGATGCAAAAGTCAGCAGAGGTGTTTAAGGAATTACCCAAGAATGATAGCAATTATTATAATGATGCAGAGGAGTTTATAAGAAAATGGGAAGAACAGAAATCTAAACAGGCAGTAAATAATAGAATTTCATTCTCCTATAAACAACCGATCAATAATTATGACGTATCTGGAGTGGCAACTAAAAGCGCTGTTTTTTCATCCTACAACATAGCATTAACCTTTCACCATATTAACACTGAACAAGAATTTACTGTATCTGGTGGCCGAGTAAATTGGGATTTGGAAAAGAAAGATAGTTTATGTTTGGATTATCCCAACAATAAAAAGGGGGACATTATAGAGTCTCCACAATACGATGTTCCTTTCTTTTTTGCTGATTTGGATTTTGACGGAAAAGATGAACTAATAACCGACCTTATTCCCCATGCAGGCCAACGGTGTGTTGGTACATTTACCTGCATTTATAAAATAGAGAACGGACAGGCCTTCGATGTAACCGAAAAATTCACACGCAAATCTAAAGAAATATTTACATGCATTGACCCATATTATTTCATAGTAAATAATGCCCGTAAAGAAATCATTTTATATAGTGATGGGGGCTTGATCAATTTTAGCTGGAGGGTTTATAGATTCGATAACGGCGAATATATATACGACCGAAAAATATCCTGCGAACTGAATATAGGGACCAACAATTATAAAGTTACAGTCTTTTTTTCACAGGGAAAGTCCAAATCGTTTATAGTTAGTGAAGATGAGTTTACACGAGACAAATGGAATTATTAAAATGAAACACTGCATACTCATATTGGTCGTGCTGGTGATGATCAGTTGTTGGGACAGGCAAGCAACAACCCAAACGGCACAAACAGATACGACCTTTTATAAGAGCAATAATCCTTTGGATTCGGTTTGGATCAACGCACTAAATAAAATCAACCTGCCTAAATCCATTAAACATGACAGTTTGATTAATGTTTACTTCAAGTACGACAGGATCATTGACGATTACGAAATTACAGGACGTTGGATGCCTTTCGAATCGACAGGATGCGAAACAGGCTATCTTGTAATGAATTTTCGTAACACGATAAGTGGACAATCGTTTCAATACATCGAAGAAGAAAAATACAATAATTTCAATACAGATCGGATCACGTTTTCAGAGGGATTCACAGGTTATCAAAATGGCGATGTTTATTACTTTAGCTACATATCGCCAGACTATCCCGATCATTATAAAGAATACAATAATAAGTCACCAATCGGTTATTATTCTCCGTTTCAATTTATCGACGTTGATTTTGATGGAGAAAAGGAGTTACTCATAAACGATTGGGGGCAATATCAAGGAGGCAACCATTATTATGTCTACAAGATTGACAAAGATACCATCCGTCTAATGGATAAATCACCCTATAATTCCATAAACAACCTGACGCAATTTGACATACAGAAAAAACGAATAATTCCTGCTTCATAATTAGAAAAGGACAGACTTTTGCAAAGGGGTTTATTTAAGACCCCTTGCAAATGTTTGTCCTCTTTGTTTAATAGCATTCTATGGAGTTATACTTATACAGATATGTGTGTACAGTCGCGCTATGGCCGACAGCACAACAAGCAATTTATAATACCAATAATTAACTGATTTATTAACCAACACTTCGATTCACACAAAGAGTGTAAACCAGTGTGTAAACCAAAATTTTCAGAAAAGAGAAACGAGAAGAAGTAGTGATTGTAATTGCTATATTTACAGACGATTGCAGGTTGCATTCTCGGGCGGTTCGAACCCAAGACCCACAGCTTAGAAGGCTGTTGCTCTATCCAACTGAGCTACGGAACCTTTGTTTTGGAGCACAAAATTAACGCAATTATTTCGATTATGCAAAAAGAGCCGACATAAACCCAATTTATTATTCAGAGAAACGGCTAATCTCCCAAATGGCACACCAATCCATTGTCTCTACCACTAAGCCCCAACCATAGGAGTACAAAATAATATCGCAAATTGATAAAATAGTATCGAAACAAAAAGCAGCAATCAAGACCTTATTTTACCCCTGAAACCAACCCCATACCCTGTATTATACATCAATAAAACACTGACTATAATGTGGTTATGATTTCACCTATTTCCACATATACCAATCAGTCCCAACAGCGGACATGAATAAAAGAAAATATCAAACTATTCTTTTTGAGAATATTTTTTACTATTTTTGGAAAACCAATTTCTTATTTAACCCACCTAAAACATGCAAAAAAGAGCTATTCTTTTCATGACTGCAGCCCTGTTCGCGTTCTCATTCGCCCAGGGACAGATCTCAAAAGTTGCCCAGGAGACCTCCTCTCCCAAACTTTATGAGAGAACCGACTTCACCATTACCCTGAAAGGGACATGGAACAATCCTTATTTACAGGAAGAGGCCGCTCTCGACCTGGTACTCACCTCGCCTTCCGGCAAGCAGATTGTACAACCCTGCTTCTATGAAACCGGAGACAGCGGCAAGAATTCAACCTGGAAAGCCCGATTCACTCCACGCGAGGTCGGGACCTATAACTATTACTTCCTCTACACCGAAAAAGGCGAAGAAGCCAGCAAAACCGAGCCGAAAAGCTTCAACGTGGCTCCGAGCAACGGAAAAGGATTCCTTTCTCAAGGAAAGAATTTCTGGACGCTGAGTTACGACAACGGTCAGCCGTTCCGCGGCATCGGAGAAAACATCTGCTGGGAATCACGCGAACATGAAGACACTCGCTATTTCAAGAGTATGGACGAGGTACACAAACGTTTCAACTACGATGTGATGCTTCCAAAATTCTCGAAAAACGGCGGTAACTTCATCCGCGTTTGGATGACCACGTTCCCGATTGAATCCATGAATCCACAAGGTCATCGCTATCAAGCCGCTCCCGAAGGCTCTTACTACAACCCGAGCGCACTGGAGCGCATGGATCACTTCTTCGAGCTACTGAAAGAAAATGACATTTACGTTATGCTCTGTTTGGGCGGCGGACGTCCTTCGAGCGAAAACATGTTCGTCAGCGAAAAAGCCCGCCAGGAATACAAGAACCGCCTGCGTTTCCTCATCGCCCGTTACAGCTGGAGCCCCAACCTCGCTTACTGGGAGTTCTTCAACGAAATCGACAACGTGATGTACAACCGTCCGACCGAATACACCCCCGAGCAGGTGGTTGCATGGCACACCGAAATGAGCAAATACCTGAAAGATACCGACCCGAACAAACACCTGGTTACCACCAGTATCTCGCATCGCGACCTTCCGGGATTAAACTACGTGGCCGACATGGACCTGAACCAGATGCACATCTACAAACACACGAGCAGCCTGCCTATCGAAATCTGGCGTAACACTGCTCAATACAACAAGCCTTATGTCATCGGGGAATTCGGCTACGAGTGGGATTGGAACAAAAACTTCAACACCATGGTAGATGAGAAGATCGTCGACTTCAAACGCGGATTGTGGTACGGTATTTTCAATCCGACCCCGATCACTCCGATGAGCTGGTGGTGGGAGTTCTTCGACGAACACGGCATGGTTCCCTACTTCAATGGGGTTCGCCAGATCAGCGACCGCATGCTCCGTGACGGAAACGGCGACTTCAAATGGATCAGTGCCAAGACCGCCAGCGCCGATGCGTATGCAGTGGTTTGCGGCAACTCGGTATATGCTTACGCATTCAACAAATCTACCGAAGTCATTGAAGATCGTATTGCCGTAAATTTCGTAAAAGACAAAGAGTACAAACTCGAGCTTTTCAATCCGACCACTCAAACCTATACCGACGGTGGAGTGATTTCGGCAAAATCCGGCCTCTCGATTCCGATTCCGGCTCTGCAACCGAACGATGAAATCGTAGTGATCTGCACTCCGATACCGTAAAGGATGAAATAACTCATAAAAAAGGAGGGGCGAGAATGATTCTCGTCCCTCCTTTTTACCTTAATAACCGAGAGCGCTTACTTAATATCAATCTGACGCGCAGCGGGTTTCAACTCTTCCTCTTTCTTTTTCGGAATGTCGATGGTCAATACTCCGTGCTCCACCTTCGCAGCGATCTTATCCTTCTCCACACTGTCCGGCAGGATCATGCTCTGTTGGAACTGGCTATAAGAAAATTCGCGTCGCAGGTACGTTCCTTTTTTATTGCCTTCTTCCTTGTTTTCGTTCTTCTTCTCCATCGAAACGACCAGTTCATTGTCGTTCGTGACGTTGATCTTGAAATCCTCTTTCGTAAGACCCGGCGCAGCCACTTCTATCTTATATTCGTCGTTTGTCTCGAGGATATTTACAGCAGGAGCTGCAGCACTGGTTTTTTCCACCCACTCATTACCGAAAAGATCGTTGAAAATACTCGGTAACCAATTCTGAGATCTTCTTACAGGCATCATAACTTTGTCCTCCTAAATTCTTTTAGTTTAACATTTGTTTTGCCTTGAATGCTGCAATTCGTATGCCAACAGATTTTTTGCAAAGATGTCAGCCCAAAAGGAACAGAATGGCACAATCACAGACAATCCGACAGCCGAACGGAGGACATTTTTTCAGTGACAAAAAGACAATTTTTCACATCCGCCTCACCCCCTTTCTCCGCCACAACACAGAGATAAAAAACCGCTTGCCGCCATCAGCAACCTCTTTGCACGCCCATCCCCAATCACCCCCTTCCAAAAAAGTTCTGAAGCAAACTTTTGGCAGTTACATAAAAAAAACCTACATTTGCAACCCGTCTTCGAACGGAATAAAACTTAAATCTTAAATCAAATGCCTGTAAAAATCAGATTATCTCGGCATGGAAAGAAGGGCTTCGCCTTCTATCACATTGTCGTAGCGGACAGCAGGGCGCCACGTGATGGTAAGTTCATTGAGAAGATTGGCACGTACAATCCCAACACGAATCCTGCTTCGATCGACCTGAGCTTTGATCGTGCTCTGGATTGGTTGCAAAAAGGCGCACAACCCACCGACACTTGCAGGGCAATCCTGTCCTACAAAGGGGTATTATATAAGAAACACTTGCTGGGCGGCGTAGCCAAAGGAGCCTTCTCCGAAGCTGACGCAGAAGCCAAGTTCACCAAATGGATGAACGAAAAAGCTGCCCGCATCAGTGCCAAGGAGAACAAAATCAGCGCCGACAAATCGGCTGCTGCCAAAGCTCGTTTGGCAGAAGAGACGAAAGTAAAAGAGGAGAAAGCCAAAGCCGTAGCCGCCAAGAAGGCAGCCATCGCCGAGGCCGAAGCCGCTAAAGCTGCCGAAGAGGCTGCCGCTGCCGCAGAAGCAGCTGCTGCTGAAACGGCAGGTGAGACCGCTGCTGCAGAAGAAACTGCCGCAGAAGCATAGGCTTCGTCCATGTTTCCGGTCGGAAAAATATCGAAGCCTTTCGGGCTGGGAGGTGAGTTGCTCGTCAACCTTTACGATACGTTTCCTGCCGAACCCAATAAAGAGGAACCGCTGTATGTCCGAATCGACACACTGGCGGTTCCTCTTTTTATCGACAGATTCGAACGGCGGGGACGCACGGGGGCCTTTGTCCGTTTTGCGGACATCGACAGCGAAGTTCGTGCGTCAGAGTTGGTCGGACTGGAGTGTTATCTACGGGAAGCGGCTGACGAGCAGGAGGGGCCGGAGGGGTCGGAAGACGAAGAGCTCTACTTCGAAGATCTGATTGGATTCCAGGCCGTATTGAATGAGAAGCTAACAGGTCTCGTAGAAGATTTTATCGACAACGATATGAATCCACTGCTGGTGATTCGCATCGAAAGCCAGTCGCGGCAGGCAGAGCCATCGGCAGAAACAGATCCAGGTCATGAGGTCTTTATCCCGGCCACGGAGGAATTCATTGCGGAACTCGACGAAGAGACACGCACCATCGTTTTTGACCTGCCGGAAGGATTGCTCGATCTGTATCTGTAAACCATCGCAGCACAACGAGACAAGAGGAATCGAAAAGTTGACCATTTTTCTAAAAACAGCCAGATGGAACGCGTAGTAATAGGACTTTCGGGAGGTGTGGACTCCTCCGTAGCGGCATATTTGCTCAAACAGCAGGGATATGACGTAGTGGGGCTCTTCATGATCAACTGGCATGACACGACCGGCACGCTCTCGGGCGACTGTCCGTGGTACGACGACCGCATGTTCGCCGAACTGGTAGCCAAACGACTCGACATCCCGTTCCATGTGGTCGACCTCAGCAAACAATACCGACACCGCGTCGTGGACTATATGTTCTCGGAGTACGGCAAAGGACGAACTCCGAATCCCGATGTGCTATGCAACCGTGAGATCAAGTTCGACGTATTCCTTCAGGAGGCACTTAAACTCGGCGCCGATTACGTAGCCACCGGACACTATTGCCGCCGGGAAGTTCTAACGGCGCCGGACGGCACTCCTGTCTACCGATTGCTGGCAGGCAGCGACCCGAACAAGGATCAAAGTTATTTCCTCTGCCAACTATCCCAGGAACAGCTATCGAAAGCCCTGTTCCCCATCGGCGACATGCTCAAACCAGAGGTGAGGCGTATTGCCGAAGAGCAGAAACTCGCCACGGCCAAACGCAAAGATTCGCAGGGAATCTGCTTTGTCGGCAAGGTAGACCTTCCCGTATTCTTACAACAGAAACTCAAAGCCCGGAAAGGCGACATTATCGAAATCCCGGCCAATTGGGAGGGTTTTAAGAAAGCACCCCATCACACTATCACCTCCGAAGAGAAGACAGCCACCTACTCCCCTGAATACTTGTCCGCTCTGGCAGAGCCCTGGCACTACACCCCCCAGGAGGGTCAAAAGGTGGGAGAACACAACGGAGCACATTTCTATACAATCGGACAGCGTAAAGGGCTGAACGTGGGAGGGAAACCAGAGCCTCTTTTCGTCATTGCCACCGATGTGGAACGCAACATCGTCTATGTCGGGCAAGGTCAGGAACATCCCGGACTCTATCGCCCGGCCTTGCACATCTGCCCGAAAGAGATGCACTGGATACGTCCCGACCTTGCGATGAAACCTGGGGAGAGCCGTCGGTACAGTCTCCGGATCCGTTACCGGCAACCGCTGCAATCGGGAACGTTATACGTCACCGACCAAGGCGGCTATCTCCTCTTCGACACCCCCCAACGAGGAATCACGGCCGGGCAGTTCGCCTCATGGTACGACGGCGAAGAGTTGATCGGCTCAGGAGTAATCGATCGTTAAATCGACCATAAATCTCATCCCACTCCGTTACCCCGATGAACTATCCCATGAACCGTTTCTGGTACCGCACATCCCTCCTGCTACTGACGGTACTGGCACTGCTAATCCACAAACCCGGCCGCGCCGGGACTCCAGTCTCCATCGGATTCTACAACGTCGAGAATCTCTACGATACGGTGCCAAGTCTGTTCCATGACGACCGGGACTACACCCCACAAGGCCGGATGCACTGGAATAGCAAACGCTACCAGAACAAATTACAAAACCTCAGCCGGGTGATAGACGAAATGTCGCTCGACATTATAGGGCTCTCGGAGATAGAGAGTGAACAGGCCATCCGGGATCTCGTACTGACCCTCAAGACGGATTACAATTACATTCACCGCACAACGGGCGATTACCGTGGCATGGATTTGGCACTGCTCTACAAAGGAGACAAATTCTTGCCGGAAGAGGTGCAACTCATCCGCTCGGATGCCTCGAGAGAGTTCCTATACGTACGCGGCGAACTCCTGGGGCGGCGCATCGACCTGCTCGTGTGTCACCTGCCTTCGCTCCTCAATGAACGGGAGTATCGCGAACGGGCAATGAGACGGCTCTACGCCTTTGCCGATTCGCTCCAACGGAACGACCGCGACGCCTGCCTGGTCATCATGGGCGATTTCAATGCCGACCCGCGCGATCCGATCATGCGACGGAACATGCATACGAGTCGAAAGGCGACCGCCGACGGTATGCTTCTGTTCAACCCTTTATTGACAGCTGCACGACAAGGCATGGGCTCATACGTCTATGATAACCGCTGGCATCTGTACGACAATATCTTCCTGAGCGGGAAGTTTCTTATCGGCGAGCGATTCGCCTATCTGCGGAGCGGAATCTTCATTCGCCCGTGGCTACTGACCGAAGGACATTCCCAGCGTCGCGGAAGTCCGTTGAGGACCTTTTCGGGAGGGAATTATTTGAATGGTTTCAGCGACCATTTGCCCGTTTTTGTAATAATTAACCCGTTTTAAGGAGAAGATAATAACAAGTTGTAATTTTTCCCGCACAAAAAGCGATAACGTATTGCCATTTAGAGAAAAAACCGTATATTCGCGATACTTGGATAAGCAATCATTAAACCAAAGATAATTCAACAGTAAAATGCCAAACGTAAAAAGAGTTTACACTTTCGGGAACAAACAGGCCGAAGGTAACGGTAAAATGAGAGAACTGCTCGGAGGTAAAGGGGCCAACCTGGCTGAAATGAACCTGATAGGCATTCCGGTGCCTCCCGGATTCACCATCACCACCGAAGTCTGCACCGAATACTATCAACACGGCAAGGAGAAGGTGATCGAGTTGATCCGTCCGGCCGTCGAGAAAGCGATCAAAAACATCGAAGAGTTGACAGGCATGCAGTTCGGTGGCGAGACCAATCCGCTGCTGGTATCCGTGCGTTCGGGTGCACGCGCCTCGATGCCGGGTATGATGGATACGATCCTCAATCTGGGGATGAACGACAAGGCTGTGGAGGCTGTCTCGAAACGGACGGGCAATCCTCGCTTTGCATGGGACTCCTACCGTCGTTTCGTACAGATGTACGGCGACGTGGTGCTCGGAATGAAACCCGCCAGCAAGGAAGACCACGACCCGTTCGAGGAGATCATCGACCAGGTGAAAGCCGAAAAGAAGGTAAAGAACGATACCGACCTCACGACCGATGACCTCAAAGAGTTGGTAAAACGCTTCAAGGCTGCCGTAAAAAAACAGACCGGAGAGGATTTCCCGACCAGTCCGTGGGAACAACTTTGGGGTGCTATTTGTGCTGTTTTCAGCAGCTGGATGAACGAACGCGCCATTCTCTATCGGAAACTCAACAATATTCCCTCCGAATGGGGAACCGCCGTGACCGTGCAGGCCATGGTCTTCGGTAATATGGGAGAAAACTCCGCCACCGGCGTAGCTTTTTCGCGTGACGCCGCTACGGGAGAGAATATTTTCAACGGCGAATATCTCGTCAATGCCCAAGGAGAAGATGTTGTGGCCGGTATCCGTACGCCGCAGCAGATCACCATCGAGGGATCGAAACGTTGGGCCAAGGCACAAAATATCTCCGAAGAGGAACGCAAGACAAAATATCCTTCGCTCGAGGAGGTGATGCCCGACGTATACAAAGAGTTGAATGAGATCCAGCAGGGGCTGGAGAAATATTTCACCGACATGCAGGATATGGAGTTCACCATCCAGGACGGCAAGCTTTGGATGCTCCAGACGCGTAACGGCAAACGTACCGGCGCTGCCATGGTAAAAATCGCCATGGATATGCTCGCCGAAGGGTTGATCGACGAAAAGACCGCCGTATTGCGTTGCGAGCCCGCGAAACTCGACGAATTGCTGCACCCGGTATTTGATAAGACCGCCATTAAGAACGCCAAGGTGATTACCAAGGGTCTGCCCGCCTCGCCGGGAGCCGCTACGGGTAGCGTGGTATTCTTTGCCGATGACGCCGAAAGATGGGCCGCCGAAGGCAAGAAGGTCGTGTTGGTTCGTATCGAAACCTCACCCGAGGATCTGAAAGGTATGCACATGGCCGAAGGTATTCTGACGGCTCGCGGAGGTATGACCTCCCACGCAGCGGTCGTTGCACGCGGTATGGGAAAATGCTGCGTGTCGGGTGCCGGGGAGTTGGTTATCGACTACAAAGCCCGCACGCTTTCCGTCGATGGCATAACCGTAAAAGAGGGAGACTGGATCTCTCTGAACGGCTCTACAGGCGAGGTTTACCTCGGCCAGGTAGCCACGAAAGCCGCTGAAGTAAGTGGTGATTTCGCCAAATTGATGGATCTGACCTCTAAATATGCCACGCTGAAAGTACGTGCCAATGCTGATACCCCGAATGATGCAAAGGTAGCCTTTGCCTTCGGAGCACAAGGTATCGGTCTCTGCCGTACGGAGCATATGTTCTTCGAGGGTGACCGCATCAAGGCGGTTCGCGAGATGATCCTTGCCGACGACGAAGCAGGCCGACGCATCGCATTGGCCAAGTTGCTTCCCATGCAGCGCGGAGATTTCGAAGGCCTGTTCGAGGTGATGAACGGTTATCCCGTAACGGTGCGTCTGCTCGACCCGCCACTGCATGAGTTCGTTCCCCACTTCGAAAAAGAGCAACGGGAGATGGCCGAAGAGATGAATGTACCTTACGAAAAGATCAAGGCCAAAGTCGAAGCATTGCACGAATTCAACCCGATGCTGGGTCACCGTGGCTGCCGTTTGGGCAACACCTATCCGGAGATCACCGAGATGCAGACCCGGGCGATTATCGAGGCTGCCATGAACGTTCGCAAACACGGCATTCCGGTACATGTTGAGATCATGGTTCCGCTGGTGGGCAACCACAAAGAGCTCCGCTACCAGAAAAACATCATCGACAGCGTAGCCAATGAGGTATTCACCGAAAGAAACGACCGGATCGACTACATGGTAGGTACGATGATCGAAGTACCGCGTGCAGCCGTAACGGCCAATCAGATCGCAGACGTTGCCGAATTCTTCTCGTTCGGAACGAACGACCTGACGCAGATGACCCTCGGATTCTCGCGTGACGATATCGGTAAGTTCCTCCCCATTTACCTTGAGAAAGGTATTCTGAAGAACGATCCGTTCCAGATCCTCGATCGCAACGGTGTGGGTCAGTTGGTACGCGAAGCAGTGTTCAAAGGACGCAGCACCCGTCCCGAGCTCAAATGCGGTATCTGCGGTGAGCACGGTGGTGAACCCAGCTCCGTGGAATTCTGCCATTTCGCCGGACTCAACTACGTAAGTTGCTCTCCATTCCGCGTGCCCATCGCACGTCTGGCTGCCGCACACGCAGCACTGAAAGAGTAACCGATCTACTCCTTATATGATAAGGCTCGGGGAAAATAGCGTTATAATAACGTAATTTTTTCCGAGCCTTCTCTATTTTTCGTATTTTTGCAGTATACTTGTGTATCAAAAACAAGAACAAAAACCATAGACTCTAAACGTACTAAATATATTATTATGAAGAAACTCTACTTTTGTTTATTAGCCTTATTGGCCGTATCGTATCAAACGATGGCGCATGAATCCTCAACTTCAGACCATGGATGTCGCACCACGGACGGGACTCAAGAAACAACCCTCATATCTGATCAAATAGAGGAACAATCAGTCTATTCAGCAGGAGACAACACCCAGGAAGAAGACTCTCTGCGCAATGTAATCAACACATTAGTATCTCAAGCGAAAGAGGCTGAGAATCAAGCCATATGGAAAGACCGGGCCAAATATTTTAATATCGGTTACGTTAATCAGACCCTTACGGACAAGACCTTCGGAGGTGAAATCAAAAGCGATTTCGGAGTCTCTCTCAGCAACGGGAAAACCTACTATCTGCATAAGAAACCGATACTTGGAATGATCAAGTTCGGTCTGGACTGGTCCTGGCTGGATATCAACTATGCAAAATCCACGTTGGAATATATCGATGAGGAGTCCTATGAGACCTACTCATCTGATATGCATCAGGCTGAAATCGGCATGCAGTTCGGTCCGTCGCTGACGATCAACCCCGTGCATCACCTGAAAGTGGGAGGTTATTTCCGCGTAACGCCTTCTTACTCTCTGTTATATATGGACGAGACGTTGCATCACCACTACATCACCATGTGCAATGCTGGCCTTACCATTGCTTGGAAGGTGATATCGGTAGGTGTAGAATGGCGTTGGGGAACAACCAAATATGACGGATTGACTTTCGATGAATCCATTTTTGATGAAGACTCGTTCGGCGATGGCGACTCTTTTGGCAATGAAGATCCTTCGATAGGCGATATTGTGGATACCATGAAGGTTCCCGCACAAAAGTTTAAAACCAATTCAGTTCGACTTTATCTCGGTTTCCGATTCTAATCGACCAACATACAGACAGATCGAAGGATGCGGAGATAAGAGTCCGTTTAAAAGAAGGCTCCTGCTCCGCATCCTACCAATCTCCGCAGACACCAACAAACGCCCCGGATCCGAATGATCACGAGGCGTTTGTTTTTATTCATCGTACAGAAACGAATCAATCTCCTCTCTCTGAAGAATCGGAAGCCTGAGTTTTCCTTACTTTCTCCCCATACTTGCACCACGGAGCAATCCCGCACTCCGCACATTTCGGTGCACGAGCCATACAGACATAGCGGCCGTGAAGAATCAGCCAATGATGGGCAATCGGCAGCAACTTCTCGGGAATATGCCGGGTCAATTGCTGTTCCGTCTGCAAAGGGGTCTTCGCCCCGACCGTCAAACCAATCCGCGCCGCAACGCGAAACACATGGGTATCGACCGCCATGACACATTTATGATAAAAGACCGAAGCCACGACATTCGCCGTTTTCCGGCCCACACCCGGCAACCGCTGCAACTGCTCCACCTCATCCGGCACGACCCCGTTGAACTCCGCCATCAACATGCGCGCCATCGCTGCCAGGTTCCTGGCCTTGTTATTAGGATAGGAGATACTCTTGATATAGGGATAAATTTCTTCGGCAGTTGCTTCAGCCATCGCTCCGGCGGTCGGGAAACGCTCAAAAAGAGCAGGTGTAGTCATATTCACGCGCTTATCCGTACACTGCGCAGAGAGTATGACCGCCACCAGCAACTGATATGGATCCTGATAGTGGAGCTCCGTCTCTGCCACCGGCATATGTTGAGAGAACCACTCGATAATTCCCCGATACCTTTCCTTGATTTTCATAACATCGGCAGATATTAATTATCACAAATATACGAAAGTCCTCAACGACAAGACCTATTCAAAACAATATTTTCTCCACCAACGGGATGACGAGCGCCGTCATAATCCCCATAATAGCGATGGCAACACCGCCCACGGCACCCTGAACACTGCCTATCTCCATCGCCTTCGCCGTACCCACGGCATGCGAAGCAGCCCCGAGTGCCAGGCCATAGGCTACCGGATCACGCACCCCAATCAAGGCAAGCATCCGTGGTCCGAGAATACTGCCCAACAACCCCACAACAATCACGGCAACCGAAGTAAGCGCAGGAATTCCGCCCGTCTGCTGACTCAGTTCGACAGCAATCGGCGTCGTAACCGACTTTGGTTCCAACGATACCATGACGGCATGATCCACCCGGAACAGAAGCGCCATCCCGACCACACTCAACACCCCCACCAGACTGCCGACAAACACAGAGAAGAGAATCGATACCTCCCGTCCCCGGATATATTCCAAGTTCACGTATAACAGATACCCCAACGCCACGACCGACAGCCCCAGCATAAAATTAATCAGACTGTTGGCTTCGTAATAGGTGGAGTATTCGATACCCGTCAACTTGAGAAATCCGATGATCACCACCATCGACACAATCAGCGGATTCAGAATCCCCAAACGGAACCGACGGTACAATACACGGGCAACGCAGTATACGCCTACCGTAAGTGTCAGCAGAAACAACTGCGAACTGAAAAAAGCACGAATACCTTCAGACATGACGTTTCCCTCCCGTTTTCTGCTGCATCCAACCCACCACGGCAATCACCAGCAGCGTAGTGACCACAAGTGTCGCAACAATCACCAACATATTGGGTCCTATGACCTTATAGGTCGCAATCAACCCGACACCGATAGGAACAAAAAAAAGAATCATATTGTCGAGCAACATTGTTGCCACCCCTTTGATATCGTCCGCTTTCACCACGCCGGTCTTGAGCGCCGCAAACAATACCACCATACCCAGCACACTGCCCGGCATAAAACCTCCGATCACTCTGCTGAGCGCCTCTCCGAGCAGATAGGAAACCAACAGATAAAAAATACCTTTCATTCCGGTTTTTGCAAATAAACTATGAATCTCTCTGAACTGATACGAAATTTGAAACAGTTAGCGGCCCTCCAACGAAACCAACTTTGCATACTTACACAGCAAGGTCTTTTTACCGACCACATCAAACTGCACGGTCACCTTGTTGTCACCCTGAGACTGCTCCACCGCCAGCACCGTACCCGCCCCGAACGAAGCATGCGCTACCCGCTGACCCACAAAAAAACCGCCGGTAACGGCTTCCCTCGAGACAGCATCCGCCTCTTCCTGTCGGACCACACGGCTCCCCATACTGCGGAAACGAGTCCCAGCTCCCACCTGCGGTTTTGGCTCGACAACCTCCGGGCGCTCTGACCTCCGGGCTCCGAATGCAGGCGAACCCCCTTCACGTTCAGCCGGAGATCCACCACGCGCCCCTGCACTTTGCCCTCCGGCCGGGCGGAATCGTCGTGCCGCTTCGCCACGAATAATCGCCCCTCCGCCATATCCGTCATTCGATGAGCTACGGGCATTATGATCGTCGTAATTTCTTTTCAGACGGGCTGCAACAGGATTCTCCTCCTCGCCTCCCAGATCAAACGCCGCATCGAGATACTTCGGATCGATCTCGGAAAGAAAACGACTGGGCTTGCAAAAATCCATCGAACCCCATTTGAACCGCGTCTCGGAAAACGAGAGCACGGCGGCCTCTTTCGCCCGTGTCAGCGCCACATAGAAGAGTCGACGCTCTTCCTCCAGCCCCTCTGCTCCGTCCATACTCATCAAACTGGGAAACAGATTCTCCTCCAACCCGACGATGAACACATATCGATACTCCAACCCTTTGGCCGCATGGACTGTCATCAAGGTCACCCTATCGCGTTCCTCTGCCTCCTCCTCATCCATATCCGTGAGCAGCGTCACGCTTTGCAGCCAATCAATCAACGAAGGTGAAGCAGTTGCACCCTCGACAGTTTCACCCGTCTCCGGATCATACAACGGCTCGCTCTCCACCTGCTCTGCATAATGCTGCATGGAGTTCAGAAGCTCTTCGATGTTCTCCACGGCACTCTGCGCCTCGGGCGTCTGTTCCAGCTTATAGCTGCCGATAATCCCCGAACGCGTCACCACCTCGAGCCCGAACTCATACAAGTCCATCGACTCCCGAGCTTCTGCCAACGAACGAATCAGTTTCGTGAACTCATTGATTTTATTAGCTGCAGCGCCTTTGAGTCCCATTACCTCGGGATCGAGCGTCGAGACTGCCTCCCAAAGGCTCAACTTGGCACTCTCGGCTGCACTCGCAATACGCCCTATGGTCACATCGCCGATTCCTCGCGACGGATAGTTGACAATCCGACGAAATGCCTCGTCATTCCTCGGATTCACAATCAGATTCATATAAGCCAGCACATCCTTGATCTCCTTGCGCTGATAAAACGACGTGCCGCCATAGATACGATAAGGGATACCGCGGCGACGGAACGCCTCCTCGAACACCCGCGACTGCATATTCGTACGATACAGAAGCGCCACATCGATCCAGTCGGCCCCCGAAGTACGCACACGGTTCCGAATCTCATCCGCAATCATCGAAGCCTCTTCCTGATCGGTATACGCCTTGATGACTTTGATTTTCTCCCCCACCTTTCCCGCCGAGAATGACACCTTATCGAGCCGGTTCCGGTTTTTCTCGATCACGCTGTTGGCTGCATTGACAATGGTCTGCGTAGAGCGGTAATTCTGCTCCAGTTTAAAAATCCGGGCCGTCGGGAAATCATTGCGAAAGCGAAGAATATTCTCGATCTTCGCTCCGCGGAACGAATAGATGCTCTGCGCATCGTCGCCCACCACACATACCCGCGAATGGAGTTGCGCCAATCGACGGATAATGATATATTGCGCATAGTTTGTATCCTGATACTCATCGACCAGAACGTAGGCAAACCGCTCCTGATATTTTCTCAACACATCCGGAAAGTCCCGGAACAAGATGTTTATGTTCAGAAGCATGTCGTCGAAATCCATAGCCCCATTCTCCTTGCAACGGCGGACATACGCCTTATAAATCTCAGAGAATTCCGGAATCTTGCGCTGCCGGTCTTCCGCAACATATCCCGTATTGGCCTGATACGCCTCGGGCGTCACAAGACTGTTCTTGGCCAAAGAAATACGGGCAAGAATAGCGTTCGGCTTATAGGTATCATCACTCAGATTCATCTCCCGAATAATCGACTTCAGGAGATTCCGGCTGTCGGCAGTATCATAAATTGTAAAAGTGGAAGGATAACCCAACTTATCTCCCTCAACACGCAAGATGCGCAGAAATATGGAGTGGAAAGTGCCCATCCAGAGCCGTTGACTTTTCTCCGGCGACACCATCGCGGCAATACGCTCGCGCATCTCCGCAGCCGCCTTGTTCGTAAAAGTAAGAGCAAGAATGCGCCAAGGCTCTACTCCTTGTTCCAACATATAGGCGATACGGCTGGTAAGCACCCGGGTTTTCCCCGAACCGGCACCGGCCACAATCAGCGAGGGACCGTCGTAATTCACCACAGCAGCCCGCTGTGCTTCATTCAGATTTTCGAGTAATTGAGACACGTTTCAACTTCTGTTTCGGGAAGCAAAGGTAACAAGTAAAATCGGGAAAATTTCTGGAAAATTCACATTTTTTACAATATCTTTGCTCTTCAATACGTTAAGATACAGATAGACCAAACAAGAGGAATATATCGAGAAAACAACATAAAAATCCCATGAGCGAAGTAATAAACATCAAAGAACTGAACGAACGTATCGAACGCGAAAGCGTTTTCGTCGATACGCTGAACATGGAGATGAGCAAGGTGATCGTCGGGCAAAAACATCTGATCGATACATTGCTGATCGGTCTGTTGTCCAATGGACACATTCTGCTGGAAGGTGTGCCGGGACTGGCCAAAACCCTGGCCATCACAACGCTGGCCCAGGCCGTGGATGCCAAGTTCAGCCGCATTCAGTTCACTCCGGATCTGTTGCCTGCCGACCTGATCGGTACGCTGATCTACTCGCAGAAGAACGAAGAGTTCACCGTAAAGAAAGGTCCTGTTTTCGCCAACTTCGTATTGGCGGATGAAATCAACCGTTCTCCGGCAAAGGTACAGAGTGCGCTGCTGGAGGCGATGCAGGAGCGTCAGGTGACCATCGGTGACAACACGTACAAACTACCTGAGCCGTTTCTCGTTTTGTCCACGCAGAACCCGTTGGAACAGGAAGGAACTTATCCGCTGCCGGAAGCACAGGTCGACCGTTTCATGCTCAAAGCCAAAATCACCTATCCCAAGAAGCAGGAAGAGCGCGACATCGTGCGTCTGAATCTGCTGGGTGGCAATTCTCCGAAACCGAACCGGGTTATCGAACCCGAGGACATCATAAAAGCCCGTGAGGTGGTCGGAGATGTTTATATGGATGAAAAAATCGAGAAATACATCATCGACATCATCTTCGCTACACGCGAACCTCAGGAATATAACCTTTCGAACCTCACACCGCTGATCAGCTACGGAGGTTCACCCCGTGCCAGCATCTCCCTGGCCAAGGCATCCAAAGCCTATGCGTTTATCAAACGACGCGGCTACGTGATTCCGGAGGACGTACGCGCCGTATGCCACGACGTACTGCGCCACCGAATCGGACTCACCTACGAAGCCGAAGCGGAGAATATCACCACCGAGGAGATTATCACCGATATCCTCAACAATGTCGAAGTACCTTAATCTCCAGAGGCTGAAATGAAAAGAATCTGGCTGTACAACGTAATATTCACGGCCCTACTGTGCATTGTATTTCTCCTGGTCAACTATACCCTGGGGATGAACAACAAAGGGGTTGGTTTTTTCCTGGCTCTGATGATCGGAGGCTTTGCCATTGCAGAGGTCGTTGTATGTGCCGGTAGTATTTTCCTACACAGGAAACAAGAGACCAAGCGGCATCTCATTACGGCAACGGCATCTTGTTTTGTTCCGCTCATATTCCTGCTGTTTATTTGGAATTTTCTATTCATCTCCTGCTAAAGCGAAATTTGTGGAAAATAGCAACGACATACTGAAACAGGTCCGCAAGATTGAGATCAAAACGCGAGGGCTGAGCAACGATATCTTCGCGGGACATTACCATAGCGCTTTCAAAGGACGCGGCATGGCCTTCAATGAGGTGCGGGAGTACCGCATCGGCGACGACATCCGCGACATTGACTGGAATGTCACAGCCCGCAGTCGTAAGCCTCACATCAAAACCTATGAAGAGGAGCGCGAACTGACGATGATGCTCTTGGTGGACGTCAGCGGCTCACGCATGTTCGGTACTACGGATAAGCTCAAGAAAAACATGATCACGGAGATTGCCGCCGTGCTGGCATTCAGTGCCGCAGAGAACAACGACAAGGTCGGCTGCCTGTTTTTCAGCGACAAGGTGGAGAAATACATTCCGCCCAAAAAAGGACGTTCGCACATTCTGATGATCATCCGCGAATTGATCGAATTCCAGCCTCAGGACAAAGGGACCTCTCTCTCGGAGGCATTGCGCTATATCACCAACATCCAGAAAAAACGCAGCACCGTATTCCTGCTCTCCGATTTCATGGACTTTCAGGGAGAAAACGCTGCCTATGACGACGCGCTGAAAATCGCCTCCGGGAAACACGACATTGCAGGTATCCGCATTTACGATCGTCGCGAAACGGAACTTCCGGATGTGGGAATCATCGAATTGAAAGATGCCGAAAGCGGCAAAAAAATATGGGTGGACACCTCCTCGGCCGCCGTACGCCACCATTTCAGTGAAGAGTGGAATCGCTGCAAAAACATCATCGACACCACCCTGCGACGCTGTAAGGTGGATAACGTAGCCATCGCCACGGGAGAGGATTACGTAAAATCATTGATCAAACTATTCAAGCAGAGATAAGCAGCCATGACACAAGTTTTCAGGAAATATGCCGTCTGTGCTCTTTTTGCATTCACCGCTCTTTCAGCGTTCGGACAGAGTACACCGCCCAACGTCGAAGCCCGATTCTCACCGGACAGCATCGCTATCGGCGACCAATTCACGCTGGAGGTAACCGTGAGCAAAGATATCGTGCAACAGGTCGGGTTTCCCGAATTCAAGGATCATACGATTAGCGGGATTCTCGAAATTCTGCAAGAGAGCGGAGCCGATACCGTAAGCCGCGAAGGACGCAACGTTGTCCTTCGAAAGAAATACCTCCTCACCACATTCGAAGAGGGAGGTTACAACCTGGGGCGCTATCCGATGTTATACATCGACAAAAACATTACGGATACCATCTGGTCGCGCGACTCCCTGATCCTCAAAGTGGGCACCTTCGAAATCGATACCACCAAAGACCAGATCTTCGACATTAAACCACCGCTGGATACTCCACTCAAATTCGGTGAATTCAGCGGGTATCTCCTGTGGGGGCTTCTCGGACTGGCAGCTGTCGGAGCAGTGATCTGGCTGATCATCAAACGACGTAAAGCACTCGGTCTCTTCGGGAGTCCGAAACCGACTGATCCGCCTCACGTAGCAGCCATTAAAGCTCTTGAAATACTTCACAATCAGAAAGTTTGGCAGGCAGGAAGACATAAACTCTATTATACGAAGCTCACCGATATTATTCGCGAATATCTGGAAAAACGCTATGGCATATCTGCCATGGAGATGACCTCCGACGAGATTCTTGCGGCGATCATCGACCTCAATCTACCGGCTAAAAGCGTCGACGAGATGAAAGAGCTGCTCCGGAGCGCCGATCTGGTGAAGTTTGCCAAACATGTCCCGGACGCAGATTACAATGAAAACGCTTACCTGAGCGCCTACTATTTCGTCGAGGACACCAAGCCACAGGAAGAGGAGAAGCCGCAACAAATGGAAGACAAGTGATGAAAAAAAACCTTCATATTTTACTGATGCTATTGGTCTGTCTGCTGACCAATAGCCTGTACGGTCAACGCTATCCCGATCGGCGATATATCCGTTCGGGAAACGAGGAATACGAACGACAGAATTTCGTAGAGAGCGAGGTAGCCTATCGCCGTGCCTTGGAGAAGGTCCCCGGTTCGTATGAAGCAATTTTCAACCTCGGTAATGCCCTTTACAAACAAGGCAACTTTGCCGAGGCGGAAAAGGCATTCGGGCAAGTTGCCGCCGACACCTCCCGCATGGATCAAGTAGCGCAAAGCTACTACAATACAGGCAATGCACTATTCAAACAACGAAAACTGGAGCAGGCACTCGAAGCCTATAAGAACGCACTCCGCCTGAATCCCAACGACCAAGAGGCAAAGTTCAATCTGGCTTACACCAAGAAATTGTTGGAGAAGGATAAAAACGGAGGAGGAGGCAATAACCAAAACCAAAATAACAATAACGATCAAAACCAGAACAACAATAACAACCAGAACCAAAACAGGAACCAGAATCAGCAGAATCAAAACGGTCAAGACGGTCAGAACGATCAGCAACAAGGGAAACCCGATCAACAACAGGGACAAAATCCTCAGCAAGGCGGCATGAGCAAAGAGGAGGCCGATCGAATGCTGGATGCCGTACAGATGAGCGAGGATAAAACCCGCGAGAAACAAAATGCCCAAAAGGCGAAGGTGGTCAAATCCTCAAAGAAAAACTGGTAACAAAAGAGTGGTAAGTTGAAAAGAGTATGGAACCGATTATCCGTTTTGCAAATCCCGGGCTGCTGTGGCTGTTACTGATCCTTCCGCTGCTCATCGCCTATTATATCTTCAGAACAAGGCAAGGAGGAGCGACGATTCAGATCTCTACCATCGCCGGCGTACAAGGCATACGTCACTCCCTCAAATATTACCTGCGTCATCTGCCGTTCGTTCTCCGCTGTGGAGCCATCGCACTGCTCATCGTAGCTCTCGCCCGTCCCCAAACCAGCGAATACGGCAGTACGACCACCACGGAAGGTATCGATCTGATGCTGGCACTCGACGTATCAGGAAGTATGCTGGCACGCGACTTCCAACCCGACCGCATTACCGCCGCCAAAGAGGTGGCCTCGCGCTTCATCGTAGACCGTCCGAACGACCGAATGGGCCTTGTTGTTTTTGCGGGAGAGAGTTTTACACAATGCCCGCTCACCACGGACAAGACCTCTCTGTTGAATCTCATGGGGCAGGTACAAACCGGCATGCTGGAGGATGGGACGGCCATCGGCAACGGATTGGGAACCGCAGTAAACCGTCTCAAGGAGAGCGATGCCAAGAGCAAGGTCATCATCCTGCTCACTGACGGCGTAAACAACTCCGGGCAAATCACCCCCCTTACGGCTGCCGAAATCGCAAAGACATACGGCATTCGCGTCTATACCATCGGGGTCGGCACAAAAGGAATGGCTCCCTCGCCCGCTATCGACATGTGGGGCAATCTGACATTCGTCCCTGCGAAAGTGGAGATCGACGAGGAGATGCTCACCCAAATTGCCCAGATGACCGGTGGCGAATATTTCCGCGCCACGGACAACGATACGTTACAGGCGGTTTATGACAGAATCAACGCCCTGGAAAAAAGCAAAATCGAAACCAATGACTATACCCGCTACTATGAGCTATTTACCGCATACGCTCTCGGAGCGCTATTGCTGCTTGTAGCGGAATTTCTGCTGCGCCGCCTGTGGCTGCATAGCATTCCGTAAAACATCATTGCACCATGTTCAGATTCGCATCACCCCAGTTCCTATATCTTTTATTGCTGATTCCCATTCTGATCAGCCTCTATGTGGTGTTTATCCGGGCTCGGGCACGACGACTGGCTCGTTTCGGCAACCCCGATACGCTGCAACAACTGATGCCTGAAGCTTCATCGTTACGGGTCCGCAATAAATTCATCCTCTACTTGTGTGCTCTCGTATTGATCATAGTGGGTCTCGCACGCCCTCAATTCGGATCAAAACTCAAGAAGGTTACACGCGAGGGAATCGAGATCATGCTGGCGGTAGACGTTTCAAACAGCATGATGGCTCAGGATTTCGAACCCACCCGTCTCGAACGCACCAAATTTGCCATCGGACGCCTACTTGAAGGGTTGAAACAGGATAAGGTAGGTCTGATCGTCTTTGCCGGAGATGCCTACATGCAACTTCCGATTACGTCAGATTACGTGACTGCACGCAACTTTGCCAATCAAATCTCTACCAACATGGTATCCCGTCAGGGCACGGCAATCGGAGCAGCCATTGATTTGGCAACACGCTCATTTTCTTCGGATAGCGAAGGGAGCCGTGTCATGATCATCATCTCGGACGGCGAAAACCACGAAGACGATGCCGTTGCTGCAGCCCAGGCAGCCGCAGAGCAAGGAATCAAGATCTATACCATCGGAATCGGGACACCGGAAGGGGCCCCCATTGCAATAGGCAACGACTTCATCAAAGATGAAAACGGAGAGATGGTAGTCAGCAAACTGGACGAGAAAATGCTGGAGACCATTGCCCTCAGCACCGACGGAGCATACATTCGCTCAACGAATCAAAGTCTTGGACTGGAGGAGATTATCAAGAAAATCAATGAGACGGAAAAGAAACAGTTCACCTCAACGGTTTTCGATGAATTCAACGAACAGTATCAATACCTGATCGGGGCTGCCTTACTTCTATTAGTAATCGAAAGCCTGATTATCAGCCGTAAGAACCGGATTCTCGCCCGTTTCAACATTTTCAAGAAATAACCTGTCGGTCAAGAACTCCCGCAATAAAGGTTCTATCCGTTCCTCTTCACCCCCATACGCGGGCAACGCTTGAACTCTTTCGTGCGATCGAACAAATAGCGATAGGTCGTGTGCATCTTATGCTTCTGGGCACAACAATAGTTCTCGACCATGCGCATCATCACCGGATTGAAATCACCGATCCAGGCCAATTCCAACGTCTTGTAATCCACCTCCTTGCGCGTGATAGTCTGTTCAAAGGCGTGCATCATCCCCGATTCGATCCCTTTGCCGTGATATTCCGGCACTACTCCAAAAATGATTGCAAAAACACGATCGGCTTTTTTGGTCAACTTGAGCATCAGAATCAGTCTCAACTTATTGAACCAATTCAATTTGCCCTTAAATCGCCCGATCACCCGATTCAGGTCGGGAACCATGATAAAAAATCCGATCGGCTCGTCGTTGAAATAGGAAAAATAGATTAATTTACGATCGATGATCGGTTTGAGAGTTTTCATCAATTTCTGCGCATGTTCCCGGTCGATCGGCTTCACCCCCGGGAATAGTGCCCACGCCTTATTATAAATCAGCCGGAAGTCATCCGCCACCTGCTCGAGATCACGCTTACCGATATATTCAAAACGGTATCCAGGGGTCTCCTCCAAACGTTTCACCCGCTCATAGACCGACTGACTGAACTCTCCCGCCTGTAGATTGCGTAAATAGGTATGCTGATTGAAATAGTTCTTAAATCCATAGTTTTCAAACAGTTCCTTATAATAAGGGGGATTGTAGGGATTGGCATACAGAGGCTGCAACTCATACCCCTCCACCAATAGTCCCCACCACTGATCGCGGTCACCAAAATTTATCGGGCCATCCATTGCCTCCATGCCACGATCTGCCAACCATTGCTTGGCTGCATCGAACAAACGGTTCGCCAGCGCCTGATCATTAATACACTCAAAAAAACCGCATCCACCCGTCGGTTGTTCATTTAATGCAGCCAACTCACGGTTATAAAACGCCGCAATGCGCCCCACGACATGTCCTCCACTATCACGTGCAATCCACCGCACAGCCTCGCCTTCGGCGAACAGTTCGTTTCTTGCCGGATCGAAGCGAGATTCAATATCATCATCCAGAGGACAAACCCAATTACGGTTACCGGCATAGATACGTTTGGGCAGATCGAGAAATTCACGCACCTGCTGAGGAGTAGAAACGGTTTCGAGCGTATATTTTTCCATAGGATTCATCGTTTGAAACAGGGCAAAGATAAGAAAAATCCCTTATTTTTGTAAGAATTAAGAAGCTATATCCGATGGATCAAAAACACAACGAGACAGAAACGACATTTACCGGCACGGACTATCATCGTCTGATGGAACGGCGTATCCGCAAAATCCTGCTCATCTGCAGTAGTTACGACGCCTATACGCTGGAGGAGGACGGACATATCGAATCGCAAATCAACCAAGAATACATCGGACTGAACCTGAGCAATGCGCCCACGTTTACCCGTGTAAGTACATCGGCAGAGGCCTTGGAGAAGTTGAGCGAAGAGTCCGAAGCGGATTTCGACCTGATCATCAGCATGTATAACGTAGGAGAACCGGATGTGTTCGCCTTCTCGAAACTGGTGAAGGAACGTTATCCGGCCATTCCATTCGTATTGATGACCAATTTCTCAAAGGACATCTACCGCCGCATCGACCGCGAAGACCGTTCGGCCATCGATTATATCTTCAGCTGGCACGGCAATGCCGACCTGATCATGGCCATCATCAAGACAATCGAGGATCGGATGAATGCCGACCAAGACATCCTCGGCAACGGCGTGCAGTCGATTCTGTTAGTGGAAGACTCGATCCGTTACTACTCCACCTACCTGCCGGCCATTTACAAGCTGGTACTCAAACAGAGCAACGAGTTCCTGCGTGAGGCGCTCAATGAACAGCAACAGACCTTACGCAAGCGTGCCCGACCCAAGATTCTACTGGCCACGAACTATACCGAAGCGGTGGAACTCTACCAACGCTACAAAGAGAATCTGCTGGGTGTCATCTCGGACGTAGGGTTTGTCCTCCATAAAAACGACCCCTCGGAGAGTGAGAAACTCGACGCCGGAATCGACCTCTGTCGCCTCATCAAGAAAGACAATCCATTGATGCCGTTCCTTCTGCAATCCTCCCAGGAGAGCATGCGTGCCGTAGCCGAGGAGTTGGGGGTCGGGTTTATCGTAAAATACTCCAAGACATTACTGCTGGAGTTGAGTGAATACATCAGCCAGGAGTTCGCTTTCGGTGATTTCGTCTTCAAAAATGTCCAAACGGGAGAGATTATCGGCCGCGCCAAAGACCTGCGGGAGATGCAACAGCTTGTCATGGAAATTCCGGAGGATGTACTGCTCTACCACGCCTCGCAGAACCACCTCTCCAAATGGCTCTACTCCCGAGGCCTGTTCTCTCTGGCTGCGGCCATGAAGAAGATGCAGAGCAGCAACTTCACCTCTACCGCGGAGATGCGCGCCTATATCGCCGGCACAATCAAGGATTATCGCATCCTGTTGGGACAGGGTGTCGTAGCCCGGTTCAACCGCGAAAGCTATAACGAATCGATCGGTTTCGCCCGCATCGGCGAAGGTTCCCTGGGCGGGAAAGCTCGGGGACTGGCCTTCTTCAACAGCATGTTGCAAAAATATCACTTCTATGACCGTTATCCCGATGTCCGCATACTGTTGCCGCGCACGGTGGCCATCGGAACCGATTACTTCGATCAGTTCATCATTGAGAACGGCCTGCAATACGTCATCAACTCGGACATTACGGACGAAGAGATTCTTTCGGAGTTCGTCAGTTCACGACTGCCCGAGGGATTGGTCGAGGATCTGCGTACCTTTATCAAATATGCAAAGGGACCGCTGGCAATCCGGTCAAGCTCGAAGCTCGAGGACTCCCACTACCAACCCTTCGCAGGCATCTACTCCACCTACATGATCCCGCTTACGGCCAACCTCGACCAGATGCTCCGTCTGCTGGGGAAAGCGATCAAGAGCGTCTACGCATCGGTCTATTTTGCGGCCAGTCGTGCCTATATCGCCGCTACGGGCAACGTATTGAGCGAAGAGAAGATGGGCGTCGTCATCCAGGAGGTGTGCGGCACGGAAGACAACGGATATTTCTTCCCGACGATGTCCGGCGTGGCCCGGTCGCTCAACTTCTACCCCATCGGCAACGAGACGCCGGAGGATGGCATTGTGAACCTGGCCTTCGGACTGGGTAAGTTGGTGGTGGACGGAGGCCAGACACTACGGTTCTCGCCTCGCTATCCGAAAAACATACTCCAGCTCTCCACTCCGGAACTGGCTCTGCGCGACACGCAGCGCGTGATGTATGCCCTGAGCCTCAAACCGGAAGAGTTCAAAACATCGATCGATGACGCGGTGAACCTTGCCAAGTTTGAAATCAACAACAAACAGGCTAAGGCGTTCCGCAATATGCGCTATGTAGCCTCGACGTGGAACATGCAGAATCAAAGCATCTCGGACAGCAACTACGAGGACGGTCGCAAAATTATCACCTTCGCCCACATCCTCAAATACGACACCTTCCCGCTGGCGGAGATCATATGTGACCTGCTGGAGATGGGACAACGCGAAATGCGATGCCCCGTAGAGATGGAATTCGCCGTCAACCTCGATGTTCCGTACGGTTCGCAAAAGATCTTCAATTTCCTGCAGATTCGCCCCATCGTGGACACGGCAGGTCATACGACGCTCAACTGGTCGGAGATCGACACCTCCGATGCGCTGATCTACGCCGAAAGCGCACTCGGCATAGGAGCCATCGAAGGAGTCCGCGACATCATCTACGTGAAGCAGCAGAATTTCGATACGCGCAACATGGAGAAGATGGCCGAAGAGGTTCGCAAACTCAATCTCTCGATGCGGAAACAGGGACTTGGATACGTACTGGTCGGTCCCGGACGCTGGGGCTCGGCCGACCCCTGGCTCGGTGTTCCCGTCAAGTGGCCGGATATCTCGGAAGCCAAGGTGATCGTCGAGTCCGGTCTGGAGAATTTCCGCGTAGAGCCGAGTCAAGGGACCCATTTCTTCCAGAATCTCACTTCGTTCGGTGTAGGATACCTGACTATCAACCCCTTCCTGAACGACGGGAAGTTCAACATCGCCTTGCTCGATGCCATGCCCGCCGAAGAGGAGACCGAGCATCTTCGTCGCGTACAGTTCCCCGAGCCGCTCTATATATTCATCGACGGCCGAAACAACAAAGGGCTCATCCAACGATGAGCCCCCTTATCAAGCTAAAAAAGTTTCAAAACAATACGACTACGACCTCTCCGAGAAGAGTCCGGCAAGACTCCGCATCTGGCCATAATTGGTCAGGTCCACCTGAATGGGAACGATTGACACATAATCATGCGCCAAAGCCCACTCATCGGTATCGGTACTGTCGGGCTCGGTATTATAAAAATCACCGGTCAACCAGAAATAATCCACACCGCGCGGATCTTGGCGCTGGATGAAGGTCTCTTTCCAGAATCCCCGGTTCTGGCGACAAACGCGTATTCCCTTGATCTTCGCAAAAGGACCACGAGGAATATTGACATTCAGACAGAGCGGCAACTCCATATCGGAAGCCAGGACTTTTTTGATAATCTCCATGGAATATTGTGTCGCAGCCGAAAAATCCGCATCCGTATCATGATCCAGCAGCGAGAGTCCGATCGAAGGCCGACCATAGAAACTTGCCTCGATGGCAGCTCCCATCGTCCCTGAATAAAGTACACTGACCGCCGAATTGGAGCCATGATTGATCCCAGAAATGGTCAGATCGGGAAAATGGTCGACAAGCAGATGATCGAAAGCCATCTTGACACAATCGACCGGCGTACCCGAACAAGCGTAAACCTCCAGTCCCTCTTCCCGATGGACCTCACGCAAATGCAGCGGCGAATACATGGTGATGGCGTGTGCCTTACCGGATTGAGGCGTCTCCGGGGCTATCACCACTACATGCCCGATCTTACGCACCGCCTCGGTAATCGCCCGGAGGCCCTTGGCCGAGACACCGTCATCATTCGTAATAAATATAAGTGGTTTATCCATATTTCAAATTTCACGCAAAGATACGAAAAATCGCAGCAGAAGTCTCAACAGATGCCACACAATGCAGGTTATTTCCTAAAAAAATTTGGTTTTTAAGGAATTCCGCCTTACCTTTGCACTCCCGTGTAGGAATCTCTTATGTGAACGCAGGAGTCCGTAATATTCCGCACTTTACTTAAACAATTGCAAGACAATGAACAACTTAATCAAAATCGCACAGGAATCCATGTGGCAGGACAAAGGGGTTCCCTCGTTCAAGAGTGGCGATACCATCACGGTTACCTACAGAATCATCGAAGGTAACAAAGAGCGCCTGCAGAGTTTCCGTGGCGTCGTGATCCAGATCAAAGGAAGCGGCATGACCAAAATGTTTACCATTCGCAAAATTTCCAATGGTGTAGGTGTAGAACGCATCTTCCCGCTCTATTCTCCTCATATCGACAAGATCGAGGTAAACAAGGTGGGTGTGGTTCGTCGTGCACGCATCTACTATCTGCGCGATCTGACCGGTAAGAAAGCCCGTATCAAGGAGAAACGCGTCGTTGCCTCCGAGAAATAGTTCTTCTGAGGAAGAATTCAAAAAGCCGCCCAAAATTTAGGCGGCTTTTTTATTACATCTTTATTAACTCCGAATTCACACGACAATCAGGAGACAACTTTAGCTATCCTTGCACGTTTTTCGGGAAAAGATTTTATATTTGTAGTAATGGATCGTTGATCCTTCGGTACTATTATTGATTAGCCTATTTCCAACCCGATAAAGCCATGGTACTACAAATCCTGCTCATCATCTCGATCATTCTCCAGCTATCGGCTGCAGTTATCGCCATACGCTTAACCCGGATGACGAAGTACAACTTCTCCTGGATACTGTTCACTATTGCATTAACAGTAATGTCTATCATACGATGCGGAGAATATATACAGGCTGTGGGCGACAAAGAGTTGAGATTACCAACTGACTTTTTCGTCTGGTTAGGAGTAGGAACCTCCCTCTGCTTCGCCGTAGGAGTCTTTTATGTACAGAAAATTTTCAAATACATCGGCCGCGCAGAATCACAACGTCGGCTCACAGAAAAACGTTTGCTGAATACGGTTTTGCGGACTGAAGAGAAAGAACGTCTTCATTTCTCCAAAGAGCTCCACGACGGATTGGGGCCCTTGCTCTCTTCGGCCAAGATGTCGCTTTCCGCACTCAAACGGGACGGAATCCTTCCCGCCAACCGGGAGATCATCGACAATACAACCTATGTCATCGAAGAGGCCATTCGCTCTTTGCGTGAGATATCAAACAACCTCAGCCCACACATTCTCAACGACTTCGGTTTAGCCCGGGGCGTAGGGAACTTCATTGCTAAATTACCGGCCAAAGGTCAAATGAAGATCAATTTTTCAACCAACCTGAAAGCCGAACGTTTCGATACGGATGTCGAGGTAATTCTCTATCGGGTCATCTGCGAACTGATCAACAACAGTATCAAACACTCGGGAGGTACAGAGATTGACCTGAAACTCATGCTCAACGGAGATATTCTTTCAGTGGTTTACCATGATAATGGTAAGGGGTTTAATCCTTCGGCCATGATGGACGTAGGCATGGGCCTGTCGAATATCACCTCGCGCATCTCCTCGCTCAAAGGGACCTGCAACATAGAAAGTTCAAAAGGCAAAGGAATGCATGCGAACATCACGGTTCATTTGAGACCCGATCATGGAAAAAGAAAACTATAACATCTTTTTAGTCGACGACCATACCCTGTTCCGAAACGGCCTCAAAGGTCTATTGGAACACATAGGAGGCCATAAGGTTGTTGCCGAAGCCGCCGATGGTCTGGAATTCTTGGAACAGTTGCCGGGAGTTTCCACAGATGTCGTGCTGCTCGACATCGACATGCCTCGCATGAACGGAATCGATGCGGCATCAAAAGCTCTGGAAATGTATCCGGACTTGAAAATCATCACACTCTCCATGCACGGCGATGAAGACTATTACTTCAAAATGGTCTCGCTGGGCGTCAAAGGCTTCCTGCTCAAAAGTTCCGAGATCGACGAAGTAAACACGGCTATTCTCACCGTTGCGCGCGGTGGCAGCTATTTTTCGCAGGAGTTGTTAAGGACACTGGTCGGAAGCCTGAAAACCGCTCCCCGCAACGAAGATTCGACCGAGAGCCTCTCGGAACGAGAACGGGAAATCCTGCTTCTGATCTGCAAAGGACTTTCCAATCAAGAGATCGCCGACACACTCTTCATCTCGAAACGTACCGTCGACAAGCATCGGGCCAATATTCTCGCCAAAACCAACTGCCGGAATACCGCCAATCTGGTCGTCTATGCCATCAAGCATAATTTGGTAGAGATCTAAGAACGAGTAACCCACGATAAATATCCCATCTCTTTAGAATAGTCTGTTTTCATATAACGGGCTCTACTGCTATGTCTCTGTCTATTGGGCATCTATCCCGATCAGACCGGCAACTCCTACACTATTGCCTACCTATCTTACTACACCTTTACCTATCCCACCAAAATGTTACCAAATACGATTTTTTTCAAAAAAAATCATTTTTGTTTACAATTATAAAACTAATTCGTATATTTGATGACGATTTAAAACAAAACTACCTATGAACGTTAACAATCTGATGGCCGACCTGGAGCGCAAACACCCCGGCGAAAGCGAGTATCTGCAGGCCGTACGCGAAGTACTGATCACCGTCGAAGAGGTCTACAACCGTCATCCCGAGTTCGAAGCGAACAAAATCGCCGAACGAATCGTGGAACCCGATCGCATCTTCACCTTTAAAGTGCCTTGGGTCGACGACAAAGGCGAGATCCATGTCAATATCGGATATCGCGTTCAATTTAACAACGCAATCGGCCCCTATAAAGGAGGCTTGCGTTTCCACTCGAGCGTCAATCTCAGTATTCTGAAATTCCTCGGATTCGAACAAATTTTCAAAAATGCACTCACTACGCTCCCGATGGGCGGAGCCAAAGGCGGTTCTGATTTCAATCCAAGAGGGAAGTCCGACCGAGAAGTAATGCGTTTCTGCCAAGCCTTTATGACCGAATTGTGGCGCCACATCGGTCCGCAAACCGATGTTCCGGCAGGCGATATCGGCGTCGGAGGTCGTGAAATCGGCTACCTATACGGCATGTACCGCAAACTCGCGCAGGAAAATACCGGAGTACTTACGGGCAAAGGCATGACCTATGGAGGTTCTCTGATCCGTCCCGAGGCAACCGGATACGGTGCCGTCTATTTTCTGAAGCAGATGCTCGAAAAAGCAGGCATGGAGCTCAAAGGGAAAGTGATTGCAATCTCCGGTTTCGGCAATGTAGCCTGGGGCGCCGCCAAAAAGGCCACGGAACTGGGAGCTAAAATTGTCACAATCTCAGGTCCTGACGGATACATTTATGATCCGGAGGGATTGAATGAGGAGAAGATCGCCTACATGCTTGAACTGCGTGCATCGAACAACGATATTGTCGCACCCTATGCGGACCAATTCCCCGGGTCGACATTCTATCCGGCACGCAAACCGTGGGAGGTGAAGGTGGATATTGCGATGCCCTGCGCCACTCAGAATGAGTTGAATGGAGAGGACGCCCAGCAATTAATCGCCAATGGAGTCAAATGTGTGGCCGAGGTTTCGAATATGGGCTGTACCCCCGAAGCCATCGATCTTTTTATCTCTCACAAACTCATGTACGGCCCCGGGAAGGCTGTCAATGCCGGTGGAGTAGCAACTTCGGGTCTGGAGATGACACAGAATTCAATGAAACTGAACTGGACCGCCGAAGAGGTAGACGCAAAACTGCATCAAATCATGTCCTCAATACATCATGCCTGCATTGAATATGGCACGGAAGAGGATGGATATATCAACTATATGAAAGGCGCAAACATTGCGGGTTTCATGAAAGTGGCAAAGAGTATGGTGGAACAAGGTGTAATCTAACATCTACTCATCGCTGTCTTTGGGGTTTGGCAGCGTAATACCCCATGCAATTTGTATTATATTAAACGACGACGGGAAACGGCTCCTAATCAGGAGCCGTTTCCTATTTTCCATAGAACAAAAGTATTTTCCGCCAATCGAGCCAAAGAGTCCTACCCCATTCAGATTTTAGCCTCCGACACAGGATGAACCCGTTTCATTTTACCACTCATACGTCTAATACGAAGGCGCAGCACAGTTGTACGATGCAAGGAACCCTCCATATATTTCATTCCGACCTCTTTATGCTCAGCAGCATATTTGTCCAATAACAAACCGAGTGCATCTCGCCGTTCCGAATCCATTGTAACCACCTCCATATGTCCAAATAATATCACGCTTTCATATTCCGTAGTAAACCTATTTGGAAGGACATTGGTATGTCCTACGACACAAAAAGAGACCTCAGAACAGTTGGTCAACAAACGGAGTTTTTCTCCTTCAGGGGCACAATGAAAGAAAATAGAGTCTCCATTCCAGACATAACTGATCGGGATACCATAACCACCGGAGGGCCCGGCAATCGCCAAAAAACCATACTCACCCCGGCGTAACAACTCATATGCCTCCGATTCCTCCAATAATCTGTCCTGACGACGGACTACAGAATTGTCATAAACTTTCTTTTCTGCTTTCATGATTTACAATAAAAAGAGGACCGATCGGTGAATCGGTCCTTGAAGAAGGCGGCTACCTACTCTCCCACGGGTAAACGCAGTACCATCGGCGTAAATGGGCTTAACTTCTCTGTTCGGAATGGGAAGAGGTGGAACCCCATCAC
>CALVFI010000004.1 GCA_944326815.1 uncultured Rikenellaceae bacterium | reverse complement strand
GGATATCAAGACCTTCACGGTGCAGTATCCCGAATTCCTGTTCCCCGGCAAGAGCCAATATTCCGACTCGCAACCTCCGCGCGATCTGAACATTACGCGGTGTGTCAATACGGTCAACCCGTTTAATTGGATTCGGGTGGGGCGTATGATCGCCCGTGAACGGCCCGATGTGGTACTGATGAAGTACTGGACACCCTTCATGGGCCCTTGTTTCGGAACAATTGCCCGCATCGCCCGTCGTAATCGGCATACGAAGGTGCTGGTGCAGATCGACAACGTGGTGCCGCATGAACACCATTTCACCGATACGCTCTTTACGCGCTATTTCCTGCGGAGTGTCGACGGTTTTGTCTACATGTCGCGCCAGGTGGGAGAGGAATTGACGCAGTTCGGGAATCGGCGGCCGGCCCTATTCTCGCCCCATCCGCTGTTCGTCAACTTTGGCAGCAAGGCCCCCAAGGAGGATGCCTGCCGTGAGCTGAACCTCGATCCGAATGTGTCGTATGCCTTGTTTTTCGGAATTATCCGTGACTATAAGGGGCTGGATATCCTGCTCGATGCGTGGAAATACCTGAAGGACCGTGGGCAGACCGCCGGCCGGAAACTGATCATCGCCGGCGAGTTCTATTATAACAAGGGCAAGTATCTGGACCAGATCAAGGCTAATGGCCTGGTGGATGATATCGTGTTGCACGACTATTTCATCAAGGACGACGATGTGCGTTATTTCTTCTCGGCGGCTGATGTGCTGATCCAGCCTTATCGGAGCGCCACGCAGAGCGGCGTGACGCAGATTGCCTACCATTTCGAAGTGCCGATGATCGTGACCGATGTCGGGGGACTGGCCGAGATCGTGCCTAATGACGTGGTGGGCTATGTGACCGATACCTCGGTGGAGAACGTGGCCGATGCCATTGTGCGCTTCTATGAGAATGGCAATGCGGAACGTTTTGTCCGTAATATGAAACACGAGAAGGAACGGTTCAGCTGGGATGCGATGGCCGACCGCCTGACGGAACTCTACCAGATGACCTGCAAAGCGTAAAGAGTGGGGGCGTGAGGGAGGTTCCGGCGACATGACTCGACCTTGATTGTCTGTCAATTCCGTCCTTTCAGCGTAGCATGCGGGGCTTTGGATATGGAGTGGCCTCGTTGTCTATCGGACCGTGCAATTCCTGTCGTATTCTTCTCCCAGCGCTTTCCTTTTGTCAAGCTAGAAATATAAATCAAAAAAAGTCCGGACCCTGCGGGCTCGTCCTTACAAAGACAAGGCAGGAGCAATAACGTATAAAACGCACGGAGATAGTGTTTTGACGAGATTGTTCCGGAGGTAAATGAGCGGTTCAGCCGCACGAAAAGGCAAAGTTCGGAAAGCGTTGCGTTACCAGATCGTTACCGCAGCACTTTCCGGACTTCGTTTTTAATGGTTTGTTTTTCAGTTTCTTGCGTCGGATTTCACAACAACAAATAATTCTAACGAACATATTAACCATAAAGTTTTTAGAGTTATGGCAAGAAGCACTTTCAAGGTTCTGTTCTATCTGAAACGACAGGCCGAACAGAACGGCAAAGCGCCCATCATGGGACGTATCACCATCGTTCGGGACATATTCGTGTTTTGCTGCTTCATGGGGCCTGCCTATGCCGACGTGAAGAAACTCACCCATGACGATATTCACACGGATGGACAGGGGGATCTGTGGATTGTGGACCATCGACAAAAGACGGGAACGCAGTTTCGGGTCAAGCTGCTGCCGGTGGCCAAACGGCTCGTAGAACGTTACAGCCGACTGAGGCTCCCCGGGAATAAGGTATTCCCGGTCAAAGACCGTGATTCGATGAATATGTCCCTACGACATGTGGCACGCCATGCCGGATTGTCATTCAATCCGACGATGCACGAAGCCAGGCACACCTTTTTCGACCACGGTCACCCTCTCGCAGGGTGTTCCGCTGGAGACGGTCAGCAAGATGCTCGGACACAAACACATCACCACCACCCAGATCTACGCCAAAATCACCAACGACAAGATCGGTCGCGACATGGATGCCCTGAGCCAAAAAATCGCTGAAAAGTTTTATCCAATAAATCTTCTACTTACCGTTGCGTCCAACGATACCCACGTTGGTAATTAGGTATGTAAAATGCCAAATTTTGCAATTCAGCTATGGATTTCAACTCCAATGTATTCATGCCTGTCGTTTTAATAAACCGATTTTGGGTCATAAAATTACATGTTCTTATCAAAAGTAACGATGTTTCAACAATATTTCGATCTCCTGATTGGCATCTTTGCATTTTAAGTTCAACAGTACAAGTATATGTAGGTTCTTCCAAATAATCTATATCCAATATAAAAAACATGATTCGGCATTTCAGAAAGATATTGATAAATTTTTAGCATTTGGGGTCTTAATCAAAAGATATTTTCCATGTATTATAACTACAGATTTGAGTAATGGAGTCCCTCAAAATTTGCATACCTATATACAATACTTGATCTCACAAAAATATTTATATGAAATAAGTATATAAACCGGGAACGAATTAAATCTGTCTCCGGTTGTTCGTCTTGGCACATTTGTGGGATTAGGAGGGTTCTTCGACAGGTTGTAGACTTCTATATAGTGTTTCTTTATCCCGACACAGGATTAAAGAGTGTCCT
>CALVFI010000003.1 GCA_944326815.1 uncultured Rikenellaceae bacterium | reverse complement strand
ATTGGGACTGAAACGCATGGGCACAACGCAGGACCGGAAGAAATGGAGGAACAGGAATACTGATATTCTTGTGAAAATTGTTATGGTTAAACACAAACCGGAGACGCATAAATTGCGTCTCCGGTTTCGTTATAATTCATCCCGTTCGTAAAGTTAGAAGAATTCTTCTACAGGTTGTAAATTCCTGTGAAGGATTTCCCGTAATCCGCTCTCAGGATAGAGAAATACCCGTCCACAATACTTGCTGCCCTAACCAGCTGGCCCGGCGGAGAAACAACCCAAACCAGTTGCTCGACACATAAGGGGGTATTTCGAGGACAGCACAGATCGTAACGGGTAAATCATTCGGCAAAGTCGTGGAACATATCTCCCTTCCGTTTCACGAGAACGATACACCGAGGCTCACAGACGGATTTATGGCCGAACTCACATGCGAATATATGCAGCGTATGGGAATTACCTACACGGAGCATCCCCACCTGTATATCCTTTACAATCGAAGATACGATATGAAGTTGGGGAGGAATCATAACGAAAGGATCCGGAGCGTAGTGATCTGCAAGGCCACGAAACAGAAATGAGGCTTTACCTTCTCCGAGAGTAAAGAGAACATAAAGATCGAGCGAAACAAAATCGAAAAAGAAAGACTGAAGACCGCAACCGAACGGCAACGACAGATGCAGTTGATAAAGAGCAGTTTTGTCGTTTGTGTCCTCGTTCAATGGTGAAGTAAACACGGGCCGGCCTTGCAACTGAGTCCTCCGATCCTATGAACTGTTCGCTACCGGATGGAATAGAATGTCGTAAAAATTAGGCATGTTCGGTACGAAGTATGAAAGGTCATGATGAAGGAAGAAGCAAGTCTCAGAAACTTCGAAAAAAACGAAACCATCTCTTTTCGTTTCTTCGCCCTATAATATTTAGGACTACAACAGCCCAATTTGGCATCCGGACACTGCTTTTAAAAGACAAACATCGATTTTTTCACAAAAAAATCAGGGAAAAGTTTGGAGATACGAAAATTTGGCCTATCTTTGCACTCGCAATCCGAAAAAACAAACCTTCAGGAAAGCACAAGTTCATAATATCTCGGGAGCTTAGCTCAGTTGGTTCAGAGCGTCTGCCTTACAAGCAGAGGGTCGGGGGTTCGAATCCCTCAGCTCCCACAAAAAAGCACCTACGATAGTCGTAGGTGCTTTTTTATTCCCATATATCACGGGAACTTCATTCCACTCAATCTTCTTATTTCACTACGCTATTGGAGATAAGATCGGAAAAAGTTTTCGATTTTATCAAATGGTATCATCTTCAAATTGTCGTATAAATCGACATGATTGGCTCCCGGAATAATCAGCAGTTCTTTGTTATCACCCTCCAACCGTTTGAAAGCATCCTCGCTAAAATAACGCGAGTGAGCTTTCTCGCCATGAATCATCAAAACGGCACTGCGAATTTCGTCACTGTATGTCAACAGAGGCATGTTGATAAACGACAAGGCCGAGGTTTTGTTCCAGCCTCCGTTGGAATTGAGCGACCGTTTGTGATAACCGCGCTCCGTCTTGTAATAACCATAATAATCCTTCACAAATTGCGGGGCATCGGCCGGAAGAGGGTCTACCACACCACCGGCCAAGGCATAGGACCCGTTCTTGTAATCCTCGGTACGCTGTGCATTGAGTTGTCGGCGTAATTCATAACGGGCCTCAGCATCCATCGAATCGAAGTAACCGTTGGCATTCACCCGACTCATATCGTACATCGTCACTGTGACCGTTGCTTTGATGCGCGTATCAATTGCAGCTGCATTGAGTGCCATACCGCCCCAACCACAGATACCAAGAATACCGATGCGATCCGGATCCACATCCTCTCGCGTGGAAAGATAATCGACCGCCGCACAGAAATCTTCCGTATTGATATCAGGTGAAGCCACATAACGGGGTTTGCCTCCGCTCTCACCGGTATAAGAGGGATCGAAAGCAATCGTCAAAAAGCCGCGTTCAGCCAACGTTTGAGCATACAACCCCGACGACTGCTCTTTCACAGCTCCGAACGGACCGCTCACAGCAATAGCCGGCAACTTCCCCTTGGCATGTTTCGGGATATACAAATCAGCCGCCAATGTGATACCGTAACGGTTTCGGAAAGTCACCTTGCTATGATCCACTTTATCGCTTTGCGGGAAGACCTTGTCCCACTCTTGCGTCAGTTTCAATGTACTATTCATCATGTTGTTGTGCTTGTTAGTATCATTCTCGCGGGTTCCATCTACATGCATCGGTTCTGCATCCAGCCGATCGGCCCCTCCATAACACAGAGAAGAAGGTATCGCAACTGCCCATACCATTAAAAACAGCATTCGCCTTTTCATATCGTCCATATTGTTTTATGATACAAAGGTACGGCATTCCGGCCCCCACACCCTACCAGAATCATGGAAGGATTTACCCCGATTACGGATTTTACACCATTCCACGCCGGAGCCTCTTCGTCAGATCGCAAGCAACCTCACACGAAAAAGCTAACCAACAGCATGATGTTGAGAGCCGTCACGATTCCCCCGATCGTATAGAGCAGCCACTTGGTAAACAGCGAATTTTTGAACTTGCCCATCACACGCTCCGAAGAGGTAAGATAAACCTGTAAAAAGATCGTCACGGGCAACTGCACGCTCAATGCCATCTGAGAATAGATCAGTCCCTTGAAGGGGTCGGAGATCACTACGATGATCAGAAACGCCAGTACCAGGGAGAGAATGACACCCAGCCGGGAGTGGTTGTCCTTGATATCGTAAGGCTCACGGTACATCCCGGCAAAGATCGTCCCGGCTGCCATCCCGGAGGTGATGGTCGAAGCGATCCCTGCGAAGAGCAATGCCACCGCGAAAATCTTCGAAGTGCTCTGTCCGAGCAGCGGAGTGAGTAATGAATCGGCCTGTTGCAACTCCGTCACGGGGGTTTTATTCGCGAAAAAAGTCGACGCAGCCAGCAGGATCATTGCACTATTGATCGCCCACCCCACAACCATCGAAAAGATCGTATCGACATACTCGTAGCGCAACTGCTTGCGGATCACCTTCTCATCGTTCAGGTTCCATTGGCGGCTCTGAATCACCTCCGAGTGCAGAAAAAGGTTATGCGGCATCACCACAGCTCCGAGCACGCTCATGATGATCACCATCGACCCCTCGGGGAACGATGGAGTGACCCAAGCACGGGCGGCTTCCGGCCAATCGATCGTCACCAGTGAAAGTTCATAAATGAACGACAATCCGATAATCGATACGAAGGCGATGATCCACTTCTCGATCAAACGGTAGCTGTTGGTAAGCAGCATGATGACGACAAAGATCAGCACCAGCAGCGCACCGATGCGCACCGGAACGCCGAAGAGCATCTGCAGCGCAATGGCTCCGCCCAGAATCTCCGCCAACGAGGTGGAGACCGAAGCCAGCATCGCGGTAAGCAGAATCGTACGGCCCCCTGCCTTGGGCAAATAGGTCGACGCAGCCTCCGACAGACAGAGCCCCGTAGCAATTCCAAGGTGAGCGACATTGTGCTGCAGAACGATTAGCATGACCGTGGAGAGCGTCACCATCCAGAGCAACGCATAACCGTAGTCCGCCCCTGCCGCAAGGTTCGAGGCCCAGTTGCCGGGATCGATGAATCCGACCGTCACCAGCAATCCGGGGCCGATATATTTCAGGATTTCAAGTCCGCCCAATCGCGGACGGTGTTTGGTCAGATCGAAGAGTTGGCGCAGAGATTTCATCCGTACATAATTTGGTTTCCCGCAAAGATAATGCATTTTTCACGCCACCCACCGGCATGGCATCAATATCCCATACGCAAACGCGCCCACGGCATGACCAACGCAGGGGCCTGTTTTTCGGCCAACAGGGCTGCCATATATTTCATATAAGGTTCCACGTGAGAGAAGAAGGTTCGATACCCCTCGCAAAGGGCATTCAGCCCGGATTCGCCGTTGGCAGCCGTATCGAAACGGTGCTTGGGGCACTCACCGCGGCAGGCAAAATAGTATTTGCATCGGAGACACTGCGTCGGCAGGCCATTGCGCTTGTCGATGCCGAACCGGAACTGCTCCTTCGAACCGTAAATCGCCGAAAGGGTCCGCTCGCTGATATTGCCCAGCTTGTAATCGGGATACACAAAGTGGTCACAGGCAAACACGTCGCCGTTATGTTCCACGACGAGCGCATCACCGCAGGTTTCGCAAAACGAGCAAAGCCCCGGTTGCACACCCGCCCATTGCGCCAACGCCACATCGAACAACTGCACGAAATAGGTTCCCACGTCGCCTATGACCCAATCATCGAACACATCGTTCATGAATTGTCCGAAACCTTTGGCCGTGACCGACCACTCCGCCAACGAGGACCCGGGCGTATGAGGTGGTACAATATAGGGCCGCCGGGCACCCTCGACCGCTTTCGTATACTCCAACACGGGCAAAAACTGCATATAGTGGCTCCCTATGGACTTCAAAAAGCGATACACCTCCACACCGCGGCCTTCGCTCTTTCGGTTCACGGTGGAGAGCGTATTGTACTCCACCCCATGTTTGGCCATCAGCTCCACACCGCGCATCACCTTGTCGAACGTAGGCTGGCCTCCCTTATTCAGCCGACAGGAGTCATGAATGTCGCGAGGTCCGTCGAGCGAAATGCCGATCAGAAACTGATGTTCATGAAAGAAAGCGCACCAGTCGTCGTCCAGCAACGTACCGTTGGTCTGAAGCGTATTTTCAATCCGTTTGTTACCCGCATATTTTTGCTGGAGCTCCATCGCGTGACGGAACCAATCGAGCCCGGCCAGCAACGGCTCGCCTCCATGCCAGGCAAACGTCACCACATCCACATCGTTGGCTGCGATATACTGCCGGATATACTCTTCCAACAGTTCATAGCTCATGGTGGGTTGTGGCCCGGCATACATGTCTGCTTTATCGAGATAATAGCAATAGCTGCAATCGAGATTACAACGGGAGCCAATCGGTTTGACCATGGTCGAAAAAGCCGTAGGGCGACTTTTTTTCCAGGCATCGGCGAGAGTAAGGGTTTTCTTGCGATCCATTTCAGTGAGGTTAGATTAACAAATGTATGCATTTCATTGCGGAAAACCGCAAAAAAAAGGACATCTATATACTTGAATGTACTATACATTAAGGCATAAGGTGTCCATGCCTTATATGCAATACAGGACACATTGTTGTAATATATTCATAAATAAGTATTTAGAATTTTTATCTAAATATCATATTAAGTATTTGTTCAATTACGAATTCAGTAAGCATTTTTAGGTCGGGTCTAATGTTAATGCAATACCAAGCACGTATAATGACATAAATGATTGACTTTGATAATTTTACAATCTGGTTCATAATTAACGCCAATTAAAAATGAGCCGTATGTACAAAAAGTCAATGTCGCTTAATCGTGGTTTGCTATTAGTCGTAAACGTCTGGCTATCAGCAAGTATAAGTTTGTATTATTAGTGTTATTGATTTGTATAAAAACAAAGAATACGACTTGCGTTGCTTATTGATTGAAAGACAGCTAATTAAGCTGTCTTTCTTATTGTAGATTGAAAATTTTTCTGAAAAAATAGTGCAAAAACGGTGTCTGGTGTAGTAATATATCTACATATAATAATGACCCACAATGATAAATTCGCTGATAGATTTATTGGACAGACTGCAATCCGAGGAGGATTGTCGTGAGTTCCTTGAAGCTATCAGATGGAATGGTGGTAGTGCTCCGATATGTCCGCATTGCGGTAGTCAGTCAAAAGAACATTATAAGCTGACCAATGGCGGACAATATAGAGGCTTGCATAAATGCAAGTATTGCAACAAGCGATTTACCGTAACGGTGGGAACCATGTTTGAAGGTTCACATATTCCATTGCGTAAATGGTTTGTTGCAATTTATATGTTCTTGGCACATAAGAAAGGCATAAGCAGCATGCAACTGCATAAGGATATTGCAGTTACGCAAAAGACTGCTTGGTTTATGTTGAGCCGGATACGTTATAACCTGCGAAATATCAAGTACATTATATACGGCGATGTTACGCAGGTCGATGAAACGTATATCGGAGGCAAGAACAAGAATAGGAATGCATGCAAACGATTGAAGAACACGAGAGGTCGTAGTCTTAAATTGAAGACACCAGTAATGGGCATGCTGTCAAATGGTAGAGTTTATACGGAGGTCATTCCAAAAGCCAGCAAATGGGTATTGCAACATGCAATCAATACATTTGTACCCAAAGGCAGTACAGTAGTTACTGACGGTTGGCATGGCTACAAAGGTTTGCATGAAAATTACGAGCATAAAGTTGTAGACCACCATAGAGGAGAATATGTCAAAGACCATTATCATACGAATAGCATTGAAGGCTTTTGGAGCCAATTAAAGCGAGGCATCATCGGAGTCTATCATTTGGTAAGCAAAAAGCATTTGGAATTGTACTGTGATGAATTTGCTTGCAGATACAATACACGGGATATAGAGGACGGACAAAGATTCGGAGTATTTCTAACGATTGCCAATGACAGATTACGATATTGTGACTTAACTTTGTAAGTGTTACATATTTTACAGCTCATGTGTAGAATGTCCTAAATTATTTCTATCTTTGTGTTGCCCGTTGGGCGAACATATTTGATAGGAAGCGTTTAGCTTTATTCCTCATTGATGAATCTGGACAGTTCAACAAATGTCGAGGGAATAATGAAGACGTTCTCCTTTGGTTTTGTATATGGTGCATTCGCATTAGATACGACCAAAGGCGTGAGTTGTTTTCTTATATTCGACATGGGCTTGTCCAGAGCCAATCAATGATATGAGCTAACAGTCTTGCGCCTTTCCTTTTTGTGTAAATCTTCTTTAAGGCTGGGGAGAGCAAAACAGTTTTGCAATGGGCAATTTTTGGGACAATGCCACCAAAGAATTTGGTAAGAAGACGGGCAAGGCTATCGGTAACAAATTGTATGGCAAACATGCGGATGATGTTAGAAAGCGCGTAGCATTTAGTGGCAGTAGCAATGTTACAGTAACGCAGCCAAGTATCGACTATGGTGCAATTGAACGAGCTAAACAGACTACGTTGGAATGCGAAAATAATTTGAAATTGCTGAATACTATCTTAAATATCGAGTTCAAGGCAAAAGACATTGACGGAATCATTAAGAATTTGACATTTTTAGCAGCATCAATTGATTTGTGGCTTAAACAATCCGATAAGAAAAAGAGTGTTCGAGCAGCAAAATCGCAGTTTAAGACAGGTCTTGCAGTGCTTAATGCTGTCAATGCAGAACATCCAATGTTGCCCTATTTTACAGATAAAGAGCAGGAATGGCAAACATACGCAGAAAAGCAAAGAAAGCGTAACATAATACTGTATAGTACATTAGCTGGGCTTTTGGTAGCATTCATAATCTTTATAGTCATAATGACTAATTTATAGTTGTATGAAAACAGCCGAGTACCAAGAAATCATAATCAATTGGTCAAATAAGCAGTCTATCAAAACCATAGATGACCTTGTAAAATGTACAGATGATAGACATAATGTGTTGTACCAATTGTATGGAGACCACCATATTTATGGTAGAGATACATTGCTGTATATTGGTAAGTCAGTCTATGCAGACAACAGAATGCGGGCACATTTGAACGGGATTTTCAGTTTTGTAAACAATTTAAGTGTGTCAATTGGCAAGATTGACAATTATGATGAGTCATTGGAAATCCCGGAGTCGATTTTGATTGCTTGTCATAAGCCAAGTCACAATAAAGAGTTCATACATGATTTGTCGCCAAAAGCCAAGCAGCATAAAATCATTGTGATAAACAATGGAGATAATGAAATGCTGAAAACTTGTTGCACGAACTTTTGGTGGGTGGATTGATTTGTTAAGACACATAAAGAAAGCGACCTAAAAATTAGGTCGCTTTTTGTTTGTACATTCAAGTATATAGATGTCAAAGGACAAATAATTGCTTCAACCTCTTTGGGTTAAGTCGCCAAGAGACCCGGATCGCCTCCAAACGGAGATGCAGACCGGGTCTCACCATTTTTGTATAGAATACAACAAAAACAGAGGCTCCGAACTATGGAATAATCAAAAGAAAATACTAAATTTGTTGCCGATTATCCATTCTACTGATAACTTAAAAACCCAAAACCTAAAACACCTATGGAAAAAAAATCTAGCGGCATAGCAAAAATATTGCCCGTGCTGTTCGGCTTCTTCATCATGGGATTCTGCGACGTCGTCGGAATCGCCACGAGCCATGTCAAAGAGGATTTCGGTCTGAGCGAGACACTCGCCGGCTTTATTCCCTCGATGGTCTTCTTCTGGTTCCTTCTGCTCTCCGTACCAACGGCCATCCTGATGAATCGCATCGGGCGGAAAGCTACCGTTCAACTCAGCAACGTGATCACAATCGTCGGCATGCTCATTCCATTCGTATCGTATAACTTCGTTACCTGTATGATTGCCTTCGGACTGCTGGGTATCGGGAACACCATGATCCAGGTATCGCTCAATCCGCTGTTGACCAACGTTGTCAAAGGCGAAGCCCTGACCAGCTATCTGACCGCCGGACAGGTCGTAAAAGCCGTCTCTTCGTTCTGCGGCCCGTTCATTGCTCTCTTTGCCGTATCGGCATTCGGCAACTGGATGTACCTTTTCCCGATCTTCGCCCTTCTCACGCTGTTATCAGCGTTGTGGCTCATGGTAACCCCGATTCATGAAGAGAAGGACAACACCCAAGCCTCTTCGGTAGGGGCGACATTCAGCCTGCTCAAAGACCGCACGATCCTGCTGCTGTTCCTGGGTATCGTTTTCGTCGTAGGTCTCGACGTGGGGATGAACACCGTCACTCCCAAGTTGCTTATTGAACGTTGCGGCTATAGCACCGACAGCGCGGGTCTCGGTTCGAGTGTTTACTTCCTCTGCCGCACGGCGGGAGCATTCATCGGCGCCATTTTGTTGGCCAAACTGGCTGAATTGAAATATTATCGAGTTAATATGCTCATCGCCATCGTTGCAATGATCGTACTCTACTTCATGCAGAGTGCAGCCAGCATTTTGGTGATGGTGGGCGTCATCGGTTTCGTCTGCTCGAGCATCTTCTCCATCATCTATTCAATGGCTCTCAAGGCTCGGCCGGACAAAGCAAACGAGATCTCGGGTCTGATGATTACGGGTGTCTTCGGCGGTGCCGTCATTCCGCCACTGATGGGAGCAGCCACCGACGCAGTCGGAAACCAGGGTGGTTCGCTGTTCATCATCATGATCTGCATGCTCTACCTGATCCTTTGCTCATTCATCGTAAAGAAGAAAGCCGCCTAACAAGCGTATAGACAAGACGAGAGCGCCCTGCATCGATTGATGCAGGGCGCTTTATATTCACTGGCTATATATATTCGGGATGTCGTCCCAACCAGACCGCCGCATAAGAACAAACCGCACGAGGTGTCAATCCCTCCTCCCTGGCATAATCAAAAGCAGCCTTGACCAGTGCTGATGCAATGCCGCGCCCTTCAATAGGCTGAGGGACAATCGTGTGTATGATACTCAAATCATTGCACGTACGCTGATACTCCACATAGGCCGTACGCCCCTCCACGACCGTTTCAAAGCGGCATCTCTCGGGAGCGTGTATAATCGTATATTCCATATTTGTATTGTTTATTGTTTTACCCATATTAGTTTAGAGGTATCGTATCCTCGGGCACGTGCCCGGGCCAGCATGCTGTCGAGCACGGTCGAAGAGACCTCCGGCGTACGGGCCAATATCCATAGATACTTATCCGTCCGACTACCCACCAAGGCACAGCCGTAATCCTCCGTCAGCTCCATGATATTGTAATCGCCATAAAACCAGAGAAAAAACGAAACCCGTAACCGTCCCGGAACCTCCGGAACCGACATTTTCGCTTTTCCTCGCGCTATACGCAAAGGCCCTGTAGGCGAACCTCTATGTCCGCTATTGACTACCGTTATTTTTCCGTCCGGCCGTAACAGATACTCGGCCATCACCCCTTCAAGCCCCCGTTCAAACGGGTGATCGAAGCGTGCGATTTCATACCATTTGCCCAAATACCGCCCCAATTCAAATTTAGAAACGGTTGTCGTATCAATTTTCATAACAAACCTTTTCAAAACAATAACTGTGCCCTTCTTTTATAAAATCCGCAAGGCAATCTGCGCGCAGGCTTCCGCATCGGCAAGAGCATGATGATGATTCACAAGATCATAACCGCAATAAGCAGCCACCGTATGCAGTTGATGATTGACCAACTGCGGCATCAACCGACGCGAAGCACGACAAGTGCAATAGAAAGTATACCCGGGATAGGGCATCCCATAAAGTTCATGTACGGCACGCAGGCAGCCCTCGTCGAACGGACTGTTATGGGCCACCAACGGCAGATCCTCAATCGCCGGAGCAATCTGCCTCCACACCTCCGGAAAATCCGGGGCATCATCGGTATCGGCACTCGTCAGACCATGGATACGTGTAGTCCAATAGCTGTAAAAGTTAGGACGAGGATGTACCAGGCTATAAAAACGATCCACCGCCTCACCTCCACGCACAATTACCACCCCCACGCTGCAAATGCTGCTCCGTTTTCCATTGGCCGTTTCAAAATCGATGGCAGCGAAATCATTCATAGTCCCATTTTTTTCGTAAATATACAAAATAAGAGAGTTGATCAACACGCAGCCAGGTTGATCCAAGCCTAAAAAACAGATTTCACACGTTACAGGCTAAATTTGACGACCGTAATTCCGGCCCCTCCGAGATCAACGTGTTCATCTCCGGCACTGGCCACCACATCGACCGTACGCAAATAGCGGCGGATCTCCTCCTTGAGAGCCCCGGTCCCCTTCCCGTGCAGGATACGCACCTCCTCCACGCCAAGCATAATGGCATCATCGATAAAGTTCTGCACCTCTTCCAACGCCTCGGCTGCCCGCATTCCGCGTACGTCGATATTCTGTCTGAAATTCAGTTTACGCTGTGCAATATCAGAGCTGATGGTCATCACGGGAGTCTGACGGCGCACCTGTTTCTTATACTCGGCATTCGACACCACGGTAAGGCGAGCCACATCCACCGTGGTCAATATCTGTCCGAAAGCGACCGTCGCCTTTTTTCCCTTGAGTCCCGTAATTTCTCCTACCATATCCTGCCCCTCCATACGCACCTTTGCCCCCACCACGGGTTCCAATCGCTCGGGTTCCGGAGCCTCTGCACGCTTCTGCAGGTTTCCCTGCCGCATCTTACGCTCGGTACGCTGCTGCTGACGACGCTGCACACGCTCCATCTCACGTTCAATTCGATCCTGCTGTTCAGCATCCACTTCCGGCTGTTCGAGCGACGAACGGAAATCCTCCAACTGACGACGCACGAAACGGGTCCGTTCCTTATCTGCCTGCGACTCGCGAATTGTACGGATCGCATTTTCAATCTGTTTATTGGCCTCCGCGGTAATGCGTTCCGCCTCCTCCTTGGCCTGTTTCAGGATTTCAGTACGTTCCCGACGGATCTTTGCCAGTTGCTCGGCATATTGCGTCTCCAGCTCCTCGACCTTACGATCGGCCACACGGATGCGGTCGCGTTTCTGCTCCCAATAACGCCGGTCACGGGCAATCTCGCGCAACTGTTTCTCGATATTGACATGATCGCTTCCGGCCTTCTCCGACGCCGAACGAATCAGTTCCTCCGGCAATCCGATCTTACGTGCAATCTCCACCGCAAAGGAACTGCCCGGTATGCCCATCTCCAGTCGGAAAAGAGGACGAATATTCTGCACGTCGAACGTCATTGCCCCGTTCATGATGCCCTGGGCATTACTGGCATAGTATTTCAGGTTGGAATAGTGCGTGGTAATCACCCCATAACAGCCGCGTTGTTCATACCGTTCGAGCATCGCTTCGGCCATTGCGCCTCCGATGACGGGTTCCGTACCCGAGCCAAACTCGTCGATCAGGATGAGCGAACGGTCGGTAGCCTGCTGCAACATTCCTTTCATATTCAACAGATGGGAGCTGTACGTACTCAGGTCATTGTCAATCGACTGCTCGTCGCCGATATCGATAAACACCGCATCGAACAACGGGAATTGCGAATTCTCCAGAACAGGGACAAGCATGCCGCACTGCAACATCCATTGCAAAAGACCCACGGTTTTGAGGCATACCGATTTCCCGCCGGCATTCGGCCCCGAGATGACCAGAATCCGCTTGTCACGCGTCAGTTTCAGGTCGAGCGGCACAACCTGGCGCCCCTCCTTCTTCAGGGTCTGTGCCAACAAAGGATGACGGGCACTGCGCAATTCCAGCGTCCCGTCGTCCGACAGAATCGGCAGCACGCAACCATTGTCCAAAGCCCAGCGTGCTTTGGCACGAATCATATCGACCGTCGTCAGAAAATCGCCCGCCCGTCCGATCTCTTCCAGATCGGGCCGAAGCAGGTCGGTAAAAAGCGTCAGGATACGGACGATTTCACGCCGTTCCTCGTATTCCAGTTCCTTGAGTTCATTATTGATCTCCACCACCTCGACCGGCTCGATGTAGAACGTCTTGCCCGTTGCCGATTCATCGTGGATAAATCCTTTCAACTTGCGTTTGTTCGCCGCAGCGACAGGAATCACGGCACGTCCGTCGCGAATCGACACAGAGGCGTCCGGATCGACCACACCGGCACTCTGGGCCTGTGTCAGCACCTGTTGCAACCGTTTGGCCACCTGTCCCTCCCGGTCACGAATCGTACGTCGCAAGGAATAGAGCTCCGGAGAAGCGCTATCCTTGACATTTCCGAATCGGTCCACGATCGAATCGATATGATTCACCAACTCCGGGAAGCCATTTACCCCTTGAGCGATTCGCTTCAGGTCGGGATAGGACTCCTCGCTGCGTGCATTGAGAAACTGCACCAGCTCCTTCACGGCCATCAGGCCCCGACGCAGGTGCATGATCTCCTCCACCTCCAGGAAAGCGCCGACAATCTCGACCTTGCTCAGCACCGCACTGAGATCGACATACTCGCCACCCGGAAAATCGCCCTCCATCATCAGGGCCTGACGCATCTGTTCACACAATCGGAGCCTCTCCGACACCACAGCGGCAACGGCAGAGTATCTCTCGGCACGTAATTTTTCGACACCGCCGGGAGTTGTACACAACGCCTCGACCTGAGCACGAATCCGGTCGTAGCCTATCTTATTTTCCTGTTGCATAAAGTTTCTGATTCTTCTAATTCGGGAAGCCCGTCACAACAAGCATAGCGGTTGCCGCCGATAATCTTCGACAAGTTTTCTCCGGCACACACCTCTCCCGGGCCATGCCTATTTCTTCTCCTTGTCGCGTCCTCCCCCAAACACCGAGATATGGATATAGCGTCCCGGATTCTCCTTTACATCCTCCAACAGACGGGCGAGGTTACCCGAAGCCGTCACCAACGAGTCATACAAGGCATCGTCCTGCATCAGCCTGCCCAACGAACCCTCCCCGCTATTGATCTTCCCGATGACGGCATTAAGTTCCGATGCCGTCACCGTAAGTTCATTCACCAACTGCGGCACATTCGATCGGTTGAGTGAATCGCTGAAGCCCTCCACATTGGCGATAATCCGATCTACCTTCGATGCATTATCTTCCAAGGTCGCGGTCAGCAGATGGATATTCTGAATAATTCCCCGGAGGTCTTTCTTTCCATCCAGCATCACCTCTTCCAATACTCCCGAGATGCCGGCCAGGTTGCTCACCGTCTCATTAATATTGGCTGAATTGTCTGCCAGAACCTTATTCAAACTCTCCAGCGTCGTATTGATATTGTTCATCAATACCGTAGCCTTCTGTTTCATACCCTCGAATTCAGAGCCTGCCACCTCGAGAAAGCCCTTATCCACCGCAGAATGCAGCGTATCTCCATTCTCCAGATAGGTCGACGAATTCCCCATACGGATCTCCAAGGCTTTACCTCCGAGCACTCCGTCACTGAAAATCAACGCCTCTGAATTATCCGGAATACGGTACTTCGACTTGATATTCAACTCCAGGATCACTTTATCCGATCGCGTCGGATCGAAAATGATATCGGTCACCGCACCCACTTTCACTCCTTGGATGAAGACGGCCGAAGAGCCCTGCACCCCATTGACCTGATCGTACGAAGCATAATAGGTCATATTCTGATTAAACAGGTCGCGTCCTTTGAGAAAATTGATCCCCCAATAGAGTGCCAGCAGCGTAAGCACTGCAAACAAACCTATCTTTACCTCTCTTTTCATCTTTATCATAACTGATCTTTTTGTCGTTAAGTCCCCGAACGTTTATTCCGTCAATTTACGTGCCTCGCCGAGCGGGATCTGTTTATCTCCGCGGAAAGCAACCAGGAAAGCATCGGAGAAGGTTTTTTTTACGGTTTTGAGCAAGGTTGAAGCCTCCTGATACGTGGCACACTCACCCACATAATATTTATAATAACGCCCGATACGACGCTCCGTAACCTTACCCCGATAGCTTTTGAAAGCCGTGCTATTGGTCGAAACCCGCTTGGGAGAACTGGACACCTGTACGCAGTAAACCACCTGGTTGTCTTGCGCAACACTCGACTTTTCTGTACCTGTCGAAGCATCGTCTGATGTCGCATCCGGGAGATTCTCCAATTGGATCGGAGTGCTCCTACCCTCCAGGTTGGCCTTATATTCACTGACGGCATTGAAAAGCGCCGTGGCCAATTTCCGTTGTCCGGATTTTGTCGTAAGAGTCGCCCGGTCCGTAGCGTTGGAGAGGAAACCCAACTCCGTAAGAACACTGGGCATCGTTGTTTTCCACAGCACCAAAATAGGTTGCTGACGAATCCCCTTATCGGGCATGGGGGTCGAAATCTTATAGTGTTTCTGAATCGTATTGGCGAAACTCAAACTCTGGTCGATATTGGCATACTGCATCAACGAGAACATGATGAAACTCTCGGTCGAACCAGGCACATACCCCTCATACTTGGTCGAATAGTCATCTTCATAGGTGATAACGTCATTTTCGCGCATCGCCTCGGTCAGGTTTCTATCGGCATCCTTGGTTCCCATCACCAGCGTCAGCGCCCCCGAAGGCGACTGTACCCCGGGGTTGACCGCATTGACATGAATCGACAAAAAGAGGTCTGCCCCTGCTTTATTGGCAATGTCCCCTCGCGTCATCAATGGAACAAACACATCAGTTTTCCGGGTATACACAACCTTGACATCTGGCAAATTCTTGGTAATCAACTCACCCAGCATCAAAGCTACATTCAGATTGATATCCTTTTCCAGAAAATCCTTATAATGCGTACCGGGGTCTTTCCCTCCGTGACCAGGGTCAAGCACAATGATTTTTACCCCGCCTGGAGCCGTTTGTGCATAAGAAAGTAGAGGCGTACACAACAAAAACAGCCATAGCCACGTTGTGGTCATAAAAAATCCGCAGGCTTTCACTTTCATGGACACAAAAGGTAAGTATCTCTAATTTTTTAACTACTTTTGAGGGCGAAAAACGGGCTTTAAGTGCTTTAGAAGGCTTGTTTTCCGTTTTTTTGCCGACTCGTCGGCAAAGGTAATAAAATTTTTTGAGAGTTTGGGCAACCGTACACGAAAATACCTCCCGGTCATCACCGTCCTCGTCCTATGGGGACAGGTGGTTTTCAGTACCGCTTCGCAAGGGAATCGGATGGACTTCCGGCTTCACGGGACTCCAGCCATGGACTTCCTCGTCACAGATTCTGCCGAGGAAGTCTCTACGCCAGATAACGACGAAAGGACTGCGGCCCTCTCCCTCAGCGACACCATTGTCCAAGACTCCATCTCCGGAACCGATTCTCTTCCGGGTGATACGGCCGTGCTGCCTCCGCTCAAAAAGAACAACTTCCTGGAAGACATCATCACCGGGAAAAACAAGGATTCGCTGATATACGACGTAAAAAACAAATTGGTTTATATTTATCGGGAAGGAGATATCACCTATCAGGACATGAACCTCAAGGCCGATTACATCACCGTGGACATGAACTCCAAAAACATCCACGCTTACGGCTATATGGATTCCCTGGATGCCGATGGCAACTTATTGCCACCCGATTCGATTAAGCCGACACGTCCCGAATTCACACAAGGAGGCTCCAGCTACACGATGGATTCCATCAACTACAACCTCGACACCAAAAAGGCCAAAATTAAAGGCGTTGCCACCCAGGAAGGGGAAGGTTATCTCATCGGGCGCGACATCAAAAAGATGCCCGACAACGCCATCAATATCGCCAACGGCAAATATACCACTTGCGACAACGTCAACCATCCTCACTTCTATCTGGCTCTGACCCGGGCCAAGCTCACTTCGGGAGAAAACGGCCAGAAGAAAAAAGTAGTCACCGGACCGGCCTACTTTGTCATGGAAGATGTACCTATCTATTTTCTCGGTATTCCGTTTGGGTTCTTCCCGGTAAGCAAAGGACGACAGTCGGGTTTCATCATGCCCCAATACGGTGAGGAATACGTCAAAGGATTCTTCATCCGGGACGGCGGATACTATTTCGCATTCAACGACTACCTCGATGTCACCCTCAAGGGAGGAATCTACACGTTGGGTTCCTGGGAGACATCGCTGGCCACACGCTACATCAAACGCTACAAATACAGCGGCGGATTCAATCTCGCATTCTCAAAAGATATTATCGGAGAGAAAGGAGATGCGGACTATGTCAACATGAATAACTTCCGCATCACCTGGTCACATCAGCAGGACCCCAAGTTCCGACCCAATTCGACCTTCTCGGCCAATGTCAACTTCTCGACCAGCGGCTACACCAAGTACGGCACGAACAACATCAATGACTACCTGAATACACAAACCAACTCCTCGGTGGCCTATTCGAAGACCTGGGCCGGGAAACCCTTCTCGCTGTCGACCAACTTCCAGCACTCGCAGAACTCACAGGACACTACGGTTTCCTTGAGTTTCCCGAATATCGTTTTCAGCGTTTCACGTTTCTTCCCGTTCCGGAGGAAAGAGGCCATAGGCCGTCAGAAATGGTATGAAAAGATCTCGATGCAGTATACAGGAACCTTATCGAACAATGTAACGGTCAAGGAGAAAGACCTCTTTACCGACAAGATGTTCCGCGAGATGAAAAATGGCGTCAACCATACCATTCCCATCTCCACGTCGTTCAACCTGCTGAACTATATCACCGTAAGTCCCAGTGCCAACTACACCGAACGCTGGTATTTCCGCAAGATCGACAAACAGTGGAATCCTGAAACGAATATGGTCGAAAATGCTGATACCACTTATGGATTTTATCGGCTTTACAACTATAATTTCTCCATGTCGGCCAGCACAAAACTCTATGGAACGTTCACCTTTGGAGAGAATAAACTCATCAAGGCGATTCGGCATGTCATGACTCCCACGGTAAGCTTTACCTATACTCCGGATTTCAGCAAAGGAAAATACGGCTTCTACAAACCCATCCAAACCGACTCGATGGGAACGCTCGGTTATTACTCACCGTTCGAGGGGGGATTGTTCGGATTGCCCGGACGAGGAGAGGCTGCCTCCATCTCATTCGGATTGACCAATACCCTGGAGATGAAGGTGCGCAGCGACCGCGATACGACAGGCTCGAGGATCATCAAACTGATCGACAACTTCAGTTTGAGTAGTTCATACAACTTCCTGGCTGATTCACTCAACCTGCAACCCTTTGCCCTCAACCTGCGCACAACGATTTACGGCAACTTCGGACTGAATATCTCCGCAACACTCGACCCTTATCAAGTCGACGAACGCGGACAACGGATCAATAAATTCATGATCAAAAAAGGGAAATTGGGACGCATCACCAGTGCCTCAACCTCCTTCGGCTACAGTTTCAACCCCAGCAGTTCGGGACGACCGGCGGTCAACGACATCAACAGCGGAATGGGAAGCGTATCGCCGGCCTATACAGACCCCTTTGCCGAACAACAGTATCTGGCCATGGACCCCAATACCCGAAGGGCGCTGATGACCTCACAGTATTACGATTTCGACCTTAGCTGGAACCTGAGTTTCAACTACTCTCTCAGCTATACCAATACCGGTATCCGCAAGAATGTCACCCAGACCCTGGGATTCAACGGCAGTATGAACCTAACCCCGAAATGGGGCATCTCGTTCAACGGCGGTTACGACTTCCAGGCACGGAAAATCACCCCGGGCGTCATCACCATCAATCGAGACCTGCACTGCTGGCAGATGAACTTCTCCTGGGTGCCGGTCGGATTCCGAAAGAGTTGGAGTTTCAATATCGGTGTAAAATCTGCCATGCTCCAGGACATCAAGTGGGACAAACGAAGCTCCTTCTACGACAATCTCTACGACTAATCAAATGAACATATAAAACGAAGAGACCGATGAACAAAGTTATTTTAACCATTATGACACTTTCCGCCATCGCGACCGGTTGCTGCAACCAGACAACCGAGAATCCGCTGCTCAGCCAGTGGAATACCCCGTTTGAGACACCGCCCTTCGAGCAAATCCGTCTCGAGCACTATATGCCTGCCTTCGAAGAGGGAATCGCCCGTTCGCGCGCCGAAATCGACTCCATTGTCAACAATCCCGAAGCCCCCACGTTCGCCAATACCATCGAAGCCCTGGAGCGGCAGGGCAGTTTGCTGAACCGTACGGCAGCCATCTTCTATGCATTGAATGAAAGCGCTACCTCGCCCGAAATGGACAGCATCGCCAATCTCGTTCAGCCGAAACTGACCGAACTGAGCAACGACATCTCGCTCAACCCGGCACTTTTCGCCCGTGTCAAGGCCGTATACGAAGGGAAAGACTCTCTGAACCTCGACAAGGAGCAGATGGCACTGCTGGAAAAGACCTATAAAAGTTTTACCCGCAACGGTGCAGACCTCAACGATGCAGACAAAGAGAAATATCGCGCCATTACGTCGGAACTTGCCGCACTGACGCTCAAATTCGGTCAAAACGTACTAGCCGAAACCAACCAATTTGCCCTGAATATTCCGCTGGCAGACTCAGCCAAAGTGGCCTATATGCCCGATTTCGTCAAAGCCGGCATGGCCGCCGAGGCACAAGGACGCGGCGAAGAGGGTTGGACGGTAACGTTGCAGTATCCCAGCTACAGTCCGTTCCTCACCTACTCGAAAGAACGCGACCTCAAGGAACAAGTCTGGAAAGCCTATAACTCCCGCGCCTACAAAGGCAATGAATACGACAACAGCAACAACGTAAAACGCATTGCCGAACTGCGTCTGCAGATGGCCAACCTGCTGGGTTACCCCACTTATGCCGACTACGTACTGGAGGAGCGTATGGCAGGCGACCGCAAAAGCGTCGATACATTCCTCGAAGAGTTGCTCCGCGACACGAAAGAGTATGCCGTGAAGGATTACGAGACCATCGTGGCGTATGCCGCTACCCAGCCCGATGCTCCGAAGGAGTTCATGCCCTGGGATTTCTCCTACTACAACGAAAAATACAAGAACGAAAAATATGCACTTAACGAAGAGGAGGTAAAACCCTACCTGCAACTGGAAAATGTCCAGAAAGGGACCTTCCTGCTGGCCGAAAAGCTCTACGGCATCACCTTCAAGGAGAACCCCGACATCGAGGTATACCATCCGGACGTAAAAGCGTTCGAAGTATACGACAAAGACGGCAGCTTCCTGGCAGTGCTCTACATGGATTACTTCCCCCGCGAGAGCAAACGCGGGGGAGCCTGGATGACCAACTTCCGGGAAATGTATACCACGGCAGACGGCACGGAGAAGCGTCCGTTCGTCACGCTCAACTATAACTTCACCAAACCTACGGCAGATGCTCCGGCCCTCCTGACGTTCGATGAATTCAGCACCTTCCTGCACGAATTCGGTCACGCCCTGCACGGCATGTTCGCCCAGGGACGCTACGCTTCGACCACGGGGACGAACGTATATCGCGATTTCGTAGAGCTGCCCTCGCAACTGATGGAGAACTGGACCACCGAGAAAGAGTTCCTCGACCTGTTCGCTACCCACTACCAAACGGGAGAAAAGATGCCGTCCGAATTGATTGACAAAATTATCGCCGCCAAGAACTATCTGGCCGCCTACTTCCACGTTCGTCAGCTCACCTACGGCATCAACGACATGGCCTGGCACAGCATCACAGAGCCCTACACGGGCGATGTGGCCGAATTCGAAAATAAAGCGGTCGCCGAGACCCAAATCACCCCCGTCGTACCGGGCACCTGCTTCTCTACGGCATTCAACCACATCTTCTCGGGAGGCTACGCCACAGGCTATTACAGCTACAAGTGGGCCGAAGTGCTCGAAGCAGACGCCTTTTCGCTCTTCAAGGAAAAAGGCATCTTCAACACCGAAGTAGCCCAATCGTTCCGCGACAATGTGCTCTCGAAAGGCAGCTCGGAACACCCGATGACGCTCTATGTCAACTTCCGCGGCCATAAGCCCGAGGTGAAAGCACTGCTCGACAAGATGGGCATACCCCAGAAATAACCGCATCGCTCAGGCTTTTTCGGGACGTATGCTTTACATCGTCTGCAACCGCTATTTCCTCAGCGACAGGATTCTCGATCCACTTTGCACACGCGAAGGAATCCGTATCCTCCACGCCGAACCGTCTCACCATGACGGTTCGGCGCTGTGGAAATGGCTGGTAATGGCCGAAGCGATCACACCGTTCCGTATCATCAGCCGACGATACTATCCATCATCTTACTACAACAAGCTGAGCCAAATCGGTCCACAGGATCGTGTATTGCTCTTCGACACATGGAGCATGCCCGATTTTCTCTGCACGGTCAAAAGCCTGCCCACGTCACAGGTCAGACTGTGGCTGTGGAATCCGATCGCCATGATGGGACACAGCGAGCTACGCCGAAAACTCTTCGCGCACTTGATGAGACATTACACCTGCGAAGTGTCTACTTTCGACCGCAAAGATGCTGCTGAGTACGGATTTCGGTTCCGCGAACAGGTATATTACCGACCCGAAGCTTCGAAGCAAGGGAGCACACTGGAAGAGACCAACGATACGACCACAAAGAAACAAACACCGCTTCTGTTCTTCGTCGGACAGGACAAAGGACGACTTCCGGCACTCATGGCACTTGCCCGGACAGCTACCAAAAGCGGTTTTGCAACGGATTTTCATATTCTACCCGACCGCAGCGGACGGAACTACTCATCCGAGGAGCAAGGCATGCTCACCGACGTAAGGCTCGACTACGATGAAACGCTAAATCGCATCCGAAGGTCATACGCTCTGGTGGAGTTATTGCAGAAAGGACAACACGGATGTACGGTACGGGCACTCGAAGCACTCTTTTTCCGGAAGAAACTCATTACCGACAATCCGACCGTAACCGAAGAGGCTTTCTATCATCCGGACAACATCTACCTGATTCGTCCAGACGGAACTGAGAAAGAAGAACGGTCACTCGCAACGTTTCTCCAGATTCCCTTCCATCCCATACCGGAAGAGATCCTGCAACGTTACGACATCACCCATTGGATCGATCACTTCCTCTGATCGGCATCCCCCATTCAAAATAGTTTCAACCACAGAACCCACGGGGAAGGCACAGTCATCAATCCCTCATACAACCTCCAAATTTCACCTTCACTGAAAACGACACACCATGAAAGACCGCATCAGAATTTTCTTTACCGGCTATTTTCTTCTGGTTCTGCTGTTTGCTCTGCAAAAACCTGTTTTCATGGCCTATTATCACTCGCTTTATCCCGAAGTGGGATTCGGATCCTGGTTGAAGGTCATCGAACACGGGTTGAAACTCGATCTCTCCGTAGCAGGTTATATCACCATTCTGCCCGGACTGTTGCTCGCCCTATCGGCCTATATACGCAAAGAGTTAATCGCAAAGATACTGCGTATCTACTACCTGGTCATTGCCATAATCCTATCGCTCATCTTCATCGGAGATATGGCGCTCTATGAATTCTGGGGATTCCGGCTCGACGCCACCCCTCTATTCTACCTCAAGAACCCAGGCGATGCCATGGCCAGCGTCTCCGTCTGGTTCATTCTGCTGGGAGTGCTTGCCGTAGCTTGCTGCACGTTATTCTATTACAAGCTGGCAGCTTTACTCGTCGTACAACCCTTACGCAAGGCCCATCCTTCCGGTAGCCGTCGCGCCACCTGTGCCGCATTGCTGGGGCTTACGCTTTTGCTCTTTCTTCCCATCCGAGGCGGCATTTCCGTCTCCACGATGAATGTCGGCAAGGTCTACTTCAGCGACAACACCCGGTTGAACCATGCCGCCATCAACCCGACATTCAGTCTGCTCGAATCACTGGCCAAACAACGGAACTTCAGCGAGCAGTACCGTTTCATGAAGCCTGAAAAGGCAGACAGCCTGTTCGTCCGCATGGTGGAGCCATCCACCACGACCGCCGAAATACCCCGTCTGTTCAAAACGGAACGACCGAATATTATCATCGTCATTCTGGAGAGCTTCATGTCCTCGGTGACCGGCGCGCTGGGCGGAGAACCCGATGCGACTCCGGGACTCGACACTCTGAGCCGCGAAGGCATTCTGTTCACCAACATGTTCGCCAACAGTTTCCGCACGGACCGGGGGCTGGTGGCCATCCTGAGCGGCTACCCGGCCCAGCCCTCCACGTCGATCATGAAATATCCGCAAAAAAGCCAATCGCTGCCATCCATACCCCAAGCACTTCGGCAGGCGGGATACTCCACCGAGTACTATTATGGCGGCGATGCGGATTTCACCAATATGCGCTCCTACCTCCTCTCACAAGGAATCGAGCATCTGATTTCGGACAAGGACTTCCCGCTCGGCGACCGTCTCTCGAAATGGGGCGTACCCGACCATCTGCTGATGGCCCGATTCGCCCAAGACATGAGCACTCAACAGCAGGAGCCCTTCCTGAAGATCGTACAGACCTCGAGCAGCCACGAACCTTTCGATGTCCCGGCCAATCGTTTTGAAGAGCCCTACCCCAACTCAGTCTACTACGCCGACAGTTGCGTCTACGGTTTCGTCCAGGCATTCCGGGAAACCCCCTATTGGGACAACACGGTTCTCGTATTCATCGCCGATCATGCGGCACACTATCCGTCGCTCGGCTATTTCGAGGAGGCTCGCTACCGAATTCCCCTATTGATTGCAGGCGGTGCGGTCAAGGAACCTGCCCGAATCGAAACCTACGCATCGCAAATCGACCTTGCAGCCACTCTACTCTATCAGCTCGGGCTGCCGCACGATGCGTTCACTTTCAGCAAGAACATCCTCAACCCGAACGCCCCGCATTTCGGCTTTTTCTCCTTTCCCAACGGTATGGGCATGGCAACCCCTGAAAATATCCTGATTTACGACTGCGATTCCGGTCGCACGGAGTTGGATACGGGTGCCGCTCAAGGAACGAATCTCGAACCCGCCAAAGCCTATCTGCAAAAGCTCTATGATGATCTGGGCAGCCGCTAAAGACCTTTGCACAAAGAGAGGGTACATATAAAAAAGTAAGACGAGGCATAAGCCTCGTCTTACTTTTTTCTTCTATCTTATCTCTTACAACGATATATCGAGAATCTCGAAATGGATCGTCCCGGCCGGAACGACAACATCCACACGGTCGCCCTTTTTTTTGCCGAGAATTGCCTTGGCAATCGGCGTACCGATAGAGAGCTTCCCCTCTTTCAGGTTCGCCTCACTTTCCGACACCAGCGTATACTCCACCTCTTTTTTCGTATTGTGATTCAGCAACTTCACCTTATTGAGTATCTGCACCTTGCTCGTGTCTATTTTCGATTCATCCAAAATGCGGGCATTAGCCATCTCTGCCTCGAGCTTGGCAATCCGCATCTCGAGCATACCCTGTGCCTCCTTGGCTGCATCGTATTCGGCATTCTCCGACAAATCGCCTTTATCCCGAGCCTCGGCGATTTGGGCAGAGATCGCAGGACGTTCCACAGAGCGCAGATGTTCCAGCTCTTCTTTCAGTTTCTGATAACCGCTTTCGGTTAAATAGATAATTTTCGATGCCATAATTTTCTTGTTCTTATACAATAAGAAAACAGAAAATCCCGGCTTTGCCAGCCGGAACTCTCTTCATTCCTAGACAAAGATAGGAAATAGATTTCGAAATTCCAAACTTTCGCCACAAATCAGTAAATAATTATCTACTAAAAATTTACCCTGCCAAGCATTATAATTCTGGTATATATTGTGCTAACAGGCAAGACATTTACACCGTTTCTTTATTATATTTGTGACAGAGCTCCTCCAAAACAGTTGCCAATGACGACATTTCTGCCCCTGACAACCTATGCAGATTTCAAGACAATCGTGTACATTCTCTACACGATATTCGTATTGGTTACCATCGGGCTCATCATTCATGACAAACGAGAACCGGTCAAAGCCCTGGCTTGGATTACCGTCATTGCCTTGGCCCCAGTGGCGGGCATCATTCTCTACATCGTTTTCGGACGCAACCATCGCAAAGAGAAAATCTTCAACCGCAAGGAGATGAAGGACAACGAGCAGTACGAAGCCATGTACCGCAAACAACTAAAAGCCATTACCGATCCCGATCTGCTGGTCCGGCAGAACATCGCCAACAACCGCGACATCATCACCCTACTGCTCAACAACAATAAAGCACTGCTGACGATGCACAACCGCATCAAGATCCTCAACAACGGCAAGGAGACATTCTCATCGATCCTCGAAGCATTGCGGGCAGCCACCTCTTTTATCCATATCGAATATTACATCTTCGAAAACGACCGCATCGGACGACGCATTGCCAACATACTGATGGAAAAAGCCCGTAGCGGAGTCGAAGTACGATTCATCTACGACGACGTGGGCAGCTGGGGGTTGAACCCGAAACTCATCCGCCAAATGCGCAAGGCAGGCATCGACGTACGTGTCTTCATGCCAGTGGTCTTTCCATGGCTCACCAGCAAGGTGAACTATCGAAATCATCGCAAGATTATCGTCGTAGACGGCACCGTGGCCTATACCGGTGGCATAAATATTGCGGAACGATATCTTCGCCGGAGTAAAGTCGGCATCTGGCGTGACACCCACCTGAAACTTGAAGGAGATGCGGTCCATATGCTTCAAACCGTATTCGTAACAGACTGGTATTTTGTAAGCAAACAACAACTCACAGATACAAGAAAATACTTTCCCAACAATAACCGCATCACGGAAGAGACAGCCGTACAGATCGCCTCTTCGGGTCCCGATTCCGACTGGGCATCGATCATGCAGGCCTACTTTGCCGCCATTACGCGAGCCCAACACCATATCTACATCTCTTCCCCCTACTTTCTCCCAAACCAGGCCATACTGACAGCCCTGAAAGTAGCAGCCTTGAGCGGTATCGACGTACGCATATTGATCCCCAGCCGTTCGGACAGCAAAATCGTCTATTGGGCTACCCGTTCTTACATTTCAGAACTGATTGAAGCTGGAATCCGGGTATATCTCTACAAAAAGGGATTCAACCACTCCAAACTGATTATGATCGACAGCGAATTCTGTTCGGTAGGAACCGCGAACATGGACATTCGCAGTTTCGAAGACAATTTCGAGGTGTCGGCCATCATCTACGACCGTAAAATAGCCAAAGAGTTGGAAGGGTATTTCCTTCACGATTTGGAACGGAGTCTCGAAGTCGTACAAGAGCGATGGGAACATCGGCCCACTCTGCACTCCGTCTATGAGTCATTGGCCAGACTGCTGAGCCCTCTGCTCTAACCCCACAGGACTTCTCCATACTGTTTAACGGCGCTGTCTTCTAATCCAAGGCGCACGGAGATGCATCATCCCATACTATTCATATACAATCAACTATACAATTAATCATTCAATAATTATGAAAAAGTACATCTACATCATGTTTTTATTCGTGTTCTCCGGGAGCATCGCTGCCGCACAATCTTCGGAGAGCTCTGCATCGCAACCCAACACGACATCAGCGGCACCTGCTCCGGCACATAAAAAAGCTGCAGCCATACGTGCCCAACCGCTCAAAATAGGAGTTATCGGCGGTATTACTACTGGCACCTATCAGATGAGTCCCATTCGATCGGACGATCTGCGCATCTCCAATGGGAAGAGCAAAGGCATCGGATACCAGTTAGGATTAGCGGTGCGGCTCTCGATCCCGGAATTCATCCAGATACAGCCCGAATTGCTCTATTCGGCACGTGATTTCGAATACAGCACCTTCATCGAAGGCAAAAGTCAAAAAGCCACAATGACCTCCAAGACCATGCAACTTCCCTTGATGATCGGTTTCAACATCCGAGCCTTACGACTCTTCGGAGGTCCGGTCTTTACGCTTGTTTCGGCCGTCTCGGACAATAAAAAGGTAGAAGGCCTCAAAGCGAAATACGATGAATCCACAACCTGGCAGTTCGGTGCAGGATTCGATATCCGCAAATTTTTCTTCGATGTCCGTTACACCACCCCGTTCAAAAATACCCGCAACACGTTCCACTATAACGGCATCGCATACACAAGCACTATTAGCAAAAATGACTACTGGACCTTCAACATCGGCTTTTTCTTTTAGTTCTCCCGCGTAGCGAACGACTCGCATCAATAAAAAAGGGAAAAACAGGCATAAACCTGTTTTTCCCTTTTTTATTGCTAATATAAGAGTCTCACATCTGTAGAGACTTCCACAAAGTCGACCCCCGACTTAAAGCGCGCCGATCTCTTTCAGCACGGAATTGGTCTTATGAACTGCCTCGGCACTCTTTGCAAAGAGTTCTTTCTCCTCGTCGGTCAGTTTCACCTCGATAACCTTCTCCACACCGTTGCGTCCGATCACGGCCGGCACACCGATGCAGATGTCTTTTTGACCATACTCGCCATCGAGAGCCACACAAGAAGGAATCACCTTCTTCTGATCCTTAAGAATCGACTCTACGACATACGCTCCAGCCGCACCGGGTGCATACCAGGCCGAAGTACCCAACAACTTAGTCAATGTGGCACCTCCGACCATCGTATCGGCCACCACCTTGGCCAACGTCTCGGCATCGGCAAAATCCGTAACCGGAAGCCCCTTATAGGCAGCCTTGCTCACCAACGGAATCATCGTCGTATCCCCATGGCCACCGATCACCATACCGTCGATGTCATTGATATTGGCACCGAGTGCCTTTGCCAGATAGCATTTGAACCGGGCGCTGTCGAGCGCACCGCCCATACCGAATACCCGTCCTTTGGGCAGTCCGCTGATTTTGCTGGCCAGATAGGTCATCGTATCCATCGGATTGCTGATAATCACCAGAATTGCATTCGGAGAGTATTTCAGCACACTCTCCACGACACTCTTCACGATACCGGCATTCACACCGATCAGTTCTTCACGAGTCATGCCCGGTTTACGCGGAAGACCCGAAGTAATGACTACCACATCACTATCAGCCGTCTTGGAATAGTCGTTCGTCACGCCCACCAGCTTCGTATCCACATCCAGCAGAGTCTCGGTCTGATACATGTCGAGCACCTTCCCTTCGGCCAGCCCCTCTTTGATGTCAATCAGCACCACCTCACTGGCCGTCTCCTTGATAGCCAGCACATTTGCGCACGTAGCACCCACGTTACCTGCGCCCACAACGGTTACTTTGCTCATATTTATCTTTGCTTTTAATGCTTCCTATCCGATAATCTTAGCATAATCCTCTGCACTCAACAGTTCTTTCAGATCAGCGGCATCGCTCATCTTCACCTTGATCATCCATCCCTCTCCGTAAGGATCTTTATTGACCGTCTCGGGCGCATCGTTGAGCGCTTCATTGAATTCGAGCACCTCTCCACCTACAGGAGTAAAGGCATCGGATACGGTTTTCACTGCCTCGATCGTGCCGAACACATCGCCTGCAGCCAGCGTCTCCCCCACCGTATTAACATCGACGAACACAATGTCACCGAGTTGGCTCTGCGCGAAATCGGTAATGCCCACAAAAGCGATATCGCCCTCCACGCGGACCCATTCATGATCCTTGGAGTATTTAAGATTGGAAGGTACGTTCATAACTATTTTAATTTAAAGTTTTAAATCTGCTTCCAAAGATAAGTTTTATTTTGGAAGCTACAAAGCCTTATTGTGAAAAAATTCACAACACATAACCTTCCGGCAGATTCGCACTCGGATCCGCTCAATTCGAGCTATTGAAGCGATAGGAGAAACCGACGATAAAATAGCGGGAATAGAGTTGCTGCCACTCCCAACCGATGTAGTCGGCATAGACAGTCGTCGTATCATTCTCATTACGATTCAGCAGGTCAAAAGCCGAAACGCTCACCTCGCCCTTGCGATTTTTAAACAAACGGCACCCGAGCGTCACATTCAACAGATGCTTTCTCTGCTCCCCCTCGGCATAGGAGGAGTTGTGATAATAGTTGTAAAGGTAGGAGACATTCGTAAAGAATCGCCGCAGAAAATTCCATTACAAGGTTCCCTTCACCTTCTCCGACACCACCTCGGTAACCCTGTCAAGGGAACTGCGATAGTTACAATAGGTCGTAGCACTTTCTACCGTCAACGACAAGGGCAAAGAGAAATTACTCCGCAACGACACCTCTACCGTCGACCTGTTCTCGTGCTGACGCAATAACTGTTCTCCCACATATTCTTGCGGATTGCCATAAGAATACTGATACGATAAAGTCATAACGGACTTTAACGGTTGTATACGCCCAGAATAGGATCCTTTAGCAAAAACGTTCACTGATCTTTTTCCATTGGCATAGGTAACCAACGTGGCTCCTTCATCCGCCTCATAATTGTACTCCGGCAAATAGGTTTCCTCCGTAAAAAAACGGCTACGCTGAACGAAATCATTCTTAATCAAGCTGACAGACGCATTAAGAAACACGGACTGACTGTTCTTCAGCATCTTCGAACCATTCAATGAAAACTGATGCACGAAACGCTGCTTCATATCCGGATTACCGCCCTGCAACCATAATGGGTTCGAGGTGCTGAGTTGATTCACCAACATACTCACATCGGGAACCGATACTTTCATGGAATATTCGAGCTGTATGGTTGTGCCCGGCTGACTCTGGAAGTAGATGTTTGCACTCGGGACCGGACTCCAGAAAGTTCGTGTCGGATTGGCCTTCATCGGAAACGCTTGTCGAGACTCTGTCTGACAACCTGAAAATCGGGCGAAAATATGAACCTCCATTTCTCATTCGAAAAATGATATGAGATCTGGCTTTCCAATGTCGTATTGCGCGATGTCGTACTGCGGGTAAGCGTCGTATCAATCTGCCCCGAAAGATCATCCACCGCCAACCGATGGACCAGGCCGTTCCGATAAGTGACATTGGCCCCGATATCGATATTGCCCGTCTTCTCGAAACGCAGCGTATAGCCCAGATTTGCATCCATCGAATAGCTCTCCTCATCTCCGTCGATTTGCAGAATCGTTTTGTTGGAGAGACGAAATGCCGTATCCACCCGCAATTCTTTCCTGTTACTATTGGACAGAGAGCCTCTCAAAGCATATTTCAGAGACGACCGTTCGAATTTATGTTGGAAACTTGCACGCAATGCGACACTGTAACTATCCCTATGCTCCCCACTCCGCTGATGAATCCGGGTCAATGGCGCTCCATCCAGTTCAGACAAAAAAGCCCTGGTATTCTCATCTTCCGAACCGCCATATTGTCCGTTAGCCGATAAATCCGCGCTGAAGTTGCTGGTCACACGACTAAAATTTCCCTGGAATCTATGCGTATACCGTCGGGTCTGATAATCGGAGGTATCGCCAAAGATACGCGACACATATTCCGTCGAGGGGAAGTAGGTCTGACGCGAAATCGCTCGCTGCGTGATTTTATCATCCGTGTATGAATAAGAGAGCGTGTAAGCATTCTCCTTGGAGAGTTTGTCGGCATAATTGAGATTAACGACCCCTTGTCGGACATCCCCGGGTGTCCCTACACCCTCCATCGAACGCTGGAAATTGTTTGCCATGCCCAAAAATTTCGCCTGCCGCCGCTCGCTAAAATAATTCAAGTTGGCATCCGCCTCATAACGTATGGGACGACTGCCGTCGATATCCTTCGCGAAATCCGCCCCCATAGCAGCAGAAGCCTTTCCCGCAACACTCGTATCGAATTTATCGAAGGTCAATATATTCAACACCTTACGCTTCCTCGCATGCTTTCCCTGGGTCAACTCCGAATATTCATCCACCTCATCATAGGCCTGAATCGACATCACATCCTTAGCCTCAATATTCTGCAGCGCGTCGACCGGATTATCCCCAAACAGCAACCGTCCGTTGACATAGGAGCGCTCCACCTTTTTCCCCATAATCTCCACATTGCCCGCGTCATCCACCTTCACGCCCGGCATCTGGCGAAGAATGGCGAGCACGTCATCTCCCTCCATCGTCGACACCGAGGCCGGAAAAAAGACAATCGTATCGCCCTTGAACCGATACATCTGTATGCGCGATCGCACCACAATATCATCGATCTCCTGCACATCGGGCGCCATCTTGATCTTGCCCAGATTAACATACAACTCCCCCACGGGCAACTCGATTTGATTCTGTTTATAGCCCAAGAAAGAGATTTCTATACGGCATCTCAACTCATTGATATATTGGAAATCGAACCTTCCATTCTTATCGGTCGTCAGATTCATTACCATGAGTTTATCTTCGAAAGGATTAATCAAAGTCACCACGGCGCCGGCCAACGGTTCATTGGTGAGAGAATCCACCACTTGACCATTCACCTGCATCAGATGAGTCTGTGCACTACTCCGAGCCCAAAGTCCCGACATGATCCCAAGGCAAAGAACCACCGATATAAAAATCCCTTTCATGACAATTCTATATACAAACCTGTTTGTGTTATTTCCGCCACCCATGGCAGCAGCAAATCAAACAAAACCCTTTGTATATAAGACGAAAAGAGTAACAAAAATCCTTACACGATTTTCAATTATTTTTGCCTCAGATGACTTTTTTAACACTTTTTCTAAGAAACCATAAAAAAAATAACACAACTACTGCATATACAACACAATAGCAGTTATCTCACAGTTTTACGGATACGGTTGAGTTTTCGGGACAGCGCCTCGTTGTCTACAATGCAGGGGAGGTCTTCCGGTTGAGTACCTCGCGCACCTTATCGGCAATCATTTGCGGGGAGATACGCGTCAGACAATGATAGTCCCCGAACAGGCACGGCTTATTCCCATAGACAGAACAGGGACGGCAACTCAGATCGAGTTGCACGGCATTGCGCGGGTCCTGTCCGAAGCCATAAAAACCGGCATAGGGATGTGTCGCGCCCCACACCGACACGCAATCGGTTCCCACCAGCGAGGCCATATGCATCGCCGAGGAGTCCATCGAAACGATCAAATCGAGGTTGGCAATCAGGTCGAGTTCATCGCCCAGCCGAATCTTACCGATCACGCTCACCACTCCCGGATGGCGCATCTCCATACATTCGGCAAATTCCCGTTCATACGGACCTCCGCCGAATACGAACACGCGCTCATACTCACCAGCCAGCAACCCGATCAACTCATCCGCCTGCTGCGTAGGATAAATCTTGCCCCGATGCTGCGCGAAAGGAGCGACTCCGATCCATTTTCCGTGTTTCTCGCCCACAATATCGAAGATCGGAGCAGGAATGGGGCGACTACTTTTCTGTTCCGGCACAGGCTTTCTGAAGCGGAATCCGAGACGAAGAATGGTATCGCGATAACGCTCCACGGTTGGTTTCAAAGGTTCAAGGAACTTACGGAACTTACGTGTCATTGCCCGTTTATCGGCCCGCCCCTTGTCAATTACGGAGACCTGCTTCCCGGTCAACAACAACATCCGGCGCAACACCTTCGTACGAATCACGTCGTGCAAATCCGCTACATGGGTCACGCCGCATGCGGCAATATCGCGATATAGACGGATCATACCCGCCACCCCTTTATGCCGTCCTTTAAAGTCAGGAGCCAAGAATCCAATACCTTCTATATCTCGAAAAAACGGCTGAAAAAACGGACGGGTAAGAATCGTAATCCGAAGATCCGGATAATCGGTCTTGAGTGCCTTGAGCACAGGGACTACCATAGCCACATCGCCCATGGCCGACAATCGGATAATCAGCAAATGAGGTGCTTTCTTTTCGAAAAATGCCATCTCCAGACTATTTCGCAGAGTAAAGAACAGGATTGAGTGTCGGATCGTTATACATCTTCATCTGCTTATAGGTTTTCATGTATTTGCGACCCGCCTCGATATCGGCAATCAACTCCTCGATGGCGGAAGAGAGATCGGTGCGCTGAGTCAGCAGCACATCGAGTTTTTTCTGGCAAGCGATTCGATGTGCCTCTTCGACGTCGGTACGCATCACCTCACGCTCCATGTGATAGATTTTCAATGCGAGTATCGACAAACGGTCGATCGCCCAGGCCGGCGTCTCCGTATTGATCTTTGCCTCCGGAAGTGGCTGAACATCCTTATATTTATCCAACAGATAGCTATCGATATACTCCACCATATCTGTTCGATCCTGATTCGAGGCATCGATCCGACGTTTGATCTTCAAGGCCTCGACAGGGTCGATATTCGGATCTCGGATGATATCTTCCAAATGCCACTGAACCGTATCGATCCAGTTCTTGGCATAAAGAAGATATTCGATACTCCCGGCAGGGAATGGATTGACAACAGGGTGATCCACATCATCATAGCGATGGTATTCCGCAATCACCTGTTCGAATATCTGATTGGCTTTGTCGGTAAACATATCGTTCATATTTTTCATATAATGGACAAATCTACGATTTTTTGTGCAAAATCCAATAAAATATTACCTTTGTAAAGTTTCAACAATCCGATTAAGACATGAGCGCCCTTCGCACATATATCCTTCTGTTCGGGCTGTGCATCGCACTCTCCGCCTCCGCCCAGCGGCGTATCACCCCCGAAGAGTATATCGAACGATATAAAAATCTGGCTATCGAAGACCAGGACATTTACGGAATTCCCGCCAGCATCACCATGGCACAGGCACTGCTGGAATCCGATTGCGGCAACAGCCGTCTGGCCACGGAGGCCAATAACCATTTCGGTATCAAATGTAAACGGGACTGGACCGGAGAGACCATCTCCCATGACGACGATGCTCCGGGAGAGTGCTTCCGTAAATATCCGTCGGTCGAGGCCTCGTTCCGCGATCATTCGGAATTTCTCGACAAATCAGCGCGCTATCAGGATCTATTCACTCTCGACATTTTCGATTACAAAGGTTGGGCGCGGGGATTAAAAGCTGCCGGCTATGCCACAAATCCGAAATATGCCGAGTTACTCATCAACCTGATCGAGGATTACCGGCTCTATGAACTCGACGGTCTGAGCCCCGGAGAGGCAGCAGAAACGGATATTCCAATCGAAGAACCGGCACCCGTAGAGGTTGTAGAGGTGGTTCCAGCCGAGAAGATCGATGTGGACAATTATGTTGTCTCCGTACGAACAATCGGCGACCACGCCATCTATTTCAACAACGGTTCGGAGTTCATTTTGGCCAAAGCAGGCGAAACCTTCGAAAGTCTTGCGGCACGAACAGGCATCTCAGCCAAGAAACTCCGAAAGTTCAACGACATGGCTCCCGGGACACAACCCGAGGAAGGAGATCAGGTATACATCCGGTCGAAAGCCTCCCGGTCACAGAACGGCCGCCTGATCCATATCGTCAAGGAGGGCGATACGATGCACTCGATCGCCCAACAGTATGGCATTAAACTCAAGAAACTCGCGAAGATCAACCGTCGCGACGTCTCCTCGCAGTTGAGCGTCGGACAACAGATCCGACTCATGTAAGTCAAACCAATACAACACTATATGGACAACGACCCGGGCCTCAGGTCTAAAATTGCGGAAAACCTGACCCACAAAGCCAATCTGCAACAAAAAATTTTCGACAACACCTTTTCTGTCTTCAATGAACTGAAGGAGATTCTGCACGAGATGTCATCGGAACTCAACGATACGTTGGAGGATCAACTGGACAAACGCGTGAGGATCGAATACCGCGACCGCGGCAAATTCGAAGCCCAACTCCAGGTCGCCGGGGATATTCTAATCTTCAGCATGCATACCAATGTATTCGAATTCAACCGCGAGCACATCATCTGGCAAAACTCCTACGTACAGGCCGACAAGAGCAACTCCTACTGCGGCATCATCAACATATACAACTTCCTGGCCGACTCATTCAAGTACAATCGCAATTCGGACGAGGGATATCTCGTAGGTCGCATCTTTATCAACCGCGACATGCACTACTTCGTGGAAGGGAAACGACAGATGAGTCTGCGTCACAATAGTTTCGGACAAGCAACCATCACTAAAGAAGCAATACTGAACATCGTCGAAACCGCTGTAAACTACGCTCTGGAATTCGACCTTCTGGTACCGCCCTACGATGTGGTCAAGATTGCTACGGTCGACCAACTCAACACCAAAATCGAGAATTCGAAGATGCAAACCGGCAAACGGTTGGGGTACCGATTCAATTCGGACGACATTTAATTCATGAAAATTAAAATAAGGGGGGGGGTAATGTTATCCCCCCCCTTATTTTATGGTTGTTATTGTTTCACTCTACCGTGCCGCACGTTTGCGATCATTTTCGTCGAGCAAGATTTTGCGCAACCGCATGGATTTCGGGGTCACTTCGACATATTCGTCCTCTTTGATGTATTCGAGGGCCTCTTCCAGTGAGAAAATTACGGGCGGAGCAATATTCACCTTGTCGTCCGAGCCGCTGGCACGCATATTGGTCAACTTCTTGCTCTTGGTCAAATTGACCGGAATATCTTCCGAACGATTGCTCTCCCCGACGACTTGGCCGCAATAGACCTCATCACCGGGCGACACAAAGAATTTACCCCGATCTTGTAACTTGTTGATAGCATAGGCATACGCCGTGCCGGTTTCCATAGCAATCAGCGAGCCGTTCGTACGCATTTCGATCTCTCCACGATAGGGCTCGAATCCCTTGAGCCGGTGCGACATGACAGCCTCTCCGGCAGTGGCAGTGAGCAGGTTGCTGCGCAGGCCGATAATACCGCGAGAGGGAATCTCGAAAGTCAACTTCACACGATCGTCGTTCGTATCCATATTGAGCAGCATCCCTTTACGCTTGGTAGCCATCTCGATCGCCTTACCGGAATACTCCTCGGGCAAGTCGATCTCCAACTCCTCGATCGGTTCGCATTTCACTCCGTCGATCTCTTTGATGACAACCTTGGGTTGTCCTACCTGAAGCTCGTAACCCTCACGACGCATTGTTTCGATCAACACCGAGAGGTGCAATACCCCACGACCGTAGACAATGAAACTGTCGGCACTCTGTCCCGGTTCGACACGCAAGGCAAGGTTCTTCTCCAATTCACGCTCGAGGCGTTCTTTGATATGGCGTGAGGTAACGTACTTGCCGTCTTTACCATAGAACGGTGAGTCATTGATCGTAAAGAGCATGCTCATCGTGGGTTCGTCGATCGCGATAGGAGGCAGCGGATCGGGATTGTCGAAATCGCAAATCGTATCGCCAATCTCGAATCCGTCGATGCCTACCAAAGCGCATATTTCCCCACATTGAACCTCTTCTACCTTCTTCTTTCCCAGCCCGTCGAAGACCATCAGATCCTTGATGCGGGATTTGACCATCGTCTTTCCGTCACGTTTGGCCAAGGTTACCGGCATACCGGCCTTGAGCGTACCACGAGTAAGTTTGCCGACGGCAATTCGTCCCACATACGAAGAGTACTCCAAAGAGGTGATGAGCAATTGTGGCGTTCCCTCCTTGAACTCAGGTTCCGGAATATCGTCGATGATGGCATCCAACAGTGGCGTAATGCTGTCGGTACGTTCATTCCATTTATAGGACATCCAACCCTGCTTTGCACTGCCGTAAATAGTCTTGAAATCGAGCTGATCCTCGGTCGCATTCAGGGAAAACATCAGGTCGAACACCTGTTCGTACACGTACTCCGGACGACAGTTGGGCTTATCTACCTTATTGATGACCACGATCGGTTTCTTGCCCAGAGCCAGCGCTTTCTGAAGCACGAAACGTGTCTGAGGCATCGTACCTTCGAAGGCATCCACGAGCAACAGCACACCATCGGCCATATTGAGCACCCGTTCCACTTCACCTCCGAAATCGGAGTGCCCCGGAGTGTCTATAATATTGATCTTGTAGCCATTATAATTGACCGACACGTTTTTCGACAGAATCGTGATTCCTCTTTCGCGTTCAATGTCGTTGTTGTCCAGGATTAGCTCTCCGGCTGCAGCAGGGTCTCGGAGCAGATGTCCCTGAAGGATCATCTTATCCACAATAGTCGTCTTCCCATGGTCGACGTGGGCGATGATCGCAATGTTGCGTAATTTCTGCATATTTTTGTTGCTTTCTACTGTTTTTCCGCCGCAAAGGTATAAATAAAATCACGGAATAGCGTTATCTTTGCCCCACTATTCTGTGTTTTATGAAAGAGATTATCGAAGTAAGACGAAGTGACGGATCCTTTTCGAAAGTGGTGGTAGGGGATGTGCTGAACGAGTTGGCCGATTTTCTACCGGATCGCCGGGTAGTCATCATTACCGATGCCAACGTGCATCGTCGCTATATGAACATAATCGACCGTCATGACCATATTGTCATCGGAATGGGTGAGACAAACAAGACCCTCCTGACGGTGGATAAAATATACCATGAATTAATCGAATTGAATGTCGACCGGGAATGTTTTATTCTCGGCTTTGGAGGTGGCATTGTCACTGATATTACGGGTTTTGTTGCATCGACCTATATGCGGGGGTTGCGTTTCGGGTTTATAGCCTCGACGTTGCTGGCACAGGTGGATGCGAGTGTCGGCGGAAAGAACGGGGTCAACGTAGAGGGCTATAAGAATATGGTCGGGACCTTCAATCAACCCGATTTCGTATTGTGCGACACCTCGTTGCTCGCCACCCTACCGGACCGCGAGTTCCGCGCCGGCATGGCCGAGATCATTAAGGCAGGGGCGATTGCCGATCCTGCGTTGTTCGCTCTTTTCGAACATCATACGATGGAAGAGTTTCGCAAGGAGAAGGCTTTGCTCACGCAGGCAGTCACGGGAGCTATCCGCGTGAAGGCCGCTATCGTGGCAACAGATGAGCAGGAGCATGGCGAACGTCGGAAACTCAACCTCGGGCACACCTTTGCTCATGCCATCGAGAAATCCTCCTCGTCGTTTTTGCACGGCGAGGCGGTAGCAATCGGGCTCTGTATGATAACGCATCTTGCGGTACGACTGGGTACGCTCTCGGAAGAGGATGCACGTCGTATTACTTCGGTTATCGCATCAGCCGGTCTTCCCGTCGATTCGGGGGTGGACATCAAACGGTTACTTAAGGCGCTTCGACTTGACAAGAAACGTGATACGGAGAGTATCAACCTCGTAGTACCGACGGGAATTGGATCTTGCGATATTCGCCGCATGACATTCGAAGCGTTGGATGCAACCATTTTATAAGGACGACCGTCTCGAACTTGAGCAACGGCACAATTTGCCACGACCGGATTTTTCGGCCATTTCCCCAAGCCACAATCCGTATATACCGCTACAGATTATACAGATAACGTTTGATACTGCGCTTAGGAGTCTTTTCAAACTCGTTAGGATAGATTACGATCGAAGCGACCCGTTCATAAGGCGCCACCAACGTATTGAGTTCTGCAAGGTTTCTGTTCATCACCTCCTGCAGATCGCTATCCGGAATATCATCGGCATCCGCCTGCTCCCGATCGGGATAGACCAGTGCAACGAGTTTCCCCTCTCGCTCGACAATCAACGACTCAGAGACACAATACAAGTTATTGAGTTTCGACTCAATCTCCTCCGGATAAATATTCTGGCCACTGGGACCGAGAATCATCGTCTTACTCCGCCCCCGCAAGTAGATCGTACCATCGGGATCCATCGTCCCCATATCGCCGGTATGCAGCCATCCTTCTTCATCGAGCACATCTCCGGTAGCCTTCGGATTCTTATAATATCCCTTCATCACATGCTCACCCCGCACCAACAATTCTCCGGGAATGTTCTGAGGATCGGGAGACTCGATCCGCGCCTCCATGTGTCGGTAGAGCAAGCGGCCAACCGACGTTGGCTTATACTCCGTCCAATGGGCATAACTAATCAATGGTGCGCATTCTGTCATACCGTAACCGACCGTAAACGGGAACTTAATCTTCACGAGGAAATCTTCCACTTCACGATTGAGCGGTGCACCGCCCACAATAAACTGGTCCATCTCGCCCCCGAATGCCTCTACCAACTTTTTACGAATCGTCGAGTAGATCTTCGTATCGATCAGCGGCAACCGCAACGCGATACGCATGAATCCCTGTCCCAGTTGCGGAAAGATCTGTTTGCGGCAAATCTTCTCGAGAATCAGCGGCACACAACAAATCAGGTTGGGACGCACCTCGGCCATCGCCTCGAGCAACACCTTAGGCGTAGGCATCTTGCCAAGCAAGGTAATATGTGAACCGACAGCCAATGGCAAAAGCATATCGAATGCACAACCATAGGCATGGGCCAGCGGCAGAAAAGAGAGCACACGACTTCGCTTATAATGGACCTTTTCCGAGATACCGTATACCACATTCCCTGTCAGGTTGTTACACGTAAGCATCACCCCCTTGCTATATCCCGTTGTCCCCGAGGTATAGTTGAGCAACACCACACGGTCGTTGGCCACCTCCCGATAAACGATGTCCTCCGGCCCAAATCCATGCGGATAACGTTTCCGGTAATGTTTCAGAATATTCTGTTGGAACTTCGCGATGGAGGATCCCCGACGTTCCCAAATACAATGGAAATCCGTAAGAGAGAAAACGGCCCGAAGGTCATCCGCCTGATTTTCATCAATTACATCCCAGAAAGTATCGCCGCAAAAAAGTAGTTTCGACTCCGAATGGACGAGGATATGGTTTACATCATTGGCATTGAAGTCCTGCAGAATGGGCACAATCACCGCACCGTAGGTGATCGTGGCGATATATGCAATGCACCAACGGGGGTTGTTACGACCGATCAAAGCAATCTTATCTCCCTGCTTAATCCGACACTCCGAAAACAGCAAATGAAGTTTGGCAATCTCGCGGGCCATTTCATAATAGGAGAAGGTCTCCTGTTTGAAATAGTCGGTCAATGCAGGCAACTCCCGGTTATCGCGGAAACTATTTTCGTATATCTTTATAAGATTCTCCTGTAACATCTCATCAATAGCTTTTATGTGGCTTCTTCTCTCTGCAAGCATCATACCCGAAGATTAACTTTTCGGGCGACGCCAGAGATATATTTTGGATTCCGTACCGGCGATGAGTCGTTTGATATTCTTACGGTGGGTAATGATGAGCAGAACGGCAATCACGCACCCGAAAACGATCAGCGGCACATAGGTCTGATGATAAACGAAAACCGTATAGATAGGGAACATCACGCCCGCCGTCATGGAACTGAGCGACACGTAATGGCTGATCATCAGCACCACGAGAAAAGTAGCCAGACACAACAACACCGCCGGTGGGAAAACCGCCAACACGGATCCGGCCAACGTTGCCACCCCTTTCCCTCCGCGGAAACCGGCAAAGATCGGAAAAATATGCCCCAGAACCGCCGCTACAACCAGTACAATCTTGAAATTGATCAGAGGTCCTGTCCCGTGCAGAGCGATATAATCTGCCGAAGCGTACATCGATACCTGGGACAGCGTTACGGCCGCATATCCTTTGAGCACATCGATTCCGAACACCGGCAGTGCAGCACGACGGCCCAACACACGAAGCGTATTCGTCGCACCGGCATTCTTGCTGCCATGTTCACGGATATCGATGCCGTAGTATTTCTTGCCGATCCACACTGCACTGGGTATCGAGCCCAACAAATAGGCGGCGACAATAAGCAAAATGGTCACAATCATAACCCGAATAGTTTTAGATTCGGAGTCAAATATAACATTTTTTGGCGGGATTTGAAAATCAGAGGCTCACGCCCCTTCCAATAAAAACAGCCGAAGCAAATGCTTCGGCTGTCGGTTCCTCACTTTTATTGGGGTCAAAGGGAAACCTTTCACACACATAGGTGTCCGTATTTCTCTTAATTGTGGCCGGCCTTTGCATGAATACTCAGCATATACTTAGTATCCACCGGTTTGCCATTCAACATCCCGGGCTCCCACCGAGGAGAATTACGCACTACTTCCAGCACTCGATCAATGACCTCGTCAGGCTTCGTGCCCGGTCTGTTTATATTGCATACATCGGTCACATTTCCCTTCGAATCAACGACAAAACTGATCTGCACGATATATACGTTATTTTCTCCAGGATCATTCTCAGGACAATCTACAACTCCCACTTTGTCAATCACCCACTTTCGGAAATCATTCACACTTTTCCCTTCGAATTTAGGACTCCTCCACTTCCTATTTCGTCCATAATCCATTCTCACCCCCATATAAATAGGAGATTTTATCGTATTGATCTCCAATGCCCCGGACTTGGCTTCATTCCCATATTTCTTTACAGCCTGCTCTCCGCTGAGTAAATTATAGTTTACCCTAACGATATTAAATTCGTCTTTATCCTTTTTGAACTCATCGTAACTGATTCGTTTCCCATCTTTTACAATATAGGTATCAGCATGATAGACGGGTGGTATGTCATCCGTTCCAGATTTACCCAAACCATAGACCTTTATGCCTTTAGCCCGATAATAATCAGGACCATAGAAGGTTGTGGTTGCCACCTCGGAGGACTTAATCACATACATTTTGAGTGTCCTTACCAAATAAACTCCATTCTTCCCTTTTTCTCCAAAAGATTGAATCAAATCTTTATCAGTCACCTTCGTAAAAGAGACTACCTCATCAGAATTGATCTCGGAAGCGTTCATGATTTTTATCCCGTCCACAATACATACAGGTGATTTTGCCACGATTTGTTGCCACTGCTTCTGTAGGGCAGGAGATTGTAGTTCGGCAAACATTTTATTGGCCTTCGTTGTAATACGGACTATTCCATCCGCAGCTTTTGCTCCATATTGCTTTGCAGCCTGCGTACCCTTTTCCACACCAATACTGACAATCTGATTCGGATCCAAAGAATCGATATTGTCTTGCGGAACTCCGTCTACAATATATAGGACATTATCGACTGATTTCAAAGGATCTATACTTATTCCGAACGACACCCCACTCGGCAACGAATCTACTTTTTTTATCAACTTCTGATATTCGGAGTCATTTGAACGCTGTATTCCTGTCACCTGCCCCTTACTTAAAGAGTCTTGCGATTTGCGTTTTCCCCAGGCAGATATCATAATACTATTTCCTGGCCACGTAGAATCTACCGACCCTGTAGATTTAGCTACCAGAGTATCCGACGTAATAGACGCAGCAAAGGTGTTCTCATCGTAACCAAGACTACCACCTACCAACACCACATCGAGCAGCTCCCCTGTGACCTCCTGCTCTACAGGTCTCTTACCTTCCGACTCAAAAACCAATACGCCACCTTTGGCCGACATGATGGAATATTTACCATCATAATCGGTAAAAACGCCTCCGGGCTCACCTTTTACCCGAATAGTTGCATTGGGAATCGGACGATTCTGTTCATCTTTTACCACACCCTCGACCACAATCGGAGTGGAACCCGAAGCAATCGGATCCACACTTGCCCGGGTCAAGTCTGTCACTATCCCCGGATATTGGTTCCCGGTCACATCCACATAGACGGTCTCCTGCCGGGTAAAGCTGAAAAGCATAAGCAACACGCCCAACACAGGCAAAGCCACCACTGTTTTCAGCAGGGAAAATCTGTGTTTTGTTTGTCTTGTCATCATCATAAACCTTTTTTTAATTTGAGTGCCATTCAGCCCATTGGTTACATCCGGATTGCAACCGAAAAGCTGTCTGAAAATAAGCATCCTATACTCCATCAGATCCACACCGGCATCGAGCACATCGCGATCTGCCTGAAATTCATGGACCTCTACCAGACTACGGCGGGCCATCCACACAAACGGATTGAACCACATCACAGCCCGCAATATCTCCATGATCATCAGATCGACCGAGTGATACCGACGGATATGACTCGATTCGTGAGTAATAATTCGGGAAAGTTCCGAGGGAGTATACCGATCCGGAACATAAATACCCCGGAAGAAAGAGAATGGCGAAGGAATACGCCAATTCCTCACCAACGTATAATTCGTTCTATATTCAATCTGCGCACCGCGCCTATACCCATATATTTTCCACAACTGCAACAACAACAAAGCAAAGGCAAAAGCGGTAACGGCCCCATACATCCACTCCAGGAAGAGTGGCAGAAACTCCGACCGATTGTCAATTGTATTTGCCGCAAACAGATCGGGAGAGACGGGTGTTACTTCTGCAGCCGCATTCTCTGCCTCAAGAGTTGTCGACTGAGCCATCCGCAACGCATTCGCCAACAGCACCTGCTCCTCTACAGACTCCTCCGGAACGGCATAATAAACCACATCCGCCGGATAAATCGGAATACGCAAGGCCGGAATCACTGCTGCCAACAACATCGAACCCACAAGATAGACCCGGCAAATTCCAAGCGAGACACGTCTGTCAAGCAACAAGCGATAGAACATATATAACGCCCCGCTGCAAACAATCGTCTCCAGAACATATACGATTACCTGTTTCATAGCCGAATCATTTTAGGAATAGATGAAAATTAGCAGAAGAATTTATCTACGTTTCTCGGAAACATTTTGCATCATAGCGATGATCTCATCCATCTCCCCCACCGAAATTTTCTCCCTCTCTACAAAAAAGGAGACCATATGTGAAACCGAATTCCCGAAAAAGTTGCTCAACACGGAGTTCATAAAATTACCGGTATACTCGGAACGACTAACCAACGGATAATATTCATAAGTCTTCCCGAAAGATCGATGCGAAACAAATCCTTTTTTCTCTAAAATACGCACAATCGTAGAAACCGTATTATACGCCGGTTTGGGTTCATTCATCGCCTCGATAATGTCATTCACGAAAGCGCGTTCTTTAGCCCACAAGATTTGCATAATCTGCAATTCAGCCCTAGTCAACTCCTTAGGTTGCTTATTACTCTCTTCTTTCATAATATATTGTCTCTTATCTTAATTCTTTGAAACAAACTTACAACTATTTTTTTAGTTTTCCAACTAATTTATTAGTTATTTTATATCAAATCGCATTTTTTACTTTTTTTTTCATTTCCCCCCTTAAAAATATAAAAAATCAAACAAAATAGAGTAATTTTGTTATTTAATTTACAAACATCGAGCGATGGGCTCCACTATCGCATCAAAAACAAAAAGATTATGACTAAGTGGATGGAACAACTCTACTCGAAACAGTGGTGGCTTTCCTGGATCAGCATACTGATCGGCTGTACGCTGGTAGCCGCCGGATTCGTATTTTTCGCCACACCTTATAAGATCGTTCCGGGAGGCGTATACGGTCTCGGCGTCGTGCTCCACCACCTCATCCCAAGCATCAAGGTCGGGACTTTCGGCTTCATGTTCGACATTCCTCTTTTATTAATAGGAACCCGAGTATTCGGAAAGATGTTCGGAGCACGCACCATTATTGCCGCCATCCTCACCCCGACGATCATGAACCTGCTCACCATGATTGTAGGAGACAACCCCACCATAATGTTGGGCGGGAAAGCCGACCTGAGCAATGACATGATCATCGCCTGCATTTTCGGTGGAGTTTTATTGGGAGCAGGCGTCGGACTAGTCATCAAACACGGCGGCACAACGGGAGGTACCGACATCGTCGCCATGCTGCTCAACAAATACACCCGGCTGCCGATTGCCCGAGGCGTATTGATCGGTGATTCACTCGTTGTCATTTTTGGTATGATTGTACTGGGTGACTGGAGACTGCCACTCTATTCACTGGTCACCATCTTCGTCTCCTCACGGGTCATCGACTACGTCATCGACGGGGCAAGCTACGACAAACTGCTATTTATCATTTCGGAGAAACACGAGCAGCTGAAGAAATTCATCCTCGAAGACCTCGAACGCGGCGCGACCTACATCAAGTCCTCTGGCATGTACACCAAGAACGACAAGGATATGATCTTTCTTGTGATCAGCCGCAGGGAATTGTCGGCCGTACAAAACAAAATCAAAGAGATCGATCCCGACTCGTTCTTAGTCGTCGTGGATGCACACGAGACCTACGGTGACGGCTTCAAATCCTTCCAGGAGAAGGCTTAATTTCGTCCTCAACCAAAGCAAAACCAACACACAACGCCCCTTCCGCCAGGTTCGGAGTATTGCACTCCCCGCTTTTTCGCCGTATCTTTGTCCCGGTCCCCGAAAGGGTTCGGGATAAGGCCAGAAAAAACTTAACAGAAAAAAACCATGAATATCAATGGGCTGCGCCCCCGCACCGGCAACGGACGTAAAATCTACATCGAAACCTACGGTTGCCAGATGAATGTCGGCGACACGGAGATTGTCGTTTCGCTCATGCAGGACGAAGGATACATCTATACGGAAAACATCGCTGAAGCGGACATCATCCTGGTCAACACCTGTTCGGTACGCGACAATGCCGAGCAACGCATCCGGGGACGCCTGCAAGAGTTCCGGCAATACAAGAAACGCAAGAACGACCTACTGGTGGGCGTCATCGGCTGTATGGCCGAACGGCTCAAAGAACAACTGCTCGAACAGGAGCAAATCGTGGACATCGTCGCTGGACCCGATGCCTACCGCGACCTGCCAAATCTCGTACGGACAGCAGCTGCCGGAGGCCACGGTATAAACGTCCAACTCTCGCGCGAGGAGACCTACGCGGAGATTTCACCCGTACGCCTCGACAAATCGGGAGTGAGTGCCTTCATCGCCATCATGCGCGGATGCAACAATATGTGCGCCTATTGTGTGGTCCCTTATACCCGCGGCGTGGAACGAAGTCGCGACCCGCAAACCATCCTGCGCGAGGCACATGAGTTGTTCGAAGCCGGCTATAAAGAGATAACCCTATTGGGGCAGAATGTCAACTCCTATCAATGGAAAGAGCCAGACGGTTCGATAATCGACTTCCCGGAGCTACTCAAACGTGTGGCAGAAATCAGCCCGAGATTACGCGTACGGTTCGCAACATCCCACCCCAAAGACCTCAGCGACAAGCTACTGGAGGTCATGGCGGCCACGCCCAACCTTTGTCGCTCGATCCATCTGCCCGCCCAAAGCGGCAGTACACGGATGCTGGCTCTGATGAATCGCAAATATACCCGGGAATGGTACCTGGAACGTATCGCCGCCATCCGGCGTATGCTCCCCGACTGCGCCATAACGACCGATCTGATCGCCGGTTTCTGTTCGGAAACGGAGGAGGACCACGAAGCCACCCTATCCTTGATGCGCGAGGTGGGTTACGACTTTGCCTATATGTTCAAGTATTCGGTACGACCCAATACAAAAGCGGCTCGCACGATGGAAGACGATGTACCGGAAGAGGTCAAAACCACCCGCCTGCAACAGATCATCGAATTACAAAATGAGCTGTCGCTGACCAGCAACCGGCGCGACATCGGCAAACGTTTCGAGGTATTGGTCGAGGGGAGTTCAAAGCGGAGCGAAGAACAGCTATTTGGCCGTACTTCGCAAAACAAGGTTGTTATTTTCGATCGCGGTAATTATCGGCCGGGCGATTATGTCACCGTAGAGATTACCGACTGCTCGTCAGCCACGCTGATAGGCCGTCCCGTCACTGCATAACCCCATCAGACAGACTTTTTTCAAAGGCAAAAAAGCAGAGGATTTGTTTATGTGACGATTAATTTTTATCTTTGTAGGCTGTTTAACTATTTAACTTTTTATCAAAATGCCAAAAATGAAAACAAACTCGGCCGCGAAGAAACGCTTCGACTTCACGGGTTCGGGTAAAATCAAGAGGAAACACGCTTTCAAAAGCCACATCCTGACGAAAAAAACAACGAAGCAGAAGAGAAACCTGACCTATTCGGGAATCGTTTCTCAGGCCGACGAGGCCAAAATCAAGCTGTTGCTTGTTAAGTAACGGCGACATGTTTAACTAAGAGTGCGTTAGCCCCGAAGAATACGAGAGAATCGTGTCGCTAACCATTCGTAAAACTTTCAAATTATGCCAAGGTCAGTAAATGCAGTAGCATCAAGAGCCAGAAGAAAAAAAGTTTTAAAACTTGCCAAAGGCAACTTTGGTTCAAGGGGAAACGTTTGGACGGTTGCTAAAAATACCGTCGAAAAAGGTTTGACTTACGCCTACCGGGATCGTAAGAACAAGAAAAGGACCTTCCGCAGCCTGTGGATTCAGCGTATCAACGCCGGTGCCCGTGCTAACGGAATGACCTACTCGGAATTTATGGGGAAACTCAACGCAAAAGGCATCACGCTGAACCGCAAGGTTTTGGCAGACCTCGCGCTGAACAACCCCAAGGCATTTGAAAAAATCGTTAACACAGTTAAATAAACCCTGTCGTTACAGGTAAAGAACCGCCGCTCGTAAAAGGGGCGGTTCTTTTTGTTTTATACCTCCACATTTGCATCCAGATTATCCGAGACTCGCCCTGCAGAGCGTACCACCACTTCGCAGGGTCACCCATAATGATAGTTTTTTCCTATCCCTGTATCAAAATTTCCAATTTGCAGAATCGGCAAGGGTTTTGTAGTTTTGTTTTACAAAATCAAAAAAAGACTATCATGGAAGAAAAAATCATCCAAGCCCTTGAGAAAGGCGGCGCCATGCGTCCAGGCGATATTGCTACCGCAGCTGGCGTAAGCAAAGACGATGTCACGAAAGCCATAAAAAAACTGGTGGCCGAAGGGAAAGTATGGTCGCCGAAACGCTGTTTCTACGACATCAAAAAATAAACGACCTGCCAAATGATGCAGTACAAGTCATGATGCAAAAATAGAAAAAGGACCTCTTATAAAGGTCCTTTTTCTATTTTCCGTATCTTTGTAAGCATGGAACGACAACAGCTGTATGAGACCCTGCAAAAATACTGGGGCTACTCCGCATTCCGTCCCCTGCAACTCGAGGTGATCGAATCGGTGCTCTCCGGACACGACACATTGGCCCTGATGCCTACCGGTGCAGGCAAATCACTGCTATACCAGGTTCCTGCTTTGGTATCGGAAGGGATATGTATTGTCATAACGCCCTTGGTCGCTTTAATGAAAGACCAGGTGGACCGTTTGCGGTCATTAGGCGTAAATGCGGCGGCCATCCATGCCGGGCTTACTCTTCGGCAAATCGACCTGATTCTCGACAATTGCGCATGGGGAGACACCAAACTCCTATACATTGCTCCAGAACGCGCAGCCAACGACACCTTCCGCACACGGCTCCGCAGCATGCATGTATCGCTGCTGGCCGTGGATGAAGCCCACTGCATCTCCCAATGGGGCTACGACTTCCGCCCCTCCTATTTACGGATTGCAGAGCTACGCGAACAGCTTCCCCAAGTTCCTATCCTTGCCCTCACGGCCTCAGCAACCCCGCTGGTAGCCGAAGATATTCTGCGTCATCTCCGAATGCAGAACGGTCGAACGGTACGAGGCAGTTTCGCCCGCCCCAACCTGTCGTTTGCCATACGGAAAACCGACGACAAGGAGGGACAACTTCTCCGCATTGCCAATAACGTCCCGGGGAGCGGCATCGTCTACGTACGTACTCGGGAGACCGCTGAACAGCTCTCCGTTTTTTTAGGCAACCAAGGCATCGATGCGGCCTACTATCACGCCGGCCTTCCGACGGAAGAGCGCAATCGCAGACAGGAAGCCTGGATGAACGGCACAACCCGCATCATGGTCGCCACGAATGCTTTCGGAATGGGCATCGACCGTGCAGACGTACGCTTCGTAGTCCATTACGACATCTGCGACTCGCTGGAAGCCTACTATCAGGAGGCAGGCCGTGCCGGACGTGACGGACACAGAGCGTATGCCGTATTGCTCACCGGAAGCGATGATCTGAGCCGTGCGCTCAAACGATTCGAAGGAGAGTTTCCCCCTCTGGAGAAGATCAAGACCTGCTACGAGGCCCTGTTCAACTACCTTCAGGTCGGCATCGGCGACGGTAAGGAGTATACCTTCAATTTCGACCTGCACGATTTTGCGGCACGTATCCATATGTATTCCGGGACCGTATACAACATGCTCAAAATTCTACAGCAGAACGGCTATCTCAGTCTCACAGATGAAACAGACAATCCACCCAGGGTTCTCTTCATCGTGGGACGAGAGGACCTATACAGGATACGAATCGAACGCGAGGAACTCGACCACATCATCCGGACTCTGATGCGCCTCTATACAGGCATCTTCAACGTCCGACCCGTAGAGATAAATGAGAATGAGATTGCCCGTGTTTCAGGCTATACGCCAGAACGGGTCCATGAATTGCTAAAACAACTCTGGCGGCTACACGTCATCAAATACATCCCCGCCTCACGCACGCCCCGTCTATACCTGACAGAAGAGCGTCTCCCAACGAAAGACCTCTTCATCTCGCCGGACAGCTACCGCATCCGGAAACAGATGACCGTGGAACGACTCGAGGCGATGTACCGCTACGCCTCCAACACCGAAGAGTGCCGCAGTATCGTATTGCAACGCTATTTCGGCGAGGAGAATCCTTCCGATTGCGGAATCTGCGATATTTGTCTTGCACATAAAAAAGCACAAAAGGACAAGAGTGGCCACCCGTCATTTCAGCATCACAACGAGGAAGAGACCATTCTTTCAGCTTTGCAGGAATCGGGAAAAAGTGTCAAGGAGTTGATTGCACTGTGCCATACCACTCCGGAAGAGGCAATCCAAATCATCGACCGTCTGCTGGAGCGCGGGAAAATTTCCATGGGGAAAGAGGGGAAAATCAAGATTATTGGGTAACTTTGGGGCACTATGGAGAACACTTTCGCACAAAACATCGCCAACGAAGAGGTCGCGCTTTTGTCGGCCGGCCGGTTCGACGGTCAAATCGTGGTGATAGAGAGCGAAACAGGACTCCGTGAGGCATGCAAGGATCTCCTGTCGCAACCTATTATCGGATTCGATACCGAAACACGTCCCACATTCCGTCCGGGAGCGCTGAATAAAGTCGCGCTGCTGCAACTTTCGGCTCCGGAGCGCTGCTACCTGTTCCGATTGTGCAGAATACCGTTTGATCGCATGATCCTTCGGGTGCTCGAAAGCAAAACCACACTCAAAATCGGCGCCGGAGTGGATGGTGACATACGCGCATTGCAACAGCTACGCCGTTTCCGAGCCAATGGATTCGTCGATCTGCAACACATGGTCCACCAATGGGGCATTGCCGAGAAAAGCGTTCGAAAGATGGCCGGAATCATTCTCGGCCTACGCATCTCCAAGGCCCAGCGGCTCAGTAACTGGGAGGCCGCGACCCTCACCCCTGCACAGCAGATGTACGCAGCTACGGATGCCTGGATCTGCACCGAAATATATAACCGGCTACTTGTCACAGAAAAGAAACCCATCAACACCCCATGACACCCCGACTCATACTCAAGCGCGGCAAAGAGGAATCCCTCCTGCGGCGCCACCCTTGGATATTCTCCGGCGCAATCGAAAAATCGGAAGGTTCTCCCGAAGAGGGGGATATCGTCGACGTCTATACCCATGACGGAAAATTCATTGCCCGAGGACATTGTCAGATCGGCTCGATTGCCGTACGTGTATTGACTTTCGTTCAGGAAGAGATCGACAGTGCATGGTGGCTTGCCCGTATCAGGGAGGCTTATCGAGTGCGCCAGTCGCTGGGGCTGACGGACAATCCGCAGACCACCTGCTATCGTCTGATACACGGCGAAGGGGATTGGCTGCCGGGGCTGGTCGTGGATATTTATGGCGAGACGGCTGTCATCCAATGCCACAGTGTGGGGATGTTCCTCGCCCGGGGAGAGGTGGCTGAGGCTATTCAGAAACTATATGGCCGGCGAATCACTGCCATCTACGACAAAAGCAGCCAAACCGTACCCTACAATGCCGGTCTGAACGCCACGGATAGCTATCTGTGGGGCACACCCACCACAACGAATGAAGTCGTATTGGAAAATGGGAATCGTTTTGCAGTCAACTGGGAGAAGGGACAGAAAACCGGTTTCTTCATCGACCAACGCGTCAATCGCGAGCTGGTCAAACAATATGCCCAAGGGCGGACTGTGCTCAATACGTTCTGTTATACGGGAGGCTTCTCCGTCTACGCGCTGGCCGGCGGAGCCGTATCGGTCGATTCGGTAGACAGTTCCGAACGGGCGGTTCAACTGGCTGCGGAGAATGTGGAACTCAACTTCGGCCCCGATGCACCCCACCGGGCCATCACGGCCGATGCAACAGAATACATTCGCGGAATCGGATCGCAATACGACATGATCATTCTCGACCCACCCGCCTTTGCCAAACATCATAAAGTACTGGGCAACGCCATGCAAGGCTACAAGCGTCTCAACGCCCACGCCCTGCGGCAAATTCGCCCTGGAGGGATTCTATTCACCTTCAGCTGCTCCCAAGCCGTCAGCAAAGAGTTGTTCCGTACCACGATTTTCTCGGCTGCAGCGATTGCTGAACGCAACGTCCGGATTCTGCACCAGCTCACCCAACCGGCCGACCATCCGATCAGCATCTATCATCCGGAGGGAGAGTACCTGAAAGGATTGGTGCTTTATGTAGAATAACCGTTCCAAAAAGAGATAAACCACGAATAAATAATATAATATACGAAGAGGTCTTTTCCGGCATGATCGTCCTTAAAAAAACAGGACAGGAGCAATAACGTATAAAACGCACGGTAATAGTGTTTTTGCGAGATTGTTCCGGAGGTAAATGAGCGGTTCAGCCGCATTAAAAGGCAAAGTTCGGAAAGAGT
>CALVFI010000002.1 GCA_944326815.1 uncultured Rikenellaceae bacterium | reverse complement strand
GATTCGCTGATTGTCTCCGAGAAGAATCTCTTAAACAGCGTTGACAAGACCTATGAGCTTTATCATCAGATGCTTTGGCTGATTGTAGAAGTGGCTCGTTACGCAGAAAACCGCATCGAACTGGGACGTCAAAAGAAACTCCCCACCCCCGAAGACCTGAATCCCAATACCAAATTCATCGACAACGCTCTCATCCGTCAAATCGAGAGCAGCGAAGCCTTAACGGACTATCTGGAGAAGAAATCCCTCGGTTGGGTAAAGTATCCGGAACTGATCAAGAACCTATACAACTCAATGATAGCCAAGCCCTATTACGAAGAGTATATGGCTTCGCCCACGCGGAATTACAAAGAGGATGTGAAATTGGTCGAGAACTTCTATCTGAATGAGGTGGAAGACAATGAAGCAGTGGAAGCCGTACTGGAAGAGCAATCCATTTTCTGGTCCGACGATCTCGATTTTGCCCTGATTCTCGTCATCCGCACATTGCACTCCTGCCGGGCACGCCAACAGGATCTGCCTCTGCTTCCCGAATACAAAAACGACGACGACAAAGAATTCGTACAGGAACTCTTCCGCCGAGCGTTAGTAAACAATAAGGAGTATATAGGCTATATCGAGAAATTCACCCAAAACTGGGATGTGGAGCGTATCGCTTTCATGGACAACATCATTATGGTGACCGCGATTGCCGAACTCGTTGCCTTCCCGTCAATACCCGTCAAAGTCACCCTGGACGAATACATTGAAATCGCAAAATATTACAGCACCCCCGGCAGCAGTCTGTTCATCAACGGAATCCTCGACAAGGTGATTGAAGAGATGACCCGCGAAAAACGAATCGAAAAAAGTGGCCGCGGATTGATCTAAATTTAGACTTCGCCTTTATGAGACCGTCATTTCGTTTCTTTCTGTTGATTGCTGCAATCGGTTTTATGGCAGTTGCCTGCGGCCGCAACGGAAAAGCGACGACAAGCGAAATCTCTTCACCCAAAGGCCGGGCTATCATACTCTCGGACTCCGTTTTCAATCAAGCCGCCGGCGACACGCTCGAACTGGGACACCTGAAAGAGGGGGAAGTAATCGAGCAGACCCTGTCACTATATAATGCCGGGACAAAGCCCGTGGTTATACTCCGAACCGAGACCTCGTGCGGATGTACCCAGGTAGAGTACCCTCGGCAGCCACTCAAACCCGGCGCAAAAGCCGAATTCTCCTTTTCATTCGACTCCCAAGGATTCGGGGGTTGGGTATATAAGACCATTTCCATATACACGTCATTGAACTCACGGCCCTATATATTGGTCATTACGGCCGAAATAGAGCGTGAATTGATGAATTCCGACTGGAAAAGTTGGTAATTGTGGAGAATATCCTATCTTTGCGGAAATAATTATTTATAAAACTCGTATAAAATGAATTTGATGGCTATTATGCTGGAGGCTGCTCCGGCAGCAAATGGGGGCGGAAGCATGTCGTTCCTAATCATGATGGTGCTGATCTTCGGCGTGATGTACTTCTTCATGATCCGTCCGCAACAAAAACGGCAGAAAGAATTGATAAAATTCCGTAATGCTCTCGAAAAAGGACAGAAAATCATCACCGCAGGTGGTATTTACGGCACAATTAAAGAGGTGAAAGAGACATATGTACTGGTCGAGGTAGACAATAATGTCAGTATCCGCATCGACAAGTCAATGGTCATGAAGGATCCTTCCGACCTTGCTTCACAGCAGACGAAATAAGGGCATCGACCTAATGAAAAAAAGACTCCGGTTGTAGCCGGAGTCTTTTTTTATAATCGTCAAAAAAAACACGCCATTAAAAACATGCACGATTCACGCCTTTTTCCCCGGGCAGGTTTCTGCCAAACGATGCAACTCATCGGCCGGTTGAGGATAATTCCGATAATGATCCTGATAATACGCAAAGGTTCTCTCCATGAAATCGGGAACCGTAAAACATCCTGCTTCTCGAAGTTCTCCGCTATACATAGCCCGGAAACGGCAGTATTCCACTCCTTCGAGTGTTACGTTCCCATCGTTCCGATCCGCTTTGCATAACTGCATATGGTGCCAAAACAGTCCGGCATGTACCTGTCGAATCGATCGGTCAAAATGGAAAGACTCTATAAGCAAATACCCCCTTCCAGGGCGGCAAGAGATTTCACTGAGCGTTTTGTCTGCCACATAATAGGTCTCTCGCGACCGTCTGAAAATACAATGATCATTGACCCCATTGAACGGATATAGTTGATTTCGAGTACCATCCCAGCTCACGGCATAACTGGGAACATACCACTCCCCATCTCTCTCAAAAAGATTAACTCCGCTCAACCACGCTAACGGCTTCCGAAGTGCAATTTTACGGAGTATTTTCGCATCATAACCGTCCTTCCAAGGCCTGCATCCCAAGAGGTATTTCCACCTACGGAAACGATACATATCACACACCTGCTTGAGATAATCCGAAAAATAGATCTGATCGGCATCGATCTTCATCGCATATCGAAACCGTGCCTTCGAAAGCGTATAATTGTAATAGCCACTGAGCAGATTGAGAGAATCTTCCGGCAAACTGCAGGCATATTCGAACTCCTCTTTCGTCAAATTATGAGCCAGGATTTTATAAGGGTAGGGCCAAAGCGTAATCTTTTCCGGATATTGCTGCCTTTTGGCTTCGAGAATGGCCGGAGTATTATCCGAACACTCTTCATAACAAATTACCAACTCATCCAACGCATCAATACAGGAATCAATCGAAGCCGCAACAAACCGCTCCTCATTTTTGACCCGCATCAAACCACTGACACCGATAGGATATCTCTCTCCCCTATAGGCCATTTACTCCTTTTTCTCCTCTTCTTCCTGACTGCTCTTGAACTCTGTCATGCCGCACCCGACCAGGATATTGAACCAGCTAATCAATTTCTTAATATCTGAAACGTGTACCCGATCCCGGTCCCATTCCGGCAACACCTGATCCATCAACTCCTTCATCTGAGCCGGCTCTGACTTATGACTAATGGTCGGTTTGCCGCCCGTATAAGCATACATCTTCTCAAACACATCCGCCAACGGAAGATCCTCCCCTTCGGTATAAATAGCGATCTCACTCAGAGAACTCACTTTCGACGAGGCAGGAATATGCGTCCTCTTACCGTCCAACAGTGCTTCGACAATGATCCCTCTTCCGCTTTGCGCTACATATTTATATAGGCCCGGCTGTCCTGAAATAGCCAGAATTTCTTTCAATTCCATAGTCATTCAATTAAACTTGTTCCAACGGTACAAATATAGGGAAATATCTCGTCTCTCTTGTAGCTGAAACGAGTTTTTTGGTTATTCAAACCAATTCTATTAGGATATATGTTAAAAAAATTATAAAATTGCATTTTAATTAACACTTACAAGAAAATATCTATGAAGGTATTGAAATTCGGCGGTTCATCCGTAGGGTCGGCTTCAGCCATGAAGCAAGTGAAAGCAGTGGTGGAATCGAACAAGGAACCGATAGTCGTCGTGGTCTCGGCTTTGAGCGGGATAACGGATCGGCTATTGTCTATTGCGAGACTTGCTGCTTCGGGCAATGCTGACTACAAAAACGGGTTGGAAGAGATTGTCGTACGCCATCTGGAACAAATCAGGCAAGTTGTACCGATTGACGCACGGAGAGATATAGAACATTCGGTCACAGCCATGCTCGATGAACTGACCAATATTTTCCGAGGAGTGTTTCTGATCAAGGACCTTTCCGCCAAAACAACCGACACTCTCTTAAGTTACGGAGAACGTCTCTCTTCGACCATTCTCAGCGGAGTGATCCCGAATTCAGTTCTGTACGACGCTCGTGACTTCATCAAAACACGGAATTATTACGGCAAACACGCCATAGATTTTCCCACGACCGACCGGTTGATCATGGAAACCTTTCGCCAAATGCCGGCAATTGCCATTGTACCGGGCTATATCGCCTCGGACATTCATAATGGCGACGTAACCACACTCGGCCGGGGTGGCTCGGACTATACAGCCGCTGTGATTGCCGCAGCATTGCATGCCTCCGTGCTGGAGATATGGACAGACGTAGATGGATTCATGACGGCCGACCCCAAGGTAGCCAGCAGTGCCTACGTCATCGAAAAGTTGAGCTACGTGGAGGCCATTGAACTTTGTAACTTTGGCGCCAAGGTAATCTATCCGCCTACTATATTCCCTGTATATCATAACAATATTCCTATTGTTGTAAAGAATACCTTCAATCCGGGCTCTCCGGGGACCTATATCTCCCAAGAACGGTCACAAGACAAAAGGAAAGCTATCAAGGGCATCTCTTCCGTAGCAGACACCTGCCTGATCACGATTCAAGGCTTAGGGATGGTTGGGGTGATTGGTGTCAATTACCGGATTTTCAAATGCTTGGCAAAAGCAGGAATCAGCGTATTTTTTGTATCGCAGGCCGCATCGGAAAACAATACCTCCATCGGTGTGCGAACAGCAGACGCAGATCTGGCCGTGGAGGTACTCTCGCAGGAATTCCAGCAAGAGATAGCCCAGGGAGAAATCAATCACGTAAAACAGGAGCGCAACCTGGCTACCGTGGCCATTGTCGGCGAAAACATGAAACATACGCCCGGCATCGCCGGCAAACTATTTGGAACGCTGGGTCGGAACGGTATCAATGTAATTGCGTGTGCTCAAGGAGCTTCCGAAACAAACATATCATTCGTTGTGGCCGTGGAAAGTTTGCGTAAAACGATGAACGTAATCCACGACTCATTCTTCCTGTCGGAATATCAAGTACTTAATATATTTATTGCCGGAGTCGGATTGGTCGGTCGAAGCCTGCTGGAACAAATCCATATGCAGCAACCCAATTTACTCAAAAACAATTCACTACAAATCAGAGTAGTAGGGATCACCAATTCACGTAAATATATATTAAATAGAGAGGGTATAGATCTTGCCAACTATCAACAGGAATTGGAACAATCTGAACTAACCTCCTCTCCCGACAAGTTCTGCGACGAAATCCTCAAGATGAATATCTTTAATTCCGTGTTCGTAGATTGTACGGCAAGTGAAGAAGTAGCAGGAATTTACCGTCGTTTACTGGAACGAAATGTTTCGGTAGTTGCGGCCAATAAATTGGCCGCGTCCTCTGCTTACGAAGTATATGAAGGTTTGAAGCAAGCCGCTCGCCGCAGTGGCGTAAAATACCTATTCGAAACAAATGTAGGCGCCGGACTCCCCATTATCAACACGATTAGCGACCTCAGAAATAGCGGAGATAAAATCCTTAAAATAGAAGCAGTTGTATCGGGAACACTGAATTACATCTTTAACACAATGAGTGAATCTGTAACTCTGTCACGAGCCATCCGTATGGCTCAGGAGGCCGGGTATGCAGAACCTGATCCACGTGTAGATTTGAGTGGAGCAGACGTAATTCGCAAATTGGTGATTCTTGCGCGTGAAGCCGGGTATCGACTCGAACAATCCGACGTAGAAAAGCAGCTATTTATTCCGGCCAAATATTTTGAAGGCAAAGTAGAACAATTTTGGCAAACCATACCGGAAATAGACGCAGATTTCGAAATACGCAGAAAAGAACTTGAAGCCAAAGGTTTACGCTGGCGTTTTGTTGCCCAACTGGACGAGGGAAAAGCCAAAGTCTCGCTACAAGAGGTAGGAAGCGACAGTCCATTCTACAACTTAGCGGGAAGTAATAACGTAATTCTTCTTACAACAGAACGCTACAAGGAATATCCCATGCAAATCAAGGGATATGGCGCCGGAGCTGCTGTTACGGCAGCCGGTGTTTTTGCAGACATTATAAGCATTGCAAACATCAGATAAACAATGAAGTACATCGTTATTCTGGGAGATGGAATGGCAGATGAACCCATTCCGGAATTGGGAGGGAAAACCCCTATGCAGGCGGCTCAGACCCCTTACATGGATCGACTTGCGCGACTGGGACGTAGCGGGATGCTGCATACCGTACCGGAAGGCTATGCACCCGGTAGCGAAATTGCCAATCTGGGTGTTCTTGGATACGATGTCGCAGAGGTATTCGAAGGACGCGGTTCTTTGGAAGCTGCAAGCATGGGTGTACCTATTGAACCGAATGAGATGGCAATGCGTTGCAATCTGATTACCATTGAAAACGGAAAGATAAAAAATCACTCAGCAGGCCACATTTCCAATGATGAAGCACATGAGCTGATTGCCTTTCTCAATCAAGAACTAGGTGGTGAACGCGTACAGTTCTTTCCTGGTGTATCGTATCGGCATCTGCTAAAAATGAAAGGCGGAAACAAAGCATTGGAATGTACTCCACCCCATGACGTTCCCGGAGTAGCATTCGACCATGTCTTGATTCGCCCCGAATGTACTGAAGCCGAAGGAACCGCTACATTTTTGAATGATCTAACCCTGCGTTCTCAAAGGTTATTGGCGAAACACCCTATCAATATTCGACGCATGCGGGAAGGGAAAGACCCTGCCAATTCCATCTGGTTATGGTCGCCGGGGTATCGTCCCGAAATGCCTACGCTATTGGAAAAATACGGGTTCCGACGCGGTACGGTCATATCAGCCGTAGACTTAATCAAAGGCATAGGGATATACGCGGGATTACAGTCAGTCAACGTAGAGGGAGCAACAGGCCTTTATGATACGAATTACGAGGGGAAAGCCTCGGCTGCAATCGCAGCGCTGAAGAGTGATGATTTCGTATTTCTGCATGTCGAAGCCAGCGACGAGGCCGGACATGAAGGTGATGTATCGCTTAAGGTACAGACGATTGAGTATTTGGATAAAAGGATTGTTGGGCCTATATTAGAAGAGGTATCAGGATGGAGTGAGCCTGTCACGATAGCCGTATTGCCCGACCACCCCACTCCATGCCATTTGCGTACACATACCCGAGCTGCCGTTCCTTTCGTGATATACAATCCTGAAAAAAAACCTGACAGCGTTGAGACATTCGATGAATTCTCGGCCCACGAAGGGGAGTATGGAACCCTGACTGGAGACCAATTCATGGAACGTTTGCTTGGACACGAATAAAAACCTCCGAGTAGGTGGAGAGGGAAATGAGAAAAATTCCAAAGTAACGCAATCACACATCGGAAAAACACAAGACACATGAAATATTACAGTACAAACCAACAGGCACCTACAGCCTCTTTGGCAGAAGCGGTGATCGGAGGGTTGGCTCCCGATCGGGGGCTTTATATGCCGGAGAGAATCGAGACGCTGCCCACCTCGTTCTATTCGAACATCGACCGCATGTCATTCCATGAGATTTCGTGTCGGGTAGCCGAAGCCTTCTTCGGAGAGGATATTCCCCAAGAAAAACTCGATGCGATTGTGCGTGATACGCTTGCTTTCGACACCCCAGTTGTGCCAGTTAAGAAAGGCATCTACTCGCTGGAGCTGTTCCACGGTCCGACAGCTGCATTCAAAGATGTCGGAGCCCGATTCATGGCACGCATGCTGGGATATTTCATCAGCCAAAAAGGAGACATCAAAGAGGTAACTGTGCTGGTAGCCACTTCCGGAGATACGGGAAGCGCTGTGGCCAACGGTTTTCTGGGAGTTCCGGGCATTCAGGTCGTAGTGCTCTATCCCAAAGGCAAAGTGAGCGACATACAGGAGAAACAGTTCACCACATTGGGACAAAACATTACAGCCGTGGAGGTCGACGGCACGTTCGACGATTGCCAACGCCTGGTGAAAAGTGCGTTTGTGGATGAGGAGCTCAATCGTCATCTGAACCTGACTTCAGCCAACTCAATCAATATCGCCCGCCTGCTGCCCCAATCTTTCTACTACTTCCATGCCTATGCCCAACTGAAACGCATGGGCGTTGCCGACCAAGTGGTGGTATGCGTACCAAGTGGCAATTTCGGAAATATCACGGCTGGATTGTTCGCCCGGCGCATGGGATTGCCCGTCAGCCGTTTCATTGCTGCCAACAACAGGAACGACATCTTTCTGCAATACCTCCGGACAGGAATCTATACACCGGCACCTTCCATAGCAACAGTAGCCAACGCCATGGATGTGGGAGACCCAAGTAACTTCGCCCGCATACTGGAGCTATACGGGAAAAGTTGGGAACGCATTAAAGGCGACATCTCAGGATACAGTTTCACCGACGAGGAGATTATCCGATGCATTGCCCGTGTTTACAAGAGCGATTCCTATCTGCTCGATCCGCACGGAGCCTGCGGCTATTTAGGGCTTGAGCAGGGATTGCAATCCCATGAGACGGGATTATTCCTCGAGACAGCTCATCCGGCCAAATTCCTCGGCACGGTAGAAAAAGCGATTGAGGGCACGGTTCCCGTTCCGGAAACGTTGCAACGGTTCATGGCGGGTGTCAAATATTCTGTTCCGATGACCTCCCGTTTTGAAGAGTTCAAGGATTATCTGCTCAGCCGCAAATAAAAATTCCCAAGGAGACATATCGACAGATACAACTTTTCGAGACAAAAATGACTTTTTTACTTCGAACAGCACACAGACAAGCAGCAAGACATTTGCAGATATAAAAAATATCCCTATCTTTGCAGTGCTTTAAGCACAAGGATTGAGCTATGGTGTAATGGTAACACAGCAGATTTTGGTTCTGTCGTTTTGGGTTCGAGTCCCGATAGCTCAACAAAAACAACAAAGGGCTTATAATCAAAAGATTGTAAGCCTTTCTTATTGTTGCAAGGTCGACAACTAAGGAGCTGTTCTGGACGTTATTCGGGCATTTTGTATATGCTATTTGTGTACAAGTTTCGAAAAATGTTTCTATATTGTTTCAAGAAGATTGCGAAGATCCATGACTCATAACGATTTTTTGGACCTATCCGTCTTTAATTTGAAAAGAAAAGCAGAAAAGGATGGACTTAATCAATATAACACCCATGGCAGGCAGACTATGGGACGAAGTCTGGAAACTTTATATCGACAGTTTTCCGGAACATGAAAGACGACGCATCAGTAGTCACAACCTGGCGTCGGAGAATCCAGAATTCTTTACGACTATCGCCGTGGAAAATGGGCACTTGTTGGCTTTACTCTTCTACTGGAAGCACGAAAAGATGATCTTCATCGAGCACCTTGCCGTCAATCCTTCTATGCGCGGAAAGAACATAGGTTCTTCCATACTCCGGAATTTTGTAGAGCAACATACCGGAAGCAACATCATCCTTGAAATTGAGCCACCGGAAGACGAACTGACAATAAAGCGGTTACGATTTTATGAGAGAATCGGTTTTAAAAGCAACAACTATCCCTATATGCATCCCTCCTATTGCAGGAACGGGAAAGTTCACCCTTTAGTCATCTTGAGCTATCCCACATCGCTTTCACAAGAAGATTTCGATACGTTTACCGGTTACATCCACACAACCGTACTTCGATACATAGACTGATTCGGCGGCCGATGTTCAAAGCAGGTTGCCAAAATATTTACGGCCAAAAAGATAGCGCAGAAGTATCGAACCCGAATAAATATATTCGGACTTTCGGATAAGAGCAGATTGTATACTCCGGCGTTTCTTCCGCAGCGACGAGAAGTTCCGGTAAAAATCCCGATGTGCACGGAATACCGCCTTAAAAAGCATCGGTTTCCCCTGCAACAGATAGGCCATCGCCGCCAAGCCATCAAGCAACATCCGCACCAAAAGAGTCGGCCACAGCCTTCCCTTCGAAAGATTCTTATACAGCATGGCCAGATTATTCCGGAAATTAAGGTAGGTCTTGTGAGGATTGTTTACAGAAAGCGTTCCACCCCCCAGATGATAGACACAACTGGCCGGCTGTACGGCGATTCGATAGCCAACCAGCTGGGCCCGCCAACAGAGGTCGATCTCCTCCATGTGAGCAAAAAAGTCGGGATCAAAGCCCCCAAGCGCATGAAATGCCTCGGCACGAAAAACCAATGCAGCACCCGAGGCCCAGAAGACATCCCGGACATCGTCGTATTGCCCCCGATCCTGCTCAACGACGGAAAGGATTCGCCCACGACAGAAAGGGTATCCCAATGCATCGATAAAACCGCCCGAAGCCCCGGCATACTCGAACATGCTACGATCGGTAAAAGAGCGCACCTTAGGCGCCAGCCCCGCGATCTCCGGATACTGCTCCATCATTCGAATCAAGGGAGGCAGCCAACCCGCAGGAGTTTCCACATCGGAATTCAAAAGGACATAATAATCCGCCTCAACCTGCTGCAAAGCACGGTTGTAGCCCTCAGCAAAACCGTAATTGCGATCCAGACGAATCACACGTACGGTCGGAAATTGTTCTTGAAGAAAATCACAGGAATCATCGGTCGAACCATTATCCGCAACAATCACCTCTACCTCTTGCGGAGTATTGGCAACCACAGTGGGCAGAAAACGAGAGAGATGCTCCCGTCCATTCCAATTAAGAATGACTACCTTTGTTACGGAATGCATGTTCTTCGGGTATTTTATGTTTCCATCGTCGATGTGACCACATCCACAATTCCGGAGCTTCACGAATCATCTTCTCCAACTCATGGACATAACGCTCCGTGATCACCCCTTCCTCGACCTGCTCTTGACCGTCATAAATACATATAAACCGCGCCCGATAACGTGCACGGGACCGTTTCTCAATATGCATAAAATAGACCGGCATGGCGAATTTCAAAGCGAACTTTTCGATTCCTCGAAAAAAAGAGGTGCGTTGTCCCAAAAACATATACCAATGAGAAGCCTCTGAACGGGGAGGAGTCTGATCGGCAATCAAACCCAGAATCATATTCTGCTGCTCATTCCGACGTTTATTGATCACATAACGCAACACCGAATGCATCGCCACCGGTACAATCCCGAAACGAGAGCGCGTGGTCCGATAGAAACGGTCGAATGCAGGATCGTGCAAAGGATGATAAACTCCCACGACCTGATGATCGGTATAATACTGATAAATAGAGAAGTACTCCCAAGAGCCATAATGAGCCAAAGCAGCAATCCAGTCCTGTCCGGCAAGCGCTTTCTCCTGCTCCTCTACTCCTTCGAATACGATCCGCTTGGCTGCCTCCCGGCGACCAATACTGACAATATCGATCGTATCAACAAAAACCTCAGCCAGATGCCGATAAAAAGCACGTTCTATATTGAGCCTCTCCTCTGCACTTTTCTCCGGGAACGAACGCGCCAAGTTCGAGCGAACTGTCTCCAGACGATAACGGGCAACACGATACAGAATAAAATAGAGGAAATCGAGCAATCCGTGATAAAGGAACCACGTAGGCAACAGACCTACCAATCGGCAGGCCCACAAGAGAATCCAATATCTGACACCTGCTGCTTTCTTCATCCTAAGGTCTTTACAAATTCATCATAGAGCATCGGGTTGGCTGCCACGATCTCCCCGCCGAATATGAAATTACGTCCACCGGAAAAATCGGTCACAACAGCTCCTGCCCGTTCGGCTATCAGCGCACCTGCCGCCACATCCCACGGAGAGAGTCGCACGTGGGTAAAGGCATCCACCCGGCCACAAGCAAAATAAGCCAAATCGGCTGCAGCAGAGCCCAATCGCCGAATCCCATCGGTGTGCAACTGATACCAGGCGATTTTATCCAGAAAGCCTTCCGATCCCGTAAGGGCCGAATAGGAGAAACCTATGGCGATCAGAGCATTTTCCAATTGATCCACCTTGGATACCGTGATTTTACGACCGTTCAGATAGGCATCGGAATCTTTCCATGCATAAAACATCTCTCCCAGTGTCACTTCATAGATCACACCTACGACCACTTCATCGCCGTCCATCAGCGCCAGACTGACACAATAGGGCGGAAGACCATGCACAAAATTAGTCGTTCCATCAAGCGGATCGATCACCCATTTGTAACGTTCCCCCTTGTAGGTTGCACTTCCCTCCTCCGCGATGAATCCTGCTTCGGGCAACAACTCCCGGAGGGCGGCGATCACCATCTGTTCCGTCTGCTTATCCACATACGACACCAGATTATGAGCCCCTTTAAACTCCACCTTGTCAAAGGTAAAAGTCTCGCGCTGCGCAGCGATATATCTTCCAGCTCGCAATGCGATCTCGCGCACCTTTCCGCACAACTCTTCGTAATTCATTCTATTGCTTATAGATTACCACCTTTTTACTCTTCATCCGGACACTTAACCACCGGGACAAACGTGCCGTATCGACCTCTTGACCCTCAAGCGGTTTCACCATACACATCAACAAGGTATCGGTCGGGTTACCTTTCACATTGTATTCCACCACATTGGCCAACGACAGACTCCCGATATACTCGACTACTGTTCCTGCTTCCCGTGCCAGATCGTCGTAAGCAAGCGTATCCGCCACATATCCGCTCAAACGGTGGCTCAGGTCACTGATTTGACGGTTTTTCTCTGCAATAATCTCTGCATATCCCTTTTGCAGAGTATTCAAATCTAAACGGTTCGACCCATCGGCATGCCGAACATACAACCTGGTTTTCATGAGTCCATAAGAGGGCATTTGTGCCCGAACATTCTCGATCACATCCTGCGACAAAGGTTCTCCGATCACCAACAGGTCGATCACCGAATGGCCACTGGTATCCTTATAGATCTTATTATAATCAATGATTTGCGTATTGCGAAATTTAAAGACAGAAGACACATAGCGATCCGCATTTGCCTCGAAAACCGTACGTTGCACAATCCTATACCCCAAAATCACACTCGGCACCAAAGTGATGATCACTATGGCAATCATGGATTGTCGCACCCGTTTCTCTCGTTGTTTATCAAGAAAAACTTTCTTATCATATTTCAAGAAACGAACGATTACATACGTAGCAATCGCGATGAACACCGTATTGATAAAAAAGAGGTAAAATGCGCCGATAAAATAGTTAAATTGCCCCGTAGCGAGTCCGAACCCGGCTGTACAAAGCGGCGGCATCAGAGCCGTGGCAATCGCCACTCCGGGAATCACCGTCGAGGTCCGATCCTTACGTGACTGGGCTACCATACCAGCCAAACCGCCGAAGAAAGCGATCAATACATCATAGGTTGTCGGCATTGTCCGCGCCAGCAATTCGCTTTGTGCCGTACTCAGCGGAGAGACGACAAAATAGACCGTAGAGGTGATGATACTGACCGCTATCATAAAGCCGAAATTGCGAAGCGACCGTTTCATCAACTCAAAATTATTGATTCCCAATGACAGTCCGATTCCCATGATCGGCCCCATCAGCGGAGAGATCAACATGGCTCCGATAATGACCGCTGCGGAATTGACATTCAAACCCAATGAGGCGACAAAGGTGGCAAAAATCAGCACCCAAAGATTCGTTCCGCGGAATTCGACTCCTCGACTGATATTCTCAACCACCTCACTTTGGATCGCCTTATCCTCGTCAAGGTTGAACTTATCCCGCAGAAAGCGGCCGAAGGATTGCAACCAATATTTGTTAGTCTGATTCATAATCACTCCTCCTCTGATTCTATTTGCTCCTTATCCGACATCCGTTTTTTCGTCTCCTTACCATCGACGACGAGCACGAACTCCCCCTTGGGTTCGGTAATCTGGAAATAGTCCATAACCTCCTGTATTGTACCACGCAGAGTCTGTTCGAACTTTTTAGTCAGTTCTCGAGACACGGACACCTCGCGCTCCGGACCAAACACCTCGGCGAACTGCGCCAGGGTCTTCACCAAACGAAACGGAGATTCATAAAAAATCATAGTCCGTGATTCGTCCGCAAGTTGCATCAATCGTTTATTGCGTCCTTTCTTCTGCGGCAGAAATCCCTCGAAGCAGAAGCGGTCACAAGGAAATCCGCTCTGCACAAGTGCCGGAATCAACGCCGTAGCTCCGGGGAGCGTCTCCACCTCAATGCCAGCGGCGATACATGTCCGGACAAGCAGAAAACCCGGATCGGAAATACCCGGCGTCCCCGCATCGGAGACTAACGCCACGGTCTGCCCCTCTGCAATTCGGGCAGCAATCATCTCTACGGTCGCATGCTCGTTGAATTTATGATGGGAATAGAGTTTCTTCTCGATTCCCAGGTGTTTTAGCAGAAAAGAGGTTGTCCGCGTGTCTTCGGCCAAAATGAGATCCACCTCCGAGAGCGTTTTGACTGCCCTCAGCGTAATATCATCCAGATTACCGATTGGCGTCGGCACGATATAGAGTTTCGACATGCCCGAACGTTATGAAAGTTTGCGGGTTAGCAACTCTACAAGCATCTTCATTCCATCACAATTGGGATTCCAATGATGATCGTGGAGATAGAGCAGGGCATCATCCAGATCGGTCATCTGTTCCAGGTCGGAAATAGCTTGTTCATAAGCCTGTGCATCACCACCAAACAAATCGCGAATCATCAGAAACTTATCGTTAATTCCTATCGCTTTCCGAAGACCGGAGGTTCGATCGGAAACAATTTTCGAAGCGATATCAGTCGTATGGCTCTGTTTGGCATATACGTCGGCAATGGTCTCTTCCCCGTTTTTCATCACTTCCCCGAGAACTGTGGTATGTTGCTCTGCAAGAATTGTCTCTGGCACCGACGTCGGTGTATTCACAACCGGCTCTACGACAGTTCTCTCAGATTCTTCCTGCCCTTCCGTTGCAACATTCTCAGAGACCAACGAAGCATCGGAGCATTTCCCTGCAGGCTCTTCCTCCCCATAGAGAGAAAGTATCACTTTACGATCCAATTTCGGCCGCACAGCAACCTCTTCTGACCGGAACAATTCTCTCTCCGAAGCCGAAGAATTCTTTTCGACAGACTGCTTAATTTCAGCCTGTTTCACAGCAATCTGTTCCGTCTCAGCAAAAGATCCCGTTTCGACAGATGATTCTTTCGTTACCTTCTTAACTGCAGACATACCCAGTTCTACGGTAGGTACAATGGATTCAGACTCCACTGCCACCATAGAACTTTTCTGTGAAGTCTCAGGTTCACTCTCCGATTCCTCGTCCGCACTCTCATCCATATCAATGACCGGCATTTCATAACGCACAGACGCATCCATGTGAGAGGCTGAAAATTTAATCGTATCGTAAAGCATTCTCAACTTATCGAGTACAACATCCTTTTCAATCTCAGCAATAGCATTGATATTGTCCCACGCACCGATAATCCTTGTTATATTTTCTAATTCTTGTTTGATCTCCTCTATCGTCATAATAAATAAGTATATTTATGGTTCAAAGTTACATTTTATCCCGTGATAATCCAATATCGCGCCTTATTTTCTCTCTCTCATTATGTCTATCTGAAGAATAAAAATTGCCTTTCTTCTTTATTTTTTTCTTCTTTTTCACTATTTTTGTATAATTAATTATTTCTATTAGCCATATAATATTCATATGAAAAGTCAAAATTGCCCATTACGTATCGGCATATTCTATGACGGAAATTTTTTACTTCACGCTTCCAATTACTACAATTATATCCATCCACAGCACAGCCGTTTAAGTTTAAGTGGATTGCACGCATTTATCCGGCAACAGGTTTCAGAAAACGAAGCATGCGAACTGAAAAGGTGTCAAATCACTGAAGCTCACTATTTCCGAGGGCGAATCAATGCTTCCGAGGCCGCCCAACGAGGGAATCAACTATACAATGATCGGGTATTCGAAGATATTCTGATGGCGGAAGGGATCCATCCCCATTATCTTCCACTCCGCTCATATCTGGGGCGAAAAGAGGAGCGCGGCATAGACGTATGGCTATCACTGGAAGCTCTGGAGATGGCATTGTCTGACAAAATCGACATTGCGGTATTGATTGTTTCCGACACGGACTATGTGCCTCTGCTGCGCAAACTATTATCGTTCGGTATACGGGTCATGCTCTTGAGCTGGGAATTCGACTACACCAATGATGAAGGCAATAAGGTAGTAACGCGGACTTCGCACGATCTACTGCAATTAGCCACCTACCCTCTGGCCATGCATAATATAATTGAAAAGGGATTATCCATAAACGATCCGAATATACTGGCACTGTTCGTAGACAGTGACCTCTCTCGTGAAGAGGGCGGGACAAAACAGGAGAGCGAGATATTGAGTATCAAAGGGAGTTTCGGATTTATCAAATATCCGAACAACAATCTATACTTCCATGCACAGGACGTCATCGGCGATTTCAACGAACTGCAACCGGGCGACCGTGTGGAATTTACGATTGAACGAAACGTGCAGAAGCAGCAGGATGTCGCCAAAAACGTCCACAAAATAGATTACTCAAATTACGAGGAGGTAGAATTCGATTCATGATTTTCTCATCCTCTTCGGCTTAAATGAATAAAGCGTTTTCCCTCTTTTCCAACACCCACCCATACACACCAAAGATTTCATCAGGAATTTAGGAATATAAAAAGCCATAAAAAAGATTAAATATATATCTTTGTATTCCAATTTGAGAAACTGATATATAAAATATGGCATTACAATGCGGCATAGTAGGGTTGCCCAATGTGGGCAAATCTACCCTTTTCAACTGTCTGTCGAATGCAAAAGCACAGGCAGCAAATTTTCCGTTCTGTACGATTGAACCCAATGTGGGCGTCATTACCGTGCCCGACGAACGGCTGGTGCAACTGGCAAAGATCGACAATCCCAAGAAAGTGATTCCGACGACCATCGAAATCGTCGATATCGCAGGACTGGTCAAAGGAGCCTCCAAAGGTGAAGGTCTCGGAAATAAATTTCTGGCCAATATACGCAACACGGACGCCATTATCCATGTGCTTCGTTGTTTCGAAAACGACAACATCACCCATGTGGACGGAAGTGTTAATCCCGTACGCGACAAAGAGATCATCGACACAGAGTTGCAACTGAAAGATCTCGAGACGGTCGAGAACCGTATCGGCAAGGTTCAGAAACAGGCTCAAACGGGTAGCGACAAAGTAGCCAAACGAATCTATGAAATATTGGTTCAATACAAAGCCGCATTGGAGCAGGGCAAATCAGCACGCACGGTCACCATCGAGAAGGAAGACCGGAAATTGATCAGCGACCTCGGTTTGCTCACCGACAAACCGGTACTGTACGTCTGCAATGTGGATGAGGCCAGCGCTGCAACGGGCAATGCACATGTAGAAGCGGTCCGCAAGGCCATTGCCGATGAAAATGCCGAACTGCTGATCGTTGCCGCAGCGACAGAGGCAGACATCGCAGAATTGGAAGATTACGAAGAGCGACAAATGTTTCTGCAGGAAATCGGACTGGAGGAGAGCGGCGTGAACCGACTCATCAAAGCGGCATACCGTTTGCTCAATCTGGAGACATATTTCACCACCGGACCCGACGAAAGCCGTGCGTGGACCTATATCAAGGGGACCAAAGCCCCCCAAGCTGCAGGCATCATCCATACCGATTTTGAGAAAGGATTCATCCGCGCCGAGGTGATCAAATACGACGATTATGTAGCACTCGGTTCGGAGAAGGCTTGCCGCGAAGCGGGGAAGATCGGTGTGGAAGGAAAAGAATATGTGGTACAGGACGGCGATATCATGCACTTTTTGTTTAACGTATAACTATCACGCCTATGAAATCGAATTTCGGCTGGGTCTTACTCGGCATCTGTGCAATCATCTGTGCCTCCATAATAGGCAATGCTTATAAACACAAATATCAGGCACAGAAACGTATCGTAGTCACCGGACTCGGAGAACAGGAGTTCACTTCGGACCGAATTGTATGGCGCGGCTGGATCATACAACCCAGTAGCACGATGACAGACGGCTACGCTCAACTGGAGGCCAGCAAAAACAAGGTAAAGGCCTATATCGCCAGCCAGGGCATTCCGGACAGTTGCGTGGTATTCCAGTTTGTCAACGTATACAAGACAAGCGAACCGATCTACAATAATGGGCAATATGTCGGACAACGCAACACAGGTTACGAATTACGGCAGGAGTTTACCGTTGAATCGGATAACGTAGACGCGGTCGAGCAAACCTCCCGCGACATCTCCTCGCTGATTGCTCAGGGCATTCAGTTGGAATCGAATCAACCCGATTACTATTACTCGAAACTGGAGAGCCTGAAGTTGCAACTGATCGAAAAAGCGACAGCCGATGCACGCATGCGTGCCTTGAAAATTGCTAAGGAGGCCAAGGCAAAAATCAAGACGCTGGCTTCGGCCCGAATGGGTGTATTCCAAATCACAGGCGCTAATACCAACGAAGAGTATCTCGCAGGAGGCAGTTTCAATACCTCCAGCCGGAACAAAAAAGCCAGCATCACGATGCGACTGGAATACAATATCAAATAAACGTGCATCGAAAATCTTAAAACAACAAAACAAACGATAGATGGAGAGAAAAGTAAGGGTACGCTTTGCCCCGAGTCCTACGGGTCCGTTGCACATCGGAGGAGTCCGGACAGCATTATACAACTATCTTTTTGCCCGGCATCACGGCGGAGATTTCATTTTGCGTATTGAGGATACCGATTCACAGCGATTCGTGCCGGGAGCCGAACAGTACATTATTGATTCGCTCAAATGGTGCGGCATTGAAGTGGACGAGGGCATCGAACAGGGAGGGCCACACGCTCCCTATCGACAAAGCGAACGCAAAGAGATCTATTTGAAATACGCGCTGCAACTGGTTGAGTCCGGGAATGCCTATTATGCATTCGATACCCCGGAAGAGCTGAATGCACTGCGTGAAAAAGCAGAAAAAAGCGGCAATACATTCGCTTATAACGCCAAGATTCGGGAGCAATTGAACACTTCGCTGAGACTCTCGCCCGAGGAGGTGAAGGCACGTATCGAACGGGGCGACCAATGGGTGATTCGCTTCAAAATGCCCGAGAACGAAGAGGTTCACATGCACGACCTGATTCGAGGCGACGTAACAATCAACACCTCTACGTTGGATGACAAGGTGCTCTATAAATCGGCCGACAGCCTGCCAACTTACCATCTGGCCAATATCGTCGATGACCATCTGATGGAGATTTCGCACGTGATCCGCGGTGAAGAGTGGCTGCCTTCCCTCCCCTTGCATTACCTGTTATACCGTGCTTTCGGATGGAGTGACACACAACCTGAATTTGCCCACCTGCCGCTCTTACTGAAACCGACCGGCCAAGGTAAACTCAGCAAACGCGATGGCGACAAAATGGGATTTCCGGTCTTCCCGTTGGAATGGAAATCGCCCGAAACCGGCGAAATCACACATGGCTATCGGGAAGACGGTTATTTCCCCGAAGCGTTTATCAATATGTTGGCACTGTTGGGATGGAATCCCGGAACAGAGCAGGAGATCTTCTCGATGGATGAACTGATCGCCAACTTCTCGCTCGAGAAGGTCGGCAAATCGGGAGCACGTTTCAGTCCGGACAAGGCCAAATGGTTCAATGCCCAATACATGCACCACCGTAACGACGAAGAGCTGGGAGCCCTTTTCCTGCCGATCATTCATGCCCACGGCGGTAAAGCATGTATTTTTCTGGCGACGAAGATAGCCTCTTTCATCAAAACCCGCGCCACGTTCGTCAGCGATTTCTGGGGGCTCTCCTACTTCATTTTCAATGCACCCACGGAGTACGAACAAAAAACCGTGGACAAATATTGGAAAGGAGACAATCCGGGCTATGTGGCACAAGTACGCGAATTGCTGGCCGGCATCGGGGACTTCACGAAGGAAAACACAGAAAAAACGGTACTCGGATGGATCACGGACAATGGCCTGCCAATGGGCCAGGTGATGAATGCGTTTCGGGTAGCTGTCATTGGAGTAGGCAAAGGTCCCGACATGTTCGACATCTGCGAAGTAATCGGCAAAGAGGAGACCCTGCGCCGTATAGACCGTGCCATGGAGGTTCTGAACAAACAATCGTAAATTCAATCGTTCCCATAAGAGAAGCCGCAGCATTTGCTGCGGCTTCTCTATTTACATCACAACCGGCGATACAGAAGATACGGCAATGAGAGCCTCTCCGCAATATCAACTCTGTCTTACTTCACCCTGTTTCAGTTCCCTCTTCAAGAACTTCTCAGACACGATAACCCGAACGGCCCGGTCGATAATCTGAAACTCGAAAGGAGAATAGCCGAGCGCTTCACCGTCTACCTCTACACGAATCTCAGGCGACGACTCCACCCGGATCTTGCGTCCCCGATCGAGCGATATCTTCTTAATCTTATATATCTTACCGTTATAGAGCGACTTAAATCGGGAAAGCACTCCCAGACGGCTGATCTTCCGGATGACTGTCAAATCGAACAGACCATCGTCTGCCACAGCATCCGGCATCTGCATCATACCTCCGCCGTTATATTTTCCGATACCGATCGTCGCACTATAGACCAATTCATTGACGACCAACCGATCGTCCACCCAGATCTTGACCCCGGTAGAGGAGTATTTCAACACGGCTTTGAGCGTACTCCATATATAAAGCCATCGGCCACGTTTCCCCTCCTCCTTCAGATGATTGTATTTATGGTTCACGAAAGCGTCGAAACCGATACCCGCCACGTTAGCCATATAACGGCTTTGTGGATAATTGGCCTTATAATAGGAGATGGTCCCCACGTCCTGCAGAAAGGAGTGCCCTTCGACAATCGCCTTTATCGCCTCGGAGTACTTGCGCGGAATGCCGAACATCCGAATCCAGTCATTGCCCGTACCGACAGCTATTACCGCCACCAACACATCCTGCGAAGCCACCCGTTGCTGAATGAACAGACCATTGATCACCTCGTGGATCGTTCCATCACCTCCCACGACGATAATCTTGCGGTATCCCTTATTCACAGCCTCCACCGCCAATTCAATGGCGTGATACTTCCGCTCCGTGAAGACATAGTCGGGCATGATATTGTTATCCCGCAACAATTTGCTGATCAGCGGCCAGTCGTCAAGTCCCTTTCCGCTACCGGCGACAGGATTGACAATGGCAAACCATTTCGAAGTATCTTCCATTCCCCTCTATTTACTCGGCGTGTTTTGCAACGTATGACACAGGAACTTCCAGAATTTCTCTACGGAAAGGATATTCACCTTCTCGTCAGGCGAATGAGGATAACAAATCGTCGGACCAAATGAAATCATATCCAGGTTGGGATAAGTACCGCCTATGATACCACACTCCAACCCTGCATGAATTGCCGTAACTTTCGGCTTGATGCCAAACAGCTGCTCATAACTCTCGGTCATGGCATGCAGAATCGGAGAATCCATATCCGGATTCCAACCATCGTAAGCTCCGGTCAACTCCGTCTTCGCACCGGCCAATTCAAAAACAGAAGCGATACTCTCGCCCAAAGTCTCTTTCTCGCTATTGACCGAGCTGCGCAGTAAACATTGCAATCTGATGGTCCCTTTTTCAGACACCACTCGCGCCAAGTTCGTCGAAGTCTGCACAAGGCCCTGCATCGAATGACTCATAGCGATGATACCGTTCGGACATCCACACACGGCAGCAATCAGTTTCCGACCTGTTTTGCTGTCAATAGCCGTCTCGGTTTTTTGTGCCTTATCCGCAGTAAAACTGATATGGTCCTCAATCCCTTTAAACTCTTTGTTCACCAACTCCTCAAAAGCTGGAACACCGGCCAGGAACTCGTCCAGATGTTTCTCGGGTACGAGAACAACCGCAGCAGCCTCACGGGGAATCGCATTGCGCAACCCACCGCCATCTACCGATGCCAAACGGACACCGTATCTTTTTTCTGCCACACGCAGGAAACGGAACAACAGTTTATTGGCATTAGCTCGCTCCAAAACGATTTCGATACCCGAATGACCGCCTTTCAGCCCTTTCACCTGTAACTTCACCGCTTTGTACTCCTTGCCATCCACCTCCTCTTCCTTGTATTTAAAAGTGATATTGGCATCGAGTCCTCCGGCACATCCCACGTACAGTTCGCCCTCTGTCTCCGAGTCGAGATTCAGCAGTATATCGCCACAAAGTTCTCCCGCCTCCAAACCGAAAGCGCCATCCATTCCTGTCTCTTCCGTAGCCGTAAACAGCCCCTCAATCGGACCGTGAGGAATATCCGTTGACTCCAGCACCGCCAGAATAGCCGAAACCCCCATTCCGTTATCAGCCCCGAGAGTCGTTCCGTCAGCCGTCACCCATTCGCCATCCACATAAGCCTGAATGGCATCTTTCGTGAAGTCAAACGTCTTATCACCATTTTTTTGCGGCACCATATCCAGATGTGCCTGCAAAACAACTCCTTTCCGGTCCTCCATACCGGGGGTTGCAGCCTTGCGGACAATGACATTATTGGCCTTATCAACTTTATATTCGAGGTGATGCGCTTTGGCAAAATCAACGATATAGCGACGAATCGCCGCTTCATGACCCGACGGCCGGGGAATACGACATATCTCCGCAAAATGTTTCCAAACCGCCTCCGGTTGTAAATTTCCGATCTCTTTATTCATGGTTTACGAAGTTTAGGTATAGTAAAGAGCTTTTTAACGCAGACGAGCAATCATGTTTCGGATATTCGCCTCCATGCGTTCAAGCACATTATCGGATGCGGATTTCTCGAACTTTTCGCCCGTAATATTCTCATAGAGTTCAATATAACGGTCACTGATGCTCTTTATGATTTCCGGTGTCATCTCCGGCACCTGCTGCCCGGGTTTACCCTGGAAACCATTCTCCATCAACCATTCGCGCACGAATTCCTTAGAAAGCTGACGTTGCTGTTCCCCTTTGTCGAAACGCTCCTGATACCCATCGGCATAGAAATAACGCGACGAATCGGGCGTATGAATCTCATCGATCAGCGTAATGACTCCATCTTTCTTTCCGAACTCATATTTCGTATCCACCAGAATCAGACCGCGTTCGGCAGCCATTTTGGTTCCACGTTCAAACAATGCGAGCGCATACTTCTCCAACTGTTCATAGTCCTCTTTCGAAACAAGACCGCTGGAGATAATCTCCTCTTTCGAGATATTTTCATCGTGACGGCCGATTTCAGCTTTGGTGGTCGGAGTCACAATCGGATGGTCAAATTTCTGATGCTCGCGCATTCCGTCAGGAAGGGGTATTCCGCAAATAGAACGAGCCCCAGCCTTATATTCACGCCACGAACTTCCCGTAAGGTAGGCCCGTACGATCATTTCAATAGGGAACGTTTCACACTTGTAGCCCACCGTCACCATCGGATCGGGCGAAGCGATCTTCCAATTGGGGCAGATATCCGACGTAGCATCGAGAAATTTTGAAGCGATTTGGTTCAGCACCTGTCCTTTGTAGGGAATTCCTTCCGGCAACACGACATCGAATGCCGAAATACGGTCCGTAACGACCATCACCAAATACTTGTCATCGATGTCATACACATCTCTTACTTTACCTGTATAAAGGCTCTTCTGACCATCAAATGTAAAATCGGTTTTCGTAATTGCTTTGTTCATAATTATTTGGGTTTATTCATCTTCATTTTTAGGATTTTTCCGGTCGAAAGCCTCGACAATATATTTCACCAACGGGTGGCGGATGATATCACGTTTATCGAAAGTCACCATTCCGATGCCTTTCACCTTCGAAAGCAAGTTCATTGTTGCGGCAAGCCCCGAGTCACCGGGTTTCGGCAAATCGATCTGCGTCATATCTCCGGTCACGATAAATTTGGCGTTCCGTCCCATGCGAGTAAGGAACATCTTGATTTGAGGCAAGGTCGTGTTTTGTGCCTCATCCAGAATCACAAAGGCGTTGTCGAGCGTACGACCGCGCATAAAGGCCAGAGGAGCAATTTGCACGGTTCCCTCCTCGATATATTTCGACAATTTGGTCACGGGGATCATATCGTTCAAGGCATCGTAGAGAGGCTGCAGATACGGATCGAGCTTCTCTTTTACGTCGCCCGGCAAAAAGCCCAGTTTCTCCCCCGCCTCCACCGCAGGACGCGTCAGGATGATCCGCTTCACCTCCTTATTTTTCAATGCCCGTACCGCAAGGGCTATGGCCGTATAAGTCTTTCCGGAACCGGCAGGCCCTACGGCAAACAACAGGTCTTTCGTTTGATATAATTTTACCAGTTTCTGCTGGTTGACAGTACGCGCCCGAACAACATTGCCGTTATTACCATAAACAATCACATCCTTATCTCCCTCCGGGATCTCTTCCGAGGGGAAACCGCCCCCCATCGTCTGCTCGATCACCACAGAAGACATATGTCCGTACTTGGCATAATAGGCGAAAAGCGCACCGAGTTTCTTCTCGAAGCGCTCTATCTCCTGCGACTCTCCAATCACTTTTAAGGAAGATCCGCGAGCCACGATTTTCAATTTCGGGAAAAGCAACGAGATTTGCCCCAGATGCTTATTACCCGGCCCGTAGAACTCCCGGGGGTCAATACCATCAACACTTATGCTTTTTTCTGCCATCGTCATCAGAACATATAACCCACGCTGAACGTCCAGCTCTGCATTTTGGTCTTGAAATCGCGGCCCACACTTTCCACCGTACCGATCAAAATGCTTTGTTCCGGACGCTTGAACTGTCCGTTATAACGGGCATCGATCGAGACTCGGCCCAAATCGAGTCCGGCTCCGATCATATACGACACGGTCGGTTTGACCATCGACACCGAATGGGCTGCTGACCCCGACTTGACCGAAGTATTAGTCATCACATTGAACACTGGACCAGCATTGACATGCAACAAAAGAATCTTGACTCCCACAAGAACAGGAACTTCCATAGTATTGACCTTAACGGTCGATTTTGACACGGATCCGGTTTCTGGCGTAGCGATCAGTTTGTATCGATTCATATTATAGAGCAACTCCGGCTGGATGTAAAACATCGCCAGATTGATCCGCGAAGTAAATCCGAGTTGGAAACCGACTTTATCATCAGTTGCCAACTTGTAAAGGGAAGTGTTCGGATGTAGTAAATCTACGGTTTCGACATTGAGCCCTGCTCTCACGCCGAACTGCACGAGTTTAATCCCGCCTACGGCCATAACGCCCTGGCTGACAACCAACAGTGCACAAATCATCCAGATTCTCTTTATCATATCTTTCCAAGATTTAATTGATAGTTCAAAGATAATGTTTTTATACAGAAACACAAAAATCAGGCAAAACCCTAGTCATATAACATCACTAGGATTCTAAGATATGAAGTTTCCGAAAATTTCCCAAACAGAATTAGGAAGCGGAGTCGCAAAATACGACTCCGCTTCCTAATTCTCTGATTAATTCTGCAGCTCTTTACTCTGCATCAATCTGTGCAAGTGCATAAGCATAAGCGCCCAAAGAGATCGCTTTGCTAGCCCCGATTCGGGAAATAATAACCCCGATTCGTTTCTCCGGGTCGTAAGGAACCGTCTTATAACTGCCGTAGACCTTCAGTTCCGTAGCATGGCTCTTGGCAAATTCCGCAAACTCCTTATCATCATCCAAATTGTAAACTTTGCTCTGCACGCGTGCCACACGTTCTCCTCCAAAGGTCATCAGTTTACTACGCATCTCACGCAACAAAGAAGGCATGATAAATTTCTTCGCACCGCTCAATCCGCCGCCAATCACGACTATACCGTCGATCAGCGAAACTGCCGTAGCAATGGCGTCACCCGCAATCTCCCCGAGTTCTGCAAAGCTGGCAATAGCTGCCTGCTGATCTCCCGGACGGAGACCCTCGGCGATCTCGCATATATCTTTCGGCTCGAAACCATGATCCTTGTTACCCGACAACTCTCCATAGACACGCTTCACGGCACGAATTGCCACACCCTCTTCCAGCATGATGTCAGGATACTTCTTATTCCGCAGACAGAAAGTCTCCACGCATGAGTTGTCTCCGATATGAAGTTTCCCGTTCGATACAAATCCGAAGCCAAAGCCCGTACCCAGTGTATATCCCAACAGATTCCGATAACGTTTGGGGCTACCGGCCATCGCAAGACGGTCATTGATCTCAGGCAGTGCACCGGCCAACGCCTCTCCATAAGCATAGAGGTCTGCATCGTTATTGATATATACGGGAACACCGAACTTATCCTCGAGGAATGCCTTCAATGCAACCCCATCGCGGAAAGAGGGGAAATTCGGCAGATAACCGCCGATAATTCCATTGGGATAATCGGCCGGCCCCGGGAAGGCAAAACTGATAGCCACCGGCGGCTCCTTCAAACTGTCAAATATCTGGCGAAAACCCGTTTCGAGGGCTCCCAGGCAAGTATCGAGATTCTCGGCACGCGACGGAAGAGTAATCGGATCGACAATGAATTCATTGGCTTTTATAGCGCTGAACATGAAATTTGTTCCCCCGGCATCGAGCGTAATCACAGCTCGTTGGTCATTCTGGTACATTGTTAAAATCTTTTAGATTAGCATTGGATTCAAAAACTTTCAAATATACGAATTAATTACAAAAATACGATAATCCTTTCCGCATTATTTTCCTGCGCGGGAATCTCGCGAAAGTTGACTATCTTTGCAGACGGATCAAGAAAAGTACACTATGGGATTAGTAGCAATCGTAGGACGCCCGAACGTGGGCAAGAGCACGCTGTTCAACCGTCTGGTAGGCATGCGTCAAGCCATTGTGGATGCCACGGCAGGCACCACCCGCGACCGCCATTACGGCAAAACGGACTGGAACGGCCGGGAGTTCTCGGTCATCGACACGGGCGGTTATACCGTGGGCAGTGACGATGTTTTCGAGGACGAAATCCGCAAGCAAGTCGTGCTGGCCATCGACGAGGCCGATGTGATTCTCTTCTTGGTGGAGGTCTCGACAGGCATCACCGACCTCGACATGATGATGGCGGATTTGCTGCGCCGTACGGACAAGAAAGTAGTGCTGGTTGTCAACAAGGTGGACAATTACAGTCAGATATATGGGTCGCACGAATTTTATGCGCTCGGGCTGGGCGACCCGATCACCATCAGTGCCATGAGTGGCAGCGGCACGGGGGAATTGATGGATGCCATCAGCGCCGCTCTGCCGGAAGAGAGTTCGACCAAAGAGGAAGAGGAGCTTCCACGCATTACGATCGTCGGTCGGCCGAATGTAGGGAAATCCTCCCTGACCAACGCCCTGTTGGGCACCGAACGCAATATTGTCACTCCGGTCGCAGGTACGACACGCGATTCAATCCATTCGCGCTACAATAAATTCGGCATGGATTTTTACCTGATCGACACAGCCGGACTGCGCAAAAAGGGAAAGGTGACGGAAGATCTCGAGTTCTATTCGGTGATGCGTTCTATACGCTCGATCGAGAACTCCGATGTCTGCATTCTGATGCTCGACGCATCGCAGGGCGTAGAGTCGCAGGACATAAACATCTTCAACCTGATTGTCCGCAATAAAAAGGGATGTGTGATTGTAGTCAACAAATGGGACCTGATCGAAAAGGGCAACAACACGATGAAAGAGTATCGGGAAGCCATTGCCAAGCGCATCGCCCCCTTTAACGACGTCCCCATCATCTTCACCTCCGTTCTCAACAAACAGCGGATCATGGAGGTATTGCAGACCGCCATTCGGGTTTACGAAGCCCGCAACCGACGTATCCCCACTTCGGAGTTCAACGAATATATCCTGCCGATCATCGAAGAGACGCCACCCCCTTCCACCAAAGGGAAATATATCCGCATCAAATTTGCCATGCAGCTGCCCTCGGCAACTCCGGCATTCGCCTTCTTCGTCAATCTGCCCCAGTACATCAAGGAACCCTATAAACGTTTTCTGGAGAACAAAATTCGGGAACATTGGGATTTCCACGGCGTACCATTTCAGATCTATTTCCGTCAGAAATAGCGGTTGCGCCGGAGGATCGGGGCTCGTTTCAGGAAAAGAGGCACCCATTTTGCAAAAAAACAAAAATCCACGGCACAATGATGACCAAAACAACTCTTTTTCTTTTCGCCCTGTTGCTCGGGCAATTTTCAACGGCACAAACCATGAATAAAGAACTGACTCAGGAAGAACAACGCGTCATTCTGCACAAAGGCACCGAAATGCCCTTCAGCGGAAAATATTACAATTTCACAGGCAAGGGGACCTACGTATGTAAGCAGTGCAACGCTCCCCTGTACCGTTCATCAGACAAATTCGACTCGGGATGCGGGTGGCCCAGTTTCGACGACGAAATTCCGGGAGCCGTGCGTCGACAACCGGATGCCGACAGTCGACGCACGGAGATCGTCTGTGCCAAATGCGGCGGTCATTTGGGTCATGTATTCATTGGCGAAGGGTTCACGCCGAAAAACACACGCCACTGTGTCAATTCCATTTCGTTGCGTTTCATTCCGGCACAGACCGAAACGGCAATTTTCGCTGGTGGCTGTTTTTGGGGCGTGGAGTATATGATGGGGAAAGAGCCGGGAGTGATTTCGGTAGAATCCGGCTACACAGGGGGCACGACGCAGAACCCGACCTACGAAGAGGTTTGTACTCACACGACAGGCCATGCCGAGGCGGTACGCATCGTATTCGACCCGACGGTTGTGTCCTACGAGACACTGGCCAAGTTATTTTTTGAGATTCATGATCCGACCCAGAAGAATCGGCAAGGTCCGGATGTCGGCAATCAATACCGCTCGGAAATCTTCTACACGACTCCTGAGCAGCAAAAAATCGCAGAGCGACTGATCGCGCAATTAAAAGTCAAAGGATACGACGTAGTTACCGCTGTGACACCTGCTACCACCTTCTGGAAGGCCGAGGAGTACCATCAGGACTATTACGACCGCAAGGGCACTCTTCCCTATTGCCACAAGTATACCAAACGGTTCTAATGGACGCTTCAGCCTTGATGGACGCTTCAGCTTTTTGATGCCTCACCGGCTCGAAAAAACAGGGGGAGCATCAACGGTTGATTATGCTGCGGATAAAATCCAAGGCTTCGGGACTAAGCGTATCGTTGCGCTCACGCCAAATTCCCTCCCGAATCATCCGATTGCGATTCTCCAGGATGCTGTCTGTCAAGGGGAATGATGGCTGGGGCAATTTTTCATACTCCTCTCGCTGCGAAGGCCGGATGGTCCGATTAAAAACATCCTCCAGCGTCGGACGGCGTGCCCCCTCCCAATGAAAACCGGGCAAATAGAGCTCCTGGTCGACCGGAATCTTATCCATCGGGTAGATCGTATATTCCGGATCCAGCAAATAGCGTATCGTAAGCAGCTGTTTATCCTCAAAGTCAAAACGGATATCCGCACATTCTGCCACCAGGAACCCAGTCAACTCTCCGGTCTTGTCATCTTTCATATAATAATAGGTCTGCCCGTTCCCGTTCACATCCAACCGTTCAATTTCATTATTTTTGAAATAGGCCTCCATCTCCTTACCCTTCACCTGGTTATAGTGGACAGTGTCCTCCTGGCTGACCATCATGGGAGTACCGACAAATACGGCCTTGTATAGCTGCTGATTCTGGGTGTAGAGGTCGATCACATCGGCCGTAACCTGATTGTTTTCGTTCCACATGACAGGATTGATATACAGATGCAGCGTTGAATCGATGGAGAAAGCGACCGTCGAATCGCCTACCGCCTGCATATCTTTCCGGAACACCTTGACATTATAATATCCCTTAACGATGCGTTGCAGAGAATCCGAGGATTCCGAAGTCGTCGAAAGTGAATCTGTCACGACTTCCGATTGCTGATCAACCTCTTGGGGCAGAGAATCTATAACCACTGATTCGTCGATTTTCACCTCTGCCACAGCAATCGTATCTTGTCGAATGGAAACCGTATCTGTAACGGAAGTGACCGCAAGCGTATCTGACAATACCGATCTGCCCAAATCTTCCCCTCCATCCAATACGACCTCTCGTTCATCCGGATTCTTTTTCTCAGCACGCGCTCGTTGCTTTGCCTCGCGTTCCAGGCGCTTCTCTTCCTGTTTTTTCTGCCGTTCCAAAGCCCGCTGGGCCTTCCGCTGTGCCGATCCGCCGAACAATCCGGCCCGTTGTTCCGAAGCATTTTCCGCCGACAGCGAAAGAGAGTCGGTCAAATTCTCCGCCATCGTCTCCGAAAACGAGGTACTATCCCCATCCAAGCCCTTATCCTGCGGCAAAGACGACTCCGATACAACATTCTCCTCAGGAATAATCAACTCCTCTTCTCCGGTATCCGTGCCCGACATCAAGGCTGTCGTATCCACATTAAAACGAATATTTTTATCGATACTATACAAGAACATGGAATCAGCCCGCATATAGAGCGTATCCTGTTCCGGGTCGTAGCTGACCAGCGAGGGATTCCGGGTCAGCATCGCATCCTGACGCTCTCCCCAATACCGGCCGAAATCGCCGAATGCCATCACCTTATGTTCCTCTTCGCGAATCTGGATATTTCCCCACATCACGGCATTCTGCAAACTATCGTAATCGAGGCTATCGGCCCAGAATTCCCGGGTATCGGTCAGTATATAGGCATCTCTCGAGAATTTATAATCTCGAGTAGCGCTCAAGTATTCACCCCGCCGGGCACTCAATATCTCTCCTTTGGAGTTCCAGATATAGGACTTATTGAAAAAGGTTGCAATCCGGCTATCCATATTGTAGCCCACCGAATCGGATTTGAGTCTATAATCCGGATTGCGAATCTCCACACTGTCCACGCAGACGATTTCCCTCAAATCTGCATAGTAATATCCCCGCATGGACTCCAGCAGGTTTTCGCCCTGACTCATTGTTCCGCCGCCGCTATATTCTCCGATATTATCGAGCGTATTGAATTTAAAATGATAGGTATAAAGCGTAGCGTCGCCGTCCACCATCTTTATAATAGGAGCATAGATGCGGGCTTCATTGATTTCGCCATTATAGTCTGCGCGGTCACCGTAAATGTAAGTACTGTCTTTATTGACCACCACATTCCGGAAACACTCCATCCTTTTGTCGTTGTATCGCACTGCACTATCACAAGTGATTACGGCACCATTATGATAAAAAACGACATGCCCCAACAAATTGAGTACGGATGAGTCTCCGGGAATCTGAATAGGCCGTATGACATCCGCCTGAAAATCTACAACCTTGGTACTGCCGCCGGGCGTTTGGGCAAAAACCATGGCACAAGCCAACGATAACGTTAAAAGCGACAGTATCAAGCTACGCATACTCTCTCTGTAAGATTTTCCGCACTATTTTTTCAACCACGCCTTATTCTCAAAATCGTCATATCGATATTGTGGCTCAATACGAATGTACATTCCAGCGATTTTCTCGTCCAGCCATTTACGAAACTCTACATCTTGTTTTTGCTGCAGGGCTAACTGTTCGAGTCGCAAATAATCATCCTTCATCGAAGCCGAATGAGCCGGAATCACCTCAACCAGTTTCAGCACCTTACTGCCCAGATTGCCACGCAGATCCTGAGTTTCGAAAGCATCGGAAATCTCGCCCACTTTCAGCGTCGCTAAAATACGGGAATCAGTAGGCATTAGCTCCTCTCGGATAAATCGTGTTGTCGGTTGCTCGTTGTAACGATTCGACAACTCAAGCATTTCATAATTGCTAACAATCCCTCCATTAAGTTTCGAATACTTATCGTCCGAAAAATCCATCGCAGCCTTTTCGAACGTCAAAGAATCCAAACGGACCAATCGCACGACACTATCCAATTGCTCGGTAGTTTCCGTCAACTCCTGGTCCATAAACACCGGACGCAAAAGAATATGACGACAATGATACAAATTCCCCTTTTTATCAATCAACTGTATCAAGTGGAAACCGTATTCTGTCTCCACAACCTCCGAAATCTGACCGGGGCGCAATTTTTCAAGCGCATTACCAAAAGGCACCACAAAACTCTCTTTAGACATGGGATCCAACTCTCCCCCCTGACGGGCAGAGCCATCAACGGAATAGACTCGGGCCAACATCTCGAACGATTCTCCTTTCAAAATACGTTCTCTCAATTCGAGTAGACGTTCGCGTACCCGCTGTTTGGCCTCCTTTGTAGAGTTTGGATATTTGAATATCTGGGCATATACCACCTGTTCCGGAATAATCGGCAAACTATCCTTATCGATCTTGCGATAGTAACGGTCCACCTCGCCCGGAGTAATGGTCACCTTGCTTTGGACCTCGGCCTGCATACGTTGAGCATAACGCATCTCCTCCAAACGAGTCTGTAGGTTTCTTTTGATCTCAAAAATCGGCATATGATACATCGCTTCGAGTGCAAGCAACGACCCCTGCTGTTCGACCATACGGTGCACCTCATCTTCAACCATCTGAGGAATATCATTAATCTGGACCTCCACCGAATCTATCTGCGCCTGATTAAAAAGCAATTTTTGTAAAAGTAACTGCTCCAAGGCTTCACTCTCAGGGTTGCGGTCGGAAGTGTATCCCATTTGGCGACGCTGCTGCACCAACTGCTTAGCCATTTGATCTATCTCGGAATATAGAATCGGGGAATTGCCTACCACAGCCACCACCTCGTCCACCATGAACGGTTGTTGTGCATACCCGTGAAGCGACATCCCGCTTAAAACTGCCGCACATCCCAGCATCAATATTGCCCTTTTCAATACCATATGAGTTGTCGAATTTAATTTACATTTATCTCTATTGTACGGTCGTTCACTGCCGCATTGTATATACTGTCTTCGTATGTCCGAATAATTTCCAATTTACGTTGATTGAAAATCACCCTTTTTATCACCTCTTTCACTCGTTCAAGAGGATTCATATCTCCAGGACGCCGCACATCAGAAACACATATCAAATAGATCAAATCGCCATCCTTGATCTCAACAACCTTTTCCGGCTGAGGTTCTTTGTGGGCCTCTGTCAAACGGCTCACCGGCACACGGGAAATAAAATCCGTCCAGTCGGTCCAAGTATTGAACTCGGTCAGACTAAAATTATTCTTCTGACATATATCGGTAAAATCCTGCAACTTTTCACCGCTGGCCGTCATCAATTCACGCAGTTGTGATCGCTGACGGTAATTCTCCGGAACGGCCACGATACGCCCTCGCACAATGGCTCGGTCAAGAATAAAATCATTCTTATGCGCATCGTAATATGCGGTAATCTCGGTATCAGTAAAAAGAGTATCGAGACGATTGTCCACATAATACTGGTCCAGCCGATGAATCAGTAATGAATTCCGATAATCTTCCACCATACGCTCAATATCTGCATTACTGGAACGGAACAAACGCTCCGCCTCCTGCACTTTGAGTTGTTTCTTAACCCACATATCCACGTATGATTCAAGTATCTTCACACTATCCTGTGGTGTCAAATCAGAGGTGAATATAGACTGTACGTCCGTCTGCAACAACTCTTTCTCGCCCACGCGCGCCAATACGGCATCATTCCCGAAGGGATTTAAACGGTTACAGCATACGCCGAGCATACAGCACACAAAAAGAGTTATTTTAGAAAATCCTGCCATACCGAAAGGCAAAGGTAAACTTTTTTAGGCTTAGAATCAAACCCTATTTATGTAACAACGCAACATCGGTCGGATTATTTCGTCGTCGGGCTATTCTCTGCATTAATTTTTCGAATTTGCAGTACGACACACACTGCCGCAATTATGAAAATGACAACGCAAATCGCATAGACGAGCCAGTACCAGAAGGGGTTTGCAATCACATCGTGCAAATAGAAAACCCCCTGTTCGTCAAACATCGCCATCCCAATATAGGCAATGGCATTATTGATTGCATGAATCATGATAACCGGAATCAGGGACCCCGTTTTCAGATAGATATACCCCAGAACCAATCCTGCAAAAAAGGCATTGATCACCTGTTGCGGAATAAAATGGATAATCCCGAAAATAGCCGATGCCACCAACAGGCCGCGCCATGCACCGTATTGCCGGGTTACAGTCTCCTGAACGATTCCCCGGAACAGCACCTCCTCCACGATCGGGGCGACAATCACCAGTGTGAGCACCGCCCAACCGCCCGATCCTGCGGTATCTTTCAGCATATCAAGATAGGTCTGAGGGAAAAGTGACAACAGCGGCTCCAAAACCACCGAAATCAGCATCAAAAGAATCACCCCCCAAAGCACCAGCGTCGGATTGGCTCTCTTCAGAGAGAACCTCAACAGAGGCCCCTGATCGCCCCGTTTTTTCCGCTGCCAGAGTGCAAACCCGATGGTAATTCCGAATTGCAGCAAATAGGCAACAAAGGTTCCGAATTCGGGCGTCGCATTTGCCGTCTTCTCAACAATCATTTTCACAAATAGCCCGATAAAAGAGGAGCCGATCAATACGCCGACAATCGTAAGCATATCCACCCACAGGGGCATACCTCCATTTTTCTGAACCGTAGACAAATCGGTGTTCGGAGACGATTCGCGTTCTTCGGAGCGATTCGAAAACGCACTGTTCCCGTTCACCGTAGCATCGGACTGACTCCCCTTGTTCACCAGTGGTTCCTCTATCACTGTCTTCTCCGACATCGAGCCATTTTCCATTTCATTATCAATAACTTCCATATCTTTTACAATTTAATCGAACCTGTCGGATCATAATACGGCACAATGTCATATATGTCGCGCTGCAGGCAAAAATTAATATCGTCGATATATCCGCGGCCCAGAATATCCTGATAATGATAAGTGGTCGCAAGGCGAGCTTTCAAATCACCGGCAGCACCCAGATATAACTCCTGCATCACCTGTGCCATATCGGTAGTTCCATAGCCGTATTGTTTCACCAGGAAATCCGCCATCGCCCCGGCACACAACCCGTCTTCAGCCGTGAAACGGTCGTTTCGCCCTGCACAGACCAGCACCGCATCCCGTCCTCCGGCAGCCAAAGTTCGACATACAGCTGTCAAGTTCAGGAAAGAAGAGATATAGATAGCATGTGCATCGCGCGAATTATAAATGGCTCGGGTACCGTTTGTAGTCGTAAAGATAATCACCTTGCCAGCCACGTCTTCCCGTCGGTAAGCCAACGGCGAATTATCTTTATCGAACCCCTCGATCAGTACTGTATTCCGCTCTCCGCCAAGAATGACACGCTCCCGCCCGAATTTTTCACTCATCGCCAGTGCATCCTCCACCGTCACGACCGGTACAACGGACGCGGCGCCATTATGCAGCGCCTCGACAATCACCGAAGTGGCCCGAAACACGTCGATCACCGCCACCTCCTTATGCATAACACGCTCGGGAGTCACCTCTCCGGCATATATGATCACATCGACCGTCATCCCCGCCCGAATCAATAAGCGCCATGCAACGTAGCGACCATCACCGCCTTGATCGTATGCATCCGGTTCTCCGCCTCATCGAAAACAATCGAGGCTGGCGACTCGAACACCTCGTCGGTCACCTCCATCTCGCTCAACCCGAACTTTGCCTTGATCTCTTTCGCCACTCGGGTATCTTCATTATGGAATGCCGGCAGGCAATGGAGGAACTTCACATCCGGATTGCCCGTCGCCCTCATCACCGCAGCATTCACCTGATAAGGAGAGAGCAGTTTGATCCGCTCTGCCCACACCTCGTCCGGTTCCCCCATGGAGACCCACACATCCGTATAGACGAAATCACAGCCGCGCACTCCCTCTTCCACACTCTCCGTCACGGTAATCTTCGCACCGCTCTCTTCGGCCAGTTTCCGACAAGTTGCAACCAACTCCGCATCCGGAGCACAGGCAGCCGGCGATACGGCCCGAAAATCCATTCCCAGTTTGGCGGCTCCCACCATCAGCGAATTGGCCACATTATTATGGGCATCTCCCAAGAAACAGAAACTGATCTCATGGAAAGGCTTCGAACAATGTTCCTGCATCGTGAGCAGGTCGGCGATGATCTGCGTAGGATGAAACTCATTGGTCAGACCGTTCCAAACCGGCACCCCGGCATACTTTGCCAAGGTCTCGACCACCTCCTGCCCGTAACCGCGGTATTCAATACCATCGTACATACGACCCAATACACGTGCCGTATCCATGATGCTCTCCTTCTTGCCCATCTGCGAACCCGTAGGCCCGAGATAGGTCGTTGTTGCACCCTGATCATGCGCACCTACTTCAAAGGAGCATCGCGTACGCGTAGAGTCTTTCTCGAACAAAAGAACAATATTTTTACCGGCAAGCGTACGCCGTTCCACCCCTGCCTTTTTATCCGCTTTCAGTTGCCGGGCCAAATCGACCAGACCCAAAATCTCAGCTGCCGAGAAGTCCAACAGCTTCAAAAAATTTCTTCCTTTCAAATCTACCATTTCTCCGCGTATTTAAATTCATTAAGGACGATTCAAATATACGCATTTTTTATCAGATGCAGGGGATTTCCGGAATTTTGATTAATTTTGTAAGATTGATTTTAGGTAAAACGATCGAACTGTATGGGAAAAATAATCGCTCTCGCAAACCAGAAAGGCGGCGTAGGAAAAACGACTACCGCCATCAACCTCGCAGCCAGTCTCGCCGTCATCGGAAAGAAGATTCTGCTCGTAGATGCCGATCCGCAAGCCAATGCCACTTCCGGACTGGGGCTGGACATCAACGGAGCGAATATCTATGACTGTATCGTGGGTGAAAAAGGGGCCGAAGAGGTCATCGTAGCCAGCCCCGACATCAAACGCCTCTCCATCATGCCCTCGAGCATCAACCTTGTCGGAGCCGACACAGAGCTTGCTGAAATGGAGAAAGGCCATTTCCGGCTGAAAGAGGTATTGACTCCTGTGCGAGACAAATACGACTTCATCCTGATCGACTGCTCGCCTTCGTTGGGATTCACGACCGTGAATGCTCTCGTCGCCGCAGACAGCGTACTGATTCCCGTACAATGCGAATATTTTGCGCTCGAAGGACTCGGCAAATTGCTCAACACCATTAAGATGGTCAAGGGACAGTTGAACCCGGCTCTTGAGATCGAGGGATTTGTACTCACGATGTACTCACGCACACGGCTGGCCAATCAGGTATCCATGGAGGTCAGGGAGCACTTCGGAGATTTGACCTTCGAAACCATCGTACAACGGAACATTCGTCTGAGCGAAGCCCCGAGCTATGGCAAACCCGCATTGCTGTACGATGCCTCTTCGGTCGGCAGCGTCAACTATCTGAACCTGGCAAAAGAATTCATCAAAAGGAATAAAAACAAACGGTCATGAATATAAAGAACAAAGGGTTGGGACGCGGTCTCGGCGCCATTTTCGAACTGGAGGGGCAAAACGCTCCGGTCAAACACAGCGTGAGCAGCATGGAAGAGTTGGACATCGCCTCCATCTCCCCGAATCCCAAACAGCCGCGTACCGTTTTCGACGAGGATACCCTCGAAGAGTTGGCAGATTCGATCCGCGCACTGGGAATCATCCAACCCATCACCGTACGAAAAGAGTCTGACGGGAAGTATATCATCATCAGCGGCGAACGTCGCTGGCGAGCCTCACAGCTGGCCGGTTTGAAAACCATCCCGGCTTACGTCCGGGAGGTCGACGATCAGAATCTCCACGAAATGGCTCTGGTGGAGAACATCCAGCGCCAGGACCTGAATCCGATAGAAGTGGCACTCAGCCTGCAACGGCTGATCGACGAATGCAATCTGACGCAAGACACGCTATCGGCACGCGTAGGCAAAAAGCGCTCGACCATAGCAAACTACATGCGTCTGCTGAAACTTCCGCTCGAGATACAATCGGCCATCAAGGACGAATACATCTCGATGGGACATGCCAAAGCCATCGCCTCTGCACCGGAATCGTTACAGATCGGGCTTTTGAAGAAAACCATCAAAAAGAACCTGTCCGTCAGACAAGTCGAAGAATTGGTAAGAAAATTGTCAGAGAAAGGTTCGGAAGCCCAGGCAATGGAAGAGGATGCCGAATTTCCGGAGAGCTACGGGAAACTGGTCGAACAACTCGAAAAGTTCTTTTCGCAAGATATTTCCATCAAGAAGGGCAAGAAAGGCGGTGGCAAAATCGTTATTGAGTTTGCCGACGACAACGATATCGAGACATTCCTCCGAAAATTCGAAAACGCCCAGAAATAAAAAATGCAGAGAGGCAAAAGAACAGCTACAAAAATTTACGTCACTGCGGTTGCAGCGATGGCCTTGCTGTGCATGAATCTATATGCGCAGGAGCCCTCGCCGGCCAAACGTTACCGGGTGGAAAACGGCGTTTTAAAAGAGATTGAAGTAGCCGTTCCTGCAGACAGCATACAAGTTGCCCCTGAGCCTGTCACAGATTCGCTCGCCGCGGATTCCGTACAAGAACTCTCCCGACGGGAACTCCGACGGCTGGAACGGGCCCGCCAAGATGCAGATACCAACTTTGTGCGTCACAGCCGCATATTCCGGGATTCGATTCCTATCTCCCGCATGTGTGCCATTTCTGCCGTGGCCCCCGGCTTCTCTCAGTTGTACAACCGCCAGGCATGGAAGATTCCGATTCTGTATGCCACGGCCGGCAGTTCGCTCTATTTCGGACTCAAAGAGAACAAAACCTACTCCAAATACAAAAGACAATACGACCAACTCATCCGGAGCAACGCCTCGCGCGAGGAGATCAACCCCGTGCAGACCCGGATGATTCGTCATAATACAACCCGTCAACTGCTCTTTGCAGGGGCGATTGCCTCATACATCTATTTCATCGGCGACGGGGCCCTCAACTACGACGGCTACACGTCACCGGTCAAAAAAGCCACCACCCTCTCGACCATTTGCCCAGGTGCCGGACAAATCTACAACAAGAGCTATTGGAAGGTTCCGGTCGTTTTGGGAGGCTTTGCCACCATGGCCTATGTCATCGACTGGAACAACCGAGGCTACAAACGCTTCAAACTGGCATACGACCTGGTGGCCGATGGCGACGACACTACTGTGGACGAATTCAACGGCCGGTACTCCGAAGATTTTCTCAAGAACCTAAAAAACAGCTATAGACGAAACCGCGACCTGTGTATCATCATGACAGGAGCCCTCTACCTCCTGAACATCATCGATGCACACGTAGATGCCCATCTGAAAGATTACGACATCAGCGACGATTTGGCCATGTCATTCGAACCGAGCATGAGCCAATTCTACTCGATGACTACCGGAAGAAGCACCAACATGTTGGGGTTCAGTCTGAAAATAAACTTTTAACCCTATGAAACGGACCATTGGACTGACATTAACCGCCGTTTTCGGCACTTTCGCACTTATTTCCAACTCCGTAAGAGCGGATATTCCCGACCTGAAAAACAGCGAAGCGGACGAGATTCAATTAACCCACACCCCCGAAGGCTACGACTCCCTGCTGTCGCATTGGTATGCAGAGAACATCGTCAGTTCGTTCGACGCCTTTTTCGAGGACTTTATCGACCTCGACTCCATGGATACCCTTCAGAGTGATATTCCCGACTCGGTATACAACGCCCGCATGCGAATGATCATCTCCCCGATCCAACTCGGCTACAATGACATCATCAAACGTTACATCATCGCCTATACCAACAAAAAAGAGCTGATGAGCCGTATCATGGGATTGTCTCAGGTCTACTTCCCGATGATCGAGGAGGAGTTGGTGAAAGCCGATCTGCCCCTGGAACTCCGCATGTTACCCGTGATAGAGTCGGCGCTCTCCCCTACTGCCGTATCGCGCGTGGGAGCTACCGGGCTGTGGCAATTCATGTACAGCACAGGCAAAACCTATGGGCTCGAAATCACCTCGTTCGTAGATCAACGCCGCGATCCGATCGCCTCGACGAAAGCCGCCTGCCGATATTTGAAAGATCTGTATAATATATATAACGACTGGACGCTGGCCATCGCTGCCTATAACTGCGGGCCAGGCAATGTAAACAAGGCACTCAAGCGGGCTGGCGAGGAGGCCAAGACCTTCTGGGACATCTATCCCTATCTGCCTCGGGAAACACGCGGTTATCTGCCCTCGTTCGTAGCAGCAACTTATGCCTATACGTTCCACAAGCAGCATCAAATTGAACCGGTCGAACCACCCGTTCCTCTGTCGACGGACACGCTGAACATCAACCGTCTGATGCATCTGGAGCAAATCTCCTCAACGATTAACGTCCCGCTCGAGACACTAAGGTCACTGAATCCCCAGTACAAACTGGACATCATCCCCGCCGTGGAAAAATCCTATACGCTGACCATTCCGCAATACGACGTCACCCGATACCTCGAACATGAGAACGACATCTTGGGCAAGGACACAATCTATCTTGCCCAGTATCTGAAACAGGGCACCCAACCTTCCGCACGACAATTCAACATTACGTCGATCACCTATCGCGTAAAATCGGGCGACACATTGGGAGCCATTGCCAGAAAACACGGCTGCACGGTCTCTCAAATCATGAAATGGAACAATCTGAAAAATGCCAACCGACTCAGCATCGGCCAACGACTTGAAATCTACCGCTAACCCTATTACATTTGCATAAAAGGCAGCCGCTACTATGGTAAATTCTTCGGACACTATTACAGCCATCGCCACCGGCACCGGAGGAGCCATAGCGGTCATCCGGGTCAGCGGCAGAGATGCCATATCTCTCTGCGACAAAATTTTCCAACCTGTATCGGGGAAATCGCTCACACAAAGCAAAGGGTATACGCTCCATTACGGCACGATTGAAGACCAAGGTCGCACGATCGACGACGTGGTCGTGTCGCTTTTCAAAGCGCCTCATTCCTACACAGGGGAGGATATGATCGAAATCTCGTGTCATGCGTCGCGCTATATCCAACAAGAAATTATTCAACTGCTGATTCGAAACGGAGCCCGAATGGCGGGGCCGGGAGAGTTTACAATCCGCGCATTCTTGGCCGGGAAGCTCGACCTGTCACAGGCCGAAGCCGTAGCAGATATCATAGCATCCGGCGACCGCGCGACCCACGCATTGGCATCCAATCAGATGCGCGGCGGTTATTCTGCTGAATTCTCTGTACTACGGAGTCAACTGATTGAATTGTTGTCTCTGTTGGAACTGGAACTGGATTTCGGTGAGGAGGATGTCGAATTCGCCGACCGCAACCGTCTCTCCGAGTTACTCGAAAATATCGACGACAAAATCGAAAGGCTGTTACGGTCGTTCACCCTCGGCAATGCGATCAAAGAGGGCGTGGGCGTAGCCATTATCGGCAGCCCCAACGTCGGAAAATCGACACTTCTCAACACTCTCCTGAAAGAGGACCGGGCCATGGTTTCGGATATTGCCGGTACTACGCGAGATGTCATTGAGGAGAGCATAAACCTGGATGGAATACGTTTCCGATTTATCGATACCGCAGGAATTCATGCGACGGAAGATACGCTGGAGAAAATGGGTATCGAACGAACATTCCTCTCGACAGGCAAGGCACGTATCGTCTTATTAATGGTCGAAGCCTCCGATGCACTCAAAATGTATACTAACGTACAAGAAACTCTGAAACAGATATGTCCCATAGCGGAACAGCAATGGTGCGTTGTCGTCAATAAGGCAGACCGTATAGAAGCGTCAGAACAACTACTATCACATTTAGAGAAGTTACTGACATCGGCCGAGTTAAACCTCCCGGTTATCGGGCTTTCGGCCAAAACCGGGCAAGGAGTTGATGCCTTGACAAAATATCTGGTAGAATGTATTCCAACGGATTCTCTCTACAATGGAGACACGGTGATTTCCAATAGTCGTCACTACGAAGCCCTTCATCGGGCCCAGGAAGCCCTACGACGGGCAGCCGACGGGCTTCGCCATGGACTACCGGGCGATCTGCTGGCACAAGACATTCGAGAGGTATCCTTCCACATCGGCAGTATCACTGGCGAAGTCACCACACAGGAAATCCTCTCGGAAATCTTCTCCCACCATTGTATTGGAAAATGATGCCGTGAAAAGAAGAGCTAAAGAAAAGCAAATACCCCACCTATAAATCACAATATATCAGTACGTTCGGAGGATAATTCATTTTCTCTTTTTCTTCGATTGTCTTGTTTGTTTTCTCATTTTTATTGTATTTTTGTCCCCAGTTCGTCCCCCAAAAAGAGTGCGGGGGACAAAAAACTGTCCCCCGGGAACAGGATACAGCAATAAAAGAGTTCTTCGCATAATTATTAAAAGGAGAAAGCAGACTATGGCTAAAACGACCACTACCCAAAAAGAACCCGTCAGGCTTCGGGAAAAGAAGTTGTCGAACGGCAACGTAAGCCTGTATCTTGACATCTGTAGAAACGGCAGACGCCACAAGGAGTATTTGAAGCTCTACCTGATAGATGCCAAAACTCCGTTGGAACGCGAACAGAACCGTCAAACGCTGGCTACAGCACAAGCCGTCAAGTCCAAACGTTTGATCGAAATACAGAACGGCGAATATACCTTCACGCGCCAGTTCAAGGAGAACACGCCCTTTCTGGAATACTATCGCAAGATGGTGGAGGAACGGCGTAAGAATCCGGAATCGCAAGGCAACTGGGGCAACTGGAGAAGCTGCCTCCGCTACCTTGAAATCTATTGCGACGAGAAAACCACCTTCCGGGAAGTAACACCGGAATTTATCACGGGATTCAAAGAGTTTCTGAACAACGTGGAGAAAGATACGCACAAGCGTGTCGGACCCCGCCGTGAACGCGACACATTCCAAGGGCTGTCGCAGAACTCCAAGGTATCCTACTTCAACAAGCTGCGTGCTTGCATCAATCAGGCATACGACGACCAAATCATACCGGTAAACCCGCTACGCGGAATCGAAGGATTCAAGGAGGAAGAAGTCAAACGCGATTACCTGACGCTGGACGAGGTAAAGAAATTGGCAGCGACTCCTTGCCGCTACCCTGTACTGAAACGTGCGTTCCTCTTCTCGTGTCTGACCGGGCTGCGTAAAAGCGACATACAGAAACTGACATGGGGTGAAGTGCAGAAATTCGGGAAGTACACGCGGATCGTGTTCAAACAGCGGAAAACCAAGGGACAGGAATACCTCGACATTTCTTCGCAGGCGGAGAAATATCTCGGAGAAAGAGGCAATCCGGACGACATCGTATTTACGGGGTTTACCTACGGATCATGGACTTCTCTGGAACTGCAACGCTGGAGCCTGGCGGCGGGCGTCAACAAAAACTTGACTTTCCATTGCGGCCGGCACACGTTTGCCGTGCTGATGCTCGACCTAGGCGCAGACATCTATACCGTATCGAAATTGCTCGGGCACCGGTTCCTGACGACGACGCAAATATACGCCAAGGTGCTGGACAAGAACAAACAGAACGCCGTGTCGCTCATTCCCGACATCGGATAACACAGAAAACGTATGACAAGACAGGAAGCCGTCATAAAAATAGCGAAGATTACCCGCATCATCGGAGAGTTGAAATACCAGTTGGATGCGGACGACGAGGTTGAATTTGAGGCGCTCGACCCCGAATGGAAACATATCGCCGAATGGACGCAGGAGGTATGCCGGTACATGGAATTGGACGCTTCCCCGCAGGTGGCCCGTCTGATTGCCAATATCGGGTTTACCGACATGGTAGAGAAGTATGTGCAAAGCCGCAGGAAGGAGATCGGGGCGAAAGAGGCGAAGATACTCGACGACTATGTGAAGCACATGCGAACGCTGTCGTCGTTGTGCGATACCCGAAGCGAGGAGCAGAGGGAGAAATACGGCGATCTGATAGAGCCGTTAGCCAACGAACGGGTGGCTGCATTGCTGCAAAGAGCCGTCGATGCGGGCATACTGGACCGACACTACCAACCCGTTCCGCAGACGTCCCCCCTGCAACTGAAAGTCATCGCCTATGCGGTGTCGAGCCTATGCAAACTGCACAGCCCGTATGTCCTGTTCGAGAAACAATGGCACAGGGAGAACGGGAAACGGTTCAATACCTGCCGTATCCCCAAGCACAATACCGCTTGCTACGAAGAGACCCGGGCACTCTATCCCGAAGTGGATTTTGCCGGATTCGAACCCGTACACGAAGCCGCAACGTTCTATGTGCCGCAAAGCGAGGAGGAGATACGGGCCATGTACGAAGATTTGGTAAAATACGGGTACATAGCCCCGGAGACGACATTCGAGGCATTCGGCAGTATCTTCGACAAGGCAAGGTTCGAAAGTCCGGTGGAATGGACAAAAAACCAGCGGCAGTTGTCCTATTTCATCCACCAGGCATTCAGCCGGTTCAACAGGAAGAATTTATGGATCAAGGGCGAATGCTGTTTCCGCATCGGCGGAAAGAAGCCGCATAAGGCGAGCCTCGTGACGGGCTTCGTTTGGATCAAACGGGCGGGATGGATGGACCGGTACGATACGAGGCTGAAGGCTATATGCGACAGATTCAATCAATAGAGAGTATCACTCTCAATGCAGAACTAAAAAGAAAATTACCTATTCATATTTAGGTAAACCCATATTCCATAATACCCATAGCCATAAAGAAAAATATACTATGTATCAACTACTTATCAATGAAAAATACATCGCTTCGAATACGACTTTCAGTATATTTAACGGAATTTTTGACGAACCTAAATTCAAACAGCCTGTAGTATGGACAAAAAAACAGTCGCAACTCATATATTTCGTTCATTCAGCGTTCAAGGCCGACAACCCTTTAGATGTAGGGGTGAAGTGCTTGTATTGTTTCCGTTTACAGAACGAAAAAGTACCCAATCGGCAAAATATGGTCTGTAACTATCATTTGCTTGTAAAGAATGGATTGTTAAACACATACGATACAGAGTTAAAACATATAGCGAATGAATACAACAAAGTGGGAAAGCGTGATACAAATACCTCCAAAATAATGGAGAAAAATAACAATAATTCAAATTTAAGTCCATGACAAAGAAATTATCTTTGCACCTCTCTCTTTTTGAAAAGAGCGATGCTCAGGTCTCGGTGGACCCCAGCGCAGACCGGAACACAAGGGCTATTCCGGTTGGTCAAACAAGCCCATGAAACTTATAAGGCCGAAGTATCGACCTTGCAAAAGAGCTACAAGCGCTATGCGCTTGATTTCATTCATTCAAATCAGTTCCATGACGAAAAAGATGCCTGGAGCAAAAATGAACACCAGAAGAACTACTACGCCATAACCGATCTTTTGAGGGAACATGAAAAATTAGTATGCAAATATTTCAACCGCAATAAATTAGATGATGCTGAAATTGCGGATTTGCTCAACGAATTTTATGTTTCCGACCTACCGAAAACAATACCTATCGAAACCGGACATGAAGACAGGGATAGGACTAAACCAATCCCGTCGAATAACACCATCGAGTCTGTACTCGACAAGTATACGATTGACCTCATTGTGCAACTTGCCAATGAGGTCGGTTTATTTAAGGAGAAACTGGACGCGGACGACGTGGCCGCCCGCTATGCGACGGACACGTTGCGGACAATGACCTCACGGAACAATACCCGGCTGGTCGTATTGCTGGACAAACTGGCGTCGAGCGGCATCATTCCCTACCATTGGCAGGCCGTGATCGCAAAAAAGAAACTTGTCGTGAGTTCTTCGGGCAGGAAATACCTTGACCAGCACGACATGTCATCCACCCTCAATAGAAGTAAAGAAACGCCACCTAGTATTTCTGAAAAGCATTTTCTTGCCATCATTGACAAATACATAAGGAAAATCAAGAGCAAGGAAGTGTAACATAAGAAGCCGGATTTGTCGATAGTTGTGTTGAGAGTGGTCTTGACACTCAACAATATCAACGCGAAGAGCCGGCCGGATGCCCATACCTTTGTCCCCCGCAACCGGGTTGCTGCGGGGGACGCTCCGCTATTGTCAAACCTTAACAGCATCCATCCATGACACACCGAAGGACGACAAACGCAAACAAGCTGCCATCCGGCCGCATACGCCAGATGGAGAAGATCATCGACATGGTAAGGTCGGAGAAGCCCATCGAGCGCATACGATCGCTGGAACAGAAGATCGACGAAGTGGATAAAATAGAGGCGATCGAGAGCTGTGTCGAGCTCTTGAAGGACCACATCTGGACTGTCAAGGAGGTACTGACGACGGCCGAGGCATCGGCCTATCTGGGCCTCTCGGAGAGTTATCTCTACAAGCTCACTTCCTCGAAGCGGATACCGCACTACAAGCCTAACGGCAAGTTGGTGTATTTCAACCGGCGGGAGCTGTGCGAGTGGGCGATGAAAAACCAAGTACAAACGGCAGAGCCGACGGCCTGCACAAACGACGAGACGATATGAACAGAAAAGAGATAGACCTGTTGCTTGCACGCATAGAAGGGCTGAAATCTTTCCTCGAAAAGAACTCGTTGGAGGATTTTCAGAAAGAGATATTGAGAGTGGACAACTACCTGAAGCGGTTCGGCTCGCTGGACGAACTGCTGTCCCACCTGAAACGGGTGGAGGAAGTAGCCTACACGGCGAAGGAGTTCCTGACCATCGACGAGGTGGCCTACTACCTCCAAGTGTCGAAAAGTTACGTCTACAAACTGACGGCTTCGAGGGAGTTTACCGTATATAAGCCGAACGGGAAGACCATCTTCGTCCGCAGGGACGACCTGAACGAATGGATAAGACGCAACCCCTGCGTGTCCGGCAGGGAAATAGAGAGCCAGGCCAACCTGCTTGCATACAGGCTGGAGCAACAGCAGAAACCACGAACATTCAAGAAATGAGAATCATGAAAAAAACCGATATGACACTACCGGACAACCACCGGATAGACGAGGAGAAATACAAGTCGCTACTGCAATACATTCGTCTGAATGTCACCGAAAAGTACGACTTTCCGCAGGAGATCGTGCAGGTAGACGGCGTGACCGTGGCGACGTTGGGCAATTTCAGCGCATCGACCGGAAAGCCCAAAAGCAAGAAAACGTTCAATGTCAGCGCCATCGTGGCCTCTGCCCTGTCGGGGAAAGAGGTGCTGAAATACAAGGCGGAGCTGCCGCCCTGCAAGAACCGCGTGCTGTACATTGACACGGAACAGAGCAAATGCCACTGCCACAAGGTACTGCACCGGATACTCAAGCTGGCGGGGATGCCGACAGACCGGGAGAACGACCGAATCGAGTTCTTCGTGCTGCGCGAGTACACGCCCGACCAGCGCAGGGACATCATCCGCTGGGCGCTGCACGAGGAGCAGAACATCGGACTGGTCATCATCGACGGCATCCGCGACCTGATCCACGACATCAACAGTCCGAGCGAGTCGCTCGACATCATCAACGAACTGATGCGGTGGTCGAGCTACTACGAGCTGCACATCCATACGGTGCTGCACCTGAACAAAGGCGACGACAATACCCGGGGGCATATCGGCTCGGAGCTGAACAACAAGGCGGAAACCATCCTGCAAATATCGAAAAGCGTCGAGAACGGCAGGATCAGCGAGGTGCGGGCCATGCACATCCGCGACCGGGAGTTTACCCCGTTCGCCTTCGAGATCGGGGAAGATTCGCTTCCCCGTCTGGTAAAGGACCACCAGTTCAAGATGAGCAAACGAGACCGGCTGTCCTCGTACATGGATATGACCGAGCAGCAGCACCGTACGGCTTTGGAAGTCGCCTTTCCGGACAACTACGTTCCGGGGTATCAGATGCTGCTCGACGCCCTGAAAAGAGGATACGACAGCATCGGTTACAGCCGCGGGCGGAATACGCTGGTGGGACTGTGCAAGTTCCTCATACAAAACGAGGCCATCGTAAAAGACGGCCGCGGGTATGCTTACAACGAGAATTTCCGCATAAAAAACCGGTCGGTTTAGTTTGCGGGTATATATAGAAAAACTACACTAAACGTCCCGAACCCATGAATACGATAGAGGCAAAACGAATACGAATCGTAGACTATCTGCGGCTGCTCGGCCATGAACCCGTCAAGGTGCGCGGCGGACAGTATTGGTACCTGTCCCCGTTGAGAAAAGAGGACACACCCTCCTTCAAGGTCAACGACCGGCTGAACGAATGGTATGACTTCGGATTGTCGGAAGGCGGGAGTATCATAGAGCTGGCGATGCTGTTCCTGCGGACATCGAGCGTGAGCGAGGCCCTTCGGCTCATAGAGGCGCAAACGGGCGCGGCTCCCCAGCTCCGCACCCGTCCCCACAACGCCGTGCCCGACGCGATAGAGGAGATGATGAAAGGCGTCGAGGTGGTGCCGCTGAACCACCATGCGCTCCTGTCGTATATCCATTCGAGGGGTATAGATACGCAGACCGCCCGGCAGTTCTGTCGGGAGATACACTACGAACTGCACAGGCGGCATTACTTCGCCATCGCCTTCGGGAACGTATCGGGCGGCTACGAGATGCGCAATCCTTATTATAAAGGGTGCATCGGGCAGAAAGACATTTCCGTCGTCGAACAGGCAGCCGGCACGAGGCAGAAGCACGTGAACGTGTTCGAGGGCTTCATGGATTTCCTCTCCTACCGGACCCTGCTCAAACGGGGCGATGCCGTGGTATGTATCCAGGCGCCGTGCGACCATATCGTAATGAACACGGTAAGTAACCTGAAGAAGACCTTGCAGGTGTTGGAAAGCTACGAATACATCCACTGCTACCTCGACAACGATCTCGCCGGGCAGAAGACGGTAGAGACCATCGCCGGGCTGTACGGGATCGGGAGGACGGTAAACGAAGCGGTACGTTACGCCGACTACAAGGACCTGAACGACTGCCTGCGCGGCAGGAAGCGCTGAAAGGCCGCCATGTGCGGCCTGCGGGAAAACAAGGAGCCGGACTGGCTTGAGTCCGGCTCCCTCGTAAATTCGCGGTATTGCAGATGCAATCAGCAGACGCCCAGCACGATGCCTGCGTCGATATTCAACTTACGGCTGATCTCCTGCGCCACCTTGTAGGTGGGTTCGGCCTTGCCGGAGACGATGGCGCTGACACGCGACGGACTGATACCCAGCATGGCCGCCAGCGAACGTTGCGTCAGGTGCATTTCGTACATCCGCAACTTCATCACGTCGGCCAGAGATGCGGTGCCGACCGCAAAATGCTCTTCCGAGTAATCCGCTACGAGGTTCGACAACAATTCGAGTTCGATAAGGTTCTTATCATCTTTCGGCGTATTGTCGTCTACGAGCGGCAGCAACTCTTCCACCCGATTAACCGCCCAATCGTATTGGGCCTTGTTCTCGATTTTCGTCATACCTGCTCTACTTTTTATATGTTCCGACAATCAATTCTGTCGTATTCCTTATGCGTCCCGATGAACCGCACATACACGAACCGGATCGTGAATTTGATTACGGCGACCAAGCGGAAATCGTTTCCTTTGACATTGAACACATAACGCTGGTTGCCTACATTATCAACGCTATTGAAAGTCTTTTTCACATCCGCGAAGCAACTCCATTCGCTTTTCTTGACCTTCTGCACCCAATCCTGCAAGGCCACCTTCGATTCCGGGTGTCGTTCCGCATATTCCTTAATGACCTGTTCGGTAAAAATCCTCATAGCTCTGCGGGCATACATCAATTACGATGCAAATATACGCAGAAAATTTCATTTTACAAAATATAGTTTCATTTTACAAAACAACGAAACGATCCGGCCGCTCCGCAATGCCACCCGACTGGGTGGCTTTTTTTGTGCCCCGACCGACCTATTCCCATCGGCAAAGAATGCGCCAGAATATGATTTTAGAATATGATTTTACAAAAACACATAAAAATTCTTCTCAAAACATAAGTTTAATAATCAATTATTTTCAAGTTTCAAAACTGCGTTTTTTCTTTGCAAATCATATTCAATCATATTTCAAAATCACATTGTAAATATGAAATCATATTTCATTTTCGCCATCGTGCTGACCGCCGCGTACATCGTCTATTACGCGGTCATCATCGTGCATGACCTCTACGGCAAGAAAGGCACGGGCAAGATGCAGGAGGAGGTTTTCGACCTCGGCGAACCCGATGATGAAGAGAGTGTCGCCGTGACAGAGAACGAAACGGGCTTCGAGGTCGGGAGCAACGCATACGAAACGGAAACCGCAGACGCGGATAGGTCCGCAGTACCGCAGGCCGAGGCAGCCAGCACAGGTATTTCCACACAGGAGAAACTCGAACGGCTGAAAGCCAAAGCGGAGGAACGGATGGAAGAGAGCGTGCCCTACCTCTCGGACGGACGCACGGCCGAGGAGATGTACCGTGCGATGGTCGCAGGAGGCCGGATGGACTGCCGCCCCGAAATGGAGTGGAAACCCCTCAAAGAACGATTGTGAGATGCCGAAGGCGACCAGGATACTATGCGTATTATGCCTTATTCCCTGTGCGGCGCTAGCCAAGAGCGGCAGCGTGGACTACAGTTGGGGCGCAGACGCGCTGGCCTCGATGCACGACTTCGTGGTCACGATGATGCTGTACGTCCTGTATGTCTGCTATGCCGTCGCTTCGGTTTTCGCCGTCATTGCCGCGCTCCAGATCTACATCAAGATGAACACGGGCGAGGAAGGTATTGCCAAGTCCATCGTATCGCTATTGGGCGCATGCCTTTTCATCATCGGAGCCTCCATCGTGTTCCCGGCCTTTTTCGGCTACCGCATATAAACCGCAAACGATTCGAAAACCAACAATATTCACAAAAAACATAACACAATGTTTCAGAAAATCCAAAAGATGTACCGGGAGGCAAAAGAATACGCCGGGGAGATTTTCGCGAAGGCGGCGGCGTTCGCCTTCGCGCTGCTGGCAGGCACGTCGGCCAAGGCGCAGAGCACCGCAGGCGACTATTCGGCCGGCACGACAGCCCTGTCTACCGTAGCGGATGAGATCGTAAAATACGTGCCCATCATGGTCAAGCTCTGCTACGCCATTGCGGGCGTCGTGGCCATCGTAGGCGCGATCTCGGTGTATATCGCCATGAACAACGAGGAGCAGGACGTCAAGAAAAAGATCATGCTCATAGTCGGCGCATGTCTGTTTTTGATCGCGGCGGCCCGAGCCCTACCCATGTTCTTCGGCATCGACATATAAAACACCTGCGCGATGAAAGGCAAAGAAGAACGCTATCCGGACTATGCGCTGTTCAAGGGGCTGCAACGCCCCCTCGAACTGATGGGTATACAGGGCCGATACATCTACTGGGCGGCGGGCGCGGCGGGAGGAGCCATCGTAGGCTTCATCCTCGCCTACTGCCTTGCGGGATTCGTGGCCGGACTGGTCACGCTGGCCGCTGTCCTCTCGACGGGTATCGCACTCATCATCTTCAAACAGCAGAAAGGACTGCACAGCAAGAAGGTGGACCGAGGCGTGTACGTCTATGCCTGCTCGCGTCGGGTATGACCGTAAGAAACCACCACGGCAATGCGTGTGGCTATATTGATTGTTGAACGCGGGCGGGTTCGTCTCTTCGGAAGGCGGGCCTGCCCCTATTTAATCGGAGACATAAGGCAATGGCCCTATACATCATTCTGTTATTCGCCGCCTTGTGCGCGGGCATGGCCCTGTCGGTCTGCGCTTTCGGTACGGGTGGCAAACGCAAGCACATCTTCCGGGACATCTATTTTTCAGTGGAAGATACGGACGGAATCGGCGTACTGTACACCAAGACCGGCGAATATTCGGCCGTGCTGAAAATCGAAAATCCCGTACAGAAATACTGCGCGGACATAGACAGCTATTACGAGTTCACGCAACTGTTTACCGCCCTGGCGCAGACACTGGGCGAAGGGTACGCCCTGCACAAGCAGGACATCTTCGTGCGCAGGCGTTTCGCCGGAGAAACGGGAGGAGACCGCGAGTTCCTCTCCGAAGCCTATTTCCGCTACTTCGAGGGGCGTCCCTACACGGACAGCATGTGCTACCTGACCGTCACGCAGGAGGCGAAGAAGAGCCGCCTGTTCTCCTACGACGGCAAGAAGTGGCGCGACTTCCTCGTGAAGATCCGCAAGGTGCACGACCAGTTGCGCGACGGCGGCGTGCAGGCGAGGTTCCTGAACAAGGCTGAGGCGAGCGAGTACGTGGACCGCTACTTCGCCATGGATTTCAAGAACCGCATCGTGTCGATGACCAACTTCCGGGCAGACGAAGATACCGTCTCGATGGGCGGGAAACGGTGTAAAGTATACAGCCTCGTGGACGTGGACTACGCCGCGCTGCCCTCGCTGATCCGGCCCTATACCAATATCGAAGTGAACAACACGGAGATGCCGGTGGACCTCGTGTCGGTCATCGACAACATACCGAACGCCGATACGGTGGTGTACAACCAGGTAATCTTTCTGCCCAACCAGAAGCGGGAGCTGTCGTTGCTGGACAAAAAGAAGAACCGGCACGCGAGCATCCCGAACCCCAACAACCAGATGGCCGTAGAAGACATCTCGCGGGTGCAGGAGGTAATCGCCCGCGAGAGCAAGCAGCTCGTGTACACCCACTTCAACATGGTGGTGGCGGTCGATGCCGACACCGACCTGCAAAAGTGTACGAACCATCTGGAGAACGCCTTCGGGCGCATGGGCATCCATATCAGCAAGCACGCTTACAACCAACTGGAACTGTTCGTGGGCTCCTTCCCCGGCAACTGTTATGCCCTGAGCGAAGAGTACGACCGCTTCCTGACGCTCTCGGATGCGGCGATATGCCTGATGTACAAGGAGCGGGTGCAGCATAGCGAGGAGACGCCGCTGAAAATCTACTACACCGACCGGCAGGGCGTTCCCGTGGCCATCGACATCACTGGAAAGGAGGGAAAAAACAAACTGACTGACAACAGTAATTTTTTCTGTCTCGGGCCTTCAGGGTCAGGCAAGAGTTTCCACATGAACTCAGTCGTGCGTCAGTTGCACGAACAGGGAACGGACGTGGTAATGGTCGATACGGGTAACAGCTACGAAGGACTGTGCGAGTATCTGGGCGGCAAGTACATCAGCTACACGGAGGAGAACCCCATCACGATGAACCCGTTCCGCATCAACCGGGCGGAGCTGAACGTGGAAAAGACGGGATTCCTGAAAAACCTCGTACTGCTGATATGGAAAGGCTCGCAGGGCATGGTTACAAAAACAGAGGAACGCCTGATAGAACAGGTCATCACGGAGTATTACGATACCTATTTCAACGGCTTCGACGGCTTCACGCCCTTGCAACGCGAAGACCTGCACAAGAGCCTCGTGATCGACGAGCGCAACCGCGGCGACCGACGGGACGAGAGCGCACAGGATCGCGCCGAGCGTATCGAGGAGATCATCGACGAGATGGAGCACAGGCGCAAGGAACTGAAGGTGGAGGAGCTATCGTTCAACTCGTTCTATGAATACTCTGTACAGCGCATTCCCGACATCTGCGATGAGAACCGCATTTCGGGCATCGATCTATCGACGTACCGCTACATGATGAAGGACTTCTACCGGGGCGGTAATCATGAAAAGACGTTGAACGAGAATATGGACAGTTCGTTGTTCGACGAGACGTTCATCGTCTTCGAGATCGACAGTATAAAAGATGACCCTCTCCTGTTTCCTCTGGTGACGCTGATAATCATGGACGTATTCCTGCAAAAGATGCGTATCAAGACCAACCGCAAGGTACTGGTCATCGAGGAGGCGTGGAAGGCCATCGCCAGCCCGCTGATGGCGGAATACATCAAATTTATGTACAAGACGGCCCGTAAGTTCTGGGCCTCGGTAGGCGTGGTAACGCAGGAGATACAGGACATCATCGGCAGCGAGATCGTCAAAGAGGCAATCGTCAATAATAGCGATGTGGTCATGCTGCTCGACCAAAGCAAGTTCAAGGAACGCTTCGACTCCATCAAGGCGATTCTCGGCTTGACGGACGTGGACTGCAAGAAGATATTCACGATCAACCGTCTCGACAACAAGGAGGGGCGCAGTTTCTTCCGGGAGGTATTCATCCGGCGCGGCTCGACCAGCGGCGTGTACGGCGTGGAGGAGCCGCGGGAGTGTTACATGACCTACACGACCGAACGGGCGGAGAAAGAGGCCCTGAAGCTCTACAAGAGAGAACTCCGGTGCAGCCATCAGGAGGCTATCGAGGCGTATTGCCGCGACTGGACCGCCAGCGGCATCGGCAAGTCGCTGCCCTTCGCCCAGAAGGTCAACGGGGCGGGACGGGTATTGAACCTCAAACCATCCACGGATAACCAATAACCCAATATCAATGAAAACAATGGAAAGGATAGACATCGGACAAAACGTAAACCTGTTCCGCTTCCGCGACACGCTGGACGCTCGTATCCGGCGCATGTTCCGCGTAAACGGAATAACCACAGTCAGGGACCTGTGCCTTCAGAACAAGCGCGACTTGCTGAAGACGCGGGAAGTGGGAATCAGAAGCATCAGGCTGATAGAGACAATTCTGGAGTCATACGGCCTCTGGCTGGGTATGCACGAAACGGAACTGGACGAATACGCCCGTGCCGCGCAAAAAGAAAGGAAAGTCCCGACCGCTGCTTCCGCTCCGGAAGAAACGGAAGCGGCGAAGTGGGAACAACGCAGGTACGAAATCGCCAGAGAGATGTTCGTACAGCACCGTATGCTGGCCGTCGCCGCCGTCAAAGAGGCAGACGACCTGATCGCCGCATTGGGGTACATGCCGCACGCCTGACAACCACCTAACCGGGAATATCTATGAAACGGCTGACGACTCTCCTTGCCATCCTGTCGCTTGCATTCGCGCAGCGTGTTCACGCGCAGTATTACAGCGTGAACTACGACACGCGGACCGTAGCGGCCATGGTCGCCGCGTTCGGTACGGAGGTCGTGGCCGAGAGCTATTACCGCGAGCAGGCGGACGACATCCTGAAACACTACACGACCGCGGAGGTGGCCGCTGCAGGGATATTCGCATCCAAATTCTTGGAACACAAGGCGCTGTCGGACCTCGGCATCTGGTGCAGCAGCACGGAGAACTACTACTACCGCCGCATCTACCGCATGGTGGCGGAGAAGATCATGCCGAAGATATGGATGGTGGCGAAACTGATGCTCCGCTCGCCGCAAACGGCGATCCACTGGGGCAGTTACCTGATGAAGGTGTGCGACGACACCAAGAGCCTGTGCATGCAGTTCGAGAGCATCGTGACCAACAGCACACTGACCTTTTCAGACATCGTGTTTCTCGAAATCAACCGGGAGATAGCCCCTCTGCTGAGGCTCTCGGAGCTGGGAGGCGTGGATTGGCAGCGGATGCTGGACGACATGGCCCGCGTGCCGGGCAACCTCTCGCGGGAGAAGCTGCAAAGCGACATCGACAACCTGTACAACATGGGCGTCGGCCTCGCTACGGCGGGCATCGCCGGCCTCGGCGACGCGCTGTTGCCCCAGAGCATGTTCCACGAACTGCTGAACGGCAAGGTAAGCGAGATCGCGGCCCTGTACGACCACTATGCCGACATCTATGAACAGGCGGAGCGCGGCATCGGGAACATGCTGCTCGACAGGATCGGCGGAGAGGAGAATGTCGCCGGGCTGTTCGAGGCCGGGGCCTACGACCTGGCCGGCTGGATGAGCGACTATATGGGCGAAGAGACGGGAAACTACTACACGCAGCGGTGGTATATCGCAAAGCGCGAACAAGGAAGCACTGCGCTGTGCGACTACTATCCCCCGACGGACGACAACAGCATCCTGTACGGCGGAGAGTGGACGCGCTTCGAGACGACCGATCCCGGATTTTACCCCAATGCCTCGCAGCGGGAACAGGTGCTCGCCAACTCGGAGCGGCATGCCGGCTGGTCGCGGAGCCGCGTACAGCAGCTCAACAGCCGCAACGACGGTTACACATACACCATCGACTACTGGATGAACGCCTACATCATCAACCGGAGCGGAAGGCAGACCAAGAAGGCATACGCCTATGAGATCCACGTAAAGCAGAGCTGGAACCGGGTGGAAGTCATCTACGAGGAGGTGTTCGATTCCTACACGATGGACCTGAACACTTTCAAGGCCGTGTTGAACGCCCGCCTCTCGGAGTTCAACGACAACGAAGAGGACTATACCTATTACATCGCGTCCGACGCACGAAACTACTATCAGGCAACGGACGCCGCCAGGCTGCAAGGCTGCGAGAGCGTGACCATCAGCGTAACCTGTTCGGACGGCGCCACCCTCGGACAGGGTTCGACCCAGTACAAGTGCCGCGGGTGCGGCAGCTCGCTGAACGCCCACTCGAAGGAGTGCGCCATGCAGACCACGGTTGCGGAAAACGAGCTGGACTTCTCGGAACTGGACGCGATGATACAGGAGGCGGACAACCGGGTCGTCGCCATCCAGTTGCAAATCGAGGCGCTGGAGGCCGAGAATGCCGCCCTGCTGAAAAAGATCGCCGAGGCGAGCGTGGAGGATGCCGCAGCATACCGCCAGCAGTACAACGCGAACAGGACACGGATCGGCGAACTGAACGGCGAACTGGCCGAATGGCAGAAGAAACAGAGCGAATACGCGGATGCGAAGCAGGAGGCGGCGGGCGACAACGACGTGCCCACGGACGACTACTACCGCATTCCGGCCATCATGCAGGACTGCAAGACGGCTTACAGCCTCTCATGGCAGGGCGACGGAACGTGGAGCGGCTACACCTATGTCCGCCGGGCGACAATGCCGAACATCAACGGCGTCATCACATTCCGGGCGACCCTCTCCATCGCGCGGAAACCGAAGTATTTCCTCGGAATAAAGATTCACAGGGCCATCCTGCAAATCAGTTGGGAGTTGACCACGGAGTACACAGACACCCATGTGGCCGACGTGCTGATACTCGACCCGGGCCTGTCGGACGCGGAGAAAACCAAGATGGTAAACGACCGTATCGCGGAGATCGCCCGGGAGCATCCGTCGTGCAAAATCACGACGGAGTACGCCCGCACCGCTCCGCTGGAAGAGACCCCGACCGGGGACGTGCACCACCTGTTGTGGTCGAGCGACCGGCTCGAAATCGCCCGCGAGGTGGACAGCCGCCTCACGAGAATCTACGCCGACCTCGTGTCGCTGGAAAAAATGATGCACTACAAGCAGAGCATTATCGACGTGCTGAAGGACGCACTGCCGCTGGATACGGACCAGGGGCGCAGGCTGACGCTCGTGGAAGAGTGTCACGCCCGCTGGGTGGACAACGCGCGGAGCCTGCGGAGCGGTGCGGGCAGAAAGGAGGAGCGCCCATGAAACGGAACTTACTGATAACGGCCGTACTGCTGGCACTGCTGCCCCGTGTCGCACAGGCGCAGTGGACCTTCGACATCGTTTCCGTCGAGGCGTACATCAACGACCACAAGAAACAGCGCAGCCTGTTGCTGGCCCGCAGTACGCTGGAATACAGCAACCAGTTGCTGCACGAGTACAGCCGCAAGGAGGTCGGCGGATACAAGGAGCTGAACGTGGATCTCGACCGCTACACCCGCGCCTTCGATGTGATCGACGTGATGTACCAGTCCCTGCGCACGGCGCTGAACGTGAAAAGCACCTACACGGCGGTCAGCGATCGCATCGGCGACTACAAGAGGCTGCTGGAGGATTTCAACGAAAAGGTCGTGAAACGCGGGCGTATCGACCCGGCCGACGCCTTGATTATCAAGATAAACGAACGGGCGATACGCGACATCGCTCACGACGGGGAGCAGCTATACAGGTCGGTCAGCGACCTGGTACTGTACGTCACGGGAGCGGCGGCCTGCTCGACCAGCGACCTGCTGATGGTGCTGGAAGGGGTCAACCGCTCGCTGGACGACATCGAGCGCCACCTGAACAGGGCCTACATCGAGACGTGGCGGTACATACAGGTGCGCATAGGCTACTGGAAAGAGAAGATTTACCGTACCCGCACCATACGAGAGATTGCGGACGACGCCTTCGGCCGGTGGCGCGGAGCCGGGCGGCTGGATTATTAACGGACAAAATGGAAGAGAGATGAAAAGGAGATGGTTACTCACGGCGGTAATGGTCGTAACGGCGAGTGCTGTTCATGCACAGTCCGTTACCTATAACCACGATGCGCCGAAACAGGGACAGATCACGGTCATGGAGACCGGAACGGGCACCCTCTCGCCCGAACTCTACTATTGGGCGCTGCACAACAAGTACAGGAAATCGGCGGCGGGCAAGAACAAACTGTCGTACCGCACGCTGGCGGGTGTCAACCTCTACAACCAAGTAGACGAGGCGGAGGCCATCGACTCGGCGCTGGTCAGTAGGGCGAAGATCGAGGCGCTGAATGTGGCCGACCGCCAGATAGACATCGCATGGCTGGCCGAGGGCGACAAGATAGACGGACAGATGGAACGCCTCAAGCGCAACATCGACCGTATCCTGCCTGCCGGCGGCACGCCGGACGACAAGGAGCGGTGGACGGAATACTACCATATCTACCAATGCGCCATCGACGCGACCCGGGACGCCTACATGCCCAATGCGCAGCGCAAAAAGGAGTACCTGCGCATCTACGAGGACGTGGCCCGGCAAAACGAGATACTTGTCGGCTACCTCGCCCGCAGGCAGAACGCCACCGTGACGGGTTCGCTGCTGAGTGCGACCGACGACCGGCGGCTGCACAAGGGAAGTATTGTCCGCGAAGCCATGAACCGGTGGAACGAATCGCGCCTCGCGGTGCGCAGCTCGCAATCGGGCGGCGGCACGGAGACGGGAGACGGAGAGGAAACGGTAAGCAGAGGGAAATAAAAGGACGCAGCGTATGGCAGACGGGAATATACTTTCGGATTTCGGCATCGACCTCCTGGAAGAGGAGATCGACGATGTGATTTTCCAGACCAACGAGTTTCTGACGGACGCCACCTTTACCGGTTCGCAGGGGCCCTTTTGGTGGATCTTGCAGATGTGTATGGCGCTGGCCGCGTTGTTCGCCATCGTAATGGCGGCGGGCATGGCGTACAAGATGATGGTCAAGCACGAGCCGCTGGACGTGATGAAGCTCTTCCGGCCGCTGGCCGTGTCGCTCGTGCTGTGCTGGTGGTATCCTCCGGCCGATACCGGTATGGCGGGCAGCGGCAGCAACTGGTGCGTTCTGGACTTCCTCTCCTACATACCGAACTGTATCGGCTCGTACACGCACGACCTCTACGAGGCCGAAGCCGCACAGATAAGCGACCGGTTCGAGGAGGTGCAGGAGCTTATCCATGTCCGCGACACGATGTACACGAGCCTGCAAGCACAAGCCGACGTCGCTCATACGGGCACCTCGGACCCAGACCTGATAGAGGCGACGATGGAACAGACGGGCGTGGACGAAGTGACCAGCATGGAAAAGGACGCGGCCAAACTGTGGTTCACCTCGCTGACGGCGGGCGTCGTGGTCGGTATTGATAAAATCGTGATGCTCATAGCCTTGATCGTATTTCGCATCGGCTGGTGGGCGACGATTTACTGCCAGCAGATCCTGCTGGGTATGCTGACGATTTTCGGGCCGATACAGTGGGCTTTCTCGCTGCTGCCCAAATGGGAAGGCGCGTGGGCGAAGTGGCTCACAAGGTATCTGACGGTACACTTCTATGGCGCGATGCTCTACTTCGTGGGATTTTATGTGTTGCTCCTGTTCGACATCGTGCTGTGCATACAGGTGGAGAACCTGACGGCGATAACGGCAAGCGAGCAGACGATGGCCGCCTACCTGCAAAACAGCTTCTTTTCTGCCGGCTATCTGATGGCGGCGAGCATCGTGGCCCTGAAATGCCTGAACCTCGTGCCCGACCTGGCAGCGTGGATGATTCCGGAGGGAGACACGGCTTTCTCGACCCGAAACTTCGGCGAGGGAGTGGCGCAGCAGGCCAAGATGACGGCTACGGGAGCCATGGGGACGATGATGAGATAACAAACAAACACGCGAAAAGGATGAACGCACAAAAGAAAATCGAGAGATGGTGCAGGGACGAACGGTTCATGCACTATACGGCAAGACGCATGAACGAGGAGATTGCGGACGTGCCCGAGAACTGGACATACGACCCGGAGTTCGAAGAACTGGACGAAGCCTTCGAGACGGACGACCGCTATGCGGTTCCGCTGGCGACCTACCTGCTGTACCGCCTGCGTGTCGCCCGGCTGCACAGAAACGTCCGGCGACGCAGCCGCGCCGTCTGGCGGGTGTTCATACAAGTGGCGATGCTGGGACAATACGTGCAGGTATTCGATGCTTTCGACCCCCTGCTGACGGAATTACAGCAGGAGGTTATGATTCTGCTGCACGGCGAATATGTGAAGAAGTCGAACGCAAAAGGGAATAAGGCATGGTCATCAAGAATTTAGAGAACAAAATCAAGCTGGTGGGCATCATCTGCACCGCCTTTCTGGTGGGATGCGTCGTCATCAGCGTATCGAGCATCTGGACGGCCCGCACGATGGTCACGGACGCGCAGAAAAAAGTGTATGTGCTGGACGGCAACGTGCCCATCCTCGTCAACCGCACCACGATGGACGAGACGCTGGACGTGGAAGCCAAGAGTCATGTGGAAATGTTCCACCACTACTTCTTTACCCTGCCGCCGGATGACAAGTATATCCGCTATACGATGGAAAAGGCGATGTATCTGGTGGACGAAACCGGACTGGCGCAGTACAACACGCTCAAAGAGCGCGGATTCTACTCCAACATACTGGGAACGAGCGCCGTGTTCTCCATCTTCTGCGACAGCATCAGGTTCGACAAGAGTACGATGGAGTTCACGTACTACGGACGACAGCGCATCGAGCGGCGCAGCAACATCCTGATGCGCGAGCTGGTAACGGCCGGGCAGCTCCGGCGCGTGCCGCGCACGGAGAACAACCCCCACGGGTTGCTGATCGTGAACTGGCGCACGCTGCTGAACAAGGACATAGAACAGAAGACGAAAAGCAACTATTAAACATCGGTGATTATGAATATCAAGGGATTCAGACGGATGCTCTTCGGCGAGAAGATGCCGGACAAGAACGATCCGCAGTATAAGGAACGTTACGAGCGCGACGTGGAGGCCGGCCGCAGATTCGCCCGGGCAACACGTATCGACAAGGCGGCAGCCCGGGTGCAGCGCTTCGCCGACATGCACCGCACGCTGTTTCTGGCGATCGTCTTCGGATTCGTCGCCGCCGCACTGGCATGGAACATCTACCGCCTGGCGGTAGTGTACCGCCACCAGCCCCCAACGCGCACGGCCACGGAGATGCAGGATTCGGTGCTGCGGCAGCGGCACAAGACCCTGCAAGGGGACGACATGAGGGAACAAGACGCGGGAAAGGCACGGTAAAACAGGGTGTACAAATCAATAGGAACGACGATGAAGATATTGGAGAAAATCAATTTTCGGCAAACGAAGTACATGCTTCCGGCTATCCTGTACCTGCCGCTGCTGGGAGGAACATATTTCATCTTCGACTTGTTTCATACCGAAACGGCGGAGATACCGGACAAGGCGCTTCAAACGACGGAGTTTCTGAACCCGGAACTGCCGGAAGCGCAGATCAAGGACGACGGCATAGGCAGCAAGTACGAGAATATGGCCAAAGCGTGGGGCAAGATACAGGACTACTCGGCCGTGGACAACATAGACAGGGACGACCCCGCAGACAACAAGGAAGAGTATGAATCGCAATATACGCAAGACGACATCGCCCTGCTCGACGAGCAACAGCAGGAGAAGGCTCTGGCGGCGCAAGCGGCCGATGCCAAGAGACGCGAACAGGAGGCGCTCGCGGAGCTGGAAAAAGCGCTCGCTGAAGCGAGGCTGAAAGGACAGAGTGCCGCGACGCCTCCGGCAGAGGCGGACACCGCCGCAATGGCCCCGCCGCCAGAAGCGGCGGTCGAGGGAACCATCGACGAGGAGAGCCGTTCGGTCAGGGCCCCGGCGGAGGGCAACCGGGCGAGCGAGGTCGTGAAGAAGGTAAAGACCGCCTCGGACTACTTCAACACACTGGCAAAGGACGCCCGTGAGCCGAAGCTCATCCAGGCGATCATCGACGAGGATGTGAAGGCCGTGGACGGCTCGCGTGTCAGGCTGCGCCTGCTCGACGACATCGAGATCGACGGATGTCTGGTCGAGCGCGGCACCTACCTGTACGCCACCGTGAGCGGCTTTTCGTCTGGGCGCGTGAAAGGAAGCATAGGTAGCATACTCGTCGGCGACGAGCTGGTAAAGGTCAGCCTGTCGCTCTACGACACGGACGGGATGGAGGGACTGTACGTGCCTAACAGCCAGTTCCGGGAGACGAGCAAGGATGTAGCGAGCGGCGCCATGTCGGGCAATATGAACCTGAACACCGGCGGCTACGGCAGCAACAGCCTCGCCCAATGGGGAATGCAGGCGATGCAGAACGCCTACCAGAAGACGAGCAACGCCATCAGCAAGGCTATAAAAAAGAACAAGGTAAAGCTGAAGTATGGGACATTCGTGTACCTGGTAAACGGAAATCAGAAACAATAGCAAAGGCCATGATCGAGACGGACAGAATATATGCGATGGACTGCCTTGAGGGAATGAAGCGGATTGCCGACCACAGCATAGATGCGGTAATCGCCGACCTGCCTTACGGCGTGCTGAACCGCCGGAACAAATCCGCGCAGTGGGACCATAAAATCCCGCTTGAGCCACTGTGGGAACAATACAATAGGATTACAAAACCGGAAAGTCCGATCATCCTGTTCGGGCAGGGACTCTTTTCCGCAAGGCTCATGCTGTCGCAATCCGAGCTGTGGAGGTACAATCTTGTATGGCAGAAAGATCGCGTGACGGGGCATCTCAACGCCAAACGTATGCCGCTGCGCCAACACGAGGACATCCTCGTCTTCTACAAGCGGCAACCTGTCTATCATCCTCAGATGGTACCGTGCCCTCCGGAGCGGAGAAACCACGGGCGACGCAAGACGGAAGGATTTACCAACCGGTGCTACGGAGCGATGAAGCTCGTACCGGTACGCATGGCCGACGACAAATACCCTACTTCGGTCATATTCATGCCGAAAGAGCACACAACAGGGGCTTTCTACCACCCGACCCAAAAACCGGTCGCCCTGATCGAGTATCTGATACGGACCTACACGGACGAAGGTGCTCTCGTGCTGGACAACTGCATGGGCTCGGGGACGACCGCCGTGGCGGCCATCCGCACGGGACGGCATTACATTGGATTTGAGATCGACCCGACTTACTGCGAGATTGCCGAGCAACGGATTCGGGAAGAGGTAAAACACGGGAACCAAACGAAATGAGGGGATAGATATAAACGACACAAATACCACATAGACATGAACAGGAAAGGAATAGTAACGGCATTTCTTCTGGCGGCGGGACTGCTGGCCGGGCGCGAGGCGCGGGCGCAGCGCACCTACGAGGAAATGGAACAACTGACGGTCAACGAACGGGTAACGACCGTCGTCACGGCCTCGGAGCCCGTGCGTCTGGTGGACATCTCCACAGACAAGGTGGCAGGCGATCAGCCGCTGGACAACATCGTCCGCCTGAAGCCCAAGGAGGCGGGGCACGAGGACGGCGAGGTGCTGGCCATCGTGACCATCGTCACGGAACGCTACCGCACGCAGTATGCGCTCGTTTATACCACCCGGATGCGGGAGGCGGTAACGGACAAGGAGATCCTGCCGAGGGAGCGGGAGGCATACAACAACCCGGCGGTCTCGATGTCCACCGCCGAAATGGCGCGCTACGCCCGGCGTATCTGGAACTCGCCCGCGAAGATCCGCAACGTGGCCACCAAGGCGCACCGCATGACGATGCGGCTGAACAACATCTATGCGGTCGGCGACTACTTCTTCATCGACTTTTCGATAGACAACCGGACCAACATCCGCTTCGACATCGACGAGATGCGGATAAAGCTCGCGGACAAGAAACTGGCCAAGGCGACCAACGCACAGACCATCGAGCTGGCCCCGGCCCTGATACTGGAGAGCGCCAAGACGTTCCGACACGGCTACCGCAACGTGGTCGTCGTGAAGAAAATGACCTTCCCCAACGACAAGATACTGACAGTCGAAATGACGGAGAAGCAGATTAGTGGCCGTAACATCAGCCTGAACATAGACTATGAGGACGTGCTGTCGGCCGATTCGTTCAACGCAGATTTGCTGGAGGAGGAATGACGACCATGAAAAAGACGATAATCCTGACGCTTGCCTGCGTGTGCTTCGCCCTGAATGCGAATGCCCAACGGGGCAGCGGCCGCCTCTCGCTGGGCGCGGGACTGCTGTACCGCAACGGAGCGGACCTGACGCTCGCCTACGAACACGAGGTAAACTACCGCCACGCATGGGAGTTCTTCGCAAACGGCTACCTGCAATGGACAGAATGTGCCTCGTGCGGGCACATCTGCCCGGAATCCTTCTGGCGCAACTACCGCACCTACGGCCTCGGTGTAGCGTACAAGCCCTGCGTGGTACGCGGGCGCAACCATTACGGGAGCCTCCGCATAGGAGCTTCGGCGGGAAGCGACACGGAACGGTTCCTGGCCGGGCTGCATTTCGGTTACGAGCACAACTACGTGCTGCGCTCGGGCTGGACGCTTTACTGGCAGGTCAAGAGCGACATGATGATAAAGGGCGCGGACCTGCTGCGGACAGGTATCGTGCTGGGAGTGAAACTACCGATAAAATAAGGGGAAAGATGGAACAGAACATTATCAGAAAAGCGTACAGGATCGCGGTGGCCGTCGTCATGGCCATCGGCCTTGCCGCCTGCGACGCGCATATCGAAGTGCCCGATACGGCGGTACGCCCCGGACACATCCTCTGCACGGACGGTACGGCCCTGCCGTACAGCGAATACAAACGTTCCGGGAAACAGGCTATCGCCGTCGTCTTCGACACCGGACAGCACGGGGAAACGGAAGGCAACGGCTATGCGGTTTACCTGTGGGACATAGCGCCGGCAGCGTTCGCCGACAGCCTCGGCGTCGAGCAGGGCACGTCGGCGGACATGACGGCGTATGACGGGAACGCGAATACCTTCGCCCTGTACGATACGCAGGAGACCGCCTCGCCGATGGCCGAAGCGGTCTTCGACCTGTGGTACTACGGACAGAGCGCCTACGTGCCCTCGGTGGCGCAAATGCGCCTGCTGTATGCGGCACGCGATGTCGTCGGGCCGATCATCGGACGGTGCGGCGGCGACCCGCTGCCGACAGCCGACGGAGAGGAGTGCTGGTACTGGACCTCCACGGAGGTGGAGGGGCAGCAGACAGCCAAAGCGTGGCTCTACTCGATGAGCAGCGGAGCCATGCAGGAGACGCCCAAGATACAGGCGCACCGGGTGCGCCCGATCATAACCATCAACCATTGAACGTATGACGACCATGGACGGAATTAAAGATTTCAGGGTGCCGCTGTATATGGATATAGCGCATCCGAACAAAGGATTCTTCGGGTATCTGCTCAGATGCAAATGCCCGCAGCCGGAGGACGTTTCCGGAAACTTCATATTTCTCGACGATGGCACCGACTGCTGCGTGAAGTTTCCCACCGCAAAAAAGCGCAGGGTGGAAATCAGGACGGAATGGAATGGCCGCGTCAGCCGTTACCATGATATTTTCGAAAGCATGCTCTACTATGTTCATGAAGAATTGCTCGAAGACTTCGTTGACTTTATGAAGGGAGGCTCGGACGATGCCATCCGGAGATTCTTTGAACGGTTTACGGAGGGTGTAAGGGCTTCGATAATCTACAACTCGTTAGGAGTGGAACCGCTGTACGGGGTTTCCCATGTCAGCCAGCTTGCCGATGACGGCCGTTTGCACTGGCCCCACATCCATGTCCTTTGGGGCATTAAAAAGCACTGATCAGGGCAATGGAAGAGAGCAAGGAGCTGCAAGGGTTCTACAAGATATTCCGCGCGGCGGTGTACGTCTCCGTGCTGCTGGAGTTCTTCGCCTACGCCATCGACCCGGCCACGCTGGACCACTGGGGCGGCATATTGTGCGACATCCATAGCCGTATCAAGCGGTGGATGATCTATACGGACGGGAATCTGGTGTACAGCAAGGCGGCTACGGTACTGCTGATCTGTATTACCTGTATCGGCACGCGAAACAAGAAGCATCTGGAGTTCGACGCCAAGCGGCAGGTGCTGCTCCCGATCATCTTCGGACTGTCGCTGCTGGTGCTCTCGGTATGGCTGTTCGGCCGGCCGATGGAGCCGCGGCTCTACACGCTGCCGCTGAACGTCATCCTGTACATGGCGGCATCGGTCGCGGGCGTAGTGTTGGTGCATATCGCCCTGGACAACATATCGAAGTTCATCAAGGAGGGACTGATGAAGGACCGCTTCAACTTCGAGAACGAAAGTTTCGAGCAGTGCGAGGAGCTGATCGAGAACCGGTACAGCGTGAATATCCCGATGCGGTACTACTACAAAGGCAAGTTCCGCAAGGGCTGGGTAAACATCAGCAACTGTTTCAGAGGAACATGGGTGGTCGGGACGCCGGGAAGCGGCAAGACCATGAGCATCATCGAACCGTTCATCCGGCAGCACTCGGCCAAGGGCTTTGCGATGGTCGCCTATGACTACAAGTTCCCGACACTGGCCACGAAACTGTATTACCACTACCTGAAGAACAAGCGTTTGGGAAAGACGCCGCCCAACTGCAAATTCAATATGATAAATTTCGTGGACGTGGAGTACAGTCGCCGGGTGAACCCCATCCAAGCGAAGTACATCAACAACCTTGCGGCGGCGAGCGAGACGGCGGAGACCCTGCTGGAGTCCCTGCAGAAAGGCAAGAAAGAGGGAGGTGGCGGTTCGGATCAATTTTTCCAGACCTCGGCCGTGAACTTCCTCGCGGCGTGCATTTACTTTTTCGTGAACTACGAGAAGGAGCCTTATGACAAGAACGGCAATAGGCTGTATGCGGAGAAGCGGCAGGACCCGCAGACGAAGTTCTGGAAGCCGACGGGTATCGTGCGCGACCGTGAAGGCGGCGACATTGTGGAACCAGCCTACTGGCTGGGTAAGTACAGCGACATGCCACACATCCTGTCGTTCCTGAACGAGAGCTACCAGACGATTTTCGAGGTGCTGGAGACGGACAACGAAGTGGCCCCACTGCTCGGTCCGTTCCAGACGGCACTGAAGAACAAGGCGATGGAACAGTTGGAGGGTATGATCGGTACGCTGCGCGTCTATATATCCCGATTGGCAACCAAGGAGAGCTACTGGATATTCCACCGGAACGGGGACGACTTCGACCTGAAGGTCAGCGACCCGAAGAACCCGAGCTACCTGCTCATCGCCAACGACCCGGAGATGGAGAGCATCATCGGCGCACTGAACGCCCTTATCCTGAACCGTCTCGTGACCCGCGTGAACACCGGGCAGGGCAAGAACGTCCCCGTGAGCATTATCGTGGACGAGCTGCCGACGCTCTATTTCCACAAGATAGACCGTCTGATCGGTACGGCGCGAAGCAACAAGGTAAGTGTGACGCTCGGTTTTCAGGAACTGCCGCAGTTGGAAGCGGACTACGGAAAGGTCGGCATGGAAAAGATCATCACGACGGTAGGTAACGTGATAAGCGGTTCGGCACGCTCGAAAGAGACGCTGGAATGGCTGTCGAACGACATATTCGGCAAGGTGGTGCAGGTGAAAAAGGGCGTGACCATCGACCGGGACAAGACGAGCATCAACCTGAACGAGAACATGGACAGCCTCGTGCCGGCATCGAAAATCTCGGATATGTCAACCGGCTGGATCTGCGGGCAGACGGCGAGGGATTTCGTGAAGACGAAAACGGGTTTGGGCGGAGCGATGAACATCCAAGAGAGCGAGGAGTTCAAGACCTCGAAGTTCTTCTGCAAGACCGACTTTGACATGGCGGAAATCAAGAAAGAGGAAGCCGCCTATGTGCCGCTGCCGAAGTTCTACACCTTCAAGTCGAGAGAGGAACGGGAGCGCATTCTGTACAAGAATTTCGTGCAGGTGGGTCAGGAAGTGAAGGAGATGATAAAAGACATACAAAACAAGCGGAACGCGAAGTAACCGCCATGACCACTCACAGGAGGTCTGTGATGGCAGTTGCCGGTATTTCCAGTTTGGAGAAGGCGAACATCTTTTTACCCAAATCTTTCAGCGAAGCTCCGATGTGGTACACGTCCGTCGCGTCGATAATCAGGAAGCGGTCGTGGCTTCTCTTGTACTCGTGTATCGCTACCGGTGGATATTGGCGGTTGTGCTTCTCCAGATCCAGCCGCAGTTCACGGCTCACCGTCTGCGTGTATATGTCGGCTTTCACGCCGTCGTTACGCTTGCTGAACATCAGCAGGACGGATTCATCGACATAGTTGTCTATCAGCATCACGGACTTTTTTGCCGTCCGCAGCAGATCGGCAACGAACTTGTAGACATCGAATATCTGCCCGTCGTAGAAGATACCCTCCACAGGGGGCAGCGAAGTACGGACAAAGAAGTCGATCTTTTTGGAGTGTTCCGCAACGGTATGTTCCAGCTCGGTCAGGCGGCGATTGACGGAATAGCCTTTCAGCAGATATTCCTTCAAGACCCCGTTCGCCCACTGGCGGAACTGCGTACCGCGATGGCTTTTTACCCGATAGCCAACCGAGATAATGACATCGAGATTATAATACTTGACCCGGTAGTTTTTACCGTCTGCGGCAGTTGTCAAGGAATCCTTGACAACTATATCTTGCCTTAACTCCTTCTCCTTGAATACATTGTTTGTATGCAGGCTTACATTTTGTTTTGATGTTTGAAACAACTCAGCCATCTGCGCCTGTGTAAGCCATACGGTATCTTCTTCCAGACGCACTTCCAATCTTACCTCGCTGTCAGGCTGATACAATATGATTTCTCCTTGGTTCTCCATTTATTTCCATCCGTTTTTTGCGGATACAAAGGCAGTGATTTTATTTGTCTGACAATCAGTTGTTACTGTTTTTTTGTCATATTGTGTGCCGTATTTGCCGCAATCCGACCTTACAAAAGATCGGACGTGCCGAGAAAGCCGGCAGCGGCGTGGATAAAATCATAAGCGGATGGCAGTCACTGGGCTGGCCGCATCCTACCGTTACGGAGAAAACGCGACCGGACTATGTGGTACTGACCTTGCAACTGGAGAAAAAAACACAAGAAGTCCCGACAAGAAAACCCGACAAGAAAGAATCGAGAAGTGAGCAGATCATGGCGTTTTGTGCCGAGCCAAAGCCCTTGTTTGCCATCATGCAGCAGGTGGGATTGAAAAACAGAGAGAATTTATGGAGGTCTACATCAATCCGATGCTTGCCGCAGGAGTACTGAAAATGACGGAGCCGGACAATCCGACAAGCCGTAACCAGATGTATGTAACGGCAGAGGAAGCCCCGGAACATGGCGAAGCATGAGCTTGCGGGACTGCGACACAAGGGAGAAAAAAAGAAGCAACGGATATATGCCGCATCCTAAATTCTACACCTTCAAGTCGCGGGAGGAACGGGAACACGATCAGAAGACGGAAGGCTTCGACCGTCAGGGAGAAAAAACGACTGCACGGCCTATGGCTTTACAAAAAATGGTCAGGATGGAGTGTTATGTCCATCCCAACCAAGGGATGCAATCCGTTCCGAATATCGGGTCAGTCGTCGTAATCCCGCAGGGCAAAACGTTTATCATCGAAAGTAAGTTCTACGTGGTTGGCAAGCTCCACTTCGTAGTACCCACCCTCATGCTCGATTTCCGTGATTTCCATACCGGGAAACGTGTATTCTGCATAACTCTTAATCTGCGGCGGCACGACCGCCCCGGGGACAGGACGCACCCGGCTGTCGATCTTTTGCCACTGTCCGTTACGCCGAAATTTCACATTCGTTCCATCTCTGAACGTCACCTCGTAGGTTATCCTCAAATCGTCCAACTCGCGTATCGCCAGTGCGGGCATTTCCCCCGGATAATGTTCGGAGAGAAACTCTTGTGCTCTAACGGGCAGCTCCCGGAGAGCTACTGGTTTTTCGCACTCTACGTTCCATGCCACGGTAAAAAGCAAAACTGCTGCCGCAACACAAGAAACCGTCCACAGCCATCTCTTCTTCAGGTAAGGGCGCAATGCTTCCGGGACCTTAGTCGTCATAGCCGATTACATTGAATTTCAAGTCGAATTCTATCTCCAACCCGTTCGACAACTCTATTTCCCAGGTATATATATCACGGTCGATTTTTTTGATATATTGTCCGGGATAGATGTTCGCTTGCGCGGACACGAACTTGCGGATCTGTTCGGGAATGATAGCGTCGGGTACGGGACTGTATTTGCGCTCCACCGAAGACCATTGCCCATCACTACGGAACTCCACCTCCGTGCGATCGGTGTAGGTGACTTCGTATTCTTTGCCGTAATATTTGGTCTCTTCCACAGCATAGGCCACGGTCAGGTTCTTGAAGTGCGCAGCGAGGAACTCCTGCGAGACTTTGGGAAGCTGGTCTACGGTTACGGGACGCTCATTGCGGTTGTCGGCACTGGCCGATGCGATTCCTACAAGCAGCAGTGCGGCTGCCAAAATGATCTTTTTCACAACAATAAGTTTTTTTATGGTTAAACTTGAATATATTGTCTGTCATTTATCTTGATACAAAGATCGGTAGCGATTTTGTAGCGGATTTGAAATTTTCGGGAACTGTGCATTTTTTATCTTTATTTTCGGGGAACCCGCCCCACAATGCGAACGGGAGCGCCGTTGCAGCGCCCCCCGTTATGCCAGAAGTACAGGTGCCGTTCAATCGAATTGTTCCCGAATAAAGGTCCCGTCCGCGGCGTAGACCAACTCCCGGCCTTGGCCAATGGAGAGTTCGTAACCGCCAAGCTGTCGCTCTATCTTGTATGCCTTGGCATCCGGGTAGCGGATTGCCATATCCTCAGCAATGGACTGAGGAACGATGCCTTCAGGCAGAACCGAAAACTTGCAGTCCACGCTCTCCCAATCGCCGTTCTGATCGAAGTCAATCTCTGTACCGTTGCTTAGGACTACGGAATACTCCCTTCGGCCGTCGTCCTTGTCCCGCTCGGCATAGCTGACACTCTGATCGGGGAAGTAGGTTTCGATAAAGGCACGGGCAAGAGATGGCAGTTTGCCGTAGCTGATCTCACGTTCATCGTCGCAACTTTGCAGGCCCAGCATACCTACAAGGGCCAAGAGCAAGCCTATGATCCCAATACGTTTCATACGCTATTATAATATCCGTCCCTGTGCGTCAATACGCAGTGTTACCTCACGTTCGCCGCGCTCCAGTTCCACCAAATAATATTCTCCCGAGGGGCTTTGGATAAACTCGATGTCGTCAATATAGTACGATGCCCATTGGGAGGCGGCTATGGCTTCCGCCACGTCCTGCGGCAGTTCGCCATACCGTATATCCCACTGAGTGCAGACCCACTCTCCGGCCCCGTTGAAGCAAACCTCTTTCTCACTGTTCTCATGCCATATCTCCACCTCCAGAAATCCGTCGTCGTAATCTTTTTCCAGTACCACGGCTCCCGGGTACTTGTTTGCGATAAACTCGGCTGCCGTAACGTCGAGCGTCGAACCGTTACCCGTTCCGGAGTTGCCGCTACCGGGCCGTACGACTGTCAGAGTACCATCCGGGGTAATGTTCACCTTCACGTCTCCGTTACGGGATTCCAAATCGAAACGATAGTATTCACCTTCGGCGGCACTCTGATAATGGTCGATATCGTCGATGTAATAGTCTTTATACTCGGAGGCCGCGAGCGCCGAGGATACGGCCGCGGGCACTTCGCTGCGGCGCACTTCGGTTTTCGTGTAAATCCAGTTTCCTGTGCCGTCGAAAAGCAGCTCGCGGCAGATGCGTCCGTCAAGGATCTCCACTTCGGTCATACCGTCCTCATAATCAATATCCAAAATTCGGGCATCGGGATAGTTCGTCTGCAAATAGTTATCCACACCGCTCACGGGTTTTGAGGGAATGTAGTCGCCGTAATCATAATCCTCCGGGGCATCGGCCACTTTCTTGGTCAGCACTCCGTCTGGGGAATAATAAAGGTCGTACTCCACCTGCCGGTCGTTCTCGACCCCTTCGACCTCGATCACGTAAACCGTCTCCACGCCTTCGCGTTCGAGCTTATCCACGTCGTCCACGCGCCAGTCTTTGTACTCGCTGTTTTGGAAGGCCGTTTTAACGGCTTCGGGCAACTGCTCGAAGCGGATGTCCGTTTCGGTCATATACCAGAGACCCCCGTTGTCGAACCAGGCCGAATGGTCCGAGGAAGATGCCGTGGCGCGTGTAGTCGCCAGCGAGAAGTCGGCGACCATGTATTGCCCTTTGGCGGACCAGTTTACGTTCGTGGCACCGGGATACCGAGACTCAAAAGCCTCTTGAAGCTGACGACTGACCCCACCGGGTCCAGAGTCGTGGTTGTCGTCCTTGTTACAGCTCGCAAACATCAGAGCCGTCGCGACCATAGCTGTCGTAAAAGTGTAACTTTTCATCTGTTTGTTTTTGTAATTAGTGTTGATAACGATATAGATCCTGCGGATATCGTCAATCGTCGATATCCATCAGCAGGTAATTCCTGTCGAAAGTGAGCTCCATGCGGTTGTTCAACTTGACCTCGGTATCCCGCTTGTCGCGGTCGATGCCGACCACAACCGCTCCCGGATAGAGCTCCTGCACCTTGGCGTTGATAGGTGCTGGAACGATACCTGCGGGTACGGCCGCATAACGACAATCCACCTCTTTCCACTCCCCGTTTCCGCGGAACTCCACCTTGGCGCTGCCGGTAAAGACTACTTCGTACTTGGTTTCCATAAATTCGCGCTCTCGTTTGGCATAGGCCACCTTCTCGCCGGAGAAATACTGCGAAATGAATGCACGGGCCTTCTGAGGCAGTTGTTCCACGGATACTGCGCGGTTGTTATCAGCGCTGGCGGGCAAGACGGCCAGCATCAAGGCTCCGGACAGCAAAATCATTCTGTTTTTCATAGCTGTATGCGATTAAAAGTTAAACACTCATATAGCTTCTTATTGTGATACAAATGTCGGAGACGATTTTGTAATGAATTTGTAATTGGCGGCAAATTGCAAAAAAAATCGGCACGTCCAGACGGATAACAGCCACCTCCCCAGGTCAGATGCTTTCCCATAAGAGATTTTACCTCAAGACGGACGTGCAGGATGAAACGAAGCGGTTTACGTTATCGAGAACGACGTTGTCAATATTGTCGATATTTGGGATTGTAGGCAAGATCCAGAAATACCGATAAAGAAAGTCAAGAGGAAATAATAAACTATACCACATACAGCGCTGGTCCGCGCGGCTTTGTTATTTTGACCGGTGTCGACCGAAGCATACTACTGCGGCCATTCAACGCTGAATATGTGCTGCTCCTCTCCGAATCGGTATCCGACACACAATCCGTAGCTGTCAGCCACGGCTTTGACCAAGGCCAGTCCTAATCCGGTCGAACCCTCGCGTTTGGAGCCTTGGTAGAATCGCTCGAAGATATGCTTACCATCCAAAGGCGTCACACCGTCGTTCGAAACGGTTAGTGTCCGACCCTCGATGCGGATATCTATCCGTGCCCCTGCCTCGCTGTGGACGTAGGCATTACGGATCAGATTGGAGACCAATACCGAAGCTAACGATTCGTTCATCCTGACCAGGAACGAACCGGTCAGGTGCATGTCGCAGCGAATATCACGTTCTTCGTAAATGTCGTCGTAAAGCTCTTTCTGTTCCCGTATCATGGCGGATATATCCACGTCCGTGTTCTCGGGGAACTGTCCGTTGTCGATCTTGGCGAGCAGCAACAGCGTTTTGTTCAGCCGCACGATATGACCGAGCGTGCGTTGCATCTGTATCACTTCTCCCATCGTCTGTTCGTCCAATCCCGCGTGGTCGAGCATATACTCCATACGTCCGCCCAACACGGCAAGCGGCGTCTGCAACTCGTGCGAGGCGTTGCCGATAAACTGCTTCTGCTGCTCCAACAACTCCTCGGAACGATCCACGGCCTGCTGAGCAGCCGCATTGAGCCGCCGGAATTCGGTGATCGAAGTGTTGTTCGGAACCGGGACCGTTTTATGCCCCGGAACGTAACCGTCCAACCAGTGCAGCAAGGCATAGAGCGGACGCATACTGTTGTAGAAAATCCACATGGTCGTACCTACGACCGTTATCAGCAAAAGCAGGTACAGCCAGACCACCCACCACAAAATAGTCTCCAACAGTTCATCTTTCTCGAAAGTCGGCGTAGCAACTTTCAATTCGTAGAACTGTCCGTTCCCGTCCTGAAATATGGTAACCAGAAAACGGGCAGGCTCCGTCTCCTCCTTTTCCGGGATGTATACTTCGGCATCATAATAGTCTATACCCGGATGGGCAGCGGCATAGTTCTCATCCACCGGAGCTATAGTATAGCTGTTGTTCGAGCCCTCGTTCATCCGGGGCAGCAACTCGCCCGAGAGCATCCGGATCACGATCAACTCCGAATAGTCCTCCAAAGCATCGTCCACCTCGTCGTTGATTTCGTCCACCATCGTAAAATAAAATACCACCGCCCACAGAGCGATCAACGGGAGCAAGACCAACGACAAACGTAGCGATATGCGGTAGATCAGTTTCATGCGGAAGCGACTTATTCGGTTACAGAGAGTTTATAACCGAATCCATAGACAGCCTTGATCTCAATCGTGGCCCCAGCTTCTTCAAGTTTGCGCCGCAGGTTTTTCATCTGGGAATAGACAAAATGGAAATTGTCCGCCTGGTCGGCATGGTCGCCCCACACGGCCTCGGCCAGTACGGCCTTGTCCACCATGTGCCCCGGCCGTTGCATGAGATAGGAGACAGTATGTCGAACTCTTTTTTGAGAAGAACCACTTCCGCACCGGCCACCTCCACGCGGAAACCCTCCGGGTCGAGCGTGACGTTCCCGAGCACGATACTGCTACGACCACTACCCCGGCTACGCCGCACGACGCTGCGGATGCGGGCCGAGAGTTCGGCCATGTGGAACGGCTTGGGAAGGTAATCGTCGGCACCCTCCTCCAGACCGAGGATCTTGTCTTCGAGCGAATCGCGGGCCGAGATGATGATGACGTTTTCACGCTTGTCCTGCATTTTGAGCTCTTCGAGCAGCCGTAGTCCGTTGCCGTCGGGAAGCATGATATCCAGCAGCACGCAGTCATACGAATACACCCCCAGACGTTCGGAGGCTTCGGTGAACGTCGAGGCCGTCTCCACGACGTACTGCTCCTTACGCAGGGTGCGTGCCATCAACTCGCACAGCGAAGGTTCGTCTTCTACAATCAATATTTTCATGATGGATATCCGATTTATTGGCAAAGATATGAAACCGATTTTGGAAAGAATTTGAAATGGGATACAAAAATGGTCGCAAGGTCCGTAAAAATGGGACGGGAGTTCCGACACCCGCAGATCTCCCGCCCTACGACTCTTATGCTTCCGGATTTAGAGCATACCCTTGTACGGTATTCGCTGTCCGGAAGGGCCGCTACGGTACCGGTCGATAGGGAACAGCGAAGAGTTGAGCCCACTGTTGGTCGCAAAATCTGTCGTACTCGGCTTTATCTGTACCGCACTCGATGGCGCGGTCGATCACGTCTCCCAGTTCGTCGAAGCATACCTCGTCGTTGACGCACTCCACCGATGCGCCTTGCTGCAGGTAGACTTCGTAATAATCCGCGCCGTTGAGCGCCACAATGACATATCCGGTGTGCAGGCGGCCGTTGACTTCGATCTGCAACGCCGGCATGTCCTTATAGACGGTGGCGGCAAAACCTTCAATGCCCCACGACATGATAACGGGCATAGGTGTCAGCGATACCAACTGCTCGCGGATGGTCCGCGCGATTTCCATAACATACTCTGTTTCCATAACTTTGATATTTAGATGATTGTTTTCAGTCGAACCATTCGGGGTTGCTCTCTTTGAGCACGTCGATCAATTCATCGTCAGGCAGTCTGAGACTGGCAGTGTCCGTGAAGTAGAACACTTCATCGTAAAGCTGCCGGGCTTCATCATTGACAAAGCCTTCGTTCTGGTCATTGAAGCTGCCCGGCTGGAGGGCATCGAGCAGATCAGTCGGGCCGATAATCAATTCGTCGCCGTCATTCGATTTTATCATGCGGCATACATAGGCGATGCCGTCGAATTGCAATTCCCTTGTTCTCATACGCCTGTTATTTCAATGGAATGTGTCTTCCGTTCGCTTTGAGATATTCCATGATTCGTTTCGCCTCCTCGTGCGACGCACGGTTGCGGTCGTCGTAGCGGCGGGTTTCGTCCGCCATGACCTTGATACACTCCTTAAGCAGCCGATAGAGGCTTTGCTGAAGCGTCGGGTGCATGTCCGGAATAGCGGCCGCAAAGCGTGCGGGATTGAAGGCATAACTGTTGACCGCCATTTCCCACTCTTTGGCGAGGCGGTACTCTTTGCTCTCTCTAATGTCTTGTTCCATGGTCTTGAATGTTAGGTGATTCGTTTCTTTTTCTTCCCTCCAAGATAAATATACAACTTAACTATCTTATAATTAAATATATAGTCTAATAAGTATTATCTTGGGTAACAATACAATAACAAACTAATATTATATACTCACTCGCAAATCCATT
>CALVFI010000001.1 GCA_944326815.1 uncultured Rikenellaceae bacterium | reverse complement strand
CTGCTGACGTATGTCTTCGGTGGTTCGAATCCATCTTCTCCCACACAACATAAGCGGAAGTAGCTCAGTTGATAGAGCATCAGCCTTCCAAGCTGAGGGTCGCGAGTTTGAGCCTCGTCTTCCGCTCAACTGAATATAAGCGACGAACGATATATAATTTAGACAGATTAATTCTAAATAACATTCAGATTATGGCAAAAGAGAAATTTGACAGGTCCAAACCGCACGTGAACATCGGTACTATCGGACACGTAGACCACGGTAAAACTACCCTTACCGCTGCAATTACCACTGTACTCGCAAAACAGGGTCTTTCAGAGCTTCGTTCTTTCGACTCGATCGATAACGCACCTGAGGAAAAAGAGCGTGGTATTACGATCAACACGGCTCACGTAGAGTACCAGACGGCCAATCGTCACTATGCACACGTGGACTGCCCGGGGCACGCTGACTATGTGAAGAACATGGTAACGGGTGCCGCACAGATGGATGGTGCCATCTTGGTGGTTGCTGCTACTGACGGTCCGATGCCTCAGACCAACGAACACGTGCTGCTTGCTCGTCAGGTAAACGTACCGCGTATCGTGGTGTTCTTGAACAAGTGCGACATGGTGGACGATCCTGAGATGCTCGACTTGGTTGAGATGGAGGTTCGTGACCTGCTCAACAAATATAATTTTGATGGAGACAATGCTCCCATCATTCGTGGTTCTGCTCTGGGCGCTTTGAATGGTGAGCCGAAATGGGAAGAGAAGATCATCGAGTTGATGGATGCAGTGGATAGCTATATTCCGATTCCTGCTCGTGACAATGAGAAACCGTTCTTGATGCCTGTTGAGGATGTATTCTCGATCACTGGTCGTGGTACGGTGCTTACGGGTCGTATCGAAACGGGTGTGATCCACGTAGGTGATCCGGTAGAGATTATCGGTATCGGCGAGACCTTGACTTCGACTTGTACGGGTGTGGAGATGTTCCGCAAATTGCTCGACGAAGGTGAAGCAGGTGATAACGTAGGTCTGCTGATGCGTGGTATCGACAAGAAAGATGTAAAACGCGGTATGGTAGTCTGCAAACCGGGCTCGATCAAACCTCACACCAAATTCAAAGCAGAGGTTTATATCCTGAAGAAAGAGGAGGGTGGCCGTCACACTCCGTTCCACAACAAGTATCGTCCTCAGTTCTATATCCGTACGATGGACGTTACCGGTGAGGTTCAGTTGCCCGAAGGCGTTGATATGGTAATGCCGGGTGATAACGTAACGATCACCGTAGAGTTGATCTACGCTGTGGCTCTGAACGTAGGTCTCCGCTTCGCAATCCGCGAGGGTGGCCGTACGGTAGGTGCTGGTCAGATCACCGAAATCATCGAATAATACTCTCGGCATAGCCGGGTATGTTCATACCGAAGGGGAGCCGGAAGCTCTGCGGAAAGTTCCCCTTCTTTTTTACGAGTGTAGTTCAAGGGTAGAATAGCGGTCTCCAAAACCGTTGATGGGAGTTCGAATCTCTCCACTCGTGCCAAATTACAATGCTATGAGAATAGTAAATTACGTTAAAAACTCTTACGCGGAGCTTGTTCAAAAAGTCACGTGGCCCACTATCAGTGAACTGCAGAACTCGGCGATCGTTGTTATGGTTGCTTCCCTTCTGTTCGCCGTGGTCATCCTGTGCATGGACCTGGTCTTTGAGAACCTCATGAAATTCATATACGGTTTGCTCTACTAATTCATTAATTTAAGGCAATGAGCGAGAAAGAGCAGAAGCAGTGGTATGTGGTACGTGCCATCGGCGGAAAAGAAAAAAAGGTGAAGGAGTATATCGAATCAGAGATTCGGCATCGTCACCTGGAGGAGTACGTTTCGCAGGTGCTGATTCCTACCGAGAAAGTCTATTCGATTCGGAACGGCAAGAAGATCAGCAAGGAGAAGGTTTCGTATCCCGGATATGTATTGGTTGAGGCTGCGTTTGTAGGAGAAATCCCGTATATTCTTCGTAATGTCCCTAATGTGCTCGGCTTCCTCGGCGACACCAAAGAGGCCAGTAAACAGATGCAGGCGACACCTCTACGTCCTCAAGAGGTAAGCCGTATTCTTGGTCGTGTCGACGAAATGAGCGTTAGCGAAGAGGAAAACGAGGTTCCTTTCTTTGTTGGAGAGACGGTCAAAGTTACCGATGGTCCGTTCTCGAGTTTTGAGGGTACCATTGAGGCCGTGGATAACGAAAGAAAGAAGTTGACGGTTTCCGTGAAGATATTCGGGCGCAAGACTCCAATGGAGTTGAGCTTCATGCAAGTTGAAAAAGAATAATTAACGAAAGGAAAATTATGGCAAAAGAGATTGCTGCGTTTATTAAACTGCAGATCAAAGGTGGTGCCGCCAATCCTTCGCCTCCCGTAGGGCCTGCCCTCGGTTCCAAGGGTGTCAACATCATGGACTTCTGTAAGCAGTTCAATGCAAGGACACAGGACAAGGCCGGCAAAGTGTTGCCCGTAATCATTACCGTATACAGCGACAAGTCGTTTGACTTTGTAGTCAAACAGCCACCTGTAGCCATACAGCTCAAGGAAGCGGCCGGTATCAAATCGGGTTCCGCAGAGCCGAACCGTTCGAAAATCGGTCAGGTGACGTGGGATCAGGTGAAAGCCATCGCTCAGGATAAGATGCCTGATATGAACTGCTTCACGATTGAGTCTGCTATGCGGATGGTCGCCGGTACGGCACGTAGCATGGGTATCAATGTCGTTGGTGAATTTCCTAAGTTGTAATGTTAAAATTACGGACAAAAAATGAGTAAGCTGACCAAAAATCAAAAAATAGCTCTCGCCAAGGTGGAACCCTCGAAGGTGTACAAGTTGAGCGAAGCGGCGGCTCTTCTGAAGGAGATTACCTTTACGAAATTCGATGCTTCCGTGGACGTAGACGTGCGCCTGGGCGTGGATCCCAGAAAAGCGAACCAGATGGTCAGGGGCGTTGTTACCCTGCCTCATGGTACGGGAAAACAGACCCGTGTGTTGGTGCTTTGCACTCCCGATAAGGAGACTGAAGCCAAAGAAGCGGGAGCCGATTACGTAGGGTTGGATGAATATATCGAGAAGATCAAGGGCGGTTGGACCGACGTTGATGTGATCATCACCACTCCTAACGTAATGGGTAAGGTCGGAGCGCTGGGACGTATTCTCGGTCCGCGCGGTCTGATGCCGAACCCCAAAACGGGTACGGTTACAATGGAAGTAGGCAAGGCCGTTACAGAGGTCAAAGCCGGTAAGATCGATTTCAAGGTGGACAAATTCGGTATTGTTCATTCGTCGATCGGTAAAGTGTCGTTCACTCCTCAGCAGATCGAAGAGAATGCGAAAGAGTTCATCGGCATGATCCAGAAGCTGAAACCGACTACATCCAAAGGTACTTACATGATAAGTATTTATCTCTCATCGACTATGAGCCCCGGCTTGCAGGTAGATCCCAAATCGGTTGAAACCAAATAAATTCGAAAACGATGACAAGGGAAGAAAAAACAACTATTATCAATAGCTTGGCCGAGCAGCTCAAGGCATACCCTCATTTCTATATTACCGATATTTCCGATCTGAATGCAGAACAGACGGCGAAATTGCGTCGTATGTGCTTCGAGCAGCAGATCAGTCTCGTAGTGGTGAAGAACACCCTTTTCGAGAAAGCATTGGAGAAGAATGGAGAGGTGGATGCTCAGTTAGCCGGTGTATTGAAAGGCTCTTCGTCTGTTATGTTCTCTCATACGGGGAAAGCTCCTGCTGTGTTGATCAAGAAGTTCCGGGAAAACAGCCCGAAGCCGATTCTCAAAGCAGCTTATGTAGAGGAGTGCCTGTATGTGGGTGATAACATGCTCTCGGAGTTGGTCAATATCAAAAGCAAAGAGGAGCTTGTCGGCGATATCATCATGCTGCTGCAGTCCCCTGCGAAGAACGTTATTTCCGCTCTTCAGGGTTCGGCCGGACAGAAGATTGCTGGCGTCGTAAAAGCACTCGAAGAGAGAGGAGCATAATTCTTTATTTGCCAAGAATGCGTGTCTCCGCAACAAACTAAACAAACTTTTTTGTAAAACATTTAAAAAAATCTATAACGATGGCAGATGTAAAAAAATTAGCTGAGGAGTTGGTAAACTTGACAGTTAAAGAAGTTAGCGAATTGGCTAATATCCTGAAAGAAGAGTATGGTATCGAACCCGCAGCCGCTGCTGTTGCAGTAGCCGCAGCTCCCGCCGCAGGTGGTGCTGCCGCCGCTGAGGAAAAAACTTCGTTCGATGTAATCCTGAAAGCAGCTGGTCAGGCTAAACTTCAGGTTGTAAAGGCAGTTAAGGATATCACCGGTCTCGGACTGAAAGAGGCTAAGGATATCGTTGACGGTGCTCCGAAAGCTATCAAAGAAGGCGTAGCTAAAGAAGAGGCTGAATCGATCAAGGCTCAACTCGAAGAAGCAGGCGCTGAGGTTGAAGTTAAGTAGTACATACTGATTTCAGAAATACCGGGTGTAGAGTCTATGTTGCATAGACTCTATACCTTTTCTCGTCTAACAGCGGGAACCATATCAAAGACCGGAAGTCTTGTTGTCATTTATTCGGTTTGATTAGGAGAACCTTTAGGTAGAAAAAGACTGCTTTTTCGAGTAAGATAGAGTGTTTGCAACAAGAATTACGGTGTGTCGCGGTGGATACGCGATCTTCCATCCCGGATGCAGAATGAGCCGGGAACCAATTTGGCCGGGGGCCAGAGAACCCAAGAAGTCACCGTCACTTCAACATTAATTCATTTTGGATACGATGTCCTCAAATACGAATAATCAAAGAATTAGCTTCTCCACGGTAAAAAACAGGATGCCTTATCCCGATTTTCTGGAGGTACAGCTCAAATCATTCCAGGACTTTTTCCAATTGGATACTACAGCCGAGAATCGTAAGAACGAAGGGCTCTACAAGGTATTCATGGAAAATTTCCCGATCACGGACACCAGAAATAATTTTGTTCTGGAATTTATTGACTACTATATCGATCCGCCCCGTTACTCGATCGACGAGTGTCTGGAGCGAGGTCTGACTTATAGCGTGCCGCTTAAGGCGAAGCTTAAACTGTATTGTACGGATTCCGAACATGAAGATTTCGACACCGTCGTACAGGACGTTTATTTCGGGACGATCCCTTACATGACTCCGCGAGGTACTTTTGTTATCAATGGTGCGGAGCGTGTGATCGTATCCCAGTTGCATCGCTCGCCGGGCGTATTCTTCGGACAGAGCATGCATACAAACGGCACGAAGCTTTATTCGGGTCGTATCATTCCTTTCAAAGGATCATGGATCGAGTTTGCTACCGACATCAATAATGTGATGTACGCATACATCGATCGTAAAAAGAAATTACCGGTAACCACCCTTCTGCGTGCGATCGGCTTCGAGAGCGATAGTCAGATTCTCGAGATTTTCGATCTGGCCGATGAGGTGAAGGTATCGAAATCGACGCTCAACAAGGCTGTCGGCCGTAAGTTGGCGGCTCGTGTTTTGAAGACATGGGTGGAGGATTTCGTGGATGAGGATACCGGCGAGGTAGTTTCCATCGAGCGTAACGAGGTTATCATCGACCGAGAGACGGTGCTCGAGAAGGAACATATCGACGAAATCATCGAAAGCGGTGCTAAAAGCATTCTGCTTCATAAAGATAATCAGACCGGAACGGACTATTCGATCGTATACAATACGCTGCAGAAGGATACCTGCAACTCGGAGAAAGAGGCCGTAGTATACATTTATCGTCAGTTGCGCAATTCGGAACCACCAGATGAGGCGACCGCCCGCGACGTGATCGATAAGTTGTTCTTCTCGGACAAGCGGTACGATTTGGGTGAAGTGGGCCGATTCCGGATTAACAAGAAATTGGGCCTGGATATTGATCCGTCGATCCGGATACTTACGAAGGACGATGTGATCGCTATTATCAAATATCTGATTCAGCTAATCAACTCGAAGGCCGATGTGGATGATATCGATCACTTGAGCAACCGTCGTGTACGTACGGTGGGCGAGCAGTTGGCCAATCAGTTCAGTGTGGGTTTCGTACGTATGGCACGTACGATTCGTGAGCGTATGAACGTGCGGGATAACGAAGTATTCACGCCGGTGGATCTGATTAACGCCAAGACGTTGTCGAGCGTAATCAATTCATTCTTCGGGACGAACCAGTTGTCGCAGTTTATGGATCAGACCAATCCATTGGCAGAGATGACCCATAAGCGTCGTCTGTCGGCCCTCGGTCCTGGTGGTTTGTCGCGTGAACGTGCCGGTTTCGAGGTACGTGACGTGCACTATACGCATTACGGACGTCTTTGTCCGATCGAAACGCCGGAGGGCCCGAATATCGGTCTGATCTCTTCGTTGTGCGTATTCGCCAAGATCAGTGACATGGGCTTCATCGAGACCCCGTACCGTCCGGTAAAGGATGGGCAGGTCGATCTGAACAATAAGGATATTGTATATCTGAGTGCCGAAGAGGAAGAGGGAGCCATCATTGCTCAGGCCAATGTGCCGGTGGATGATAAGGGCAATTTCCTGGAGCCGGATAAGATACGTGCTCGTTCCGAGGCGGACTTCCCGACGGTTACGGCCTCGGAGGTCAATTATATGGATGTGGCTCCGAACCAGATCGCTTCGATTGCGGCCAGCCTGATTCCGTTCCTCGAACATGATGACGCCAACCGTGCGTTGATGGGTTCGAACATGATGCGCCAGGCCGTACCTCTGATAACTTGTGAGGCTCCGATCGTGGGTACCGGTCTGGAGAAGGATATGATTAAGGATAGCCGTATACAGATTGTTGCCGAGAAGGATGGCGAATGCGTATTTGCCGATGCGAGCGAGATCCATATCAAATATGATCGTACGCCTGACGAAGTGTTGGTAAGTTTCGATCCGGAGGTGACGGTATACAAACTGCCGCGTTATCGTAAGACCAACCAGAATACCTCGATTACACTGAAGCCGATCGTTATGAGCGGTCAGAAAGTGACAAAAGGTCAGATTTTGACCGAGGGTTATTCGACTCAAAACGGAGAACTGGCCATCGGTCGTAACCTGAAAGTGGCTTTCATGCCTTGGAAAGGATACAACTTCGAGGATGCTATTGTGATCTCGGAACGTATCGTGCGCGAGGACATCTTTACTTCGGTGCATGTGGATGAATATATCATGGAGGTGCGCGATACCAAACGCGGTGTCGAGGAGTTGACTGCCGATATTCCGAACGTGAGCGAAGATGCGACGAAAGATCTGGACGAGAATGGTATCATCCGAATTGGCGCCAACGTTAAACCGGGAGATATTCTGATCGGTAAGATCACCCCGAAAGGCGAAAGCGATCCCTCGCCCGAGGAGAAACTGCTTCGTGCCATCTTCGGAGATAAGGCCGGCGATGTGAAAGATGCGTCGCTCAAAGCACAGCCGTCACTCTATGGCGTGGTGATTAATCGAGACCTCTTCTCGCGTGCCAATAAGGATTCGAAGAAGGGTAAACAAGCAGAAAAGGCTCAACTTGAGAAACTTGATGAAGAGTTTGCAGCGAAAACCGGAGCACTCAAAGATCTGCTTGTACAAAAACTGTGGACGATACTCAAGGATAAAACGACTGTGGGTATTTCCGACTATTTTGGGGCAGAATTGTACAGCAAGGGTACGAAGTTCACTCAGAAGATGCTCGGTGAGATTGATTATATGAACCTCAGTTCCGATAAGTGGACAGACGATGACCATATCAATTACCTGATCGAGCAGGCGATTAATAATTATACCATCAAGTGGAAAGAGTACGATGCGCATATCAAGCGCGAGAAGTACAATATTACCAATGGAGATGAGTTGCCTGCCGGAATCATACAGTTGGCCAAGGTTTACATCGCCAAGAAACGTAAGCTTAAGGTGGGAGACAAGATGGCCGGTCGTCACGGAAACAAAGGTATCGTGGCCAAGGTGGTGCGCGATGAGGATATGCCGTTCCTCGAGGACGGTTCGATCGTCGATATCGTATTGAACCCGCTGGGTGTGCCTTCACGTATGAACCTGGGGCAGATCTACGAGACCGTGCTCGGATGGGCAGGCCGGGAGTTGGGGCTGAAATTCGCGACCCCGATCTTCGACGGTGCGACACTCGATGAAATCAACGAATATACGGCCAAAGCCGGAGTACCGCGTAGCGGACGTACCTATCTGTACGACGGCGGTACGGGCGAGAAGTTCCATCAGCCGGCGACCGTGGGTGTGATCTATATGCTGAAACTGGGTCACATGATCGACGACAAGATGCATGCCCGCTCGATCGGTCCGTACTCGCTCATTACTCAGCAGCCGCTGGGAGGTAAGGCTCAGTTCGGAGGTCAGCGTTTCGGAGAGATGGAGGTTTGGGCCCTCGAGGCATTCGGTGCCGCAAATATCCTGCAGGAGATTCTGACAATCAAGTCCGATGATGTGATGGGCCGTGCCAAGGCCTATGAGGCTATTGTCAAAGGCGATAACCTGCCGCCCGCAGGCATCCCTGAATCGCTCAACGTGCTGTTGCATGAGTTGCGAGGTCTGGCACTGAGCGTGAAGTTGGAGTAGGTTGGGTTAAAAGAAAAAATAATAAGAAATAAGATATGTCATTCACAAAAGACAATAAGGCAAACGCCGCTTTCAGCAAGATTTCGATCGGCCTGGCCTCTCCGGAGGAGATTCTCGAAAACTCGAGCGGCGAGGTGCTGAAACCCGAGACGATCAACTATCGTACGTATAAACCGGAGCGGGACGGTCTGTTCTGCGAGCGGATTTTCGGTCCGGTGAAAGACTATGAGTGCCATTGCGGAAAATACAAACGCATCCGCTACAAGGGAATCGTCTGCGATCGTTGCGGTGTGGAGGTGACCGAAAAGAAGGTGCGCCGTGAACGTATGGGCCATATTTCGTTGGTGGTTCCGGTGGTACACATCTGGTATTTCCGTTCGTTGCCTTCGAAAATCGGTTATTTGCTGGGCATTGCGTCCAAAAAACTGGAGGCGATCATCTACTATGAACGTTATATCGTTATTCAGGCCGGAGCTGCCGCAGCCAATGGTATCTCTGATCTGGATCTGCTGACGGAAAAGGAGTACCTCGAGGTGCTCGATGCACTCAAGAATCGCCGTGCGGCAGAGGGAGACGGTAAGAAGAAAGATAATTCGCAGCTTGACGACAGCGATCCGGACAAATTCATCGCATTGATGGGTGCGGAGGCAATCTATACGTTGTTGCAGCGAGTGGACCTTGATGCATTGTCGTTCTCGTTGCGTCATAAAGCCAGTACGGAGACTTCTCAACAACGTAAGGCAGAGGCGCTGAAACGTCTGCATATTGTGGAGTCGTTCCGGGCTTCGAAAGATGTGAACAAACCGGAGTGGATGGTTCTCAAGGTGATTCCGGTGATTCCGCCGGAGTTGCGTCCGTTGGTTCCGTTGGACGGAGGCCGGTTTGCGACCTCGGATCTGAACGATCTCTATCGCCGTGTGATTATCCGTAACAACCGTCTGAAACGCTTGATCGAAATCAAGGCTCCGGAGGTGATTCTGCGCAATGAGAAACGTATGTTGCAGGAGGCTGTGGACTCTCTGTTCGACAACTCGCGCAAGAGCAATGCCGTGAAGACGGAGAGCAATCGTCCGCTCAAGTCTTTGAGTGATTCGCTCAAGGGTAAACAGGGCCGTTTCCGTCAGAACCTGCTCGGTAAACGTGTCGACTATTCGGCTCGTTCCGTGATTGTCGTCGGCCCTGAACTGAAGATGCACGAGATGGGTATTCCGAAGGATATGGCGGCGGAACTCTATAAACCGTTCATTATTCGGAAACTGATCGAGCGTGGTATTGTAAAGACTGTAAAATCTGCGAAGAAAATTATAGATCGCAAGGATCCTGTGATTTGGGATATCCTGGAGAATGTGATCAAGGGCCATCCGGTGTTGATGAACCGTGCCCCGACGCTTCACCGTATGGGTATTCAGGCATTCCAGCCCAAACTGATTGAGGGGAAGGCCATGCAGTTGCATCCGTTGGCTTGTACGGCGTTCAATGCCGACTTCGATGGTGACCAGATGGCCGTGCACCTGCCGCTGGGAAATGCAGCCATTCTCGAGGCACAGATCCTTATGTTGGGTTCACACAACATTCTGAACCCGGCCAACGGCGCCCCGATCACCGTTCCGTCGCAGGATATGGTGCTTGGATTGTACTACATTACGAAACCCCGTAAAGGAGTCAAGGGCGAAGGTTTTACCTTCTATGGCCCGGAAGAGGCGATTATCGCTTACAACGAGGGTCGTGCCGATCTGCACGCCAAGGTGAAGGTGATGATCGATAATGTGGTGGCTGAGGATGGTACGTTGAAACGCGATCTGATTGAGACGACCGTAGGACGTATTCTCTTCAATCAGGTGGTGCCGCATGAAGTAGGCTATATCAATACGCTGCTTACGAAAAAGTCGCTTCGCGATATTATCGGCGTGGTGATGAAGAAGGCAGGGGCCGACAAGGCTGCCGACTTCTTGGACGACATCAAGAACCTGGGATACCGCATGGCCTTCCAGGGTGGTCTGTCGTTCAACCTTGATGCGGTGCTGATCCCCGAAGAGAAAGGGAAACTCGTGCAGGAGGGATACGACCGTGTGGACGAGGTGATGGAGAGCTACAATGCCGGTCTGATTACCAATAACGAACGTTATAACCAGATCATCGATATCTGGACCAATATCAATACGAAACTGACCAAAACGGTGCTTGATCACCTGATTGCCGATCAGGATGGATTCAACCCCGTTTACATGATGCTGGATTCGGGAGCCCGTGGTTCGAAAGAACAGATCCGTCAGTTGAGCGGTATGCGTGGTCTGATGGCCAAGCCGCAAAAGAGCGGTGCCGAAGGCGGTCAGGTCATTGAGAACCCGATTCTCTCGAATTTCAAAGAGGGTCTTTCTGTGTTGGAGTACTTTATCTCTACGCACGGTGCCCGTAAAGGTTTGGCCGATACCGCGTTGAAAACAGCCGATGCCGGTTATCTGACCCGTCGTCTGGTGGATGTGGCCAATGATGTGATTATCAACGAGGAGGATTGCGGAACGTTGCGTGGTCTGACGGCTACGGCTATCAAACGTAACGAGGATGTGGTTCAGACTCTCTACGAACGTATTCTGGGTCGTACGGCCGTGCAGGATGTATACCATCCGTTGACGGGCGAGCTGATTGTGGCTGCTGGTGAAGAGATTACTGAAGATAAGGCGGAGATTATCGAAAAATCTCCTATCGAACAGGTTGAAATCCGTTCGGTGTTGACCTGCGAATCGCGCAACGGCGTTTGTGCTAAATGTTATGGCCGTAACTTGGCTACGGGACGTATGGTGCAGAAAGGCGAGGTGGTCGGTGTGATTGCCGCTCAGTCGATTGGTGAGCCGGGTACGCAGTTGACACTGCGTACGTTCCACGTCGGTGGTGTGGCCGGTGGTGTGGCCGTCGATTCGAGCGTTGTGGCTCGTTACGACGGTACGTTGGAGATCGACGATCTGCGTACGGTACAGACCAAGAATGAGGCTGGTCAGGAGATCAAGGTGGTTATTAGCCGTCTGTCTGAACTTCGCATCGTGGATGCACGTACGGGAATTACGCTCTATACGCACAATCTGCCGTACGGTTCTACGCTCTATATGAATGATGGCGATACGGTGAAGAAAGGCGATCTCGTCTGCGAATGGGATCCGTACAATGCGGTAATCATTTCGGAATTCGAAGGTAAGATTGGTTTCGAGAATGTTATCGAGGGTGTTACCTATCGTGATGAGTTCGATGAACAGACCGGTCTGCGTGAGAAGGTGATCATCGAATCCCGAGATAAGAACAAGAACCCGGTGATCAAGATTCTTGACAAGAGTGGAGCGGAGCAAAAACAGTACAACTTGCCTGTCGGCGCCCACATCGTTGTGAAGGAAAATGCCAAGATCAAAGCGGGTGATACGCTGATCAAGATTCCGCGTGCTGTCGGCAAGGCGGGCGATATCACCGGAGGTCTGCCTCGTGTAACAGAGCTGTTCGAGGCTCGAAACCCGTCCAACCCGGCAATTGTCTCCGAGATCGACGGCGAGATCAGTTTTGGTAAGATCAAACGTGGTAATCGTGAGATTATTGTAACATCACGTGGCGGCGATGTGAAGAAGTATCTCGTACCTCTGTCTCGTCAGATTCTTGTTCAGGAGAATGATTATGTGAAGGCGGGAATGCCGCTCTCCGATGGTTCGATCACTCCGAGTGATATCCTTAATATCCTTGGTCCGACGAAGGTACAGGAGTACATTGTCAACGAGGTGCAGGAGGTTTACCGTATGCAGGGTGTGAAGATCAACGACAAGCACTTTGAGGTGATTGTCCGTCAGATGATGAATAAGGTGCAGATTCAGGATCCGGGCGATACCCGATTCCTCGAGGAGCAGGTGGTAGACAAGTGGGAGTTCATTGACGTGAACGACGCATTGTACGACAAAGTCGTCGTGACCGATCCGGGTGATTCTCAGGCGGTACAGGCCGGAGAGATCATTTCGGTGCGCAAACTTCGTGACGAGAATTCGATGCTCAAACGTAAAGACCTCAAACTGGTTGAGGTACGCGATGTGATCCCTGCAACGGGCAATCAGGTGCTTCAGGGTATTACCCGTGCCGCTTTGCAGACTAGCAGCTTTATCTCTGCGGCATCGTTCCAGGAAACGACCAAGGTGCTGAACGAAGCAGCCATCAATGCGAAGGTCGATCCGCTGGCCAACCTCAAGGAGAATGTGATCTGCGGTCACTTGATCCCTGCCGGTACCGGTGTGCGTGACTACGATCATCTGGTTGTAGGTTCTTTGGACGAATACAACTCTATTGTTGCCGGGAAACGGTAATAATGGGTGAAAATATGAAAAAGGGAGACCGAAACTTCGGTCTCCCTTTTTTATGGGGGGTGAAGGGTTGTATCCGGGAACTGATAGCGGTTATTGGAAAAGTGTGTGCTGTACTTCGCTTGCGATGGATCCATCTCCTACGATGGCTGTCGTGAAGCGTTCCGGAGCAAGATATTGTTGTGCTATTTCGAGTATGCGCTCCGGAGTGATGGTGCGTACTTCGTGAAGAAGTCGATGGAGGTAGGAGTTGTCTGTTCCATTTTCGACATTTTCGATGGTTACATCTGCTACCCCGAACGGCCCGTCCAGAATCCGCATGACCTCACCGAGCATGATGTTGCGTACCATCTGTAATTCTTTTTCCTCGACCAACGTGGTGCGTAATCGTATGATTTCGTCAAAAATACGTTTTACAGCATCGGCAGTCACCTCCGTAGCTACTTCGGTGGCAATGGCCAGATAGCCGGCCTGTTCGAGATTGACCATTGCGGCGAAAACACCGTACGTATAGCCGCACTCTTCGCGCAGATTATGTACCAGTCGCGATCCGAAGTAACCGCCCAGAAGGGTTGCCGCTACCTGTAAGGCAATGAAATCGGGATGCGAACGGGGAAATAAGGGAATCCCGATCCGAATGGCCGACTGTACGGCTCCGGGATATGCGTTGAATGCAAATCGTTCGGGCATTGCAGCCGCTATTCGAGAAGGTGTGATCGGATCGCCGGTTGGGATGTCGGCCGCCAGTGTCGCAATCTGTTCTCGCTCCTGTTCCTTGATTTGTCCGCTAGATACTACGAAACAGTTCTGGGCGGTATAGTATTGGCGGTAAAACGAGAGAATCGTATCGCGCGAGAGGTTGTCGTACAACATCTCCGGATAGCTGATTCCGTAGGGATGGTCCGGGCCGAAGAGCGTCTTGGTGAAAAGTTCGCGCGCCTGTACCGATACCTTGCTGCGCTCTACGGCCAGCCGTTGCTTCCGTTTGCTGCAATAGACCGCGATCTCCTCCTCCGGGAAGGTCGGGTACAGGAGAATCTCCCGAGCGATTTCGAGGGTCTGAGGCAAAAACTTCAGTAGGGAGCAGAAAGTGATTACCGCATAGTCGCGATCGAGGGAGACATCGTAATAAGAACCGTAGAAGTCGAGCTTTTCGGCGATCTCCTGAGCCGAATATCTCTCGGTTCCTTCACTCAGCAGATTGGCCGTGGCCGAGGCTGAAAAGGGGACACTCTGGACGGACGATCCGGCATGAAACACGAAACTTACACGTGCCACCTCTTGATCGGAGCAGTCCAGTCGGTAGAGCCGGACTCCGTTCGGCAGCTCTTCGGAGAGTGCTGTCGGAATATCAATGCGTTCGGGAATGCGTATTTCGGGAGGTGTGTTATTTCTCATGTTGGGGCAGATAGATGAGGGTGGAACTGTTGTCGGGGGTAAAGATGCGTTGTGCGCCTTCGCAGATCTCTTGCGCCTGGATGGAGCGGAATATCTCGATCTCTCCGTTGAGTAGCTGCATGTCGCCCAACATCCGGTAGAAGCCGAGGTTCATCGCCTTGTTCATGACGTTAAGTTCTCCGAAAAGGGTCTCTGCCTCGAACTTGTTTTTGACCTTCTCCAGTTCATAGGCCGAGACGTCCGTCGTTTGTAGCAGTTCCAGTTCATGCCATAGCGCCTGTTCGCCCGTTTCGACCGTAACATCCGGAAGCAGTTGCCCTGTTACGACGAACAGCCCGGGATCCATATCGCCCGTGATGTATGCATTGACGGCCGAAAACAGCGGTTGTTGTTTGACCAGATGGAGATACAGTCGCGATGAGGTGCCTCCGGCGAGTAGGTCGGAGATCAGATCGCATAGATAGAACTCCCGACTCGTGCGGCTGCCCATGTGAAAGGCGATTGTGATCGATGTGGCCGGCACTTTGCGGACCACCTCCTGCCGACGGGCTTCCCTTTGTTGTGGCTCTGCGGGAATGGCTTCGCATATCTCTGTTTGGCCGTTTGCAGAGCTTTGACGGTCGTCTGGAATCTCACTGAACCACTTCTCGGCCAAGCGGAAAATTTCTTCCGGAGCAAAATCGCCGGCTACCGACAGAATGGCGTTCGAGGGGCGGTAATAGCGTCGGTAAAAGGCTTGTACCTCTTCGAGCGATGCCCCTGCAATGTGATCCGGCGTGAGACCGATCGTTGCCCAGCGGTAGGGATGAGTTTTGTAGGCCATGCCGCGCAGCAGGAGCCATTGGTCGCCGTAGGGCTGGTTCAGGTAACGTTGGTTGAACTCTTCGATGACCACCTTTTTCTCCGTCGCGAGGGCCTCGGGAGTGATGTCGAGTCCGGTCATGCGGTCGGACTCGAGCCAAAAGGCGGTCTCTATGTTGTCCTTCGGCAGGGTGATGTAATAGTCCGTGTAGTCGTTGTTCGTGAAAGCATTGTTTTCGCCGCAGGCCTGCTGGATGGGAGCATCGAAGTCGGGAATCTGTTTTGTGCCCCGGAACATCAGGTGTTCGAACAGGTGGGCAAATCCCGTACGTGAGGGATTTTCGTTGCGAGCGCCTACCCGATAGAGCAGGTTGACGGCTGCCATGCGCGTGGCCGGGTCGCGGTGGGCGAGGACGGTAAGTCCGTTCTTCAGGGTATGTTCTTTGTACTGGATCATTCGTAACGGCTGTTTTTAACGGGAGGCTTTGGGTCGTCGAAATCTACTGGAGGTAGTTTTGCCATCAAGGAGCGAACGGTTGTCGAGCGTCGTTGCATATAGGCCGAGGGTGCCGCGAGGTTCATCCGTCGTGGGCTGGGTAATACCGTGGCGATCATCGCCGCTTCGTACGTATTGAGCTTCTCGGCCGGTTTGTCGTAGAAGCGTTCGGCGGTGGCCTCTACTCCGTAGATGTTGGGTCTTGTCTCGATGATGTTGAGGTAGACTTCCATGATGCGTTCTTTGTTCCACAACAGTTCGATCAGTACGGTGTAATAGCTTTCCACGGCTTTGCGGAACCAGGTGCGGTCGGGCGTACAGAATACATTCTTGGCGGTCTGTTGGCTGATGGTACTTGCCCCCCGAATTTTACGCCCTTGCTTATTGTATTCGATCGCCAGTTTGATTGCCTCGATGTCGAATCCATGGTGCTGGAGGAAGAAGTTGTCTTCCGTAGCGACTACTGCGCGCGGCATGGTGGGGTTGATTTTCTCGAGCGACACCCAATTGGACCGGATGAGCCATTGCCCCTCGCCGAGATTCTCGAACCACTTGATGATCTTCACGGGAGTGACAGTGACCGGCAGAAACCGCAAGACAATCACGCAGCTCACCGAAAAGGTGAACAGGAAAATGGCCAGGTAGCACAGCAAGCGTCCGAGGTATTTCATGGTGTTTTTACGGTTCGTTCTGCAAAAATAAGGCGAAAAACCGAAATATCGGACCCGTAATGCTATTTTCTCGCTTGGGGTCTCATAGATGTGAAAAAACTAACAGAGCGATATGCCGCGAGTTTCAATATTTTGCCGTATATTTGTGCGTTTAGGCATAGAAAAAATGCCGTTTCATTCTGCAAAAACCTGAAAATAACAAATATTCGTAAAGTAAATCTAAACGATGGGACAGAAGAAATTTATTACCTGTGACGGTAACTATGCAGCTGCACATATCGCCTATATGTTCAGCGAAGTGGCTGCTATTTACCCGATCACACCGTCGTCTACGATGGCAGAACTCGTGGACGAATGGGCGGCAAGCGGCCGGAAAAACGTATTCGGCGAGACAGTGCGTGTCGTCGAAATGCAATCTGAGGCGGGTGCGGCCGGTGCTTTGCACGGTTCATTGCAATCGGGTGCGTTGAGCACTACGTTCACCGCATCGCAGGGACTCTTGTTGATGATCCCCAATATGTACAAGATCGCCGGTGAGTTGCTCCCCGGGGTATTCCATGTTTCGGCTCGTGCGCTGGCAGCACAATCGCTTTCGATTTTTGGTGATCATCAGGATGTGATGGCTACGCGTCAGACCGGATTCGCCATGTTGGCGACCAGTTCGGTGCAGGAGGTGATGGATTTGGCCGGTGTCGCACATCTGGTAGCGATCAAGTCCCGCGTTCCATTCCTTCATTTCTTCGACGGATTCCGTACCTCGCACGAGATCCAGAAGATTGAATTGATCGATGAAGAGGCTCTTACGTCGTTGCTCGATCGGAAGGCACTCGATGAGTTCCGTGCTCGTGCTCTGAATCCCGAGAACCCGGTTACCCGCGGTACGGCCCAGAATCCTGACATCTATTTCCAGACCCGGGAGGCTGCCAATCGTTTCTACGATGCTGTTCCGGATATGGTGGCCGACATGATGAAAGAGATCAGTAAGATCACCGGACGCGAATACAAACCGTTTGTCTATTATGGCGATCCCGAGGCGGAGAACATCATTATTGCGATGGGTTCAGTGACCGAAACCATCAAGGAGACGGTGGATTATCTGCGTACCAAGGGCGAGAAGGTCGGTGTCGTTACCGTACACCTCTATCGTCCTTTCTCGGTAAAATATCTCGCCGAGGTGCTTCCTGCTACTGTAAAACGTATCTGTGTGCTCGATCGTACGAAAGAGCCCGGTGCCAACGGCGATCCGCTCTATCTCGACGTGGTGGAGGCTTTTGCCAATGGCAAGGATATGCCGGCGAACTGCAAACCGCTCATCATCGGTGGTCGCTATGGTCTGTCGTCCAAGGATACGACACCGGCACAGATGTTGGCCGTATTCGCCAATCTGCAGGCCAAAGAGCCCAAAAACCAATTTACGGTCGGCATTACCGACGATGTGACCTACAAGTCGCTGCCTGTGGGCGAGGAGGTTTCCATGGCCAAACCGGGAACCTTCGAAGCGCTGTTCTTCGGACTGGGAGCCGACGGAACGGTAGGTGCCAACAAGAACTCAATCAAGATCATCGGTAGCACGACTGATAAATATTGCCAGGCTTATTTCTCTTACGACTCGAAGAAGTCGGGTGGTTATACCTCTTCGCACCTGCGTTTCGGTGATAAGCCGATCACCTCGCCCTATTTGGTAACGACTCCGGACTTTGTAGCTTGCCACGTGCCTTCGTATGTGGATAAGTACGATGTTCTCAAGGGGCTCAAAGAGGGTGGTTCATTCCTGCTCAATAGCGTGCATGATGCGGAGACGACCAAAGCTTCGCTGCCCGATCATATGAAGAAATATCTGGCAGAGAAGAAGATCAATTTCTACATCATCAATGCTACGAAAATCGCTGCTGATTTGGGATTGGGCAACCGTACGAATACGATCATGCAGTCGGCATTCTTCAAGATTGCCAATGTGATTCCGTTCGACAAGGCCGTGGAGGAGATGAAAAAAGCCATCTACAAATCCTATGGCAAGAAGGGCGAGGATATTGTCAATATGAACTATGCCGCTGTGGATAAAGGCGGACAGGAGGTCATCAAGGTAGAGGTGCCTGCCGAGTGGGCAAATATCGTTGTGAAGCCTGCGGAACACCACGATGAGAACTATCCGGAATTCGTTCGCAAGATTGTCGAGCCGATCAATGCACTGAAAGGCGATAGTCTGCCGGTAAGCGCATTCCTCGGTCGTGAAGACGGTACGTGGGATAACGGTACTGCAGCCTATGAGAAACGTGGTATCGCAGTGAATGTTCCGGAATGGATCACGGAGAACTGTATCCAGTGTAACCAGTGCGCCTATGTTTGTCCTCATGCTGTGATTCGCCCCTTCCTGTTGACGGATGCCGAGGCCGAAGCTGCCGGAGTGGCAACCAAACAGGGAATCGGCGGTACGAAAGAGTATAAGTTCCGTATTCAGATCAGTCCGCTCGACTGTACGGGTTGCAGCAACTGCGTCGATGTCTGCCCCGCTCCAACCAAGGCCCTGGTAATGAAACCGCTCGAAAGCCAGATGGAGCAGCAGAAAAACTGGGATTATATCACCAAGAACGTAGGGTACAAAGATACCGTGATGGATAAGACCAAGACGGTGAAGGGGCTTCAGTTCGCACAACCGTTGTTCGAGTTCTCCGGAGCTTGTGCCGGTTGCGGTGAGACGCCCTATATCAAGGCTATTACGCAACTGTTCGGCGACCGCATGATGGTGGCCAATGCTACGGGTTGTACCTCTATTTACAGTGGTTCTGCACCGTCGACTCCCTATTGCACCAATGCCAAAGGACAGGGCCCGGCTTGGGCAAACTCCCTGTTCGAGGACAATGCCGAATTCGGTTTAGGTATGCACCTGGGTATCGAGAAACTGCGCGATACGGTTGCAATGAAGATGCAGGATGCGATCGACAATTGCGATTGCTGCTCCGCAGAACTCAAGGCTGCAATGAAAGAGTGGATCGACAACCGCAAATCGGGCGACGGCAGCAAGGCCGCTTCCGAGAAGCTGATTCCGATGCTGGAAGCTTGTGGTTGCGATACCTGCAAGGAGTTGCTTGCGCTGAAACGTTACTTTGTCAAGAAGTCGCAGTGGATCATCGGTGGTGACGGCTGGGGCTATGATATCGGCTACGGCGGTGTGGATCATGTATTGGCTTCGGGCGAGGATGTGAATATCCTGATTATAGATACCGAGGTGTACTCCAATACCGGTGGTCAGTCGTCTAAAGCCACTCCGATCGGTGCTGTGGCCAAATTTGCTTCGGCAGGAAAACGTGTTCGCAAGAAGGATATCGGTGCTATCGCCATGACATATGGCTACGTATACGTGGCACAGGTTTCGATCGGCGGTAATCAGAACCAATTGCTGACCGCGCTGAAAGAGGCTGAGGCTTATCCTGGACCATCGTTGATTATTGCTTATGCACCGTGTATCAACCATGGTATCAAGGGGGGTATGACACGTACCCAGACGGTCGGTAAGGAGGCTGTCGCTTGTGGTTACTGGCACTTGTGGCGTTTCAATCCGACCCTCGAGGATCAGGGGAAGAATCCCTTCTCGCTTGATTCGAAGGAGCCTGATTGGAGCAAGTTCCAGGAGTTCATCCGCAAGGAGGTGCGTTATACTTCGTTGCTCAAATCCTTCCCGACGGAGGCCGAAGAGTTGTTCAAAGCTTCGGAGGATAATGCAAAATGGCGTTACAACACCTACAAGCGTTATGCTTCTATGGACTGGAGCGACACCAAGAAAGAAGAGTAATCTGAAAGCATCATAGTGAAAGAGAGAGGCGGACCACAATCCGCCTCTCTCTTTTTTATCTCCGCAGAGGAGCGATATCGAACGGGAAGGTCGTTTAAAGATCGTGGGACAGTGGCGGAGGTGTGATGCCGGAGGTGTCGAAATCGCCCCACCTCTCCGCTACATAGTTGAGCGTGGCGAGCAGCTCCGATACGTCGTAAAGCGTGACGAGTTTCAGTCGGGTAGACTTGAAATCCGGCAGACCTTTGAAATAACAGGAGAGGTGACGTCGCATCTCCAGAACACCCACCTTTTCTCCTTTCACTTCAACCGACTTGAGTAGATGGCGCTTGGCAATCGAAACACGTTCGGATACGGAGGGTTGAGGCAGTATTTCACCCGTTTGCAGGTAATGGCGTACCTCGCGGAAAATCCAGGGACGGCCGTATGTGGCCCGGCCAATCATGACTCCGTCCACACCAAAACGATCGAATGCCTGTCGGGCTTTCTCCGGCGAGTCGATGTCTCCGTTGCCGATGATGGGAATGTGAATCTGCGGATTGTTCTTGACGGCTCCGATCAATGTCCAGTCCGCTTCGCCACGATACATCTGGGCACGTGTCCGGCCATGGATCGTGAGGGCTGCGATGCCGACATCCTGCAGTCGCAGGGCGATCTCCTCGATGTTCTTGTGCTCTTCGTCCCAGCCGAGCCGGGTTTTTACCGTTACGGGTGTATGGACCGCATCGACGATGCGTCGGGTCATCTCTACCATCAGCGGCACATCCTTCATCATGCCGCTGCCGGCTCCGCGTCCCGCAATTTTTTTGACCGGGCAACCGAAATTGATATCGATCAGGTCGGGATGGGCCGTTTCAGCTACGCGTGCTGCCTCGACCATGGGCTCGATCAGATGTCCGTAGATCTGGATGCCTACCGGACGTTCCTGGTCGGAGATGTTCAGTTTGGCGCGCGACTTGGCTGCATCACGGATCAATCCGTCGCTCGAGATGAATTCCGTATAAACCATATCCGCCCCGAACTCCTTGCACATGAAGCGGAACGATGGGTCGGTCACATCCTCCATAGGGGCGAGGAACAGCGGTTTTTCTCCCAGCTCTATGTTTGCGATTTTCATATGGTTCCGGTTGCTTTGCGATGCAAAGATAGTGATTTTCCCGGATTGATGCTATTGATAATAGGTGATCTCGCGAAGTGTGATACGGGTGACTTTCCCCTGGTAGGTTTGGACTCGTTTGATCCAATTCCCTTGTTTGTCGTATTCATAGGAGGCATATAAATGTGCTAACTCTTTTCTCGGTTTTTCCGGGTTTTTCGGATTGTCAAAAATATAAATGACATCGGTTGTACATACGACATTTCCGTTGTTGTCGTATTGTATTTTCTGTGTTTTATCCAGTTTCATCTGCCAGGGAGCTCCATTCCGGTATGTATATCTCCTTTTGACATATCTCGTGTCTACCTGATGGCGTTTGCGACGTGCTTTTTGTTTAGGATGTGGATATGGACGGGTGACCTCTTTCCGGATCTGGCCATGTCGGTTGTAACGATAGCTTGTCTGCGTATTTCCTGAAAGGCAACGGATGGGATACCCTTTTTTATCATAGAGGTAGAGGGTGGGCATTCCGAAAGGTAAAATGTTTTCTTTAGCCAACCGACCGAGGGAATCGTAAATGTATTCAATGGTTTGTATGGTATGATTGGCGGTTAGTTCCGTGATGGCGGAGAGCATTTGCCGACCGGTACTGTCATACAGGTAGGTGTTAATGGTATGGGGAAGAGTGTCCGTTGCGGAATAACTTTCGCATCGGGTCATAAATCCTTCCGGGTTATAGAGGGTTAGTGTCCATGTGTCGATAGGTGGTAATTGTTCGGGAGAATATTTTGGGTCTTTGAGAAAATCGTAGTGGAATTCGCGGACAGACGCTACTTTCCCCTTGAAACGGCCCGTTTTTAAATCATCGGGAATAATATAGGGCGGTTTTGCGGTTGTATATATGTATAGGAACAGCCCTGTGAGAAGTAAAAAGAGTTTCATGAGGGTCATGATTTAAAATCATATAATGATACAAATATATCTTTTCACCCCGGAAAACCAAAAGAAATCCCTATCTTTGACCTCTATAAGAAATTTTAAACAAGATGAATATCGAAAAATTCCTCCAACAGAAGGCTGCCGAGAGTGTCGAAGCCCTTTATGGTCCTGTGGCAGAAAGCCAGTTACAGATTCAGAAAACTCGCAAGGAGTTCGAAGGCGATTATACGCTTGTCGTCTTTCCGTTGCTGAAGCTTAGTCGCAAAGGCCCAGAACAGACGGCTCAAGAGATTGGAAGCCATATGGTGGCTGCATGTCCAGATCTGAAAGGATTCAACGTGATCAAGGGCTTTTTGAACCTGGTATTCGAAGACTCTTTCTGGGCGGGACGTTTTGCCGATATCGCTGCCGATGAACGGTACGGCTTCGCCGAGCCTACGGGGCGGACAATCATGGTGGAGTACTCCTCTCCGAATACGAACAAACCGCTCCATTTGGGACATATTCGCAATAATCTGTTGGGTTATTCGGTGTCTCAGATTCTTGCCGCGAACGGACATAAGGTCATCAAGGTGAACCTGGTGAACGATCGTGGCATCCATATCTGCAAGAGCATGCTGGCCTGGCAGAAATATGGCGAAGGGGAGACTCCCGAGAGCAGCGGCATGAAGGGAGATCATTTGGTAGGCAAGTACTATGTGGAGTTCGATAAGCATTATAAGGCCGAAATTAAGGAACTCGTGGCACAAGGTATGCCTGAGGAGGAGGCCAAGCATCGGGCACCGATCATTGTCGAGGCGCAGGAGATGCTCCGCAAATGGGAAACTGGCGATCCGGAGGTGCGTGCTCTTTGGGAGAAGATGAACGGTTGGGTGTACGAAGGATTCGACAAGACCTATAAGGCACTGGGGGTTGATTTCGATAAGATCTATTACGAGTCGCAGACCTATCTCCTGGGTAAGAATATCGTCGAGGAGGGGTTGGAGAAAGGCGTGTTCTTCCGTAAGGAGGACAACTCCGTATGGATCGATCTGACGGCTGACGGCCTTGATCAGAAGCTGTTGCTGCGCGGTGACGGCACATCGGTCTATATGACGCAGGACCTCGGTACGGCTTTCCGTCGTTTCGAGGACAATCATCTCGATGAAATGATTTATGTGGTCGGTAATGAACAGAACTACCATTTCCAGGTGCTTAAGCTGGTACTTAAGAAGTTGGGGTACGACTGGAGCGATCATATTTACCACCTCTCCTACGGGATGGTGGAGTTGCCCGAGGGGAAGATGAAGTCGCGCGAGGGTACGGTGGTCGATGCCGACGATCTGATTGACGATATGGTCTCGACGGCCCGCGAGATGTCGCAGGAGCTCGGCAAACTCGATGGATGTACGCAGGAGGAGGCTGATGCCGTGTGTCACATGGTCGGTTTAGGGGCCTTGAAATATTTCATCTTGAAGGTCGATCCGAAGAAGACCATGTTGTTCGATCCGCGCGAGTCGATCGATTTCAACGGCAATACGGGTCCGTTCATCCAATATACCCATGCACGTATCCGGTCGATTTTGCGTAAAGCCGACGAGGCTGGAATCGTCTGGGCGACAGGCAATGTGTCGCGGGATTACGTTCCCGAAGAGATCGAGTTGATCAAGCATCTGGTCGACTTCCCGGCTGTCGTGAAGGCCGCGGGCGAGAACTTCTCTCCGGCCCTGATCGGCGCTTATGTGTATGATTTGGCCAAGTTGTTCAATGGATATTATCACGACCATTCGATCCTTAAAGAGGAGAATGAAACTGTCCGCCGCATGCGGTTGCAACTTTGTGGCCAGGTGGCCCGGGTGATTGCTGTCGGTATGAAGTTGCTCGGTATCGATGTGCCGGAGCGGATGTAGGGTTTGACTTCGAGACTCTGGCTGAAGAAGAGCAAATGGCCTATATGATAAAAGGACCGCCTGCAGGCGGTCCTTTTTTATTTTTCGGAGGGCCTCCGGAGCCCAGGGACGGTATGGCTCGAGAATACATCCGGGCAACTCTCCTGTGCCCTGAATGTTAATAGGAGGTTAATAGGGGGCGTTGTTGAATCCGGTAGCGATTTGGTCGGCAACCTGATCGAGTACCTCTTTGATCTTTTTGCCGATCATCATCTTCATCATCATGTTCAGTTCGATGTGCAACACCAGTCGCATGCGGGTGTCGGGATTGCTGCTCTCTTCGACCTCCTTCAACTGGATCCAGGCGTTGAAAGGAAGCGGTGTATTGCCGTCTGCCGTAATCTTGACCAGTTTGTTCTCCTCCCGGTCCGCAATGCGGAGCTTCACGGGAAAACCTTTGGCCATGAACGAACAGGTATCTGCCGTGGCCTCCCATTTATCTACCTTGTCTTGCAGAATTGGGGTGAAATTCGAAAAATCGGACAAGGCCCGGTAGATGATCGCTGCCGGGCGCAGAATCTGAACCTGTTTGCTTTCGTACTTTTCCATGGGTCGTATCGGGTCGCTCTATTTTTTCCAATCGGCAGGATTCTTCCGCCACTCCTTCAGTGTCTCGAGCTCGTCGGGATGTACGTAACCTTCCTCGACGGCCAACTCGATCATCGTATTGTAGTCGCTCAACGTATCAAGTGCCACCCCCGCTTTGGCGAAGTTCTCCTGTGCGGTCGGGAATCCGTAGGTAAAGATGGCGACCATGCCCAGCACCTCGCAACCTGCCTCGCGCAATGCCTCTACCGCATTGAGAGAGCTTCCTCCTGTGGAGACCAGATCTTCGATGACCACGACTTTTGCCCCCGGGTGATAGACCCCTTCGACCTGATTCGTCAATCCGTGTGTCTTCGGTGCGGAACGAACGTAGATAAACGGTTTGCCCAATTTCTCGGCGGCAAGCGCTCCGTGTGCAATGGCTCCCGTGGCTACGCCGGCAATGATTTCGGCTTCCGGATACCGGGCTGCAATGATTTCTGCAAAACTTTCGTAAATTTGTTTCCGAACCTCCGGATAGGAGAGCGTGGTGCGGTTATCGCAATAGATAGGGGAGTGCCAACCCGAAGCCCAGGTAAAATAATTTGCAGGGTTGAGTTTTATTGCCTTAATTTGTAGTAAGGATTGCGCGATGCGTCTGGCGGTTTCTTTCATGATAGTGTGATGATTAATATCTATTTTGAAGATAAGATAGTTACTTTTACAGAGCACCTCCCGCAGGAGGAGGGGGCAACTCTCCTTGCCGACGAGAAGTTCGACATTGCAAAGGTGTTGCAAAATCTCGAGAATAGCAAACGTCTGTGGATAAAAGCTTCCGATGTACGGGGTGCTTTTGCCCATTTTCGCGGGTTGTTTGTGCCTGTGATTGCGGCTGGAGGCCTGGTGGTGAATGAGGCAGGAGAGAGTCTGATGATTCTGCGTAACGGCCGGTGGGACTTGCCTAAGGGCCACCTGGAGGCGGGAGAGAGTATCGAGACTTGCGCGATGCGTGAGGTGGAGGAGGAGTGTGGAGTCGGAGGCCTCACGGTGGATGGCCTGTTGACCAGGACTCTCCATTTTTACCGAATGCGCGGGCGCTGGGAATTGAAAGAGACCTGGTGGTATGCCATGCGGTGCGAGGGAACTCCGCAGCCGACTCCGCAGCGAGAGGAGGGGATTGTTCGTGTGGAGTGGGTTGTGCCAGAAGAGGTGTCGGTGCGTCTGAAGGGGAGTTTCGAGACCATCCGGACGGTATTCCGCTCAGCCGGGATGCGTGGAGTGTAGCCGTAGCGTTCAGTAGCGATGTTGTAGAGGGAAACGAGATAAACAATAATGATAGAAACCTTTTTATGAGAAGCATCATGTATCGTCTCGGGGTGCTGGCGGCAGCATCCGGGATTTTGGTATCGTGCAATACGAACCCGCAAAAAACGAAAGTTATGGAGATTGACAATGCACTCACCGAGCAGGAAAAACAGGCAGGAATCTTTACGCCGGAGGTGATGTGGAAAATGGGGCGTGTGGGTAGTTCGGCCCTTTCGCCCGACGGGTCGTCGGTGGTCTATACGGTGACGGATTACAACATGGCCGAAAACAAGGGAACTACGTCGCTTTGGCTGGTAGCCTCGGAGAATGGCGAGCCCGTGAAGTTGACCGACAATGCCGGCAGTGACAATACACCCCGGTGGAGTGCTGACGGTACGGCAATCTGGTTCCTCTCCGATCGCAGCGGAGAGATGCAGCTCTGGCGGATCAATCCGGTAAATAAGCAGATGGAACAGGTGTCGGAGATCGAGGGTGGTATTGACGGCTTCGGCGTTTCGCCCAAAGAGGATAAGGTCTTTTATACGAAGCGCGTACAAGTCGAAAAACGCAAATCGGCGGATCTTTGTCCCGATCTGCCGGCCTCGAAGGCTAAAATATACGACGATCTGATGGCCCGTCACTGGGATTATTGGGACGAAGGGAGCTATTCCCATATCTTTATAGCCGATCTCGTCGACGGGAAACTAGCGGAGGGCGTAGATATTATGGAGGGAGAACCGTGGGATGCTCCGATGGCTCCCTATTTCGACCTTTCGGAGATTGCCTGGAATAACGCCGGTACGATGCTGGCTTACACCTGCAAGAAGTTGACGGGTACGGCCTATGCCGTTTCGACCGATTCTGATATCTATGTCTATGTCGTGGAGAGTGGCGTTACGCAGAACATTTGCAAACCCCGCAATTTCGGCACGCCAGACAGCGCGGTGATCGATCCGGAGGCGATGCCCGGTTACGACAAATATCCCGTCTGGTCGCCCGACGATACGAAAATCGCCTTTCGCAGTATGCGCCGCCCCGGAAACGAGTCGGACAAGGATCGCCTGTTCGTATATGACTGCCGGACCGGAGAGATGCAGGATATGACCGTGGATTTTGATTACAACGCCATGAATGTGGTGTGGAGCGGTAATGAGGAGCTTTGGTTCATTGCCCCCATCGAGGCTACGCACCAGATCTGCAAAGTGGCCTGTGTCGCCTCTGATTCGGAGGAAAGTGGTGCTGCGGATCGTGCCCCGGTGGTTACCGTGGTTACCTCGGGTGACCATGACATCAATGCCTTTACGAAAGCCGGCGAGAAACTGGTGGCGGAGGTGACAACCCTTTCGATGGCTACGGAACTTTTTAATGTCGATCCTATGACGGGGGCGCTGTCGCAGTTGACCAAGGTGAATAGTGAGATATACGATCATATCAAGATGGGAGAGGTGCGGAAACGTTGGGTGAAAACGACCGACGGAAAAGAGATGCTCACTTGGGTCGTATTGCCGCCCGATTTTGATAGCACGAAGAGATATCCTGCCCTGCTCTATTGTCAAGGCGGACCTCAAAGCGTGGTGAGTCAGTTCTGGAGCTATCGTTGGAACCTGCAGTTGATGGCTGCCCAGGGATATATCGTCGTGGCTCCGAATCGTCGCGGATTGCCCTCCTTCGGACAGGAGTGGCTCGATCAGATTTCGGGCGATTACAGCGGACAGAATATCCGTGACTATCTGAGTGCAATCGACGATGTGGCCCGGGAACCGTGGTGCGACAAGGAGCGTTTGGGATGCGTAGGAGCCAGCTATGGCGGATATTCCGTCTTTTTCCTGGCCGGGAATCACCAGAAACGTTTCAAGGCATTCATCGCACATTGCGGAATCTTCAATTTCGACAGCATGTACGGCGAGACCGAGGAACTTTGGTTCGTGAACAACGATTACGGCGGTCCGTATTGGGACAAGGACAATGCTACGGCACAGCGTTCCTATGCCAATTCCCCGCACAAGTTCGTAGAGAGGTGGGATACTCCGATACTGATCTTTACGGGAGAAAGGGATTATCGCATTCCGTTTACACAGAGCCTCGAGGCATTCACCGCCGCACGTGTGAGAGGAATTCCGGCACGTTTGGTTGTGTTTGAGAACGAAGCGCATCAGGTATTCGGCCCTCAGAATTCGTTGTTGTGGAACAGAGAGTTCTTCAACTGGTTGGACAAGTATGTGAAACGTGCGGGAGAGTAATGAAGATTTTAAAACCTATAGCATTATGAAGAAATTGATGGTAACCCTGCTGGCAGCAGTAGCAGGATTGTCTTATGCCGCTGCAGTGGATGCGCAACAGGCTCCGGATGAAGAGACGTTGAAGGTGATGTCATTCAATATCCGTCAGAGCGGTGTGCCGGAAGATGGGGCGAATGGCTGGAACTATCGGAAGGTGCCGTGTGTGGCGATGATCCGTGACCAGAAGCCAGATCTGATCGGAATGCAGGAGGTATTGGCAGAGCAGTCCGATTATTTGACGGAACGCCTGACGGAGTATGGTAAAGTGGGACTGGGCCGTGATGATGGGAAACGTGAGGGGGAACAGATGTCGGTGTTCTATCGGCTTGATCGTTTCGAACTGGCCGATAGCGGTCATTTCTGGCTCAGCGAGACGCCGGATGAAGTTTCTCGCGGTTGGGATGGCGCCTGCAATCGAATGTGTACTTGGATTGGCTTGAAAGAGCGGCAGTCGGGCAAGACTGTCTATCTGTTCAATACGCATTTGGATCATATGGGACCAGTTGCCCGTAAAGAGGGGGCATTATTGCTGGTGGCTAAAATAAAGGCGATTGCCGGACGCAATATGGCCTTTCTGACCGGTGATTTCAATGCGAATCCGGACGATCCCGTACTTGTTCCATTGTTCAAAAAATTCGGTTCTGCACGGGATAAAGCTCCGGTAACGGATCGTCATGGCACTTTCAATGGTTGGGGAAATGCTCCGTCGAACATTATCCTCGATTATATCTTCTATCAGAAAGCCTCTCCGGTGGAGTTCCAGACTATAACGAAAGGGTATGGTTGTCCGTTCATTTCGGACCATTATCCCATTATAGCAACGTTCAAGTGGTGAGCGGATAAGAACCAGGGTGGCGCTTTTATGCGTCATCGAGTGTGAATGGTGTGTACAGAGTAAAAAAGGAGATCCCATGTGTCGCATGGAATCTCCTTTGTGGTTTATGAGGGGTTCGGCCGATAGCTCTCAGCCGACCGTAATCAGCCGTCTGTCATCGTGATCGGGGTCGACCTCAATCATCACTTTTAATGTGTCCTCCGGGAGCAGCTCCTCGATCTTTTCGGGCCATTCGATCAGGCATAGATCGTCGCTGTCGAAGTACTCCTCATATCCCAAGTCATAGGCCTCCTCCAACTTGTTGATACGATAAAAATCAAAATGGTTGATACGGGTTCCCTCTTCGGTCCGATATTGGTTGATCAGGGCGAAAGTGGGACTGGTGACGTTGTCTTGAACTCCCAACTGATTGCAGATCTCTCGAATAAGGGTTGTCTTGCCTGCTCCCATCGGTCCATAGAAAGCCACAATCCGGTGGGAAACGAGTCGTTCGATGATCTTTTCCGCCGCGTCAGGCAGATCGCCTAATCCGTCTACTTCTATTTGTGTCATGTTGTGATATATGCCTTTTATCGGCTACAAATATACGCGAAACTTTTCATTGGCGAAAAAGTTCCGAGAAAACTATAAGCACCGACTCCTTTCTCCGGGAGGGGTTTTGGTTAGTTCTTGGGATGAAGAACGATATAGGGGACCATCATCTCCTCCATCGAGATCCCGCCATGCTGGAAAGTATTCCGATAGTAGCGGACGAATTGGTTAGAGTTGTTCGGATAGACGAAAAAGTCGCGATTATAAGCGAAAACATAAGTGGACGTGATGTTGCTTTGAGGCAGTTGGGCCTCCTCCGGTTTGGAGATGACGAACATCTCTTTGGCGTTGTAGTTGAGGTTGCGTCCTGTTTTGTAGCGTAAGTTGGGCGATGTTTCCCGGTCGCCCACCACTTTTATGGGGTTGTCTACGCGAATCGTGCCGTGGTCGGAGGTGATGATGACCGTGTGTCCATGTTCCGAGAGGAGTTTCAGAAGCGTGAATAGATCGGAGTGTTCGAACCAGGAGCGCGTGAGCGAACGAAAAGCAGCTTCGTCTTCGGTCAATTCGCGGATAATCTCCGTCTCGGTACGGGCATGAGAGAGTATGTCGAGGAAATTGTATACGATGACCGAAAAGTCGGCATCATAGATCTTCTGAATGTTATCGATCAGTTTTCTTCCCGCCTCCGGACGAACCAACTTGTCGAACGTCGTTTTATAATTTTTACCGTTACTCTGGAGCTGACGCCGCAGGAAGTCCTCCTCATATTGATTTTTGCCTCCCTCTTCGTTGTCGTTGAGCCATTGGTTGGGCATCAGTTTGTCGATGGCCAGCGGCATTAGCCCCGCGAATATGGCATTTCGGGCATATTGGGTGGCGGTAGGCAGAATGGCGCAGTAGAAATCTTCCTTATCCACGTCATACCAGCCTCGCAGCAGACTGCTGATGCTCCGCCATTGGTCGTAACGGAAGTTGTCGATCAGAAGCAGGGTCGTTTTCGGGTGGGTGTCGGCTACAGGGAAGATATTCGTACGCATGAGTGTATGCGACATGACTGGGGTATCGGTATCCTTCCGATTGATCCAATCAAGATACTTTTTCCGGACGAATTTGGCGTATTCGTTGTTGGCTTCGTTTTTCTGGTAATAGAGAATCTCCTTGATTCCTTCGTCTGTGGAGTCGGTGAGTTCGATTTCCCAGTTGACCAACTTGCGGTAGATGCTGCACCAGTCGGCGAAAGTCCGGGCTTCGGAAAGCAGGGAAGAGATGCGTCCGAATTCGGCCCGGTAGTCGGCGGTCGTCTGTTCGGTGACCAGCTGTTGGGAGTGGACGTTTTTCTTGATCGACAGAAGCACCTGGTTTGGATTGACCGGCTTGATAATATAGTCGGCGATTTTCGATCCGATGGCTTTGTCCATGATGTTCTCCTCTTCGCTTTTAGTCACCATGATAACCGGAGTGGTGGGACGTATCTCTTTGATGTGGGGCAGGGTCTCCAGACCGGTCATGCCCGGCATCATCTCGTCGAGAATGATCAGATCGTAAGGGGTGGATTTGGCCATTTCGATGGCATCGTAACCGTTATTGCAGGATTCTACGTCATAACCCTTCCCTCGTAAAAAGAGGATATGCGGTTTGAGTAGTTCGATTTCATCGTCGACCCAAAGGATTTTTGCTCCGTTCATACAATTTATTTCTTAATCAATACAAAATTACACATTAGGTGCCGGACTTCCAATGCAAAATACGGGCAATCGTGTTTCGACCGGAAAGAAGTTGCCTTTTAGTTTGTAAAATAAACGTGTTTCAAGCGAAATTATTGCATGTATAATGAGTTGTTGCTTAATGGGTTGAAAAAATATTTTGTTTTAAGGTGATTTTGGGCTGGTTTTTGCTATGTTCCTTATTCAACAGTACTTACCGCAGCATGAACAGCAGAAAGAATGTTTCGGGAATAAAAAAAACGCTATCTGTTGTGAATTAATTAAATAAAATGTATATTTGCAGTCCCCGAACTGTGAATTAACAAACTAAACTTTTACGGATATGACAAAGGCTGATATTGTAAATGAGATTTCGAAAAGCACCGGTGTCGAGAAAGCACAAGTGCAGCAGATCGTTGAGGCTTTCATGGAAAGCGTCAAGAATTCGATGATTGCTAAAAATAATGTATATTTGCGTGGTTTCGGAAGCTTTATTATTAAGAAAAGAGCTAAAAAGGTTGCCCGCAATATTTCAAAGAATACTACGATTACGATTCCCGCTCATAACATCCCTGCTTTTAAACCCGCAAAAAGTTTTGCAGCGAAGGTGAAGAGCGCTAAGTAATTTTCATTAATCTTTAAAACTTGAAATGTTATGCCAAGCGGTAAGAAAAGAAAAGGGCATAAGATGGCTACTCACAAGCGCAAAAAACGTCTGCGTAAGAACAGACATAAAAAGAAAAAGTAGTAGCTTTTTTATGCGTGTAATGCAAGTGATAAACCTAAAGAGCCGCAAAAGTTCTTTAGGTTTATTACATTTAAGTTGTTATATCCATATTTATAGATGAATAAGGAACTGGTAATAAACGTAGCGTCTAACGAGATTAGCATAGCTTTGCTGGAGGATAAGCGGTTGGTGGAACTCAACAAAGAGCAATGCAAGACGGGATTTGCAGTGGGTGATATTTATCTTGGCAAGGTGCGTAAGATTATGCCGGGACTGAATGCCGCGTTCGTTAATATCGGTTATGAGAAGGACGCGTTTATCCATTATCTCGATTTGGGGCCGCAATTCCCTACGCTTCACAAGTTAGTGGCAAAATTGGCTGCCAACAAGCGGGCGCCTAAATTCGAGAATCTTAAATTCGAACCCGCCATTGGCAAAACGGGGAAGTTGTCGAATGTGATCGCCACGGGGCAGCCTATTTTGGTTCAGATAGCCAAAGAGGCGATCTCTACGAAGGGTCCGCGGTTGACCTCGGACATCTCGTTGGCAGGGCGGCATGTGGTTTTGATACCGTTCTCCAACAAAGTTTCTATTTCGCAAAAGATTCGTTCGAGCGAGGAGCGCAAACGGCTCAAGAAAATTGTGGATGCCGTGCTGCTGAAAAATTATGGAGTGATTATCCGTACGGCGGCTGTTGGTAAACAGGATGCAGATATTGAGGCTGATATCAAGGCGTTGATTGGGAAATGGGAGGCTGCGCTGACCAAGATCAAGACCCAGGATCCTCCGGCATTGCTGTTTAATGAGATGAATCGGGCGACGGCCATTATCCGTGATTTGCTGAATGGTTCGTTCAGCGCCATTCATGTGGATGATGCCAAGCTATTCGAAGAGATTAAGGAGTATATTAAAACGATCGCTCCGGAGAAAGAGAAGATCGTCAAGCTATACAAGGGCAATGTCCCTATTTTCGACAATTTCGATATTTCCAAACAGATCAAGGGACTGTTTGCCAAATATGTCTCTTTACGGAAGGGGGCCTATCTGATTATCGAGCATACCGAGGCATTGCATGTGGTGGATGTCAATAGCGGAAATCGGGCTAAAGTGGCCGACGATCAGGAGCAGACGGCCATGGAGGTGAATCTTGCCGCGGCGGAGGAGTTGGCTCGGCAGTTGCGCCTGCGTGATATGGGCGGTATTATCGTGGTGGATTTCATAGATCTTCATAAGAGCGAGAATAGGCAGAAACTGTACGAGACGATGCAGCAACTGATGGCCGGTGATCGTGCCAAACATACCGTGTTGCCGCTCTCGAAATTCGGTCTGATGCAGATTACCCGGCAACGGGTGCGGCCCGAGGCGATTCAGACCGCGACAGAGGTGTGCCCCACCTGTGGCGGAACCGGTACGATTGCTCCGACCCTTCTGCTCGACCAGCAGATCGAGAATCAGATCTCGTATTTCACGTTGGACAGAGGCGTGAAATATATCCGAATCCATGTGAATCCGATTCTGGCAGCCTATCTGACGAAAGGGCTCTTCTCGATTCGGCATCGCTGGAATTGGAAGTATAAATGTCGTATAGAAATCATGCCCGATCAGTCGAAAGGATTCATCGAGGTGACTTTTTTCGATCGCGAGGGCAGTGAACTGATATAAAGTGCGATGTCCCGGTCTTCGATCATCGAATTAGTTCGGAAACAAGAGAGTTTCAGGGCGGTTTGTGAATGTTACGAGAGCTGTTCCACCGTGGAATTAAATTCACTGGCAGGGTCGGCTTTTTCGTTGTTGGTTGCTGCCGTGGCGAACCGGCAGGGAGGCATTCATATTATCGTGGCCGACGATAAGGATGCGGCTGCTTATCTGTGTAACGACTTGTATGCTTTGCTCGGTTCGGAGCAGGTGATGTTCCTGCCGACGGGATATAAACGTTCGATTCAATACGGGCAGGAGGATCCATCGGGTATTGTGCAGCGTACGGCTACGTTGAATGCTGTCAAAAACTTCTCGGGAGAGTTGTTGGTTGTGTGTACCTATCCGGAGGCATTGCTGGAGAAGGTGGCCGATATGGAGCAGTTGCGCCGCAGTACGACGACGGTACGCGTAGGCGATCACGTATCGATCGCATTCCTGGAGGAGACGCTTGTGGCCGACGAGTTCCAGAAGGTCGATTTCGTGTATGAACCGGGCCAATATTCCGTTCGGGGTGGCATTCTTGATGTCTTCTCCTATGCAGAGAACAAGCCTTTCCGTCTGGACTTTTTCGGAGACGAGATTGAGTCGATACGTACGTTCGAGATCGCATCGCAACTCTCGAGCGAGAAGTTGCAGTGTGCCGAAATCGTTCCCGATCTGAAACGGGCTGCATTCGCAGACCATCGCGTCTCTTTCGCCGAATTTGCCGGAAACGCTGTCTATTGGGTTCAGGATTTGGATTACACCCTTAAACGTTTTAACGAGATTCGGGTCAAAATTCTGAATGATCTGGAGGAACCCTCCCAGATCGACCGTATGGTGACCGGGGCAAAGAGTTTTTTGCGTGAAACGGCCAATTGCAAGATGTTTCTGCATGCCTCCTCGCGAGAACGTCTCCCGGATTGTCAGATCGATTTCCATACCTCGCCGCAGCCCGCTTTCAATAAGAAGTTCGAGTTGCTGGCCGAAGATATACAGGCCAATATGTTGCGCGGCTATCGGACCTATATTCTTTCCGAAAATAAGGCGCAGATCGAGCGCCTGCGCAATATCTTCAACTCCATTGGCGCGCGTGACGTGGAGTTCTCGCCGCTGTCGCTCACGCTCCATGAGGGATTTGTGAGTCATGAGATGAAGGTGTGTCTCTATACGGACCATCAGATCTTCGATCGTTACCATCGCTATCGGCTGAATAAGGAGCTCGACCGGAGTGAAAGTCTGACCATCGCCGAACTCAATGCGCTCAAGGTGGGCGATTACGTGGTGCATATCGACCATGGTGTGGGCCGATTCGGTGGCTTGGTGAAGACGGTCGAAAACGGTAAGGTGCATGAGGCCATTAAGCTCGTCTATCGGGACAACGATGTGCTGCTGGTGAATGTCCATGCCCTGCATCGTATTTCGCGTTACAAGGATCGCGATAGTGAACCTCCAAAAATTTATAAACTCGGTTCCGGAGCCTGGCAGCGAATGAAGGCCGCCACGAAAAAGGCTGTCAAAGATATTGCTCGGGAGTTGATCGCTCTTTATGCCCGGCGCAAGGCCAGTGGCGGTTATGCATTCGGTCCGGATACCTATCTGCAGCACGAATTGGAGGCATCGTTCATTTATGAAGATACGCCGGATCAGCAGAAAGCCATCGAGGCGGTGAAGCAGGATATGGAGAGTCCTCGACCGATGGATCGGTTGGTGTGTGGCGATGTCGGGTTCGGAAAGACCGAGGTGGCTGTACGGGCTGCATTCAAGGCGGTGTGCGACGGGAAACAGGTGGCGGTATTGGTTCCGACGACCATCCTTTCCTTGCAGCACTATCGTACGTTCAGTGATCGGCTGAAAGAGTTCCCCGTGCGGATCGAACACCTGAGCCGGGTCAAGAGTGCCAAAGAGACCCGGCAGCTGTTGCAGGAGCTGGCGGAGGGCAAGATCGACATCTTGATCGGAACGCACAAGATCCTGGGGAAAGAGGTGAAGTTCAAGGACCTCGGTCTGTTGATTATCGATGAGGAGCAGAAGTTTGGGGTGTCGAGTAAGGAGAAGTTGCGGCAGATGAGTGTGAGCGTCGATACGCTGACTTTGACTGCAACGCCGATTCCGCGTACGTTGCAGTTCTCGTTGATGGGGTCGCGCGACCTGTCGGTGATCAGTACGCCTCCGGCCAATCGTCAACCGGTAGCCACGGAGTCGCACGTATTTGATGAAGATATTGTCAAGGAGGCTATAGAGTTCGAATTGGGGCGTGGCGGACAGGTCTATTTCGTGCACAATCGTGTGGAGGATATCCAGAAGATCGCCGATATGGTCAGACGGCTTGTCCCGGGGGTAAAAGTGGCAGTAGGTCATGGTCAGATGAACGCCCAGGAACTCGAGAAATTGATTATGGATTTTATCTACGGCGAGTTCGATGTATTGGTGGCTACGACCATCGTGGAGAACGGTATCGATATTCCGAATGCCAATACGATCATTATCGATGATGCGCAGAACTTCGGTCTCAGCGATCTGCATCAGCTGCGTGGCCGTGTGGGACGGTCGAACCGGAAAGCCTATTGTTATCTGCTCTCGCCTCCGGATGAGATGTTGTCGTCCGACGCTCGGCGACGCTTGCGGGCCATCGAAGAGTTCTCGGATCTTGGTTCCGGATTCAATATCGCCATGCAGGACCTCGATATTCGTGGCGCCGGAAATCTGTTGGGGGCCGAGCAGAGCGGATTTATCGCAGACATTGGATTTGAGACCTATCAGAAGATTCTCAACGAGGCGATGGATGAGTTGCGTGCAGAGGGTATCGTCGAATCGCCCCAGGAGGGTCTCTCCTCGGGGCAATCTCGCTCGTATGTCAGTGATACGCAGATAGAGATCGATACGGAGGCATTTATCCCGGATAGTTATGTCGGCCAAAGTACGGAGAAGATTCGACTGTATCGCGAGCTGGATGATATTACTGATGAGACGACACTACAGAAATTCGCCGCTAATCTTGTCGACCGTTTCGGTGAATTGCCTCCCTCGGTCCTCGAATTATTCCATGTGGTCCGTCTGCGCTGGATATGTATGAGTCTTGGTTTTGAGCGCGCTAAGATCAAAAATGGATTGATGATATTGCAATTTATTGCTAATCAAGAAGCTGCATATTATAAGAGTGGTCGTTTCATGTCGATTCTGCGCTATGTGACGACACATCAGAAAAATTTTGTGTTCCGTCAGAACAATAATAAGCTCTCTTTGACAGTTAGAAATATAAAGAATACGGAAGAGGCGGTGCGCGTACTTAACGAATTGAGCAAGAATACGGAGGAAAACCAGACAATGGAAGCGGAGAGAAATTAACTTTTTGTGAAAAAATTGTCCGGTTAGCTTGAAATAGCTATCTTTGCAAAAAAATGAATTTAGCGATCGACATAGGCAATACGTTGGCCAAAGCTGCTGTATTCGAACAGGGGCAGGTGGTGGATACGTTCAAGACGGAGCATCCTGACAGACAATTTATCGAAGGAATTTTTGCCTCTTATCCGGCCATTACGGCTGCTATTGTGGTCTCTACACGTAAGGCGGATAGTGAAATGGAGCAGGAGATCGAGGCGAGAGTGAAAAAATTCATACGTTTCGATACGACGGTGCCGGTTCCTGTCATTAATTGTTACGGTACTCCCGAGACGCTCGGGTGCGACCGATTGGCTGCTGCAGTGGGAGCCAATGCCATATATCCGGGCGCTAATGTGCTGATCGTGGATTTTGGTACGGCGATTACCATCGATATGGTTTCGGCCAAGGGAGAGTTCCTCGGAGGCAATATTTCTCCCGGTGCAGTGATCCGGTTTCGGGCATTGCATGAGTTCACAGGGAAATTGCCGTTGCACGCTTTGGTGGAGGATACGGTGCTGATAGGCAATAATTCGAGACAGGCCGTAGAGAGTGGGGTGATTGATGGTATCGTCTATGAAATCGAAGGTTATATCGCCCGACTGTCGAAGGAATACGATGATCTTCGAATTATTTTTACGGGCGGAGACGGAAATTTCTTTGCGAAACGAGTAAAAAATCCGATATTTGCAGCCTACGACCTCGTTGTATACGGTTTAAACAGAATTTTAGAGTATAATGCAGATTGAAAGGGAGATAAAAAGAACGATGGCGCTGTTGGCGTTATTTTTGCCGATGGCTACGTTTGCGCAGAATAGCAGTATCAATACGTTTTCTCCGTATACGTTTTATGGCATCGGAGACTTCTCCACTCAAGGGACGGCTAATCTGCGGTCGATGGGAGGTATCGGAGTTGCCTATCGTGACATGATGACCATCAATTACCTGAATCCGGCATCATACAGCACAGTGGGACAGAAATCGTTTTTATTCAATTTTGGATTGGAGGGGCAGAATTTCTATCTGAAAGGGACAGGAGTGAATGATAAGAGTGCCAAGACGGCTTACAATACTTTTAATGTGCGGGATGTTGCAATTCTTTTCCCTTTGGCGAGGAAATTGGGTTTTGGATTCAGTGTAACGCCCTTGAGCAGTGTTGGTTATCGTGTAAAGAACATTGAAACCGATCCGAATATTGTCGGTAATCTCGGGCATGTGGCATATACCTACGAGGGAGAGGGTGGCGTGTCGCAGATTAAAGCCGGATTGGGCTGGGAGCCGTTCAAACGTTTTTCGATCGGTGCAGAGATGGTTTATTATCTGGGCTCGATCGAACGGACCTATAACACGGAAATCACCCCAATTACGTCGAGTGGAAGCTATTCCAATTCGACCAATACGCAAACGGAGGAGATCTCCCGGGTATTCGCTAACTTCGGGATCCAGTATGATGCAATCCGGACCAATACGAGGTTGCTGACGATCGGAGCTACATATCAACTTGGAGGAAAACTGGATCCTGCTGTGAAACGTTATGTTCCGGCCAACGATATTATAGGCGATACGGTGTTCTTTGATAATGGTTTGGGGTCGAAATTCAAGCTACCCTCCACGTTGAGCGTCGGGGCATTTTATCAGACGACCAAATATGGTTTTGGGGTCGATTATGTATATCAGAAATGGAGCGGTCTCAATGAGAATGATGCCGTTAACCAAATGAAGTATGTGAATAGCAATACGATTAAGGTTGGGGGAATGTATACGCCCAATCCGTACGATGTGCGTCGCTTTATGAATCGTATCACGTATCGAGTTGGATTCCGTTATAGCGGATATTATATGCAATTCCGCGGTCAGAATATTACAGAGAAGGCTGTGACATTGGGCGTCGGTATTCCGGTAGAGTTCGCTCGTCGGAATAGCATAGATATCGGAGTGGAATATGGGCAACGCGGTACGACTCGGAGCGGATTGATCCGTGAGCGTTTTGTCAACTTTTCGATTGGGTTGAGCCTTTTCGGATCCGATTATTGGTTTGTAAAACAGAAATACGATTAATATAGAGATATTTTTTGGGTGGTATACATCCTTAGACTGACATAAAAAACCTGAAAATAAAACGACGATGAAACGAATTTACACGAAAATGGCCTTGCTTGCTGTAGCTGGTCTGACAACTCTGGGCGCTTCGGCTCAGTCGTATCTCGAGGATCCGAAATGGGGAGATAACCCGGAAAATCGGAAACAGAATGTGTTGGAGTACAACTATTTCTCGGAGCAGTATAACAATCAGAACTACGATCAGGCTTTGGTCTATTTCCGTAATCTGATCAAAAATGCACCGAAAGCATCGCAGAATATTTATATCAACGGTGCCAATATCTATAAGAATAAGATTGCTCGTTCTACGGCATTGGCAGAGAAGAAACTCTATGTCGATACGTTGATGATGGTTTATGATCTGCGTGCCGAACATTTCGGCGATCATGCTACCCGCGGTCGTGGATATATTCTTCAGAATAAGGCCCGGGAGTATCTGACCTTCAATCCGGCAGATCGGGATGGCGTGATGAAATATTTCAAAGAGGCTGTTGATGCTAGCGAAGGGGATCTTGATCCTAATTTTATCAACATCTATTTCCAGGAGCTCACCAATGATTATAAGAATGACAATATTGGAGCAGAGGAGTTTATGGATATATACTCTGTGCTGGAAAAATATATGATTGCTTCTGGCGATGAGGCTGCAAAAGAGACTTTCGAGGCTCTCTTTATTACCAGTGGAGCTGCTGATTGCACGAATCTTGAAAAGATGTTTTCGAGTCGTTTGGCAGAGTCTCCGGACGATAAGGAAACTTTGGCTAAAGCTTTCGGTCTGATGGCAAATGCTAAATGTAGTAGTGATTTTTTCTTCTCCGTAGGTGAAAAATATTATCAGTTGGAACCTTCGTCCAATACGGCTTTATTGCTGGCTGGCGGTTTTGAAGAGAAAAAGGATTTCGAGAAAGCCTTGAAATACCTCAATGAGGCGATCGCTTCTGAATCGGAACCCGATATGAAAGAGAAACTGTGTCTGCGTGTGGCAAGTTCGCAACTTGGTTTGGGGAATGCACGATCTGCCGCTGACTTTGCAAAACAGGCTATCGATATCAACCCAGAGAGCGGTTTGGCTTATTATCTTCTGGCCCAAGCCTATGCTACGGGAGCTTCGAGCTGTTCCGATTTTGCCCGTTCGAGCGTCTATTGGCTGGTATATGATACGTTGGCAAAAGCTCGTCCGTTGTTAACTGATGATGAGGATATGGCTAAGCAGGCGGAGACTCAGATGGCGACTTATCGTGGATACTTCCCGGCTAAAGAGGAGTGCTTCTTCCGTGGATTGACTGATGGTTCGAGCTATACGGTTAGTTGCGGATGGATCTCGGGGACGACGGTTGTTCGCTCTTCCGGACGTTAAGAGAGCATGAAGTTTGTGATAGGAATATTCCGATATATAAAGTTTTTGGTAGCACTTTCCATTTTGGGAAGTGCTATCTCGCTTTTCTCGTGCAGTCGCCCCGGATCTGTTGAAACAGAGGATACGGAACGTTTGATGACCCAACAAAGTGATTCTCTGATTATGATCTCTTCGGAGAACGGTCGTAAGCAATATCGGTTCGAGACTCCGTTAATGGAGTATTATGGGCTGGCCAAGGAGCCTTTCCGAGAGTTCCGTAAAGGGATCAAAATCGAAACGTATGACTCGACGGGCCGAATTGAATCCACCCTTGTTGCCAGTTATGCGATTCACAACGAGAAACAGGATTTGTGGACAGCTCGAGGAAATGTGGTCGCTACAAATGCCAAGGGCCAAAAGCTCGAAACCCAACAGTTGTTCTGGGATCGGCGGATCAAGCGAATCTACTCGAACGTGGATTCCAAGGTTACTCAAGGGGAGGATGTGGTGATCGGGGAAGGATTCGAATCGGATGAGACCTTTACCGATTGGGAGTTCCGTCGCTCGAAAGGGCGTTTGTTGGTCGATGTCGAGCCGACCCGGGATACTACGGTCCATCGTCCGGGAGATTCCTCGGAATCTGCGGATGGATCGACGACAAGACAACTTAAGCAACCGGAATAATTGGAATGCATATGGTATCGGTCGTTATCGTCATTATTACCTCATTGATATTCTCCGCTTTTTTCTCGGGAATGGAGATCGCCTTTGTGTCTTCCAATAAACTCAAACTGGAGATAGATAAGAAGAAAAGTAGGACCTTCAACTATATTATCGATGTGTTTTTGCATCGTCCGGGGCAGTATATCACTACAATTCTCGTGGGGAATAATATCGCGTTGGTTGTTTACTCTCTCAATATGAGTTTGTTGTTGAATGCGATAGCTAAGCATTATGGCCTGCAGGTAAATGACGGTTCGATTGTCCTTGAGACAATAATCTCTACGATTATCATTATCTTCACAGCGGAATTTATGCCTAAGGCTTTGGTACGGAGCAATCCGAATTTCTATATGAGAGCCTTTGCAGTGCCTCTTTATGTGATTTACCTGATACTCTATCCGATCGCTAAGTTGAGTACCTGGGTCTCGATCGCTCTGTTGCGTTTGGCCGGACTAAAAGTGCATAGGAATCATGATATTAAGGGATTCGATCGTGTCGATCTGGCTCATTTGCTCGAGGAGGCTTCGGAGAACGAGCCCGATAGCGAGACAGAGAGTGAAATCAAGTTGTTCCAGAATGCCCTCGATTTCTCCGATCTGCGTGTACGGGATTGTATGGTGCCCCGTGTGGATATTGAAGCGGTAGAGATCGACGAGTCCATTCCGGAGATTACGAAGAGATTTGTAGATACGAACTACTCGCGTATTCTCGTCTATGAAGGGTCGATAGACAACATTATCGGTTATGTCAATACGAAAAGTCTTTTCCGAATGCCGAAGAGTATCCGGGAGGTCTTGATGGAGGTCGATTTTGTGCCGGAAAGTCTGCCTGCACAGAAGTTACTCACGACGCTGATCAAGAAACGACGGTCGGTTGCGGTGGTAATCGATGAATTCGGCGGTACGGCAGGACTGGTCTCGATGGAGGATATTCTCGAGGAGATTTTCGGCGAAATAGAGGATGAACATGATCTGCCCGATATGGTGGAGAAGAAGGTGGGTGAAGGGGAGTATGTCCTTTCTTGTCGTTTGGAGGTGGATTATTTGAACGAGAAATATGATTTAGGTATTCCAGAGTCAGAAGAGTATGATACGCTGGCCGGATATATCTTATATAATTACGAGGGGTTGCCAGCTCAAGGCGAGACCTTGAGGATTGATAACAAGGAGATTCATATTCTCCGTAAGAGCAGTTCTAAATTGGAGTTGGCCCGAGTGAAAGTTCTGTCGTAAATTTCTTGGTAAGAATGTACGGGTAAATGATAAAATTACTATCTTTGAGCCTTATTATGCCTGAAAGGGTTAAACAGAGTCACAAAAATTTAATGAAATAAACAACATGGCAAGTTTAAACACACTGAGAACCCGCGGAGGAATCATCGTTTCGGTTGTTATCGGTATAGCGCTGATCGCTTTCCTGCTGGGTGATTTCTTATCTTCAGGCAGTGGCCTGATGAATGCTCGTAAAATGAAAGTGGGTGAAATCTACGGTACGAAAGTTGGCTATATTGAGTACAGTAACCTGGCAGAGGTATTCACCACCGTAGCTCAGGAGATGTCGGGCCGCGACGCTCTTACGGCAGAAGAACAGGATGCTACCCGGGATATGGCTTGGGAGTCACTCATTACGAAATATGCCTATCAGCCCGGCTTTGAGGAGATGGGTATCAATGTTTCGGAAGGCGAACAGATGGATATGTCTGGTGGTGTATATCTGTCACCGATTCTGACAGCAACGTTTGTCAATCCTCAGACGCGGGCTTTCGATCCTGAGATGTTGCGTAGCTTTGTAGAGAATCTGAATGCTGATCCGACAGGACGTGCCTCGATGTTGTGGAACTATCTGAAAGAGCAGATGACCACTCAGCGTGAGATGAGCAAGTATATTGCGCTTGTTTCCAAAGGGATGTATGTGAATGATCTGGAGGTGGAAGCCGGAGTGGCCGCAGAGAACAATCTTTACAGCGCTCGTGTTATTTCACAGGATTATGCTCAGATTGCAGATTCGACAGTAAAGGTATCCAATTCCGATATCCGTGAATATTATGCTGCTCATAAGAAAATGTTCCGTCAGAGTGCCTCCCGCGATATCGAGTATGTGGTTTTCGACCTGCTGCCTTCCGAGGATGATTATGCAGAGGCAGAAAAATACATCAATACGATAGCCACTGAGTTTGCCGAGAGCGATACGCCGATGCAATATGCGACCTTGAACTCTCAGGAGACCCCGGATAAACGCTATGTGAAAGAGTCTGAACTCGAGGGTGCGATAGCTGCTGCTTTGATTGGGAAACCCGGAGCAATGTACGGTCCTGTATTGAATGGTGATACTTATACGCTTGCACGTGTGGTTGAGACCAAAAACTTGCCCGATTCGATCGGAGCCAAGCATATTCTTTTGCCGGCCGGTGAGACGGAGCGTGCCGATAGTCTTGTTAAAGCTATCAAAGGTGGATCGAGTTTTGAGGAATTGGCTATGCAGTTCTCGATGGATCAGAGTGTGGTGAATAACCGTGGCGATTTGGGTGTATTCTCGCCCGATCAGATGATCTCTGAATTTAGCGAAGCGTGTCTGAAAGCCAATAAAGGAGATGTCTTTACGGCAACAACCCCTTATGGCATTCATGTGGTGGAATTGACCTACAAATCTCCATTGGTTCCTAAGGTGCAAATTGCTACTATCAAATATCAGGTGGAACCGAGTTCGTTTACTCAGCAGACTGTCTATGCGGAAGCCAGCAAATTCATTGCTGCCGCTGCCGGATCGTACGACAACTTTAAGAAAGCAACCACCGAATCGGCTTTGGCAAAACGTGTGGCTCGTATTCGTAATACGGACCGTAATGTGAGTGGCCTTAATGAATCGAGAGAACTTGTCCGTTGGGCATTTAATGGAGAGAAAGGAGATGTATCCTCGATTATGGAGATCGGAGGTAATTATGTGGTGGCTGCATTGACAGAGGTGCGGGAAGATGGTATTGCGTCTGAGGAGCAGGTTGCCGGAGATATTCATTCGATTCTGGTTCGTGAGAAGAAAGGAGCTATGTTGGCTGAAAAAATGAGCGGGGCATCGTTCGATGAGGTTGCTTCCAAGTTGGGAGTTACGGCTACCGATGTGAAGGATTTGCAATTCTCGGCCTTCTATCTTGAAGGACTTGGCGTAGAGCCGAAATTGATCGGCGCGATTTGTGGAGGGGCGAAACCCAATACGCTTTCCAAACCCGTTATCGGATTATCTGGTGTTTATCTGTTTGATGTCAATAACGTAACGCCGGTGGAGAATGTGACTCTGGAAAGTGAACGTGTAAGATTGGAGGCTGTGTCTTCGGCCTATCTCGCAGAGCGCTTGACTCAGGCATTGATGGAGGCCAGCGATGTGAAAGATATGCGTGTGAAATTCTTCTAAAGAATAGATGCATAAAGGAAAAGCCGGATCGTAATCGATCCGGCTTTTCCTTTATGCATATCTGTGAAGAAGGCGGGATGAAGGGCTTGGGGGCTCCCTAAACTTTAACTGTTTCGATGCCGAATTATATCGGCCCATACTTAACTTGTGTAAATAAAGTAAAAGCCTTATTGATCGCGTTCAGCCAGGAATGTGCAGAGTTGGTCAAGTGATGCGTGGAATGAGGATTCCGAATAGAGCGACAATTGGGCTCGAGCTTTTTCTGTGTAATAGTTCATGATCTTTGCTGCCATCTCCAAGCCTCCATGATCGGTTACATATTTGCATAGGTAAGAGGCATTTGATGGTTTCTTTCGCACATCAGATAATAATTGCAGTAGTCGTTGTGCTTCTGTGTCAGATGATTTCTCGAGTACTGTCAATAGGGGAAGTGTTATTTTACGCTCCTTCAAATCACCACAAGAGGGTTTTCCTGTATGTGCAGTGGGAGTATAATCGAGGATGTCGTCTTTGATTTGAAAAGCCATGCCGAGATTGTCGCCAAATTCTTTCATGATTTGAACTTGCTCTGTGGAGGCTCCGACAGAAAGTGCCCCTACACCGCTGCTCGTTCCGAGTAGTGTGGCGGTCTTTTTGTAGATGATATCGAAATAGATCTCACGCGTCATCTCCAAACGGTCACTCTGGTCGCTTTGGATTAGTTCTCCTTCACAGATCTCCCCCATGCATTTTGTAATGTATGATACAATATCAAATGCTCCACTTTTCATGCCTGTAGTGTAGCTTTGTGCCAGGATGTAGTCGCCGATTAACACGGCGCGGCGCGACCGCCAAAGTGCATTTACGGATGGTTTGCCGCGTCGTACATTGGCCTCGTCGATGACATCGTCGTGGACAAGGGATGCTGTGTGGATCATTTCGATCAGCATGGCGGCCAGGTAGCTCCTTTCCCCTAAAGGTTGCGCACCGGCATGCATGGCGGCGCTTAGTAATACCATCAGCGGCCGAATACCTTTGCCTCGATTGCTGAAAACATATTCCAACATGGTGCTTACCAGCGTATTGTCGCTGTGGAGTGACCTGCGGAGGTACTCCTCGTAATGCGACATCTCGGCAACGATAGGTTTTTGTATATCCTTAAGTGAGGGCATGTCGATTTTTTTGACCCTACAAATGTAACGCAAAATTTTAGATGCGCTCTTATATCTCAACTATTTTTTGTTACTTTGCAACATTCTTAACTGTACCTCAAGATATCGTATGGAAAACCGTACTACGCTCCGCAGGTTCCTGCCCTACCTGATCGCCCTTCTCTGTTTTGCAGGGCTTAGTGCTGTTTATTTTGCTCCTCAGTTCGAGGGAATGGTCATCGGGATGCACGATATTACACAATACGAAGGTTCAAGTAAAGATATCAAAGATCATCAAGCGCTTTACGATGAAGATCCGCAGTGGACGGGAGCTTCTTTCTCAGGAATGCCGGCTACGCTGATCAGTATGCGGTACGATTCCCTGATTCTTAAACGTTGGATTACTCCTGTGGTCAATTTCATGGGACAGCCGGCATCGATGATTTTCATTGCCATGGTAGCCTTCTTCGTGATGCTGCTTATGATGCGGGTCAATCCCTGGGCGGCTATTGCACCTTCGTTAGCTTATGGCTTGTCGACCTATTTCTTTATCATTATCGGTGCGGGACATATCACGAAGATGGTGGCGTTGTCCTATGCCCCGTTGATGATCGGTTCGGTATATTATACTTTCCGGCGTAATATGTGGCTCGGCGCGGCATTGACCGCTCTGTTCGCTTCGATGGAGATTGCCGCGAATCATCCGCAGATTACCTATTATTTCTTGTTGGTGTTGTTGGCGTTGTGGATCAATGAAGGGGTGCGTGCCTTCCGGGAAAAGGCATTGCCTCGCTTTGCCAAGGCAACCGGGGTGTTGGCTGTGGCGGCTGTGCTTGCCGTCGGGTCGAATCTTGCTCCGCTGTGGTATACCTATCAGGATTCCAAGGAGTCTATCCGGGGTGGAACGGAATTGAAGGAACAGGGGCCGGGCGAGCACGTGAGCGGAAAGCGTGGCAGCGGACTCGATATCGACTATGCTACGGCGTGGAGCTATGGCAAGATGGAGAGTTTTAACATGTTCATCCCCGGATTGACGGGAGGCTCCTCTGAAGGGGGATTTTCCGACGATGGTGCGGTGGCGCAGGCACTGGCCAAATACAATGCCCGGCAGTTGGCTACGAAATTGCCCGGATATTTCGGCGATCAGCCGATGACTGCCGGTCCGACCTACATCGGGGCAGTCATCATATTCCTTTGTGTGTTGGGACTATTTCTCTTGCAGGGACGGAACAAATGGTGGGTTGTCGTGATTACGGCGTTGGCGCTGCTTTTGTCCTGGGGCAAGAATTTCATGTTCTTTACAGAACTGTTTTTCCATTATTTCCCGGGATACAATAAGTTCCGGACCGTGTCGATGATTCTTGTCATTGCCGAATGGAGCGTTCCGTTCCTGGCTGCTTTGATATTGAACAAACTTTGGCAACAAGATATCCAGAAAGCCGATTTAATGAAGGGGATTAAACGTGCTGTGATGGTTACGGGAGGGGTCGCTTTGCTCTTCCTCGTATTGGGCGGTGCGTTTTTCGACTTTACTTCACCCATAGACACACAGATGGGGTTGCCGGAGGATGTGCTTGCAGCCATGCAGTCGGAGCGGGCTTCGATGTTGCGCAGCGATGCGTTCCGTTCCCTGGTATTTGTACTGCTTTCGGCTGCGGTGGTATGGCTTTATGGCGCCGGTAAACTCAAGCGCGGTGCGATGATCGCTCTGCTTGCCGTACTGGTTTGTATCGATTTGGTGCCGGTGAATTTGCGATTCTTACCGCAAAGCCGTTTCGTGGAACCGAAGCGTACGGAGATTCAACCCACGGCTGCCGACCTGCAAATATTGGCAGATACGACGCCCGGATATCGGGTGCTGAACATGACTGTCAGCCCGTTTAATGATGCGACTACCTCCTATTTCCACCGTTCGGTAGGGGGGTATTCTGCGGCTAAGATACAACGCTATCAGGATATTATCGACCGTCATCTGTCGCAGGGACATTGGGCGGTATACAACATGCTCAACACGAAATATGTGATTGCGTCGGATGAACAGTCCGGCCAGCTGCAGGTGCAGGTCAATCCGGATGCCAATGGTGCAGCCTGGTTTGTGGATTCGGTTCGGATCGTGGATACCCCGGATGAGGAGATTGCGGCGCTCGATCAGATGGATACCAAACGGGTGGCCGTTGTGGATAAGCGTTTTGCGTCGCAGTTGCAAGGGGTCGATATCGTCGCCGACTCTACGGCGCAGATCGCGTTGACGGACTATCGCGCCAATCGGGTAACCTATCGATATAGCGCTACCCAAGAGGGGGTGGCCGTCTTTTCGGAGATTTATTATGACAAGGGATGGACAGCGACGATCGACGGCAAGCAGGCTCCCTATTTCCGGGCGGATTATGTGTTGCGCGGAATGGTGCTGCCTGCCGGAGAACATACGGTAGTGTTCTCGTTCCGTGCCCAGGATTTCCGGCTGATATCCAATATTACCCTTGTCTTTTCGTTATTGATTATAGCTGCGATCGTGGCAGCCGGTACGGCCGCGGTTATGTGTAAAAGAAATCGGAGGAAAAAGGATGCAGGACAACAATAAAAGGCTGAAACGGAAGGTCCGGAATTCATATATCATTTCTACGGTCAGCATTGCCCTGGTGCTGTTCTTGCTCGGTTCGGTGGGCTACCTGATTCTGAACGCACTGAGCGCTACGGATCGGATGAAGGAACGTATGACGGTCTATGTGATGCTGAAAGATGGTTTGCGCGAAGGGCAACGGGACAGCGTGGCTATGAAGTTGGCAGCTTGCGACGGTGTGCGCGAGACGTTGTTCGTCTCTAAAGCAGAAGCGGCCGAGGAGTTCCGGGAGTTTGTGGGGAGTGATTTCGAATCGTTCCTTCAGGAGAACCCCTTGCCCGATTCCTATGAGGTGCGGTTGCATGCCCGGATGTCGGATAAGGAGACCGTGGCCCGGCTTGAAAAAGAGGTTTCGGCCTGGCCCGAAGTGGATGAGGTGGTGTACCAAAAGAACGTGTTGGAACAGATTACCACCAACATCAATAAATTCAATTTGATTCTTCTCCTGTTCGGAGGGGCTCTGTTGGTGATTGCCATGATCCTGTTGAACAATACGATTCGGGTTACGATTTTTTCCAAGAGATATGTCATCAGTACCATGAAGCTCGTGGGCGCTACCCGCTGGTTTATCATGAAGCCATTTCTGGGTAGTAGCGTGTTGCATGGTATTTACGCAGCCCTGATTGCCGGGGTGATGTTCGTAGGAATGATTGTCGGGTTGAACGAAGGATTGCCCGAGGTGCATTTTATTGCAGACCAGATGCTGATCCTATGGATTCTGGTAGCAATGTTGGTGCTCGGAGTGCTCATCTCGTTTGTCTTCACAGCTTTTGCTGTACGTAAATTTATCCGGATGCATACCAACGGCATCTATTTGTATTGATTATAATAACACAACGATGAATAAGAAAGTTCCCACTTCCGGTACGCCGTCCGGGAAAGAGCCCAAAATGGCGCTTGGTATTCAGAATTATAAATTGATGTTGATCGGATTCGTCATCATTCTGCTCGGGTTCGTTCTGATGGTAGGCGGTGCAAGCGATAACCCCGATGAGTTCAATTACGAGATGTTCAATTTCCGGCGTATTACATTGGCTCCGATTCTCGTATTGGCAGGATTCGCTTTCGAGATATATGCCATCATGAAAAAGGATAAAAAGAAGAAGGAGGAGTAACACATGACGATTTGGGAGGCAATTGTCCTTGGGGCGATTCAGGGACTTACCGAGTTTTTGCCTGTAAGCAGTAGCGGACATCTGGAACTGGCCAACTATGTATTTGGTATTCATGAACCCAATAACCTGCAATTCACGATGGCGGTGCATGCCGCTACGGTGCTCAGTACGATTGTTGTGTTCTGGCATGAACTGGGACGATTGATCGGCGGATTTTTCCGGTTCCATATGAACCCGGAAACGAAGTTCATTATCAATATCTTTATCTCGATGATTCCGGTCGCCTTCGTAGGACTGTTTTTCAAGGATCAGATCGAGTCGCTGTTTACGAGCAATTTGCTGTTGGTGGGTTCGATGCTGATCGTTACGGCTTGCCTGCTTACCTTCTCGCATTATGCCAAACCTCGTCAATATGCCGTTACGCCGCGTCGTGCCTTTATTATCGGTATCGCACAGGCCGTGGCCGTTTTGCCTGGGCTTTCGCGTTCGGGTTCGACCATTTCGGCCGGTCTTTTACAAGGGGTCAAACGAGAAGAGGTTTCGAAGTTCTCCTTCCTGATGGTCCTGATACCGATTCTCGGGATGAATTTGCTCGAGGCAATGAAGATGGAGACGGGCGATGCACTTCCCGGTGGGGTGATCCTTGCCGGTTTCGTGACTGCATTTGTGATCGGGGCGCTGGCTTGCCGGTGGATGATCCGTTTGGTAAATCGTGGTAAACTGATCTGGTTTGCAGTCTATTGTGCGGTCGTCGGCATTGCCTCTGTGATTACTTATCTGGCTTAAAAATGATTTCCGGTGAAAGAGATACTGCCACTCGATTTTGACCCTGCAGAAGGGGCTGTGCTGAACGTCAACAAACCCTTGGGATGGACCTCGACAGATGTGGTACGCAAGATCAAGTTCCTGATGCGAAAAAGAGGTTATCGGAATCTGAAGGTAGGACATGCCGGTACGCTCGATCCCCTGGCAACGGGGGTATTGCTCGTGTGTCTCGGCCGTGCCACCAAGCAGGTGGATGCCCTGCAGGCCGAACGTAAGGAGTATGTGACCGATATCGTATTGGGGGCCACTACCCCCAGTTTCGATCTGGAGCATCCTATTGACCGAACTTTCCCCTACGAACATATTACCCGTGAGATGGCTGAACAGGCACTGCATGAATTGTGCGGAGAACGACTGCAGACCCCACCGCTCTATTCCGCCAAGAAGATCGAAGGCCAACGGGCTTACGAATATGCCCGGGAGGGTACGGAGGTGAAGCTGCGTCAGTCGCTCATCACGATTTATGCGATGGAACTGCTGGAGTGGGATTTGCCGCGCCTTCGGGTACGTATCGATTGCAGTAAGGGAACCTATATCCGATCCATCGCCCAGGAATTGGGAGAAAAACTGCATAGCGGGGCGCACCTCACATCACTGTGCCGTACGCGTAGCGGTAATTTCCGTGTAGAGGATGCTGTCGAAATGGATGATGTTGTAAAAAGTCTCACCCTGGTGAAACAAATTTAAACTTTTTACGTAATTATTTTAATGTCCGGTTTTTCTGGACGGATTTCTGTTCATAACGGCAAATCATAATATATGAAACTATCTCAGTACGGTTACCCTTTTTCGCCCGATATGCTGGCGAAATATCCCACCGAAAACCGCGACGAGTCGCGCCTGATGGTCCTCCATAGAGACACAGGAAAGATCGAACACCGCATTTTTAAGGATGTGATCGATTATTTTGATGAGAATGACGTTTTTATCTTTAACGACACGAAGGTTTTCCCAGCCAGGCTTTACGGTAATAAAGAGAAAACAGGTGCGGAGATCGAGATATTCTTATTGCGGGAGTTGAATCGCGACTTGCGATTGTGGGATGTACTGGTGGATCCGGCACGTAAAATCCGGATCGGGAACAAACTCTATTTCGGAGATGACGATCTGCTCGTGGCCGAGGTGATCGACAACACCACTTCGCGGGGGCGTACGTTGCGTTTTCTGTTCGATGGGGATTACGACCAATTCAAAGAGACGCTCTACAAAATGGGAGAGACACCGCTGCCGAAATGGGTGCGTTCGAAGGTGGAACCGATTGATGACGAGCGTTATCAGACCATTTTTGCCAAACACGAGGGGGCGGTGGCTGCGCCTACGGCAGGCCTTCACTTCAGTAAGCATCTGATGAAGCGAATGGAGATCAAGGGAATCAAGCAAGCTTTTATCACGCTTCACATTGGATTGGGAAACTTCCGTACGGTGGACGTCGAGGATCTTACCAAACATAAAATGGATTCTGAGCAGATCATGATTACTCCCGAGGCTGCCGATATTGTGAATGAGGCGCGGCATCAATCGCATCGGGTCTGTGCGGTCGGAACGACTGTCATGCGGACGATTGAGAGTTCGGTAACTACTGAGGGGTGTCTGAAACCCTATGAGGGATGGACAAACAAGTTTATTTTCTGTCCGTATGAGTTCAGTGTGGCGGATTCCATGATCAGTAATTTTCATCTGCCGTTCTCCACACAACTGATGATGGTGGCTGCATTCGGAGGCTATGATCTGGTAATGAATGCCTACAAGGTGGCCAAAGAGGAGAAATATCGTTTCGGTACCTATGGTGATGCGATGCTGATCCTGTGATGAGAGGCATGAGTGCGGGATTTCAATAAATTTTTCATATCTTTGCAGAATAATAACTTCGGTTTATGCCGACTGGTCAATAAACAAAAGTGCTGATGAGTAACTGCAAAATCTTATACGTCTGCCAGGAGATCACTCCATACCTTCCTCAGACGGAGATGTCCCTTTTGTGCAGAACCTTGTCCCAGGCCATGCAGGAGAGAGGGAATGAGATACGCACCTTTATGCCCCGGTATGGTTGTATCAATGAACGGAGAAATCAATTGCACGAGGTCATTCGCCTGTCGGGCATGAACTTGATTATTGACGATAACGATCATCAGTTGATTATCAAAGTCGCCTCCATTCCTGCCGCTCGGGTGCAGATCTATTTTATCGACAACGACGACTATTTTAATCGGAAAGCTGTGTTGACGGATGAGTCGGGCATCTATTTTCCGGATAATGATGAGCGAGCTATTTTCTTTGCACGCGGTGTTCTTGAAACGGTCAAGAAGTTGCGTTGGGAACCTACAATCGTGCATTGTCATGGATGGTTCTCTTCGGTAGTCCCGATCTATTTGCGGCATGTTTTTGCTGATGATCCCTTGTTCCGTGATGTCAAGATTGTGGTGTCATTGTACGATGATGCATTTCCAGATGTATTGGATGCCGATTTCCATTCGAAAGTGGAGAGTGAAGGAGTAAGTGCCGATTTTCTGAAAAATGTAGAGACGCCTTCATACCAAAATTTGATGAAGCTCGTTATAGATCATGCAGACGGAGTGATTATCGAAAATCCGAGCCTGGATCCTGCATTGGCCGAATACTTGGAAAAGACGGGGAAACCGAAGCTGGGATATCAGGATAAGGAGACGACCGAGTATTTGGATAATTATCAGAAATTTTATGAAGCATTACTTTAAAGGGATATTTAACTTGCGGACCAGTCTGTTTGTTTTGCTGGCAGGCTTTTTTGCCGCAGGGTGTACGGAGGTGGATGATACGCTTGGACTCGGTTTTGTCCCGAAGGATCAGCAGATGTTGCTCCGGATCAAGACGCTTACGGGCATCGATACTTATGCTGTTGCTGCTTCTGATTCCATTCCATCGAGTCAAATGGGATTGTGGCTGCTCGGAAATCGTACGGCGACGGGTTTCGGTCAAGAGACCTGCGGGGCTGTCGGACAATATTCGGTAGGAATTCCTTTTAACAACGATAAAAATCATTTTGGATACAAACCCGTTGCTGATTCCATTGTTCTCTCGCTTTACGTCTCCTCGACAAAAGGGAATTATGAGGCGGAGCAAACTTTTGCCATTTATGCCATCAAGGACAATGCCGTTCTGAGATATGATTCTACGTATTACCCTACTTATCCGGTCGATGAGGTGATTGACCGTAATGATCCGCTTTTTACCTTTACGCTTTCGGGACCATTAGCAAATGAGTCAGTCAGTAAAAAGTTGACTCCGACCGCCAGTGGCGAGGCTTTGCTGGCTCGGCTGGTCGAGGCGGATTCGCTTTTTTATGCTGCTGCCGATACGGCGTTTCATGACACGTTCCGTGGGTTCTATATTGCTCCGACATCCGATTCGCCGGAGGATGCGGCGATATACAACATCGCTTTGAGTACGAGCGACTATGATTATTCGTACTTTACACTCTATGCGCACAACCACAAGGAGGGTATGGAACATGCCGACTCAGAAACGGCCGAAAATATTCAGGATACGATCTCGGTCATGTACTATTTCGACGATGCTGATGTTTGGGCTGCCCAAACCAATACGTCGATCAATGTAATACGACATAAATATTTGCCGGAGATTCCAACGGTGACCGATACCGTCAATACGGCTTCGGTTGTGTATATACAGGGTTTGGGAGGAGTCTATGCCGGGTTGCGCTTTACGGATGAGTTCCTGGCAGAGCTCGATCAATTGACTACGGATACCGATCCTCAGACAGGGGAAACCGAGCAGTACAGTAAAGTGGTCATCAATCAGGCGAAAATTTATCTGACATTGAAAGAGTCGCAGAATCCCGATGCTATGGATGCGGCCCTGAATCGTCTGGGGATGTATACCTCCTACAAAACGGCATATCCTACGGCGATCGACGACTATCTTTATTACAGCGAGAGTTATTACGGATCAACGATCTATTATGGTGGATACATTGATCGCAGTAACGGTTGTTACGTGATGGATATATCCTCCTATATCACTCAGTTGATGTATAAGCGTGACAAGACTCCGAAATTAATCTGGTTGGCTCCGTCATGGAATACGACTTATTATACGCCGTTGCTTTCGCAGGGAGAGGTGGCGTTGATGGGTACAGGTAGTAGCCATCCCGTCCAAATGAAGATTACATATACGTTGATTAAGTAGAGAATTTCGATAATGGAAAGAAAAACCTAAAGGCAGTTTTAGGTTTTACTTTTATAGATAGAGTGATTTATGCACGATAATTTAGTGATTGTTGAGTCCCCGGCTAAAGCGAAGACGATCGAGAAGTTTTTAGGCAAGGAGTATACCGTCAAGTCGAGTTTCGGTCATATCCGTGACTTGGCTAAGAAGGATTTGGGAATCGACATCAAACACGATTTTAAACCTACCTACGAGGTGGCTGCCGATAAAAAGAAGGTGGTGGCTGAATTGTCGAAACTTGCTTCGGAGGCTAAGGCGGTTTGGCTCGCTTCCGATGAGGACCGTGAGGGAGAGGCGATTGCTTGGCATCTGGCACAGGTGTTGGGGTTGCCCGAGGATACCAAGCGGATCGTTTTTCATGAGATTACGAAGAGTGCTATCATGGCAGCTATCGAGCACCCCCGGACGGTGGATATGAATCTTGTCAATGCGCAACAGGCTCGGCGTATTCTTGATCGCTTGGTGGGTTTTGAACTTTCGCCCGTGTTGTGGAAAAAGGTGAAACCGTCGCTCTCCGCAGGACGTGTGCAGAGTGTGGCAGTACGGCTTCTGGTGGAGCGTGAGCGTGAGATCATCAATTTTCAGGCTACGCCTTTCTATCGTGTGACGGCGCAATTTGTCAATGCCGCCGATCCGAAACAGGTGTTGTTCCGCGCAGAGTTGAACAAACGATTCGAGACGCGGGAGCAGGCTCTCGAGTTCCTCAATAAGTGCAATGGCGCCGAGTTCTCGGTCTCTGCCAGCGAACGTAAACCGGCCGTCAAGTCTCCGGCACCGCCATTTACTACTTCGACACTTCAGCAGGAGGCGGGCCGCAAGTTGGGAATGTCCGTTTCGCAGACGATGTCCGTAGCTCAGAAACTGTACGAGCACGGTCTGATTACCTATATGCGTACCGATTCGGTGAATCTTTCGACGCAGGCGATTGCTGCGGCGCAGCAGGAGATCCTTCAGGAATTCGGCGAGCAATACTCTCATCCGCGCAATTTCAAGACCCATACGAAAGGTGCTCAGGAAGCTCATGAGGCCATTCGCCCCTCCTATCTGAATAAGCCGGAGATTGAAGGAACCCCGGCGGAGAAACGGTTGTATGAGTTGATCTGGAAACGGACGATTGCCTCGCAGATGGCTCCTGCCGAGATAGAAAAAACGGTCGTGACGATCGGTATCAGTACTACTTCGGAACATTTTACGGCTACGGGCGAGGTGGTTCTTTTCGACGGTTTCATGAAACTTTATATGGAGTCGGTCGAGGATGACGGTGGAGAGGCTCAGGAGACGGTACTCCCGGCGATGGCAGTCGGCGATCGACTCGATCCGCATGGAATTACTGCTATGCAGCGCTTTACGCAGGCTCCTGCGCGTTACAGCGAAGCCTCGCTGGTGAAGAAACTGGAGGAACTTGGTATCGGTCGTCCATCTACGTATGCGCCTACGATCAGTACCATCATCAATCGTGGGTATGTGGTGAAGCAGGGCAAGGAGGGCGTCAAGCGTGAGTATGCCGTGCTAACGCTCGATAAAGGAAAGATCACCGAGAAGATGGCTACGGAGACCGTCGGTCGTGAGAAGAATAAGCTCACTCCGACCGATATCGGGATGGTGGTGAACGATTATCTGGAAGAGCAGTTCCAGACCATCATGGATTACAACTTCACGGCAACGGTGGAGAAGGAGTTCGATGAGATTGCCGAGGGGAAGAAGCCGTGGGTCGAGATGATTCGCGATTTCTACCATTCGTTCCATGCTACGGTGGAGCAGGCGCTCGATACGGCCCCGCAGAAGACGGAACAGAGTCGTGTCTTGGGGGTCGATCCGGCCAGTGGCAAGCAGGTGGTTGCCCGAATCGGCCGTTACGGTCCCATGGTGCAGATCGGAGGGGAGGATGGAGAGAAGGCTCGTTATGCCAGCCTGAAGAAGGGACAACTGATAGCGTCGATTACTCTGGAAGAGGCTCTGGAACTCTTTTCATTGCCACGTACGATCGGGGAGATCGACGGGAAAGAGGTAGTGATCGGAATCGGCAAGTTCGGTCCTTATGTCCGTTATGATGGGAAGTTCACCTCGCTCGGACGGACGGACGATCCTTATACGATCACCTTGGAGCGTGCCCAGGAATTGATGGCAGAGAAGTCATTGAAAGACAAGGTGGCCAAAACGCCGATTCGGACCTATCCCGAAGAGCCGGAATTGCAGGTGCTCAATGGCCGTTATGGACCTTATATCGCTTATAAGGGGAAGAATTACCGTATACCTAAGAGTGCGGTGCCTGAGTCTTTGACCCTGGAAGAGTGTCTGAAGATTGTGAGTGATTCGAAGAAGTAAATGGGAAAGCTTCCGCGGCGGAGGATAAGATAAAAGAGAACCTGGGGCGATGGTTTAGAGATAATAATCTGTCTCCATAATTTGGTCGGGTGTAAAGAACTGACTCCACTCTTGTCGGGCATTCTCATCGCTGTCCGAGGCGTGGATTGCGTTGCGCGTAAGACTGTCGGCGAAAAGTCGGCGAATCGTCCCCTCGGCAGCTTTGGCCGGATCGGTGTTGCCTACGAGTGTACGCAGAGATGCAACCGCATTCTCTTTTTCGAGGATGGCTACGATAACAGGACCTGAGGTCATGAACTCTACCAGATCGGCAAAGAAGGGTTTCCCTTTGTGAATGGCATAGAAACGGGCGGCGTCGTTGCGACTCAAGAAAATCATGCGCATGGCCCGAATTGTAAACCCGTCGCGAAGGATCATGTCGAGAATCTTCCCGGTGTTGCCTGCGGCTACGGCATTGGGCTTGAGGATGGTGAAGGTGCGATTGGTCATGGTTTTATCGTTTTATGGTTCGTTTTTCGGGGTCACTGTCGGTTGCTGGAGGTATCTTTCCAGACCGTTGTTGCTTGGCATTTATTGTTCAGCGACTCTTTGAAATCGTATTTACTCCTCGAAGGTGCTGCGGTTGGCAATGTAGGTATCCCACTTGTCGAGCACGGCTTTCATGTCTGCCGGAAGTTTGCTCTCGAAATAGACCTCTTTTCGGGTAGTGGGGTGGATGAACCCGAGGCTGCGTGCATGCAGCGCATGGCGCGGGAGGATGGCGAAGCAGTTGTCGATGAACTGTTTGTATTTGCTGAATGTCGTTCCTTTGAGAATGCGGTCGCCGCCGTAACGTTCGTCGTTGAATAGCGGGTGGCCGATCCACTCCATATGGACGCGGATTTGGTGCGTGCGTCCCGTTTCGAGGCGGCACTCGATCAGGGTGACATAACCGTAACGTTTCAGTACCTTGTAGTGTGTCACGGCATGCTTGCCCTCGTCTCCTTCCGGATATACGGCCATCTTCAAACGGTCGCGTTTGCTGCGGCCGATGTTTCCCGTGATGGTCCCCTCCTCTTCTTCGAAGTTGCCCCAGACGAGGGCTACGTAGCGCCGTTGGATGGTGTGCTCGAAAAATTGCCGGGCCAGTACGGCATGCGCTCGCTCGTTTTTTGCAATGACCAGGAGTCCTGAGGTATTTTTGTCGATGCGATGTACCAATCCGGCGCGCATGTCTCCTTCCTGGAATAGCGGCAGATTCCGCAGGTGATAGGTGAGAGCGTTGACCAGGGTGCCGCTGTAGTTGCCATGCCCGGGGTGAACCACCATACCGGCCTCCTTGTTGACCAGAATGACGTCATCGTCCTCATAGACAATGTTCAGCGGGATGTCTTCCGGAATAATCTCCACCTCGCGGCGGGGGTAGGGCATGACAATCGAAATCAGATCAAGCGGTTTGACGCGATAACTCGATTTGACTGCCTTGCCGTTTACCAGAATGTTTCCGCTGTCGGCTGCTGCCTGTATCCGATTCCGGGAGCAATGCTCCATCCGGTCTTTCAGAAACTTGTCGATGCGCAGCATGGTCTGTCCGCGATCCACCGTCAGTCGGAAATGTTCGTAAAGTTCATCCTGGGGATCGTCTTCGTTCTCCGGGTCGTCTGTCTCGTCGGTATTAGGCAGATCCTGCATATCTTCCCGACCAACTATTTCGTCTTGACCGAAAGGGCGTCCTTGATTGTCCTCTGGATCCGTTACCGAAGCGGAACACTCGTTCGATGCTGTAATATGTGGTTCTTTGTGCTGCACGTCCGATTATTCGTTGTTGAGTGTATCGAGCATGGCCGCTTGTTCTTTGGCAATCTGTTTGGCCGCTTTGTCCGAGGCAATGCTGCCCTGTTCGACTTTCTTGTCGTCCAATGTGAGTTTCAAGGTTACCGGGGTGCCCAATGTGACGTAACGGCCCTGCTCGGGAGATTGGGCGTATACGTGTGCATCGTTGCGGTTCAGGAGATTGATGCCCGGGTCGAATTCCACCTTGCCGATGTTGAGGCCCACTTCCCACAAACGGCTTTGTGCTTCGTTGAGCGGAAAGCCTACTGTTTTGGGAACGGGTTGCAGGGTGGGCTCTTCGCCCATGCCGACGATTAGCGTGATGCCTGAGCCTTGTTCCGCTTCCAACGTGCTGCCGGGTGTGATGATCTGTCCCTGGTAGCGCTGCTCCAGAATGTAGTTGGTCGCAATGTCCGGACGGTAAATGAGTTCATCAATGGTCAGACCCGCCGTCTCCAGATTGTTTTTCGCCTGCCGAAGCGAGAAGCCTGTGACATACGGTATGCGGACCATCCTTTGACGATAGGAGTTTACCGTGAGGAAAATACGGCGGCCCGGTTTCACCTTCGACCCGGCTTCCGGCAGTTGGTCGAGGATGATGCCTCCGTCATAGGCCGGAACATAGAGCGAATCGTTGATGGTCAGGTCGAGCGAGGCATCCCGGGCTGCATGTTCTGCCTCTTGGAGGGTCATGCCGGTAAAGTCCGGAACGTCGCGCTGCACGTTATGGCGCGTGAAGAGATTCAGCAGAATCGTCACCAGAAAGATGAAGACAATGATTCCGCACGCGGCCAGTATCAAGTTGCGTGCAATGACATTGTTGTTGATTCTGCTTATGAGGTTTTTGGTCGCACTGGCCTCTTTGGTCGTAGTGCGTATTACCTGCTCTTTGAGCCTCTTTGCGTTGTTACGGGGATTCTCCTTCCGTCCGTTTCTGGAACGCCCTTCTCTATTTTGCATAATCTACTGCTTTTCCAACTGCTATGCCCGGAACACGTGTGACCGAGCAATTCGATGATGCGATAAAGATACAAAAAAGGCTGCAAAATCATGCAGCCCTAAGATTTTTACCGATGTAGTAAGACTATTTCGCAAGTGTCTCGTCGGATACGGTAAGTTTCTTCCTGCCTTTGGCACGTCTTGCTGCCAACACCTTGCGACCGTTGGGAGTAGACATTCTTTCACGGAAACCGTGTTTGTTTATCCTCTTTTTACGGGATGGTTGAAAAGTCCTTTTCATCGTTGTATCTGATTTTTATCTGTTTTTATTCCATGTTGCGGAGTGCAAAGGTATAACAATTTTGGGTTTTCCAAAAATATTCCGGGAAAATTTTACTGCTTTGCATGGGTTATAGCCATTGTTGCACCATATAAACGCCGATTCCGGCCAGATAACCCGTCAGAGCCATCAGGGAGATATTCCGGAAGTACCACATGAAATTGATCTTCTCCAGCCCCATGGCCACAACCCCTGCGGCCGAACCGATGATCAGCAGGCTGCCACCTACGCCTGCGCAGTAGGCCAGCAGGTGCCAGAAGGGACCGTCGGCCATGAAGGCTTGCAGGTAGGTCGGATCTGCAGCACCCTCTATGGCGGCAGGATCGGGGAGCGGATACATGCCCATTGCTCCAGCCACCAGTGGTACATTGTCCACGACCGAGGAGAGCAGCCCGATCATTGTGTTGATTGCGTAAATGTTGTGTACCTTTTGGTTGAGAAACGACGAGAATGAGGAGAGGATGCCCGCACTTTGCAGTGCGGCTACCGACATGAGAATCCCGAGAAAGAAGAGGATCGTGGGCATGTCGATATGTTTCAGCACCTTCGAGACGCGGCATTTGATCGACTCTTCGATGTCGCGTTTTTGACGATACATCAGTTCCGTGTAGACCCACATGATGCCCAGAGCCGTAGTGACCCCGAGGTAGGGCGGTAAGTGGGTGACCGATTTGAAAACGGGGACTAATAGCAGCAGCAAGATGCCCAACAGGAGTATGTGCAGGCTTTCGTTGCGGGAGATGAATTTTGGGCGGTTGCTGTCCATATCCACATAGTCGGGGGCACGTAGGATGCCACGCAGGATACGCGATGCGACCAATACGGGGATGACGACCGAAATGATGCAGGGGAGTAGTAAACTTTTGACGAGCGGGGTAGCGGAGACGTTGCCGCCGACCCAGAGCATGATGGTCGTTACGTCGCCTATGGGTGACCAGGCTCCGCCGCTGTTGGCTGCGATGACGATCACGCTGGCAAAGACCCATCGCTCCTTGTAATTGCAAATCAGTTTGCGCAGCAGCATGACCATGATGATCGTGGTGGTCATGTTGTCTAGCAGAGCGGACATGAAGAAGGTGATGGCGGCCAGTACCCAGAGCAGTTTGTGCTTGTTACGGGTGGTGATGCGGCTGGTGATGAAGGAGAAGCCCCCGTGGAAGTCGATGAGGTCGACGATCGTCATGGCTCCGATCAGAAAGAAGAGTACTTCACACGTATCGCCCAAGTGCTCCAATACCTGCGAATCGGCGACAAACCGGACGCATTGTTCTGCATAGGGTAGGGATGAGTATCGGGGGTTGGCTTCCAACCATAGGGAGAAGGACTCCTCTGATACGGAGGAAATCAGCCCCGGAGCGGCGAAGATGTAGATGACCCATAATGCTCCGCACATTACCAGTGCCGTGGCCGATTTGTCCACCTTTACCTTGTGTTCGACGGCGATGAATACATAGCCGAGAACGAATACCAGTATCATCAGGGATACCATCATAGACGCTCCTGTTTTTATATCACGAGCCACTTCGCAAGCACGGAGTGTGTTGCGACAGCCTCAATAATATACAAAGAGTCGGCTTGAAAAGCCTCCTCCTTGTCGCTCCATAAATTCTCCCCGGATCTTATTTTTTGATGAACGGGGCTTTCACCACTTTTGCTCGAACGGGTTTGTCGCGGATGATGACTGCGATTTCCGTATCGGGTTTTGCATAGTTACTCTTTACATATCCCATGCCGATTCCGATTTTGAGTGTGGGTGACATAGTCCCTGATGTGACCGTACCGATTTCCTGGCCTTCTGTATCTGTCAGTTTATAACCGTGACGAGGAATGCCGCGTTCCACCATTTCGAATGCCACGAGTTTGCGTTCTACCCCTTCGGCTTTCTGCTTCTCCATGTAGGGCCGGTCGATGAAATCCTTCCCGTCGATCATCTTGGTGACCCAGCCCAGTCCGGCTTCGATCGGAGAGGTGGTGTCGTCGATGTCATTGCCGTAGAGGCAGAATCCCATCTCCAGCCGCAGGGTGTCGCGTGCCCCGAGTCCGATGTTCTGCAGACCGAACTCCTCGCCTGCTTTCCACATCGCCTCCCAAAGTTTGTCGGCATCCTCATTGGCAACGTAGATTTCGCAGCCTCCGGCTCCGGTGTATCCCGTGGCGGAAAGAATTGCATCCTTGATTCCGGCCACTTCGGTCTTTACGAACGTATAATATTCGAGCTCTTCCACCGGGGCGGGACATAACTTCTGGACGAGTTTCATCGCCATCGGCCCTTGAATGGCCAGCTGGGCTATCTCGTCCGAGGCGTTATAAAGCTCCTTGCCGGGGGTCAGTCCGAAGGCCTGGCCCTCCTGGCAGATGTGTTTCCAGTCTTTCTCGATATTGGCTGCGTTGACGACCAGCAGATAGGTCTCCTCATTGATGCGGTAGACGAGAATATCGTCGACAATCCCCCCTTTGCCATTGGGCAGCGTGGAGTATTGCACCTTCCCGTCATAGAGCGCAGCTACGTTATTCGTGGTGATGTGTTGAAGGAAGGGGAGAGCTTTGGGCCCTTTCACCCAGATTTCACCCATGTGGCTGACATCGAAGACTCCGACGCCGTTGCGTACGGTAGCGTGTTCTGCGTTGATGCCGGTGAACTCAATAGGCATGTTGTATCCTGCGAATTCGGCCATTTTGGCTCCTGCGGCAATGTGGTACTTGGTGAAAGGAGTATTTTTCATAATCGTTTGTAATTTTAAATTTGTACAAAGCTACACTAATTTTGCCAATCTTCCTTCTCATTCCGGTGTGAATTTTACAGGAAGTCATTTCGTGGGGACGCTTTCAGGGGACTTGCTGTTGATTTTGTGATGGAAAATATCTATTTTTGCAAGTTGTATAGTTCAGGAACAGATATTAAGGAGACTATGAGTCGAACGAAATTCAAAGAGTATAAAGGGCTCGATTTGCCCAAAGTCGGTGAAGACGTACTGAAACGGTGGGACGCAGCAGATACTTTCCACAAAAGCATCACTACGCGCGAGGGACATCCCACGTTCGTTTTCTATGAAGGGCCCCCTTCGGCCAATGGCCTGCCGGGGATCCATCACGTCATGGCTCGTACGATTAAGGATATTATCTGCCGTTACAAGACGCAGCAGGGTTATTTGGTACATCGCAAGGCGGGATGGGATACGCATGGCCTGCCCGTGGAGTTGGGGGTCGAGAAGAAACTCGGCATCACGAAAGAGGATATCGGCAAGACCATCTCCATCGAGGAGTACAACCGGACCTGCCGGACGGCGGTGATGGAGTTCACCGGCGTATGGGAGAAACTGACCCGCCAGATGGGCTATTGGGTCAATATGGACGATCCCTATATTACTTACGACAATAAATATATCGAAACTCTATGGTGGATGCTCAAACAGCTCTACGAGAAGGGGTTGCTTTATAAAGGGTATACCATTCAACCCTATTCTCCGGCTGCGGGGACGGGGCTTAGCAACCATGAGTTGAATCAGCCGGGGTGCTATCGCGACGTGAAAGATACCACCTGTACGGCTCAGTTCAAGGTGGTGCGCGATGCCAAGAGCGAATGGCTATTCAAGGATGTGCAGGGCGATCTGTATATCCTCGCCTGGACGACCACTCCGTGGACACTTCCTTCGAATACCGCGTTGGCCGTGGGACCGAATATTGAATACGTGAAGGTCAAGTGCCTGAATCCCTATACCGACATTCCGCAGACGGTCATTGTGGCCAAGGAGCTTGCAGGAAGTTATTTCGGGAAGAAACAGGAGGGAACGTTTACTGTCGAAGAGTCGCTTATCAAAGGCTCAGAACTGGTGGACGTGAACTATGAACAGTTGATTCCCTGGGTGAAGCCGTTGGGCGATGCGTTCCGCGTCATCGGGGCCGATTTTGTCACGACGAGCGACGGTACGGGAATCGTTCACATTGCCGGTACGTTCGGTGCGGATGACGACCGGGCCTCGAAAGCCAATGGAATCTCGCCGATGTATCTGATCGACCGGGCCGGCAAGATCCAGCCGATGGTCGACCGTACGGGAAAATTCTTCTTGTTGGAGGAGCTCGATCCCGATTTTGTGAAAAATAACGTGAATGTCGATCTGTACAAAGAGTGGCAGGGCCGTTTTGTGAAGAACGCCTACGACGATACGCTGGGCCCCGATGCCCCAACACTCGATATCGATATCTCGGTGATGCTCAAGGGGGAGAATAAGGTGTTCCGTATTGAGAAGCATACGCACTCCTATCCCCACTGCTGGCGGACGGATAAACCGGTGCTTTACTATCCGCTCGATTCGTGGTTCATCAAGACTACGGCGATGAAAGAGCGCCTGATCGAGTTGAACAAAACGATCAACTGGAAGCCGGAGTCGACCGGTTCGGGCCGTTTTGGCAAATGGCTCGAAGGGCTGGTGGATTGGAACCTATCGCGTTCGCGTTTCTGGGGAACGCCGCTGCCGGTCTGGGCTACGGAGGATCATGCCGAATTGAAATGCATCGGTTCGGTTGCCGAACTGAAGACGGAGATCGATAAGGCTGTTGCAGCCGGATTCATGAAGGAGAACCCGCTTGCGACATTCGTAGAGGGCGACTTTTCGAAAGAAAATTACGATAAGTTTGATCTGCATCGTCCTTATGTGGATAATATCGTGCTCGTCTCAGACAAGGGCAAAGCCATGCATCGCGAAAGCGACCTGATCGATGTCTGGTTCGATAGCGGTGCGATGCCTTATGCGCAGAGCCACTATCCGTTTGAGGTCGGTGAGGAGGAATTCCGCAAGATTTATCCTGCCGATTTCATCGCCGAGGGAGTGGATCAGACCCGCGGATGGTTTTTTACCCTGCATGCGCTGGCTACGATGCTGTTCGACAGTGTGGCATTCAAAAATATTATCTCCAACGGTTTGGTGCTCGACAAGAACGGCAACAAGATGAGTAAACGTCTGGGCAATGCTGTGGATCCGTTTGAGGTGATGGATAAATTCGGACCGGATGCCGTGCGGTGGTACATGATCAGCAACTCGCAGCCGTGGGATAATCTTAAGTTCGATGTCGATGGTGTGGATGAGGTGCGCCGCAAGTTCTTCGGTACGCTTTACAATACGTACAGTTTCTTCGCCTTGTATGCCAATGTGGATGGATTTACCGGTAAAGAACCCGAGGTGCCCGTGTCACGTCGTCCGGAGATCGATCGATGGATCATCTCGCTGCTCAATACGCTTGTGAAGGAGGTGACCGAACGTCTGGAGGATTACGATCCTACGCCGGCGGCCCGTCTGATACAGGATTTCGTGAACGAGAACCTGTCCAATTGGTATGTGCGTTTGAACCGGAAACGTTTCTGGGGTGGCGAGATGGATGAGGATAAACTAGCTGCTTATCAGACGCTTTATACCTGTCTGGAGACTGTGTCGATACTTGCGGCACCGTTTGCACCTTTCATTACCGATAGCATTTTCACCGATCTGAATGATGTGAGCGAACACTATACAGAGGGCTCGGTTCATCTGGCCCATTTCCCTGTATGCGATTCTTCTTTGATCGACAAGGAGTTGGAGGAGATGATGGATGTGGCCCAGAAAATATCGTCCATGGTGCTGGCATTGCGTCGCAAGGTGAATATCAAGGTACGCCAACCGCTTACGAAGATCATCGTGCCGTTGCTCGATGTGGATATGCGTCGTCATATCGAAGCGGTCGAGGGACTGATTCGCAGCGAGGTAAATGTGAAGGAGATCGAACTGATCGAAGATACGGCAGGAGTTATCACCAAACGTATCAAGCCGAACTTCAAGACGCTGGGGCCGCGTTACGGTAAGCAGATGAAGGCTATCTCTGCCCTGGTTGCCGGATTTACGCAAGAGGATATCGCAAATCTCGAAGCCAAGGGCGGAATGACCATGATTGTCGACGGAGTACAGGTCGATACGACGCTGGCCGATTTCGAGATTACCTCGGAGGATATGCCCGGATGGTTGGTTGCTTCGGAAGGGAAATTGACCGTAGCGTTGGATATCACTGTGACCGAGGAGCTTCGCCGGGAAGGTGTGGCACGCGAATTGATTAACCGTATCCAGAACATTCGCAAAGAGAGCGGATTCGAGGTGACGGATAAGATTCGGGTGACGATTGCCGATTGCGATTTGCTCCGCGGGGCTGTGGAGGCTTTTGGAGATTATATTGCTTCTCAGACGCTCGCAGTGGCCGTGGAATCGGTTCCGCAAGTCTCGGGAGATTTTATTAATGAGACGGAAATCGACGAACAGACTGTCGCAATAGGTGTCTCTCGTGTAAACAGGTAATTGTCAGTCGGAAGAGACTCTCAGGCTTTTCTATCTGCAAATTATTTGTAAAAAAAGAGGGGTAGATTGTTGCAGGTGACGAAAAAATTCGTATTTTTATGAATAACAAAAAATAGAAAGCTATGGCAGAGGTTGAGAAAACGCGTTATTCGGACGAAGAACTCGCCGAATTCAAGGCGATTATACTGGATAAGCTGGAGAAAGCGAAGGCTGATTATGATCTGCTGAGAGCTACCATTACGCATACGTCAAGCAACGATACCGAAGATACGTCGCCCACGTTCAAGGTGCTCGAAGAGGGAGCGGCTACGCTTTCCAAAGAGGAGTCTGGACGTCTCGCCCAGCGGCAGTTGAAATTTATCCAACATTTGGAGGCCGCTTTGGTGCGCATTGAAAACAAAACGTATGGCATTTGCCGGGAGACAGGGAAGTTGATTCCTAAGGAGAGACTTAGGATCGTTCCTCATGCTACGCTTTGTATCGAAGTGAAGGAGAACGATAGACACTGAGGGTGTGTATTGGATGGGAATTGAAAGGCATACTCTGGAGGGTATGCCTTTTTTGTTTGATTAATTTGTATACCTTTGTGCCATTATGCCTTCAGTCACTATCTATACCGACGGTTCGTCGCTTGGGAATCCCGGTCCGGGAGGATATGGCGTCGTTCTGCTTGCTCCGCCCAATCATCGGAAAGAGTTGAGTGCGGGATTTGCTTGTACGACCAACAACCGCATGGAACTTATGGCTGTTTGCGTGGCGCTTGAAGCTTTAAAGGTTGCCCCGTGTGAGGTGACGCTCTATTCCGATTCGCGCTATGTGGTTGATGCCGTGACGAAAGGTTGGGTTTTCGGCTGGGAGAAAAAACGGTTCAGCGGGAAGAAGAATCCTGACCTTTGGATGCGATTCTTACGTATCTACCGGCAGCATCATGTTCGGTTTGTGTGGGTAAAGGGACATGCTGATACCCCCGAGAACGAACGATGCGATCGCCTGGCTGTTGCCGCGGCAGGAGGGTTGAATCTGCCACCCGATCCAGGGTTTGATGGGACAGGAGAGTAGTGCGCAGAACCGGGATGGTCTTGAAAGTCGGGTAAATATATTTTCTTCCGGTTATCGAACACGACAGCCGACCTTTTCAAGTTTCTTTCCATTCTTTTGCTTGTTCCCCGTCCCTTTTCGTTCTCTGGCTATTTTTCGAAGCTTGCTCTCTTATTTTGCTTTAATATCTCCGAAGTATTGGTTCAGTAGCTCCTTGGCAGCGATGAATGAGCTGATTTTGTCGTCGAGCACTTTCTGTTCATAGCCTGGCAGGGCAGTTTCGATCTCCGGATTGTGGAAGAAACTCTCCCGCAATGCTTCGTTAATCGTCTCGTACATCCAGTATTTGCTTTGGCGATGTCGGTTGGCCTGGAAGTAGCCATTGTGCTTGATGAATTTCATGTAGGCTTCGACGTCGGCCCAGATTTCGCGCAGCCCCGCTTTTGTTACTGCAGAACAGGTGTAAACCTGCGGTCGCCATTGTGACTCCGGCATCGGAAAGAGCATCAGAGCGTTGGCAAAGTGACGTTTGGCCAGATCGGCTTTGAGGACGTTCTCGCCGTCGGCTTTCGTGATGGCTACCATATCGGCCATCTCCATGATGCCGCGTTTGATGCCCTGCAGTTCATCTCCTGCTCCCGAAATCTGAAGCATCATGAACATATCCACCATCGAGTGTACGGCTGTTTCTGATTGTCCGACCCCTACGGTTTCAATAAAAATGATGTCAAATCCCGCTGCTTCGCACAATACGATCGTCTCGCGTGTCTTACGCGCCACACCGCCCAGCGAGCCTGCCGAGGGGGAGGGGCGGATGAAGATGTTCGGGTTGCTCGAGATGCTTTCCATGCGTGTTTTGTCTCCGAGAATCGAACCTCCGCTTCGTTCGGAACTGGGGTCGATAGCCAGCACGGCGAGTTTGTGCCCGTCGCCGACAACCATGCCGCCGATGGCTTCGATGAAGGTCGATTTTCCGGCACCTGGAACACCTGTAATGCCGATCCGGATCGATTTGCCGGCATGAGGTAGACAACGTTCGATAATCTCCTGTGCCTGTGCGTAATGTTCTGGCTTATGACTCTCTACGAGGGTGATGGCCTGGGCCAGTACGGTGATGTCGGCCCGGAGAATGCCAGCTACGTAGTCGTCGGTCGTAAGTGTTTTTTTGCGGACCTTTTTGAAGTAGGGATTGACAACGGGGGCATTCTCTACACCTTCCGTGACATTCAATGCACTGTCTTGATGTTCGGCTCGGTGATGATTTTCGTAGTGATCTATCTTGGTGTATGACATTGTATCGCTTTTATCGGATTGTTTCTATCTCTGGAGAGGCGGAGTTGCCCATGCGGACAACTCTTCCTCGGGAGTCGATGACTACGCTAAATGGTACATATTGAATGGCATAGGCTTTGAAAGTGCGCCCTTCATCGTCCAGTGCCACGCAGAAATTACGTTCTTGAGGCTTGATGATGGCGGCTACTTTGTCGCTCGGTTCCTTGGCGATGACAATGACATCCATCTTCTCTGCGTATTTCTTGGCTATCTGGTCGAGGATTGCCAATCGGTCGTTCGACACTTTGCTGGAGGAGTGGTAAAACTCGATAAATTGGGCACGTCCATCTGTCGGACGACGTTCCGAAAGCCACTCTTTCACGCGCAGGTCGGGGGCTTTTTCGCCGATTATTAACTTCTGTGCCAAGGCAGTCGGAGCAGCCAACCCGAGTAACAGGATAAAGACAAGCAGTTTTTTCATGTTTTTCCTCCTATTATTCTTTATGCGAAGATAAGATTAATCCGTGAAATATGCCAATATCGAGCCGGAAAGTTGTCGGATTTACCGCGAAGATGGTATAAAAGGGATTCGTAGAATAAAAAATCTTGCGATTCGTTTATTTATCTCGAATTTTCCATCTATCTTTGTAAGATATTGCATCTGTGAGAGCATGATAATGTAAATCTATTAAACTCAAATATATAACACTATGAAAATTTCACACATCGAACACATCGGTATCGCAGTCAAGAGTCTTGACGAGGCGATTCCTTATTGGGAGAACGTATTGGGTCTTAAGTGTTACAACATTGAAGAGGTGGCAGATCAAAAAGTGAAAACCGCTTTTTTCAAAGTAGGTCAGACCAAAATCGAATTGCTTGAATCCACTTCGGAAGATGGTACGATTGCTAAGTTCATCGAGAAGAAGGGAGCAGGCGTACATCATGTTGCGTTTGCAGTTGAAGGCGTTGAGGATGCTTTGGCTGATGCTGAAAGTAAGGGTGTGCAGTTGATTGACAAGGCTCCCCGTAAAGGTGCCGAGGGCCTTAGTATTGCGTTCCTGCATCCGAAATCGACTTGTGGTGTTTTGACCGAACTTTGCGAAGATAAGAATAAATGCGGCTGCAGCTGCGAAAAATAATTTGCAATGAGTGAGATTCAGAATAAAATCAACGGCCTTATCAAACTTCGTGAAGAGGCCAAAATGGGCGGCGGACAGAAGAGAATCGACGCTCAGCATGCCAAAGGCAAACTGACGGCTCGCGAGCGGATTAAGTTGCTGCTCGACGAAGGAAGTTTCGAAGAGTTCGATATGTTCGTAACCCATCGTTGCACCGATTTCGGGATGGATAAGAGTCATCCTTATGGCGATGGTGTGGTAACGGGATACGGTACGATCGAGGGTCGTCTGGTCTATATTTTTGCACAGGATTTTACGGTGTCGGCCGGGTCGCTTTCGAAGACGATGTCCGAGAAGATCTGCAAGGTAATGGATATGGCCATGAAGATGGGGGCCCCTTGTATCGGTTTGAACGATTCGGGTGGTGCACGTATCCAGGAGGGTGTGAATGCTTTGGCCGGTTATGCCGAGATATTCCAACGTAATGTGATGGCCTCGGGCGTGATTCCTCAGATTTCGGTGATTCTTGGTCCGTGTGCCGGTGGAGCCGTCTATTCTCCGGCTCTGACGGATTTCACCATCATGAAGAAGGATACCAGCTATATGTTCCTGACCGGTCCGAAAGTTGTGAAGACGGTTACGGGCGAGGTGGTTACCCAGGAACAACTCGGAGGTGCTTCAGTGCACTCTACCAAGAGCGGTGTCGCTCATTTTGCTGTGGATACCGAGGAGGAGACCATAGCCTTGATTCGCAAACTGCTCAGCTATATGCCTCAGAACAATTGTGAGGATGCGCCGCTGGCAGTCTGCACCGATTCCATTAATCGTCTGGAGGATTCGTTGAATGAAATTATTCCCGATAACCCGAATAAACCGTACGACATGTACGAGGTGATTAAGGCTATCGTCGATAATGGCGAGTACCTGGAATCCCAGGCTTCTTTCGCAAAGAATATCATTACGTGCTTTGCCCGTTTCAATGGTCAGAGCGTAGGTATCATCGCCAGTCAGCCCAAATATATGGCAGGTGTGCTCGATATCAACGCGTCGCGCAAGGCTGCTCGTTTTGTTCGTTTCTGCGATGCATTCAACATTCCGTTGGTGACTTTGGTAGACGTTCCGGGCTTCTTGCCGGGTACCGGTCAGGAGTATGGAGGTGTCATTACGCACGGTGCCAAGTTGTTGTTCGCATATTGCGAGGCCACGGTTCCTAAGGTGACGGTTACGCTTCGCAAGGCGTATGGCGGAGCCTATATCGTGATGAGTTCGAAACATATTCGCGGTGACATCAACTACGCATGGCCATCGGCCGAGATTGCCGTTATGGGTGCCAGCGGAGCCGTTGAGGTTCTGGCAGCCAAGGAGATCGCCGCTACGGAAGATCCCGAGGCCAAGGTGAAACTTATCACCGAGAAGGAGAAAGAGTATACCGACAAATTCTCGAATCCTTATGTGGCCGCCAAATATGGTTACATCGATGATGTGATCGAGCCGCGCAACACGCGTTTCCGGATTATCCGTGCATTGCAGTCATTGGCGACCAAACGTTTGGTGAATCCGGCTAAGAAACATTCCAATATTCCATTGTAATCCCATAAAGCTCAAAAGTTATGATAATGCTAGCTGTAAGTTGGGATTGGTCCAATATTCTGTGGGTGTCGCTCATCGGGTTTTCGTTGGTGTTTGTGTTATTGGTGGCGCTGATTTTCATAATGAAGGGGTTTGGAGCCTGCTTCAACAAACGTAGTGCTACCGTGCATCCGGGGAAACCTGTGGCTGCTCCTCAGCCGATGATCAGTCAGGAGGAGATTGCTGCTATTGTAACGGCGCTCAAGAGCTATAAGAGCGTCCTGCATGATCAGGAGTCGGAAGTGGTGACGATTCTCAAGATTAAACGGGCCTATTCGCCTTGGAATTCGAAAATTTACGGTTTAACCCAGCAGCCCAATCGGAAATAATATTTTTTTGTTGGAGCACGATAATCCAAAAATACAATGAAAGATTACTCACTGAAAATTAATGGACATAGCTATAAAGTCCAGATCGATGATACGAACGAGACCCCGACGGTGACTCATGTGATCGTTAATGGTGTGGACTATGAAGTAGAGATTGAAGGTACGAAGAGTTCTACGGTTTCCAAACCTCAGGTTGCCCCGGCCCCTGCGTCGGCCAACAGCAATTCGGTTACTCCGGCCGCTGCTGTCTCCTCGCATGCGTCATCGGCAGCCCCGACGTCGGGATACAGCGTGAAGAGTCCGCTGCCAGGTACGGTTTTGGATGTGAAGGTTACTGTAGGTGCTACGGTAGCTAAAGGTCAGACACTCCTTGTACTCGAGGCCATGAAGATGGAGAACAGCATCGATGCGGATCGCAATGGTGTTGTGAAACAGATTTGTGTGCAACAGGGTGCAACGGTCATGGAAGGCGATACGTTACTTGTAATCGAATAGCCTTATGTGGAATCTGTTATCTTCGAGTTCCAATTTCGTATTGGAGAGTCTCGGAACTTTTGTTGATTCGACCGGCATAGCCATGCTTTTCGAAGGTATGGGATGGGGAAATGTGGCGATGATCTGCGTTGCCTTCCTGCTGCTCTATCTGGCTATCAAGCATAAGTTCGAGCCGCTGCTGTTGCTGACTATCGCTTTCGGAATGTTGTTGACGAACCTCCCGGGTGCCAATATGTTCCATACGGATCTTTTTGCCGGAGGACATGTGCATTGGGATATTTTTGTCGATCAGGCCGGATTGCTCGATTATCTCTATCTGGGCGTCAAATTGGGAATCTACCCCTGTTTGATCTTCCTTGGCGTGGGTGCAATGACCGACTTCGGACCGCTGATTGCCAATCCCAAAAGTTTTTTGCTGGGTGCAGCTGCCCAGTTGGGTATTTTTATGACCTTTATTGGGGCCTATGCATTGGGTTTCACCCCCGAGGAGGCTGCTTCAATCGGTATTATCGGAGGTGCTGATGGCCCGACCTCGATCTATCTTACGGCTATCCTGGCTCCCGATTTGTTGGGTCCGATCGCTGTGGCAGCCTATTCATACATGGCTCTTGTCCCGGTGATTCAGCCGCCTATTATGCGTATGCTTACCACCGAGAAAGAACGAAAGATCAAGATGAGTCAGTTGCGTCCCGTATCGAAGACGGAGAAGATCCTCTTCCCGCTTATCATTACGGTGATCATCGCTCTGTTGTTGCCTTCGGCTGCTCCGCTCGTGGGTTGCCTTATGCTGGGTAATCTGATGAAGGAGTGCGGCGTGGTGGATCGTCTGAGCAAGACGGTACAGAACGAACTGATGAATATCGTGGTAATATTCCTGGGTATTACGGTGGGAGCTACGGCTACGGCTGAGGCTTTCATCAATCCCCGTACGCTTTTCATCCTGCTGTTGGGTGTGATTGCCTTCAGTTTCGGTACGGCAGGAGGCGTATTGCTGGCCAAGTTGATGAATCTTTTTGTCAAAGATGGCAAGAAGATCAATCCTCTGATCGGTTCTGCCGGAGTGTCGGCCGTACCGATGTCTGCCCGTGTATCGCAGACCGAGGGTCAGAAGGCTGATCCGTCGAACTTCCTGCTGATGCACGCCATGGGTCCCAATGTGGCCGGCGTGGTAGGTAGTGCTGTAGCTGCCGGAATTTTGTTGAGTTTCCTGGGATAATTCCTGTCAGAGTATAGATGGAAGCGCCTCGATGTAAATCGGGGCGCTTTTCTTTTCTCCGGTCGACGCTTTTTCGTATCTTTGCATAAAATAAGGGGGGAAAGGCATGAAAGTCGATGTGGCAGAGGTGCTTCGGAAAAAGAATCCGGGTGCGGCACGCTGGATACCGCGTTTTGTGGTATCCTATCTGAAACGAATTGTTCATGAAGATGAGGTGAATTTCTATCTGGAACATTTCTCGCATCTCGACTCGCTGTCATTCATCCGTGCGACACTCGCCCATATGGGAATTAGCTGTCATGGCGTCGGCTTGGAGAAACTGGATCCGGCAGGGCGTTATATTTTTGCATCGAATCATCCTTTCGGCGGTCTCGACGGTTTGATCCTTGCCGATAAGGTGGCAGAACGCTTTGGTGATGTACGGGTGGTGGTGAACGACATTCTGATGAACCTCGACCCCCTGAAGTCCCTATTTGTCCCGGTGAATAAACATGGGCGTCAGAGTTTGGTTTATGCTGATTTGTATCGGGAGGCATTCGCATCTGATTTGCCAATCATCACCTTCCCGGCTGGATTGTGCTCACGTCGCATCCATGGAGTTGTGCAGGACCGGGAGTGGAAACATAGCTTTGTGAAGCAGGCTATTGCGACCCATCGGGATGTTGTACCTGTCTTCTTCCCGGGCGAACTTTCGAACTTTTTTTATCGACTTTCTAACTTTCGGACGGGTATCGGACTGAAGGTCAATATTGAGATGCTTTATCTGGCCGATGAGATGTTCAAGCAGCAGGGCCGCCACTTCGATATGCTGATCGGTGACCCCATTCCGTGGCAGTCGCTTTCGGACCATCGTCCTCGCGAGATGGCCGCACAGATACGTGCAAAGGTCTACCGGATGAAAAAAAATGGTTGATGCGGCTGTTTTCCGATTAGATTTCGTATTTTTGTCGCTGCAAATTCGTGATTTACCGTATGGAACCAATAATTGAACCCGTAGCCAGAGAGTTGTTGGAAAGCGAACTGAATGAAGCGCGTCTGCTGCGTTTGACCAATAATGCCGGCAATCGCATCTATGTCGTGACGGCAGAGGATAGCCCAAATACGATGCGGGAGATCGGACGACTGCGCGAGTGGTCATTCCGCGATGCAGGCGGGGGTACGGGCCAACCGGTCGATATTGATGAACTCGATACGGTTCCTGGCGGCTATAAACAGTTGGTGGTCTGGGATCCTGCAGCCCGCGAAATCGTAGGCGGATATCGTTTCATCGTTTCCCGGTCGGAACATACCCCGTATCTCTCTACGGAGCATTATTTTCGTTTCAGCGATAAATTCCGCCGTGAGATATTGCCCTATACGATCGAGTTGGGACGCTCTTTTGTGCAGCCGCACTATCAGGCCGTGCGTGAGAATATGAAGGCGATTTATGCGTTGGATAATCTGTGGGATGGCTTGGGTGCCATCATGGTGCGTAACCCGGATATGCGCTATTTCTTTGGCAAGGTTACGATGTATGGCGATTATAATCACGAGGCGCGCAATATCCTGATCTATTTCCTGCGTAAATATTTCCCGGACACAGAGAATCTGGTGGAACCGATCTATCCGATCGAACTGGATATTGACGATGAAAAGATGGCCGCTCTGTTTTGTGGGGGTAGTTATGCCGAGGATTATAAGATTCTCGGGCGGGAGATCCGGGCCCGGAACGAGAATGTGCCGCCGCTGATTAACTCTTATATGAGTCTGTCTCCCTCGATGCGTGTGTTCGGGACAGTGCGTAATCCCGATTTCGGCGATGTGGAAGAGACAGGCATTCTGATTACGATCGACGATATCTATCCGAAAAAAAGCGAGCGTCACATACGTAACGCTCACTGATCTTTTGAGGCTCCTTCATGGGTGAAGGTTAATGTTCCGTTTGCATTGTACTTTCCGCGAATCCGACCGAGAGGAACGGGAGAATGGTCTGCAGGGAGGTTTGCCAATATTCCCATTCATGGCCGCCATCCCTCATGCGGTATTGCAGGGGAATGTTTTTTTTACGCATCAGTAGATAGAATTCCACGTTGCTCTCGTACAAATGGTCATCGTCGCCACAGTCTACATACCAGCGAACCGTTCGTAGTGCATCCAACTGCTGCTCCGTTGCCTGACGAAGATATTCGCAGGGGTTGTTCGCCTCGGCTGAACGTCCGAATTCCGGATTGATTTTGGCGGCTCCGCTATGTGTAAGATCTCCCACCAGTCCGCTCATGGCGCAAGCCGAACCGAACAACTCCGGATGGTGTTGTGCATATACGGCTGTGCCGCCTCCGCCCATCGACAATCCGGCAATGGCCCGCGATGCTTTTTCTTTTTTGATTCGATAGCTCTTTTCGATGTAAGGCATAAACTCCTGGAAAAAGAAATCCTCGTAGTTCCAGCCCGGCATGTTGAAATATCCCATGTGCCGGCCATTGTGGTCTTTGCCTTCGCCCGAAGCATCCGGCATTACTACGATCATCGGGAGAGCCCGTCCCTCGGCGATGGCGTGGTCTAAGATGTATTTCATATTCCCTTCCTGGATCCAGGCTACTCGAGTACCCCCTGCGCCGTGGAGTAGATAGAGGACGGGGTAGTAGCGGTTGTCGGTGTCGTAACCGGCAGGCAGATAGATGTTGTACTCTTTGTCGGCGCCGAGAATGCGGCTGGCGATTTTACCTGTTTCGATCCGACCTCCCGATTGTGCATGGCAGAGGATAGCGGTCGCAGTTAGCAGAAAGATGAGCGCGATTTTTTTCATGTTTCTTTGTTATAAAGGTTGTCCCGATGTCGCCGGACCAGAACCAACAGACGGCAGGCGACGATGGATTGTTTTCTACAAAGATAAAGGATATCTGCTGTTTTGATCCGTTTCTCATTCTGCTTTGACCGTTTTTCTCGTGGATTTTCGCTATATTTGTCATTCGACAATCCAAAATACGAGACATATGACAATCATAGATGGTAAAGAAGTGGCGGCTGCTCTGCGGAAAGAGATCGCCGCAGAGGTGGAGAAAATGACCGCAGCGGGTGCTCGTCCTCCGCATCTGGTGGCTATTCTGGTCGGTAATGACGGCGCCAGTCAGACTTATGTCGGGCATAAGGAGAAGTGTTGCCATGAGGTGGGATTCCGCTCCACCGTGCTGCGCTTGCCGGAAGAGACCTCCGAAACCGAACTGTTGACTCACATTGCTCGTCTGAATGCCGATGACGAGGTGGATGGATTTATCGTGCAACTTCCCTTGCCCAAGCACATCTCCGAGCAGCGTGTGATCGAGGCCATTGATCCGCGGAAGGATGTGGATGGTTTCCATCCCGTGAATACGGGTCGGATGGTCTCCGGGCTGCCGGCTTTCGTCTCTGCAACCCCGGATGGCATTCTTTCGTTGTTGCGCTATTATAAGATAGAGACGGCCGGCAAACATTGCGTAGTGATCGGGCGGAGTAATATTGTGGGACGTCCTATTGCCAATCTTTTGTCACAGAAGGGGTGGGATTGTACGGTGACAATCTGTCACTCGCGGACCCAGAATCTGAAAGAGGTGGTTGCTTCGGGCGATATTGTCATCGCGGCTCTCGGCAAGGCCGAGTTTGTGACGGCGGATATGATTAAACCGGGGGCTGTAGTGATCGATGTGGGGATTACGCGTGTGCCGAGCGATAAAACCAGGAACGGTTGGAAGTTACTGGGGGATGTGAAGTATGATGAGGTGGCGCCCAAGTGCAGTTATATTACGCCTGTTCCTGGTGGAGTAGGTCCGATGACGATTATCTCATTGATGAAGAATACGTTGAAAGCAGGACGCCACGAAATTTATCCTGCAGAAAAATAACGCTTCAGGCGTTATCCTGCATGGGAATTGTGGAGTTTGTAGCAGGGAGTATAAAATAAAGAGACGCACCATTAGAGTGCGCCTCTTTATTTTATTGACATTTAGATTCTTATCGTCTTCTCAGTTTGGGAATACCGCCACCGGCTACGGCCTTCATCATCTTGCGTGTGTCTTCAAACTGTTTCAGCAGACGATTTACATCGGCGGTTGTGACACCGCTGCCCTTGGCGATGCGCTCTTTGCGTGACCCGTTGATAATCTGCGGATTTTCGCGCTCTGCCGGGGTCATCGAATGAATAATGGCTTCGGTTTGTTTGAATACATCGTCGTTGATGTCGATATTCTTGAGCGCTTTGCCGACTCCGGGGATCATCGAGGCAAGGTCCTTGAGATTTCCCATCTTCTTGATTTGGGCAATCTGTGTCAGGAAGTCGTTGAAGTTGAACTGATCCTTGACCAGTTTCTTTTTCAGTTTCCGGGCCTCCTCCTCATTGTATTGTTCCTGGGCTTTCTCTACGAGAGAAACAATATCACCCATGCCGAGAATACGGTCGGCCATACGTTCGGGATGGAATACCTGCAGGGCATCCATCTTCTCGCCCGAGGAGATGAATTTCAGCGGTTTGTTGACCACCGAGCGGATCGAAATGGCGGCTCCGCCTCGCGTATCGCCATCGAGTTTGGTGAGTACTACGCCGTTGAAGTCGAGGCGGTCGTTGAACTCTTTTGCCGTATTGACTGCATCCTGTCCCGTCATGGCATCCACGACGAAAAGCGTTTCAGAGGGATTCACCGCTGCTTTAATGGCCGTAATCTCCTGCATCATCTGCTCGTCCACGGCCAGACGTCCTGCCGTATCGACGATCACCGTATTCAGCCCTTTGCTTTTGGCATATTTGATACTGTTTTCGGCAATCTGCACGGGGTTCTTGTTGCCCTCTTCCGTGTAGACTTCCACGCCGATCTGCTCCCCGAGGATCTTCAACTGGTCGATGGCGGCCGGGCGGTAGACATCGCCGGCTACCAGCAGTACTCCGCGGCCTCTCTTGCTCTTGATGAATGCGGCTAGTTTCCCGGAAAAGGTGGTTTTACCGGAACCCTGCAGACCGGCGATCAGAATGACGGCCGGGTGTCCCTCCAAAGAGATGTCGGTTGCGGTACCTCCCATGAGTGCGGCCAATTCGTCGCGTACGATCTTGGTCATCATCTGACCCGGTTTCACGGATTTGAGGACGTCGGCACCCAATGCCTTCTGTTTTACCTCATCGGTAAAGGTCTTGGCTACTTTATAGTTCACGTCGGCATCGATCAGCGCGCGGCGAATCTCTTTGAGCGTCTCGGCCACGTTGATCTCGGTGATCTTCCCCTCTCCTTTGAGAATGCGGAATGATCGTTCGAGTTTGTCGGTTAAGTTTTCGAACATCGATTATCTGTGTTTTTCGTTTTCGCGTGTCAGCGGGGCAAATATACCGAATTTCTTTGAAATTCCATCGCAACTTTTCCTACCTTTGCCTTTGAAATTAAAACCGGAAGAGAGATGAAACCTCAGAGAAAGATTTTCTGTTACGAGAGTGAAACGCCCTGGACGGAGATGGCTCCCGGGCTGAAACGCCAGATACTTGGTTACGATAATCAGATTATGGTGGTGAAGATGGTGGCCGAGAAGGGCGCGGCGGCTCCGACACATTCCCATTTTCATGCCCAGTCTACCTTTGTGGCATCGGGAAAGTTTGAGTTTACGGTAAACGGCCGGACAGAGGTAGTGGGCCCGGGTGATGGTATCTATGTGGAACCCAATGCGGTTCATGGTTTTGTTTGCCTTGAGCCCGGGGTGATTGTTGATAACTTCAGCCCGATGCGTGAGGACTTCGTGTAAACATGCCCATGGTTCAATAAAAAAGCCCCTGTCAAAAGGGGCTTTTTTATTGAACGAATCGCTGTAGATGTATATACGGCGATTTTTATTTCTTAGCGTTGTCTACGGCTACTGCGGTCTTCAGGCTGCCTACATGCATGATTTTCAGTTTTGACAGCAGTTCTTCTTCGCTGTAAGGGGTCTCGATTTCCGTAGAGTAGGCTTCTCCCGGCAACAGATCGAACCAGTTGTCTTCGAACTGTATGGGCTCCTCGGGCAGCGTCAGATAAGCGAAACTTACGTAGGAGGGGGACAGCAGGGTGATTCTCTTCTTCGAACCATTTGTGGTCACTTTTACCTGAATCTCCGGATTCTTGAGTTGCAACTCTTTCGGCAATACGAGGATATCATGGTTTTGTGCCAATACTCGATTTCCGTTCAGTAAGGTGTATTTCACAAACAACTCTTTCGGTGAACGTCCTTTGCAGAGCTCTTGGATGGAGTATTTCTTGATGGTGGCTCCCGTATTGGCGGCAATCGTCACAGGGAGGGTTTCGGTGTAAACCGGTTCGCCGTCCAGAGTCAGCACCTCCATCCGCATCGTCGCTTCCTGAGATTGAAGCATATCGGATGCATAACCCACGCGGAGCGAGTCGTTCTGCATGGTCGATGCTACCAGCAGCGGCAGATAGGCCTCCCGCGTGCGGTAATGCATGGCCTTCCAGCGTTTGTAATAATCGGTCGAGGACCAGCTTGCTACAGGCCAGCAGTCGTTGATCTGCCAGAAGAGCGTACCCATGCAGAAAGGCATGGCCAAACGATGGGCCTCCATGCCTCGTTTCATGCCATAGCCCTGGAGAACCTGACCCATATAGAGGAACTCTTCGAAATCGGTCGGCACCTTGAAATACCAACCCATATACTCCTTGATGCGGAGGTTGCCGATACCTGAACGCTGGTGCGATGCCATGACAGGCGATTCGATGTCATAATCTTCCGGCAATGCATAGCGCTTTACAGTGTTAAATTCCGGGAATGATTGGAAACCGTACTCGCTCATGAAGCGGGCCAGTTCGGTGTTGAAACTTTCGAACGGTTGCAGTACATGCCATACACCCCAGTAGTGCATATCCCCTGAGCGTTTCTTTACGTTGGCGTGGTTGTTGATCTCCGGTCCTGCCATGGGCGATGAGGGCCAGTAGGGAATGCCTTCCGTATATTCCGATACCACCTCGGGCAGCATCTTATGGAACAGCAATACATACGTGTCGCTAATCTCTTTGATCTGTTTGGGAGTGTAACGTTTGGTCCAGCCCCAGCCTCCATCCTTGACATCGCCCTGCCATGCGGTATCCATTTCGTTATTGCCGCACCAGAGTACGATTGAAGGATGGTTACGCATCCGTATCACATTGTCTTCAGCCTCCTGGCGGATGCTTTCGATGAACTCCTTGTCGCCGGGATACATCGAGCAGGCAAACATGAAATCCTGCCAGACCATGATGCCGTTCTCGTCGCACAGGTCGTAGAACAGGTCGTTTTCATAGATACCACCGCCCCATACGCGCAACATGTTCATGTGGACGTCTGCGGCATCGGCCACCACTTTGCGGTAGTCTGCTTCCGATACGCGGGGCAGGAAGTTGTCGTTGGGAATGTAGTTCGCTCCTTTGGCAAAAACGGGAACGCCGTTCAATTCGAAATAGAACGACTCGCCTTGGCCGTCTGCATCTTTCTCACGTACCAGTTTGACCAAACGGATGCCGGTTCGTACGTTTTTATCGGCAAGCAACTCTCCGTTGGCATTCTTTACGGCTACATTGAACGTATAGAGGTTGGGCTCTCCCAGACCGTTGCTCCACCATAGTTTGGGATTCTTGACGATGAAGGCCTCCGACAGCGTATTCTTGCCGGCTGTCAGTGCGACGGGTTTCTGGAGTAATACCATTCCCGTGCCGGTATCCGTAATTTCCAAGGTTCCGTTGATGGCTGCATCGGCATCGATCTCCATGCGTGCCGTCAGCCCTGCCTGTTGATCGGAGATGGTATTGGTGTAAATATAGGTATCTTCCACCTTGGCATCGCTCCAGGCACGAAGTTCGACAGGACGCCAGAACCCTGATGTCACCAAACGCGGACCCCAGTCCCAGCCGTAATGGTACGGAGCTTTGCGGGTAAAAATCGAAATGCGTTTGTCGCCCAGTTCCCCTTGTTTGCTCTGGTCGTTTTCGGCCGGATAGGGATATGGCGATTTCTTCAGCAATGCCAGTCCTTTTTGTATTGGAGAGTAGAAGTGAACCAAGAGTTCGTTGCCTTGCGGTTTGAGCAGACCTTTTACATCCGTACGCCAGATACGGAACATGTTGTCCGCATAGAGAATCTTCTTACCGTTCAGATAGACATCGGCATAGGTGTCGAGACCGTTGAATACCAGTTCGATATTCTGTTGCCCGACAATGTCGGGGGCCGCATCGAAGGTGCAGCGATACTCCCAGTCCACCTTGTCAATCCATTGTACTTTTTTCTCATTTTCCCGGTAGAATGGATCCTCGATCCGTTTGTTATCCATTAAGTCGGTGTGTACTGTACCCGGAACAGTGGCGGGCAGCCAGTCGGATTTTCCGGCTTGTGTGAATTGCCAGCCGGAGTTGATCTCCTGCCGGAATTCCTTGGCATAGACGGAAGTTATCAGCGGGATGGTCATGAACAATAGTGCTAGTTTTTTTGTTCTCATGTTAGTAAAAATTAGTGAGCATACAAATTTAACTACTCATTTGCATTGAAAGTAATTGTTTTTTATTATTTTTCGATCTCTTTTTTTTGAAATTTCCGATTTTGTCAGGGAACTCTTTCCGTTGCGGATTCTTTGCTAATTCCGCCGAAAAACCGTTATCCCTGCTTTGAAAACCTTACGGAATGTCGTACCTTTACCCCGTAATCCATGCTGATTTTTGTTGTTGATGGTAACTTATCACGTGCCAGTACTTTATGAGGAGTCGATCGATCTGTTGCGGGTCGATCCGCAAGGCGTATATGTTGATCTTACCTTCGGGGGTGGAGGACATTCCCGCGGTATTCTCGAACGACTCGGATCAGAGGGCCGATTGTATGGTTTTGATCAGGATCGGGATACTCGGGGAAATATTCCTGATGATCCGAGATTTACCTTTGTGGAGAGCAATTTCCGTTTCATGCGGGGACAGCTTCGGGCCTTGGGAGTGACTCAAGTAGACGGTGTCTTGGCTGATCTGGGTGTTTCGTCGCATCATTTTGATACGCAGGAGCGGGGCTTCTCTTTTCGCTTCGACGCTCCTCTCGATATGCGGATGAATCAGCGTGCTTCATTCTCTGCCCGTACGGTGGTAAACGAGTACGACCATGAACGGTTGACGCAGGTGCTTGGCGATTGGGGCGAATTGGATACGCCGTATAAGGTGGCAAATTGCATTGAACGGGCTCGGGCCGTGAAGCCCTTGGAGACGATCGCCCAGTTGATAGATGCTGTGAGACCCTGTACGCCACGGAAGGATGAGAATAAGTTTCTTTCGAAATTGTTTCAGGCGCTCCGTATCGAGGTGAACCATGAGATGGAGGCGCTCAAGATGGCTCTTGAACAGAGCCTGAAGGTGTTGCGCCCCGGTGGCCGGCTGGTGGTGATTTCGTATCATTCGCTTGAGGATCGTTTGGTGAAGAATTTTATGCGCAGCGGCCGTTTCGACGGACAGGTGGAAAAGGATTTCTACGGACGGGTGGAGACCCCGTTCCAGGTGTTGACTCGCAAGGCAATCGTTCCTTCGCCCGAAGAGATGGAGCGTAACCCGCGTTCGAGGAGCGCCAAACTGCGTGCTGCCGAGAAGGGACACGGCTTGGACCAAACTGATAAGAATTGAAGAAAATGAAAGAGAGGGAATACGAGAAAGATGTGCGGTCGGTCTCTGATGAGGAGTTCCTGAGTGAGGAGCGCCCTCGTCGCGGTCGTCGGAGAATGGATGTGGAGGCGGAGGAGAGTATGTCCGAGAGAGAGTCCGAAGATCAGACCGAGGAACCGGAGGCCCCGGCGCCACGTAAGCGTTCTCCTTTTTCTCGTTATCTGATGACGGTGCTGTCGGGAAATATCCTCTCTCGGGCGGAAGTCCGGAGGGTCTATCCCTACTTGCTGTTCGTGGCTTTTCTGATGTTGCTTTATATCTCCAATGTGTTCCGGATGCAGCAACTGTACCGACGTCATGACCGATTGGTCAAGGAGGTGAAAGAACTGCGCGCCAAGTCGATGACCATCGCCTCGGAAAAGATGTCGGCCACCCGCCAAAGCCGTATTCTCGAGCAGGTGAAGGAACGGGGAATTCCGCTTCGTGAATCGTTGACGCCCAATAAAGTCATAACCGAGTAGTGCCATGCCTGAACAGAAGTCCGAAATAGCTCGTGAGATTCTTCGCCGCGTACGGTGGCTCTATGTGCTGTTCCTGCTGGCTGGAGTGGCCATATTCGGGCGGGTGCTGTTCATTCAATATGGGCCTTCGGGGGATGAACTGCGGGCCAAGGCGCGGCGGATTACTTATGAACGGGTGGACATCGAGGCTGAGCGCGGCGATATTCTGGCGCGCGACGGCCGGATTCTTGCTACCTCGATTCCTACCTATGAGATTCGTATGGACTTCGCTGCGGCGGGACTTGCGGACAGTGTCTTTCGTAAGCATGTCGATTCGCTTGCCTATTGCCTCTCCTCGTTCTTCGGCGACAAATCGAAAGCGGCGTATAAACAGATGCTGATGTCGGCTTATCAGCGCCGTAAGTCAAACCGTTATAAGTTGATTGCGCCGCGCCGTGTGAATTATCTGGAGGAGAAGACGATCAGCCGTTTCCCGATCTTGCGTTTGGGACCCAATCGGGGCGGATATATCAGTGTACAGGTGAATCAGCGACTCAAACCGCACGGATCGTTGGCCGATCGTACGATCGGTATGGTCAACCGCAGTGGGGTGAAACTCGGTATCGAGGGAGCTTTCGATGAGCAGTTGCGTGGTACGGATGGGAATACGCTGATGCAGCGCGTCTCGGGGAGCTTCAAAGTGCCGGTGCCGGATGCCCTGAATGTGGAACCGGTCAACGGAATGGATGTGGTGACGACGCTCGATGTCGATATCCAGGATGTGGCCGAAACGGCATTGAAAAAACAGCTCGATCTTGGAGAAGCCGAATGGGGTACGGTCGTGCTGATGGAGGTGGCGACGGGGGAGATCCGTGCCATGTCCAACCTTCATCGCAAGTCGGAAGGGGTATTCGTGGAGGATTTCAACTATGCCATCGGTCGTCGCATGGAGCCGGGCTCGACGTTCAAGTTGGCTTCGCTCATTACCTTGCTGGAAGATGGAAAGTTGTCGCTCGATAAACAGATCGACTGCGAAGGCGGTCGGGCCAGAGTGGGACGGCGCGTAGTAGTCGACGATCACAAGGAGAATGTACTTACGCTGCGAGAGGTATTCGAAGTGTCGTCGAATATCGGCTTTGCAAAGGCAGTGAACGAAGTGTATGGATCCGATCCCGCCCGTTTTGTGAATTTTATCAGCAATCTCGGTTTTGGAAAGCCGCTCGGGATGCAGATTGCCGGTGAGCAGAGGTGCGACATTAAACGGCCGGAGGATCGGACACGATGGGACGGTACGACGCTGGTGATGATGTCTTACGGCTATGCGCTGGAGGTGACTCCGATGCATACCCTGGCGCTCTATAATGCCGTGGCGAACGGAGGCCGGATGATGCGACCGCTGCTGGTACGCGAGGTGCGTAATTATGGACAGACTGTGCGAACCTATGACCCAGAGGAGATCAATCCGTCGATCTGCTCGAAAGAGACATTGGCAAAAGTCCGTGAGTGTCTGGAGGGTGTGGTTGACGAAGGGACGGCTCGTGCTCTGCGCAATCCTTATTACAAGGTAGCAGCCAAGACAGGTACGGCCCAGGTTCCTTTCGAACGGGGCGGATATGTGGATAGCCATGGCGGCCGGAATTATCTGGCAACGCTGGTGGGATACTTTCCGGCAGACAATCCCAAATACAGTTGCATTGTGGCGATCAAGACCTATTATGGACCGGGTTCGCGTCATACCTATTACGGGGCTTCGCTCTCGGGTCCGGTGTTTAAGGCTATTGCCGACCGGGTGTATGCTTCGAGTCTTGACTGGCAACGTCCTGTGGAAGGAGATGATGATCTAAGGCCGGGTCCTGCGCAGGTTAAGAATGGGAAAACGGAGGAGTTGAATCGGGTTGCCCGGAAATTGTCCGTGCCCATCGAGTGGGAGGGTGAAGAGAACGAATGGGCCTGTGTGGCCAATCTTCCGGAAAAGGGTAAAACGGAGAACGAATCCGATACGTCCCGGGCGTTGAAACCGGGGCTGGTTTTGTTGAAGGGTGCGGATTTCGAAGCTGGGGTGGTTCCCTCTGTGGTCGGCATGGGGTTGAAAGATGCCCTGTTCCTGCTCGAGAGTCGGGGAATGGTGGTGGCTTTCAGCGGGCGGGGACGTGTTGTCTCACAATCGGTGCCGGCGGGAACCCGGACGGTCAAAGGACAATTGATAGCATTGACGCTCGCTCCGTGATTCAGCGGGTGAGACAAGATAATTTAAATGAAGAAAAACGGTAAAAGATTTTCTTGAATTCACTAATTTAGCGCAACTTTTATTGAAATAGACGGTCGATATGTCAGTACTGAAGGATTTGCTTGATAGTGTGGATATTCTCGCTGTGTGTGGAGAGGAGTCCGTCGATATAACCTCTTTGGGTTTTGACTCTCGGCAGGCGATGCCGGGACAGTTGTTTTTCGCCATCGTAGGAGAGCAGTCCGATGGCCATAATTATATTGAAAGTGCTTTGGATAAGGGTGTTGCGGCGGTTGTGTGTGAACGGTTGCCGCAGGTAATGCGCCGCGGCGTGACCTATGTGCAGGTTCAGAACACGCATGTGGCGCTGGGCCGCATCGCTGCCAACTTTTACGGACATCCGGGACGGAAGCTGAAGCTGGTAGGGGTGACAGGAACCAACGGTAAAACTACTACCGCCACGTTGCTTTATCAGTTGTTCCGGGGTCTGGGATATAGGGCAGGTCTGATTTCAACGGTGGTCTATTGCATCGACGAGCGGACAGTGCCTTCGACCCATACTACTCCTGATGCCATTCGTCTGAATGAGATGCTGGCCGAGATGGTAGAGGCCGGTTGCGACTACTGTTTCATGGAGGTCAGCTCACACAGCATCGTGCAGAATCGTATCGAGGGCTTGGATTTTACGGGCGGTATTTTTACTAATATTACGCATGATCACCTCGATTACCATAAAACCTTTGCCGAATATATCCGGGCGAAGAAACTCTTTTTTGACCGGTTGCCTCAAGGAGCGTTCGCATTGGTGAATGCTGACGATAAGAATGGATTGGTTATGGTGCAGAATACCCGGGCAACGGTGAAGACCTTTGCTTTGCGCAGCATGGCCGATTACCGGTGCCGGATTGTCGAGATGTTGTTCGATGGCATGGAGCTCAATATCGACGGGCAGGATATCTGGGTGCGCTTTCTGGGACGATTCAATGCCTATAACCTGCTCGGTGTTTATGCTGCTGCCCGGTTGCTGGGGGCGTCGAAGGAGGAGGTGCTCACGAGATTGAGCCTGCTGGGAGCGGTGAACGGTCGGTTTGAATTTCTGCGCTCGAGGGATGGCGTAACGGCCATTGTCGATTATGCCCATACGCCGGATGCGTTGCAGAATGTGATTGACACGATCAATGAGATCCGGAAGGAGGGACAGCGCCTCTTCGTCGTTGTCGGCTGCGGCGGGAATCGTGATGCCACGAAACGGCCTGAGATGGCGCGCATTGCTGTGGCTTTCAGCGATCAGGCCATCTTTACCTCGGACAATCCGCGTCTGGAGGATCCGGAGGAGATTATCCGCCAGATGAAGGCCGGTATTACCGATGGAAGGGGCTATCTGGCCATTACCGATCGTCGCGAGGCTATTCGTACGGCGGTGACTATGGCCGCCCCGGGAGATATTGTTCTGGTGGCGGGGAAGGGTCATGAGACCTATCAGGATGCTGGTGGCGTGAAACACCATTTCGACGACAAGGAGGAGGTGGCGGCAGCTTTCGACTCCTGCCGTTAAGGCCGAACCGTCGGGCGCCCTAAAAGAATGTAACACATGAAAAATTTGACATAGGAAGATGATCTATCATTTTTTAGAGTATCTCAAGACCCATTTCGATATACCGGGTTCCGGTATGTTCCAATACCTTTCGTTCCGGGCCGCGATGGCCATCATTTTTGCCCTGTTGATCGGAATTATCTTCGGACGGAGAATCATTCTGTTCCTTCAACGGAAACAGATTGGCGAGGAGATCCGTAATCTCGGCCTCGAGGGACAGATGCAGAAGCGGGGTACGCCGACGATGGGCGGTATTATCATTCTCGGTTCGATATTGATTCCTGTACTGTTGTTCGGCGATTTGACCAACGTTTATGTGCAACTGATGATTGTTTCGACGATCTGGTTGGGGTTAATCGGCTTCCTGGACGACTATATCAAGGTGTTCCGTAAACATAAAGAGGGACTCAACGGTCGCTTCAAGGTCGTGGGACAGGTTGGATTGGGAATTATCGTTGGCACGGTGATGTGCTTCAATCAGAATATTGTGATTAAAGAGAAGGTCGATCGCAGTTCCGCAGCTGCGGAGGTGACCATGGTGACCGAGGATGGACGTACGCGACCCGTCTATGTTTCGGAACCCCAGAAAACCACCAAAACGACCATCCCTTTCGTCAAGGACAATGAGTTCGACTATCATTGGCTGGCTCCCGGAAACTCTCCGGAGAATGATACCATTACCTGGATAATCTATATCATTGCGGCGATCTTTATCATTACTGCCGTATCGAATGGTGCCAATCTCACGGATGGACTGGACGGGCTGTCGGCGGGTGTCTCGGCATCGATTGTCGCGGTGTTGGGTATATTGGCCTATCTGTCGGGTAATGTCATTTATGCGGATTACCTGAATATCATGTATATCCCGATGAGCGGAGAACTGATTGTCTTTGCGGCTGCTTTCTTAGGGGCATTGATCGGCTTTATCTGGTACAACTGTTTCCCGGCGCAAGTATTTATGGGAGATACGGGTAGTTTGGCCATTGGTGGTATGATTGCCGTATTTGCCCTGTTGATCCGCAAAGAGTTGCTGTTGCCGATATTGTGCGGCGTGTTCCTTGTGGAGAGTCTTTCGGTGATGATTCAGGTGAGCTACTTTAAATATACGAAGCGAAAATATGGGGAGGGGCGTCGGATTTTCCTGATGTCGCCGCTTCATCATCACTATCAGAAGAAGGGATTGCCGGAGTCGAAAATCGTGGTGCGTTTCTGGATTATTCAACTGCTGCTGGCGGCTATTACGCTCGTGACCTTGAAGATCCGTTAATATTATAGAGGTGGTAAACGGGCGCTCGTTGATAGTAAAAGAAATTAATTGAACGAAGAATATGAGTAGATTGGTGGTACTCGGAGGGGGCGAGAGCGGTTATGGCTCGGCGATCCTTGCAAAAGCCAAAGGCTTCGACGTATTTCTCTCCGACTCGGGAAGGATAGCCGATAAATATAAAATAAAACTTGAGGAGTGGAAGATTCCTTTTGAGGAGGGAGGTCATACCGAAACGTTGATTCTCAATGCCGATGAGGTGGTGAAGAGTCCGGGGATCCCGGAGAAGGCTCCGATAGTTAAGCAGTTGAGGGCTTGCGGGATTCCGATCATCTCGGAGATAGAATTCGCAGGTCGCTATACGCATGCCCGGACGATTTGTATCACCGGTTCGAATGGTAAGACGACTACGACTACTCTCGCTTATCGAATATTGAAAGACGCCGGCTTCAATGTGGCGCTTGGCGGCAATATCGGTGAGAGTTTCGCCTACTCCGTAGCTACGGGACTCTATGACTGGTATGTGCTCGAGTTGAGTAGCTTTCAATTGGATGGCATGTACGACTTCCGGGCAGATGTCGGTGTGCTGATGAATATTACGCCCGACCATCTTGACCGTTATGAGTATAAGATGCAGAATTACGTCGACAGCAAGATGCGGATTATTCGAAATCAGACAGAGGATGATTGCTTTATCTATTGTGGTGACGATCCCGTGATCGGTGGAGAGTTGGGTAAATATGCGATGCCGATGCACCGACTTCCTTTCTCGGTGAAAGAGGAACAGCAGCAGGGAGCGTATCTGAAAGAGGATACCTTTTATGCGACGGTCGGCGACCGGGTATTCTCGATGCCTGTCTCGGAGCTTCGGATTAAAGGAATCCACAATCTTTACGATGCCATGGCTGCAACCATGGCCGCTATGGCTGCCGGCGTGGAGTTGGAATCGATGCGACAGACCTTGCGTAGTTTTGCCGGCGTGGAGCACCGTTTGGAGCCTGCGGGTGTGATCGATGGCGTGGAGTACATTAATGATTCGAAGGCGACTAATGTCGACTCTGTCTGGTATGCACTGGAGAGTATGACCAAACCGGTGGTTTGGATTGCTGGAGGGACGGATAAGGGAAATGACTATGGCCCGTTGATGGATTTTGCCCGTCAGAAAGTGAAAGCGCTGGTCTGCATGGGAGTGGATAATGCCAAATTGAAAGAGAGCTTTAAGGGTGCTATTCCTGTAATATATGATACAAATTCACTTCATGATGCCTTGACTGCTGCCCGGGCTGCTGCGACCACTGGTGATGTGGTGTTGTTGTCGCCGGCATGCGCCAGTTTCGATCTGTTCAAGAACTATGAGGATCGGGGCGAGCAGTTCAAAGCCTGGGTAAAGAAACAGGGAGGGAAATAGAATACGATGCAGGGACAAACGGAAGAACCAACAAATGGCACAACGACGGCCGTCAGGGAGAAAAGACTGGCCGATCGGATTTTCGGGGGCGATAAGGTCCTCTGGATCGTCATTGCCGCACTGGCCGTGGTGTCGTTGTTGGTAGTCTATTCGTCGACCGCCTCAATGGCTTATAAAAAGGTCGGAGGCGATACGTCGCATTATATTATCAATCAGTTTCGTTTCATGGTGCTGGGGTTCGGTGTGATCTATATCGTCCACCGGATTAAGTATCAGACCTACGCACGGTATGCGCGGTTGTTGTTCATTTTTGCACTCTGCCTGATGGCGCTGACCTTTTTCGTGGGGGTGAATCTGAATGACGCATCCCGGTGGCTCCGAATCCCCGGAACCAGCTATACGTTTCAGCCGTCGGACTTCTTGAAGGTGACCCTGATTCTGGTCCTGGCCCGGCAACTCGCCAAACGGCAAAAGACAATCAGTAAGACGCCTCTGCTGCCCGTGTTGTTCGGTACGGGACGGATGACCGAACGACAACGCCGGGCCAATCGGGAGGTTTGGTTCGAGACGACGCTTCCGTTGCTTTTTCCGGTCGTTCTGGCCTGTTCCGCGATTTTCTTTTCGAACTTTTCTACGGCTGCGATTACCTTTTTTACCTGTCTGGTGATGCTCTATATCGGGCGTGTGCGGGTGAGAGAGTTGTGGCGGTTGGTGCGGCTGGTCGTGGTGGTGCTTGTGCTGGCGCTTTTTGTGATGAATGCGGCAGGCGTGGGACGTGCCGAGACCTGGGTGAACCGTCTGAAAAGTTTTGTGGGTATCGAACAGGCCGAGGGCTCGCGTACGGGACGCGATAAGGATGACGACCTGCAGGTGGAACAGGCGAAGATTGCCATCGCTTCGGGCGGGATCTTCGGCAAAGGGCCGGGACATAGTACTCAACGGGCCAATCTGCCGCACTCCTATTCGGATTTTGCCTATGCCTTTATTGTGGAGGAGTATGGATTAATCGGCAGTTTTGTGGTGTTGTCGCTCTATTTGTGGATATTTTTCCGGACCATTGTTATCTTTCAGAAATGTGAAAAGGCCTTTCCGAGTCTGCTGGTGCTTGGCTTGGGGGTGATGATCGTGTTACAGGCGATTTTCAATATGCTGGTGTCGGTGAATCTCTTCCCGGTGACGGGACAGACCCTGCCGTTGATCAGTCTGGGAGGATCGTCCATGCTCTTTACATCGTTGGCTCTGGGGATGATTCTCGGCGTGAGCCGTCAGGTGGAGGAGAAGACGCTCGATATGAAAGATCCGGCGTAGACGCGAATCATCGGTGTGAACCTCAAAGGGCGAAGCGCGTGGTGCAGAATAAGGGGGTGAAATGGGAACAGAATAAGTTTGAAATATAAGAAATTGAATATCGAAATAGAAATGAAACCGTATAAAGTGATATTGAGTGGAGGCGGTACGGGAGGACATATTTACCCGGCTGTAGCTGTGGCGGAGGCATTGAAACGCCGATTCGGCGATGATGTGGAGATTCTCTTTGTCGGAGCCGAGGGTAAGATGGAGATGGAGAAGGTCCCTGCTCTCGGCTATCGAATCGTAGGGTTGCCGGTTGCCGGTCTGCAGCGTAAATTGACGCTCCGTAACCTGGCGTTGCCCGTGAAGGTTCTGCGGAGTGTAATGAAGGCGCGCCGGACCATCCGGGAGTTCGGCGCCGATATTGTAGTGGGATTCGGCGGTTATGCCAGTGCTCCCGTGCTCTGGAGTGCCCAGATGATGGGGTTGCCGACCATCATTCAGGAGCAGAACTCCTATGCCGGCGTGACCAATAAGATTTTGGGACGCCGTGCACGTCGTGTTTGTGTCGCATACGATCATATGGAGCGGTTTTTTCGGGCCGATCGGATCGTGATGACTGGCAATCCGTTGCGCGGTGGATTCGGAGATGTGATGGAAAAACGCGAAGAGGGGTTTCGCTATTTCGGACTGGACGCGACGAAGCCCACCGTGCTGGTCGTAGGTGGCAGCCTGGGAACACGTACGCTGAACAATATGATGAAACGTTGGGTGGATGATATTACCGGCCGAGGCGATCTGCAGGTAATCTGGCAAACGGGGCGCATTTATGAACAGGAGATGGCAGCCTATATGTCGACCCGCAGTAGCGCAGGAATCTGGCGTGGAGCATTCATCGAACGGATGGATTATGCCTATGCCGTGGCGGATGTGGTGGTGTCCCGTTCCGGAGCGGGTACGGTATCGGAGCTGTGCCTGATCGGTAAGCCGACGATTTTTGTGCCCTCCCCCAATGTGGCGGAGGACCATCAGACGAAAAATGCACTGGCTTTGGTGGAGAAGGAGGCAGCACTGTGGGTCAAGGATAGCGAGGCGGTTGAACGGGTGATCCCCGCAGCGCGTGAGTTGCTTGCCGATCCCGCGCGGCGCGACGTATTGACGCGCAATATGCGTGCACTTGGCATCGCAGATTCGGCTGACCGCATTGTCGATCAGATTGTTGAAACGGTCGGAAAACATTGAAATAGGGACAGAAAATGAACTACGAGAATATCTATTTTTTAGGGATCGGAGGAATTGGCATGAGCGCCATTGCCCGCTATTTTCTGCATGAAGGCCGGCGGGTCGCCGGATATGACCGCACCCCTACGGCCTTGACGGCAGAACTGGAACGGGAAGGGGCTTCGATTCATTATGAGGATGATCCGATGTTGATTGCCGAGCCATTTCGTGATCCGGCGACGACATTGGTCGTCTATACGCCTGCCATTCCGGCGGATCATGCCGAATGGGCCTGGTTCCGAGAGCGAGGATTCCAGATTGAGAAGCGATCCGAGATGTTAGGACATATCTCTGCGGGGAAATATGTGATGGCTGTGGCCGGGACACACGGAAAAACTACCACGACAACCCTTACTGCATGGCTCAATCATGAAGCGGGTGTAGAGGATGGTCGTGTCGGATGCGGCAGTGCATTCCTCGGCGGTATCTCGAAAAATTTCGGAAGCAATCTTGTGTTGGGAGCGGGAAAGAGGCTGGCCGTAGAGGCTGATGAGTTCGATCGTTCTTTTCTGCGTCTGCATCCCGATGCGGCGGTCATTACCTCGGCCGATGCCGATCATCTGGATATCTACGGTACGCACGAGGCGGTGAAGGAGGCTTTTTCACAGTTCGTGCGGCAGATTAAACCCGGTGGTACGCTGATCATTAAGCAAGGGGTCGATATTGTCCTGGATAATACCGAGATTACCGTCTATCGGTATGCATACGACTCCCCAGCACAAGGTCCAACACCTGATTTCTATGCGAAGAATGTTGAGTTGCTCGAAGGCGGCCATTATCGTTTTGACATTGTCTGTCCGGATCGGGTACTCGAAGGGTGTACGTTGGGAGTGCCTGGCTGGGTGAATGTCGAAAATGCCGTGGCCGCTGTGGCTCTGGTGTGGGTTGCCGGATTTGATGAAGGTAGACTCAAAGCGGCATTGGCTGCTTTTACGGGGGTGAAACGTCGTTTCGACTTTTACATCAATACCCCGGAGGTGGTCTATATGGATGATTATGCGCATCATCCGCGGGAATTGGCCGCAACGATCACATCGGTCAAGAGGATGTTCCCCGGGCGACGATTGACGGCGGTGTTCCAACCCCATCTTTATACGCGAACCCGGGACCTTTATCCGGAGTTCGCCGAGGCACTGTCGCATGCCGACGAGGTGATCCTGTTGCCGATCTATCCGGCCCGGGAACTGCCGATCGAGGGAATCACTTCGCAGATTATCGCCGACCGTCTTACGGTTCCGTATCGGTTGATTCCGAAGGAGGATTTGGTTCAGGAGGTGTCGGAGCACCCCGTAGATGTGTTGGTTACGTTCGGAGCAGGTAATATTGACAATTATTGCGAACCTTTGGCGGAGATGTTGCGGGAGTGTCGGATGAAATGAGGTGAGAAGGTGACTGGAGAACGGAATACAGGAAGGTGTTGGTGGATATTGGGACTGGTAGATTCCGGTTCGATTAGATAGGACGAAACAGGGGATAAAACGATATGAAGCGGACGTGGCACATATTTTTGAGCGTGTTGATATGGTGCGGGTTGTTGGCGTATCTGATCTTTGCTGCACGACTCTGTGCGCGGGAAAAGAAAGACCAACTGGTTCGCGACGTTCAGGTTACGGTGCTCGACGAGGCCCGTATCGGGGTCATTACTCCCGATATGGTGAAGCTATGGTTGGAGCAGGAGGGTTTCGATCTGCGGAATACGGAGATCGATCGGGTAGATACGGAACGAATCCGGCAGATGATCGCCCGCCGAGGCTTTGTCAAAAGTGTTCGTGTATATACGGATCTGACAGGGATTTTGCATATCGACTTGTCGCAACGTATGCCGATCGCACGCGTCAATACGGTGAACGGCTATAACTTTTATGTTACGGATGACGGATGGATTCTACCACCGCAACGTCATTGTGTATTGTATGTACCTGTGATTACCGGGAATTTTAGCTTGCCGTTCGAACGAGACTTTATTGGTAGCTATGAGGCACTCTTGCAGGGAGATGGGAAAAAAGTGTCCGAAAATTACCTATTTTTCATTAAACTGATTAATTTTGTAAAATTAATTAGGGATAATAGTTTCTGGAACGCCCAGATCGTTCAGGTTCAGGTGAAAAACCGAATGGGAAACGACGGACGAAAGCAATGGGAAGAGCCTGAGGTAGAGATTGTTCCGCGGATTGGGAGTCATGTGGTGGCTTTCGGTTCCTTGGATGACGTACAGCAGAAGCTCGATAAACTCATGTTGTTTTATCGTCGTGTGTTGAACCGGGAAGGGTGGGATGCGTACCGGACGATTAATCTTAAGTACAAAGGTCAAGTAGTCTGCACAAAATAATAGAGTTGAACGAACGTGGAAAAGAATAACTACATAGTAGCTATCGACCTGGGAAGCAGTCATGTGGCTGTGGCGGTCGGAAGTCGAACAGCCGATGGTCGGATTTCGGTGGAAGATGTGGTGGTGAAGGAGTCGAAGGGAGTGTCGCGCGGCGAGGTGAAAAACGTTGAGTTGGCGGCACAATCGCTCAAAGAGGCGGTGACCGAGATCGAAGAGCGGTTGGGTATCGGTATTACGGAGGCGGTGACTGGCATCTCGGGCAGTCATATCAAGTGTGCCAAACACCCATATTATGTTTATGTAGGAGGTCGTGATGGCGAGATCTGTGAGGAGGATGTCGTGAAACTCAACGAAAGCATGCGCAATGTGCAGGCACCCGATGGTTATAAACTCATGCACATCGTTCCCCAGCACTATCTGGTAGATAACGAGGAGGAGGTCGCCGATCCGGTAGGGATGTTCGGTAAGACCTTGGGCTCGACGTTTAATCTGATTATCGGTGATCATACGATTCTCTCTCGTCTGGATAAGGCTTTTCAGAAGGTGAATATCCGTCAGGAGAAATTGTTCATCAATCCGTTGGTGGCGGCTGAAGCCGTTACGTTCCCGGATGAGAAAGACCTGGGTGTGGCTGTGGTCGATTTGGGGGCAGGAACGACCGATCTGGTGATCTATCAGGACGGTATTATGCGTTATGTAGGGGTAATTCCGATAGGTGCCGAGACGATCAATCGGGATATCCGTGCCTATGGGATTATGGATCGCCATGTGGAAGAACTTAAAGTGAAATATGGCTGTGCTGTGCCTTCGTTGGTAGACAGTGAGAAACTGGTAAAGGTTCCGGGCCGTACACCACATGACTATAAGGAGATTTCGTTTCAGAACCTTGCGTCGATCATTGAAGCCCGTTTGACGGATATTGCGGATTACGTGGTTGAGGAGATCAAAGTAGCCGGTTATGAGGGAAAACTCAGCGCGGGAATGATCCTTACGGGTGGTTGTGCTCAACTCAAAGAGATCAAGACCTTGTTTCAGGAGCGTACGGGGATGGAGGTCCGGATTGCTATGCCGGACGTAGTGGTGGACGATGTCTCCAAAGAGAAGGTCGCCGATCCTCGGATGGCTGCTGTCGTAGGTCTTTTGTATGAAGGTCTGAAGAGCGGTATTGAAACGAAAACGACCATTCGTGTATCGAACGCAAATAAATCACGGTCAGAGAATAAGGGGCGTGCTTATATGTCGGCGGAAGAGGTTCGCGAAGTGTTTAATCCGATTCAGCGCACGAAAACTGAACCGGCGGAAGATGTAGACCCGAAAACCGACCCGTTTGCCGATGATAATCCGGAGGAGGTGAAACAGAGTGGCCGGAAAGTGAGAAAGAGCAAGAAGAAAGGCTGGCTCCAGAATCTGATCGATAAAGGGAAAAAGACCCTGGAGGATACCTTCGATATGGGGTCGGATATATTGGACGACGATAATAAGATTGTTTAAAGATCCGGGAGAAAGGAAACCTTATGGTAGAGGAGTTGATAGAGTTTGATATCGAGAAGGTGACTCCGTCGATCATCATGGTGGCGGGCATCGGGGGCGCTGGCGGCAATGCCGTGAATCACATGTTCGATCTTGGGATCAAGGATGTGTCGTTCATGGTGTGCAACACCGATAAACAGGCGCTCGATCGGAGTCTTGTGCCGATCAAGGTGCAACTGGGAACGGGACTCGGTGCCGGTAACGTTCCGGAGAAGGGACGTGCTGCGGCGATTGAAAGTCTAAATGAAATTACCGATATATTCAAGCGCGAGGGGACGAAGATGGTCTTCGTTACTGCTGGTATGGGAGGCGGTACCGGTACGGGAGCAGCTCCGGTCATTGCCAAGGCGGCTCGTGATATGGGAATCCTGACGGTGGCGATCGTGACGGTTCCCTATGCTTCGGAAGGGCCGACGCGTATGAAGAATGCACTGAGTGGTCTGGAGGAGTTGAAGAAGGGGGTCGACTCGTTGCTGATTATCAATAATGAAAACATTCAGGAGATCTACGGCGAGTTGCCGATTACGGAAGCGTTCGGGAAAGCCAACGATATATTGGCTACGGCAGCCAAGGGTATCGCGGAGATCATTACTCGGCCGGGTATTGTGAACGTCGATTTTGCCGATGTTACTACAGTGATGAAGGATAGTGGCGTTGCCCTGATGGGATCGGGGAAGGCCGGGGGCGAGGATCGTGCGCTGCATGCGGCTGAAGAGGCTCTCTCCTCTCCTCTGTTGAACCATAATGCCATTGATGGGGCGACCAGTATCCTGTTTAATATCGCTTATGGCAATGAGGAGATCACTCTGGCTGAGTCGACACAGATTCTCGACTATATTCAGGCACAGGCCGGTAAGAATGCTAATATCATTTGGGGAGCCGGGCGGAATGAGTTGCTCGGAGACGACATTGAATTGACGGTGATCGCTACTGGTTTTAAGATGACGGAGGAGGGAAATCCTTCGATTCCCGTGGAGCCGATCGCAGGGGCATCGAATGCCAAACGCCGTTGGACGCCTCCAGCCGATCCGTTCCAGGGGCCGATAGGTCGTGTGAAAGGACGGGAGGAGCCAACTTTGCCCGAAGCCTCGAAGATGATCGTCATTGAAGAGAATACCCGTTACGCTGATATCGAGCGCATTATCAATACGCCGGCATATGTGCGCCGCAAGGTGAAATTCGTGGATGACTCTTCACGAGGCGTGGGACGTATCAAATTGAAAGAAGAGGCCCCGAAACCGGACAAAAATGCCGGGCACCATTCGCTTTTCGATGAGTTGAACAAATAACCTTGACTATTGGATACGTCCGCCCATATTTTTAGCTTTTATCCTTTTGATCCGCAGATCATCGTCCTTTTTGTGGTTTTGTTTCTGCTGTTGATCTGCTCGGCCTTGGTGTCGGGATCCGAGACTTCGTTTTTTTCACTCTCGCCAGCAAATATCAACACGATTCGGAAACATCATTCAAAGAGAAGCAAAGCGATTCTCGATCTGTTGGCCAAACAAGACTATCTGCTGGCTACGGTGTTGATCGCCAATAATCTGGTGAATATCTGCATCGTGATGCTGTGTGACAATATCATCGACCGTTTGGGGACTTTTTTGTCTCCGGTCTGGGCTTTTGTTATCAAAGTGGTCATTGTCACCTTCTTGTTGTTGCTTTTCGGGGAGATTATGCCGAAGATATTTGCCGCGTATAATCCGTTGCGTTTTGCACGTTTCGTGTCTGTCCCGCTTTCCGGATTGGTAAAGGTGTTCAAACCGTTTGCCACTGTTCTGATTCGGTCGAGCAATAAGTTTAATGAGATTGTTGCCCGCAAAAAGGTGAATATCTCGATGGATGAACTTTCGAATGCCATCGAAATTACAGGCAATCAGACCGCTGAGGAGAAACAGATGCTCTCCGGCATCGTTAACTTTGTCAATACGGAGGTGCAGGAAATCATGAAACTGCGCATGGATATCGTGGCACTCGACATCGCCGATACGTTTGTGCATGTTAAGGAGGTGATTATCCAGTCCGGTTTTTCCCGTATTCCAGTCTATGAGGAGAATCTGGATGATATTCGGGGCGTGCTTTATGTGAAGGATATGTTGCCCTATATCGGCGAGGGGGAAGACTTCGACTGGCAGAAATATCTCCGGAAACCCTACTTCGTTCCGGAACACAAGAAAATCAACGATTTGCTGGAGGAGTTCCAAAACGATAAGGTGCATATGGCAATTGTCGTGGATGAGTACGGAGCTACGCAGGGGTTGGTGTCGCTGGAGGATATTCTGGAAGAGATTGTAGGCGAGATTACCGATGAGTCGGATGTCGAAGAGCCTACCTATTATAAGAAACTCGACGAGAATAATTATATTTTCGACGGCAAGGCCCATCTGAATGACTTCGAACGGGTGGTGGGACTCGAGGAGGATTACTTCAAAGATGTGCGGGGTGGCGCTGAAACAGTTGCGGGGTTGATGCTCGAACTCAAACGCGACTTTCTGCGCAAGGGCGAGTATGTCTCCTCACGTGGCGTGTTGTTTACGGTGGAGGCTTTGGAGGGCCGTCGAATCTCCAAGGTGCGAGTGAATATCAAACGGTAACAGGACTTTCTCCGATGCCCTTCTGTTTTAAAGAGCAAATGGCGGATATGACTTTGGCCCTCTGGAAAATCACGGAGAGCGAGGAGGCGTTGCGTTCTTATGTCTTGGAGTCCGATATGCGCTCTGTTGAGGGTTTTACCTCGGAGACCCGACGTAAGGAGCGCTTGGCATGGCGCGCATTGCTGCGGAGGTTTATTCCGGAGGGTGAGGTGCTTTATGATGAGCATGGGGCTCCTCGTGTGAAGGGTAGTGACTTATACATTGGAGTGTCGCATACGCCGGGAATGGCTGCGCTTGTTTTCTCTTCACGACCATGTGCCGTGGATATCGAACGCGAAAGTCGTGACCCGGAGAAGCTCGTCACACGTTACCTTGCCGAGGAGGAGTTGAGGCTCCCGGAGAGTGGAACCCCACTGTTTCGAATAGCTGCTTGGTGTGCCAAGGAGACGCTCTATAAAATATCCGGCAGGAAAGCGTTGGACCTTCGAGAAAAGATTCGCATTACGGCATATCGTTGGACCTCGATGAGCCCGGAGAATCAGATAGGCGTAGTGGCCGGATGTGTAGACGGAGAGGCTCAGAGGGAGATGAGAATGCTTCTTCAAGAAGGATGTGTTATTGTCCATACCCTATAGAGTGCAGTTTAGAGAGGAACTGACCTTCCGTGATTTTGTATGAAAATAGTTTTTCGTTTTGTTTTTTCCAGAAAATGAATTACATTTGCCTTGTCTGAATTGGAAATTTATGATTTTAAGAAAGCAGCATATTCACCATCATCATCACCATCCTTTATACACGAGGTAGGTCGGGATGTTATGGTCGTGTGTTTGCACAACAGATAATAGAAGGGCTTACCGGAAGGTGAGCCCTTCTTTGATATTGGATCAGAAATAGGTAAAATTAAATAGATATTGATTATGATTAGAATTGCAGTCCAGGCGAAAGGCCGGTTGAATGAAGAGAGTCTCGCTTTGCTTGCCGAAGCGGGAATCTCGATCGAGGAGAGTAAACGGAAATTGTTGGCGCGTGCCGGAGATTTTCCGATTGAGGTGCTTTATCTGCGCGATGACGATATTCCGCAGGCCGTGTCGATGGGTGTTGCCGATATCGGGATTGTAGGACTCAACGAAGTGGAGGAGAAACAGTTCGATGTGGAGATTGTGCATCGTCTCGGTTTCGGTAATTGCCGTTTGTCGCTGGCAGTTCCCAAAGCGGAAGAGTATACGTCGCCGGCCTGGTTCAATGGGAAACGTGTGGCAACCTCCTATCCCCGGATTTTGACGCGCTACTTCGAACAGAATGGTATTACGGCGGAGATTCATGAGATAGCTGGTTCGGTGGAGATAGCCCCCTCGGTGGGTATGGCCGATGCAATCTTCGATATTGTGAGCTCGGGCGGAACGTTGGTAACCAATGGCCTGCGAGAGGTCGAGAAAGTGCTTTTCTCGGAGGCCGTGCTGATTGCAAACAAACAGCTGACCGAGGAAAAACGTCAGGTGGTGAGTCAACTTATGTTCCGTTTCGAATCGGTGGAACGTAGCCGCGGCATGAAGTATATGTTGATGAATCTGCCGTGCGATCGGGTGGACGATGCGGTGAAGATCCTGCCGGGAATGAAAAGTCCGACGATTCTGCCCCTGGCGCAGGAGGGCTGGTGCTCGCTCCACGTGGTGATTAAAGAGAATGAGCTTTGGGATAAAATCGAGGCTTTGAAAGCGATTGGAGCCGAGGATATTTTGGTGTTGGCGCTTGAAAAGATGATATTGTGATGGATGTGGTAGTAAATCCCGAACGTAGGGAATGGGAGGCGCTGATGCGCCGTGCGGTGTTCGACGATCAGGTGATTGCCGGACGCGTAGAGCGGATTGTCGATCAGGTCCGGATCGAGGGCGACGATGCTTTGCGTCGTTTGTCAGCTGAGATCGATGGAGTGATGCTCGATACATTGATGGTCAGCGAGCTTGAAATTCAAGAGGCGGCTGAACAGGTAAGCGATGAACTGAAAAAGGCTTTGGCTCTGGCTGCCGAGAATATTCGGAAGTTCCATACGGCAGAGTTGCCGGCCGTGGTCGATGTGGAGACAATGCCGGGGGTTCGTTGTGTGCAAAAGGCGATACCGATTCGGCGAGTCGGATTGTATATTCCGGGGGGATCGGCTCCATTGTTCTCGACGGTGCTGATGTTGGCCATTCCGGCCCAGGTGGTCGGATGTGGAGAGACGATTCTCTGTACGCCGCCCAATAAACAAGGGGGTGTTGCTCCGGAGATTCTTTATGCTGCATCGTTATGTGGCATAAAGAGGATTTTCAAGGTCGGAGGTGCACAGGCCGTGGCGGCCATGGCATATGGAACACATACTATTCCTCGTGTGGATAAGATTTTCGGCCCGGGGAACCGATATGTGACCAAAGCCAAACAGATGGTCTCGACCTCGCAGGTGGCTATCGATATGCCGGCGGGGCCCTCGGAGGTGATGGTACTGGCCGATGAGTCGGCCCGGGCGGAATTTGTCGCTGCCGATTTATTGTCGCAGGCAGAACACGGACCCGATAGTCAGGTTCTGCTGGTGACAAACTCGCGGGCTTTTGCCGATCGGGTGAACCATTATCTCGAGGAGCAGTTGGCGCAGTTGCCCCGCAGGGAGATTGCTCGTCGTGCGCTTGGGAATGGCCGTATGGTGGTCATGGACGATCGGACGGAAATGATCGCCTTTGCCAATGAATATGCTGCCGAGCATCTGATCATTTCACTGACCGATCCATGGGAGGCTGCTGCACAGATTACTGCTGCTGGTAGTATTTTTATAGGAAACTATTCGCCGGAGAGCGCCGGAGATTATGCTTCCGGAACGAATCACACCTTGCCTACCTCCGGTTGGGCGAAGGCATTCAGTGGTGTGAATATAGATAGTTTTGTAAGAAAGGTTACAATTCAGGAGTTGTCTCCTGCGGGATTGCAGTCGCTTGGCGATACGATCCGAACCATGGCACGTGCTGAAGGATTGGATGCGCACAAGAAGGCGGTTGAAGTTCGTTTAAATACGATGAAAAATGATTGATCCGATTTCCCTGATTCGAAAAAATATCCGTTCGCTCGCTCCCTATTCTACGGCGCGAGATGAGTATAGCGGTGAGTTGGGCATCTATCTCGATGCGAATGAAAACCCATATGAAAATGGAGTGAACCGCTATCCCGACCCTCATCAGAAACGGCTGAAGGAGCGGGTGTCGGCAGTTAAAGGCGTGCCGGTCGAAAATATCTTTATCGGAAACGGAAGCGATGAGCCGATCGATCTGGTCTATCGTGTCTTCTGCGAACCTCGCATAGACAATGTGGTCTCGATTGCACCCACTTATGGCATGTATAGTGTGGCCGCGGCGACGAATGATGTGGAGTTCCGCGAGGTGCCTCTGAAAGAGGATTTTGCTTTGGATGTAGAGGCGTTGCTGGCTGCGGCAGACGACCATACCAAACTGCTGTTCCTTTGTTCGCCGAATAATCCGAGCGGCAATAGTTTTCTGCGGGAGGAGATCGTGCGGCTGTTGCGTGAGTTCCCGGGAATGGTGGTGCTCGATGAGGCCTATATCGATTTTGCCCGACAGCCGGGCTTTTTGTCTGAGTTGTCGAAATATCCCAACCTGATTCTGCTCCAGACGCTCAGCAAGGCATGGGGCATGGCCGGATTGCGGTTGGGACTGGCATTTGCACGACCCGATGTCGTGGCCACCTTTTCACGCGTGAAATATCCCTACAACATCAATGTGGTGACGCAGAAAATGGTATATGATCGTTTGGCGGAGGATATTGCACCTCAGGTGACAGAAATTGTTGCCCAGCGGGAGTGGCTGGAGAAAGAGTTGGCCGGATGTCCGGTGATTCGACACATTTATCCCTCGGATGCCAATTTCTTGTTGGTGCGGGTGGATGATCCGCGTGGTGTGTATGAACGGTTGATTACCGAAGGTATTATCGTTCGTGATCGTTCCCGCATTCGCGGATGTGCCGGGTGTCTGCGTATTACGGTGGGTACGCCGGAGGAGAATCGTCGGACGTTGGAGATACTTAAAGAGATGAAAGGATGAAAAGAGTTTTGTTCATAGATCGTGACGGTACGATCATCGTGGAGCCGCCGGTCGATTATCAGGTGGATAGCCTCGAAAAACTGGAGTTTGTCCCGGGGGCTATTACAGCCCTGGCATCTATCGCCCGATTGGATTTCGAATTGGTATTGGCCACGAATCAGGATGGCTTGGGTACCGAGAGCTTCCCGGAAGAGACTTTCTGGCCTGCGCATAATAAGATGCTCGGGACGTTGGCGGGAGAGGGAATCCATTTTGCCGATCAGCTGATAGATCGTACTTTTGAGCGGGACGCTGCCCCGACGCGTAAACCGGGAACAGCGTTGTTCGGAAAATATTTGCAGGGAGCGTATGACTTGGCCGCATCGTATGTGATCGGCGACCGATTGACGGATGTCATGCTGGCTCGGAATCTCGGAGCGAAGGCAATCCTGCTGCTTCCGGAGGTGGCCGGATGGGATGCGGTCAGGGCTGCCGGACTGGAAGAGGTCTGTGCGCTGGTGACCGACGATTGGCAACGCATCGCTGAGTTTCTGCGTGCGGACGATCGGAGTGCGACGGTGGAGCGCAATACGCGTGAGACGCAGATCAAGGTGTCGATCGACTTGGACGGTCGGGGCGAGACACGAATCGACTCGGGACTCAAATTCCTTGATCATATGCTCGACCAGATCGTGCATCATGCGGGTGTGAGTCTGACGGCTGTGGCCCATGGGGACCTGGAAGTGGATGAACATCATACGATGGAGGATCTTGCCATTGTATTGGGCGAGGCGGTATATGCCGCGCTCGGTTCCAAACGGGGTATCGAGCGATATGGTTATGCGTTGCCGATGGATGAGTCCCGTGCATTGGTGTTGATCGATTTCGGAGGACGGATTGATTTTGAGTGGGACGTGGAGTTCCACCGCGAACGGGTCGGTGATGTGCCGACCGAGATGTTCCGTCACTTCTTCAAAAGTTTTGCCGAGGCGGCACGGTGCAATTTGCACATCTCGGCACGCGGAGAGAATGAACATCACAAGATAGAGGGTATTTTCAAGGCATTTGCGCGTGCCATGCGTATGGCAATCCGACGGAATGTCTTTTCTTATGAGCTGCCGAGCAGCAAGGGGGTCTTATGATTGCGGTCATTGATTACGATACGGGCAACCTCCGATCGGTGGAGAATGCTTTACGACGTTTGGGGGGCGAATTCGTCGTTACGGACAATCCTGCGGTGATTCGCTCAGCGGATCATGTGCTTCTGCCCGGAGTGGGAGAGGCTTCGTCGGCCATGGCGAAGTTGCGCGAACGGGGATTGGCAGAGGTGATCCCGACTTTGACCCAACCGGTACTGGGGATCTGTATTGGCATGCAGTTGATGTGCCGCCGGAGCGAGGAAGGAGACGCGGAGTGCCTGGGTATTTTTGGTGCGGACGTTCTCAAATTACCGGGCGGAGAGGCTTTGAAGGTTCCTCACATGGGATGGGATACAGTGAAATGGGACGGAGCGCCGGAGGGTGTTTCCGCTAGGCCATCGCCTTTGTTCAATGGCCTGGAGTCTGGAGCCTATCTCTATTATGTGCACTCCTATGCTCCGACGCTTTGTGGTGATACCGTGGCCGTGACCTCTTACGGTGTGCCGTTCAGTGCTGTGCTTCAGCGCGATTATTTCTTCGGGACGCAATTCCATCCTGAAAAGAGCGGTGCGATGGGGGAACGTATACTTAAAAACTTTCTGGAGTTATGATTGAAATTATTCCTGCCATAGATGTGATCGACGGAGAGTGCGTACGTCTTACCAAGGGTGACTATGCACAGAAAACCACCTATTTCAAGGACCCGGCGGATGTGGCGATGCGCTACCGGGATGCCGGGTTGAAGCGTCTTCATCTGGTCGATCTCGACGGAGCGAAAGCGGCTGCTCCGGTTAATCTGGCGGTGCTGGAACGTGTCGTCTCACGCACAGGAATGGATGTGCAATACGGTGGTGGTATCAAGAGCGCGGAGTCTTTGCGAGCCGTATTCGACTGTGGCGCCAATCGTGCGATTTGCGGCAGTATTGCCGTGTCGGATCCCGAGGCATTCCGTGGTTGGCTCCGGGAGTTCGGTGCAGCTCATATCATTCTGGGGGCAGATATTAAGGAGGGATTCATTGCGACACACGGATGGCTGCAGAGTTCGCAACGGACGGTGGAACAGTTGATCGAGGATTTTGTGCCGGATGGACTTGCCCAGGTGATCTGTACCGATATCTCCAAAGACGGAATGTTGCAGGGACCCTCTTTTGCACTGTATGAGAGATTGCAAAGGCTGTATAATGTAATAAATATTATAGTTAGTGGTGGCATTAGTTCTATGGAAGATATCTTGCGGTTGAACGCGATGGGGCTGCGGAGCGTGATTGTCGGCAAAGCCCTGTATGAAGGACGTATAACCTTGAAACAGATTGAAACATGCTTGCAAAACGAATAATACCCTGTCTCGATATTAAGGACGGAAAAACGGTCAAGGGAATCAATTTCTTGGGGCTGAAGGATGTGGGCGATCCGGTGGAACTCGGGCGAAAATATGCTGAAGAGGGTGCCGACGAGCTAGTCTATCTCGATATCAGTGCGACGAATGAGGGTCGTAAAACCTTTGCGGAACTCGTTACCCGTATTGCAGAGAATATCAATATCCCGTTTACAGTAGGTGGTGGCCTCTCCTCTTTGGAGGATGCGGGGGTGTTGTTGCGTGCCGGGGCGGATAAGGTGACTGTGAATAGTGCGGCGGTACGGCGTCCGGAGCTGATCGATGAGATTGCAGCCAAGTATGGGAATCAGTTCGTTGTGGTGGCTATCGATGCCAAGCAGATCGACGGACGTTGGGTCGTGACGACCAACGGAGGGAAGAAACCTTCGGAACGCGAACTTTTTACCTGGGCTCGAGAGGCACAGGAACGGGGCGCCGGGGAGATTCTTTTTACTTCGATGGATCATGACGGAACGAAGAACGGTTATCCGTGTGAAACCTTTGCCCGGCTTGCGGATTTGCTTTCGATTCCTGTGATCGCTTCGGGGGGTGCCGGCTCTGTGCAGGACATTGCCGATGTCTTGACCCGGGGAAGAGCCGATGCAGCTTTAGCCGCCAGTATTTTCCATTATGGTGAAATTCCAATTCCCGTTCTGAAGCGGGAACTGCATAAGATGAATATAAACGTAAGACTATAGGATTATGATCGCTTTCAATGAATTGGATGCTGCCAAAAACAGCGACGGACTGATCCCTGTGATCGTTCAGGATGATCGCACCTTACAGGTGCTGATGCTCGGCTATATGAACCGGGAGGCTTATGAAAAGAGTGTGGCAGAGGGACGTGTGACCTTCTTCAGCCGTACGAAACAGCGCCTTTGGACCAAAGGTGAAACGAGCGGTAACTTTCTCGACATCGTTTCGATTGCTGCCGATTGCGACAAGGATACGTTGTTGATCCGAGCCATACCTCATGGGCCGACGTGCCATACCGGTGCGAAGAGCTGCTTCTCCGACGTCTCGGCCGGAGAAGACACGGAGGGCTTTATCCGTTATCTTCAGAGTGTGATCCAGCAGCGTCATCAGGATATGCCTGAGGGATCGTATACTACGCGGTTGTTTACGAAGGGCGTAAATAAGATTGCCCAAAAAGTAGGCGAGGAGGCTGTCGAGACGGTGATCGAAGCGGTTGCACAACATCGGGAGGATTTTATCTACGAAGCATCGGACCTGATTTATCATCTGCTGGTGTTGCTCGAAGCGAACGGTTGTTCGATTGCTGATCTCGAGAAAGAACTTGCCAAACGGCATAAATAGCCAAATAGGATCGTTGGATATACATATATGAAAAAAGCGCTCTTATATCATATAAGAGCGCTTTTCGTATGGAATCGTCTGGAGGCAGAAAGCCAATAGAATCGTTTTTCAACAGTCTCCATTACTTTTCTTCCTCACCATCTCCCCTCCTGTCCGGACGAATTGACTATCCCAGGTAGGATTTCAATAATTTGCTGCGGGAACTGTGACGCAACCGGCGGATGGCTTTTTCCTTGATTTGACGAACCCGTTCGCGGGTGAGACCGAACTTCTCTCCGATCTCTTCGAGGGTCATCTCCGAGCATCCGATCCCGAAGAAGTATTTGATAATATCTTTTTCCCTTTCGGTCAGGGTAGCCAAAGCACGTTCCACTTCCGTGCCGAGCGATTCATTGATCAGACCGCGATCGGCATTGGGCGAGTCGGTATTCACCAATACATCCAGCAGTGAGTTGTCCTCTCCGTCGGCGAATGGAGCGTCGACCGATACGTGGCGGCCCGAAACACGCAGTGTGTCTGTCACTTTTTCTTTCGGCAGATCGAGAGCTGATGCCAACTCCTCCGGCGAAGGCGTGCGCTCATGCTCTTGTTCGAAGCGGGCGAATGCCTTGTTGATCTTGTTCAATGAACCGACCTGGTTGAGCGGCAATCGGACAATGCGCGATTGTTCGGCCAATGCCTGGAGAATCGATTGACGAATCCACCACACGGCGTACGATATGAACTTGAAACCTCGGGTTTCGTCGAATTTCTCCGCTGCCTTGATCAGTCCAAGGTTGCCTTCGTTGATAAGGTCCGGCAGGCTCAATCCCTGATTCTGATACTGTTTGGCTACGGAAACCACAAACCGTAGATTGGCTTTGGTTAACTTCTCGAGGGCTTCCTGATCGCCTTTGCGAATACGTTGGGCCAGTTCGACCTCTTCTTCTACGGTGATCAAATCCTCCTTACCGATCTCCTGAAGGTACTTGTCCAGCGACGCGCTTTCCCGATTGGTAATGGACTTGGTGATTTTTAGCTGTCTCATTCTTTAACCTGACTGTTTATTTTGAACGAGCCCCGGTTTGATTTTGGAACCGGGGCTCGTATGTGTTACAATGTCGGACTATATCGTATCCAATGCCCGTTGGGGTAAACCCCTTCGATGGAGGAAATTTTCGACGATATGCGCGAAATATCGTTGATCGAGGTTATAGGCCGATTATTGATTTGGGTGATGATAAACCCGCTTCGTACTCCCAATTTCTGGAGAATTCCGCCTTCATTGACCTTCAATACCTGAACGCCGCCGTCGATCTTGAACTCTTTCTTGGCTTTGTCATTGATCTCGCCGAACTGTCCGCCGAGAGATTCTATCACATCGACATAATCCTTCTTGAGCAATTCCGTTTTACCAGCCTTATTACGCAAAATCACCTCGAATTGTTTCACCTTACCGTCTCTTTTTACGGTAATAGTTACTTTGTCATTGGGACGATGCCGTGCAACTTCCTCAGTCAGAGCAGATGAAGCCTGAACCTGAATGTCGTTGATTTTGGTAATGATGTCGCCTTCCTTGATGCCGGCAGCTGCTGCACCTCCTTCTGGATCGACGCCTACGACATAGAGCCCGTTCTTTTCGGCAACCTCTTCTTGAGAATTATCTTGATTGTAGATATACCCGTCGTTGATCTCCTGGAACGTAATGCCGAGCATCGCACGTTGAACTACGCCATACTCTTTTAGGTCGACGACCACTTTTCTGACGATTGAACTTGGTACTGCAAACGAATAGCCGGCATAACTCCCAGTCGGCGATTTGATCACTGTGTTAATGCCTACCAGTTCGCCTTTCGTGTTGACCAGGGCTCCTCCACTGTTACCTGGATTGACGGCTGCATCGGTCTGGATGAACGATTCGATGCGGAACTGACTCGGAATTACTGCAAGATCACGTGCTTTGGCACTTACGATGCCTGCCGTTACGGTTGATGAGAGGTCGAACGGGCTACCGATGGCCAGCACCCACTCACCCAGCCGTAGGTTGTCCGAGTTACCAAAAGCGAGGGTCGGAAGATCCTCACCCTCTATTTTGATGAGGGCCACGTCCGTAGTGGGGTCAGCACCGATAATCTTGGCATCGAACGTCCGGTTGTCGTTCAACTTAACCTTTAGTTTCGAAGCGTTTTCGATTACATGGTTGTTGGTTACGATATAGCCGTCAGGGCTGATGATTACGCCCGAGCCGCCCGAGCGACGTTCCTGGGGAACCGATTCTTGTTGGTATCCATGACCTTGTGGAATGCCGAAGAAATCAAAAAAATCGAATCCGCCGCTTCCGAAAACGGATGATGTTTTGACCTCCTCGATCTTTTCGATATTGACAACCGCCTTCACTGCATTCTCTGCTGCATAGGTCAGGTCGGGATAATTATCTTTTTGGTAAGATGTGAAATGGTTGCCTACACTCGACGATGCGAACCCCATTACGGATGGGGCCGGTTTCGGTGCACTCAACTTGCTAACGCCGTAAGCCGTCACGCCTGCAGCCAGGATGGATGCGCCTACGATGCTCAGAAAAAAGAGATTCCTTTTCATAAAATTATCGATTTAAAGGTTTTTGTTCAATAATAGTGCAAAAAGGTAGAATTCGGTCAAAAATACAGTTGTTTAGTTGATTCTGTTTCTATGTTAATCTGCAGGTTATCTGCAAGCAATTAACTAACGACATGCTTCTGAAAATATTGTATGAAATGTACGATAACATTTTATTGAGGATAATTTGGAAATTAAGATAAATTAGGGTATATATACGATATAGATAATTTAAGGTTTTAGTTATGAAACGGTTAGCTATTTTAATGTTGATGCTTGTATGCAGCTATGGCGTATGGGCAGGGGACAATAATGGTGATGACAGCAAAGTCTTGATCGAGAAAGTATGGGAGGTGACGGATGGAGATGAGGTTGTTTTCACTCGTTATTGTAGATTGGATAATATGAGTTCTCAAGAAATCTTTGACCGTGCATTGGCCTATGTGAAAGCAAAACAGAAGGCTGGTGATATGAGTAAAATCCAAACGGAAAATAACGATCGAGTGATTAGTTTGGGCGCCTATACAGGAAATCTGTGGGGAGAGGATGGTGTGAGAATAGCAAGAGGAAGATTAGAATATCATTTTATGATTAATGTTGTAGACAATGCTTGCCGTGTAGTGATAACGCTTAATCGGGTGAAGTTACATCAACACGATCAATGGAAGTGGATAGGATCTTATTATCGTGATTATGACGAAGCTTGTAGATTGAAAGGGAAATTAGGGTCGGGTTATGACTATCCTAATTTTGTTCTTGTCCGTGATACAAAAAAATTGGTAGAAGATAGTTTTGCAGAATTTGAAACTGCGATGAAGAACTAAACCAATGTTTTGGGTTGTTGTAAGCTTAGATATGGGAGATTAAAAAAGATATTAATAAAAAGGGCGCATCTTGTTTATAAGATGCGCCCTTTTTATTTTAAGGAGATAATTAAAGATTGAACTCTTTTTTGAGTTTGTCTACGGCATCCAGTTTCTCCCAGCCGAAATATTCGATCTCTTTTTGGATTGGGCTCCCATTTTCCCAAACCGTCTCGATGGCTGTATAGGGACGATTGCCGAAATGTCCATAGGATGCTGTGGCTTCGAAGATGGGGTTCTTGAGCCCAAACTCCGCGACGATTCTGGCAGGCCGGAGATCGAATAGTTTGCCAATTCGTTCGGCGATTTGACCATCCGTCATGCCGTGGAGTTTTGATGTGCCGTAGGTGTCGACATAGATGCTCAGTGGTTGGGCAATGCCGATGGCATAACTTAACTGCACCAACACTTCGTCGGCAATGCCGGCTGCTACCATATTCTTGGCAATGTGACGGGCTGCATAGGCCGCCGAACGGTCTACCTTTGAACTGTCTTTGCCGGAGAAAGCACCACCACCGTGGGCTCCCCGGCCGCCGTAGGTGTCGACGATGATCTTGCGTCCGGTGAGCCCGGTGTCTCCGTGGGGGCCGCCGATAACGAATTTGCCCGTGGGATTCACGTGCAGGATGTAGTCCTCCCCGATCAGATCGGCCAGTTTGTCATGGGCCCGTTCCAGCCGAGCTTTGACTCGAGGAATCAGAATCGTGCGGACATCCTCTTTGATCTTGTTGCCCATGGCGATTTCTGCCTCCTTTTCGCTCAAACCGTTGCCGGGGGTGATGAACTCATCGTGTTGGGTAGATACTACGATGGTGTGTACGCGCAGCGGTTGTCCATTGTCATTGTATTCGATGGTCACCTGGCTCTTGGAATCGGGGCGGAGGTAGGTCATGACCTCACCCTCGCGTCGGATGACGGCCAGCTCCTTGAGGATGACCTGTGAAAGAATCAGCGTGGCCGGCATATATTCGCGGGTCTCGTTGCAGGCGTATCCGAACATGATCCCTTGGTCACCGGCTCCCTGTTCGTCAGCGTCTTTGCGTACAACGCCCTGGTTGATGTCCGGCGACTGCTCGTGAATGGCCGATAGAATGCCGCAGGAGTTGCAGTCGAACTGATATTCGCTTTTGGTATATCCGATGCGCTTGATGACTCCGCGAGCTACGCCCTGAACATCGACATAGGCCTCCGAACGTACCTCGCCTGCTACGACGACGAGTCCCGTGGTGCAAAGCGTTTCGCATGCCACTTTCGAGTTGGGGTCATGGCGGAGAAATTCGTCGAGAATGGCATCAGAAATCTGATCTGAAACTTTGTCGGGGTGTCCCTCGGACACCGATTCCGATGTAAATAAAAATCCCATTTTAAAAAAAGTTTACTTGTTTTTAAAAGGGAAGGATGTTGGCGATGGAATAATAAAAGAAATGCTGTTTTAGCAATTTTTTTACGTGGTAGCAATCAACCAAATCTTTCCACAGTGAATAAATCGGCGGCAAAGATAACGATTCTTTTGGATCTTGTTGCATGAGGGGCGGGTTTTGCAGAAAAAAATTGCTACATTTGCGCCCCTTTTGATAAAAGATGAAAACGTTGACCAAATACAGTTATCGGGAGATCTGGCAGATTGCCTATCCAATTCTGATCAGTCTGGTCGTGGAAAACATGATCGGATTGACCGATACGGCTTTCCTGGGGCGTGTCGGAGAGGTGGAACTCGGCGCCTCGGCGTTGGCTGGAGTCTACTATGTGGCGATCTTTATGATGGCTTTCGGATTCGGTATCGGGTCGCAGATTCTGATTGCCCGTCGTAACGGAGAGCGTCGGTATCGTGAGATCGGGTTGATTTTCTATCAGGGATTGTATTTTCTGACCTTGTTGGCTGCCGTATTGTTCGGGCTTTCGTATCTCTTCTCGGCCAGCCTGCTCGAAAAGATTATCGAGTCACCTGCCGTGTGTGAGGCGACGGTCAGCTATATGAATTGGCGGGTGTGCGGATTCTTCTTTTCGTTTGCCGGGGTGATGTTCCGTGCTTTTTATGTGGGGACGACCCATACGAAAACCCTGACGTGGAATTCGGTGGTCATGGTGCTGTCGAACGTCTTTTTTAACTGGGTGTTGATTTTCGGCCATTTCGGGTTGCCGGCATTGGGAATTGCGGGTGCGGCCATCGGATCTTCCTTGGCGGAGATGGTGTCGGTGATCTTCTTTGTGATCTATACCTGGCGTCGGGTCGACCTCCGGAAATATGGACTGAATTGTCTTTGTGGATTCCGCGGGAGCGTGCTTCGGCGTATTCTGAGCGTTTCGATCTGGACGATGATACAGAATTTCATTTCGCTTTCGGTGTGGTTTCTCTTTTTTATTGCCGTGGAGCATTTGGGAGAGCGCCCATTGGCCGTGAGCAATATTGTGCGTAGTCTTTCGGCGTTCCCGTTTGTGATGGTCTCTTCGTTCGCTGCTACCTGCAGTTCGCTGGTGAGCAACTTGATCGGTGCGGGAGAAGTCCGCTATGTATGGGGTACAATCTGGCAGTGTATCCGATTGTCTGCTCTTTGTACAGGTAGTGTATTATTGATTTTTGTTCTTTTCCCACAAGTGGTTTTGCGGATTTATACGGACTCGCCGGAATTGATTCAGGCCTCTATCCCCTCGCTGATGGTGCTGGTCTCTTCATACATTCTTTCGCTTCCGGGATTTATTCTGTTTCAGACCGTATCAGGAACGGGAAATACACGAAGTGCACTGGGAATGGAACTGGTCGCTTTGGGGATCTACTCAGTATTTGTCTATTGGGTGATTATCTGCCTTCGCCCCGATGTGATGTATGGGTGGTTTTCCGAGCATGTCTATGCGATATGCATTTTGTCATTTTCCTACCTGTATCTGAAACGGGGGCATTGGCAGAATCGTAAGATCTGAGGCGAAAAGAGCACGGCTCCTTCACGGGCGTGCTCTCTGTATAGCGTTTCACTATCTTTGATTATTCGATCGGCTATTTCCCGTATTGGTCGGCAATCATTTTTTGTGCCCGTACCGGCTGGTTCGTCGTGATGTAATCCGCGCCACAGTCGATAACGAATTGGATGTCCTCCGGATCGTCTACCGTCCATATATTCATGTGAACCTTGTTTTTTCGGGCGTCGGCAATCCATTCGGGGTGGTTCCTCATCACTTGAATATAGTAGTCGAGTCCGAAGATGTCGAGTTTCTTAAGTGCATAGGGCGGCAGGTCGCCGTTCAGGTAAGAGACCTTTGCTTTGGCATCGTTTTCGAGGATTCGCAGCGTGACGTTGAGGCTGAAGGCAATGTACTCTACTTGTTTCTTTACACCCATCTCCTCGACCAGTTGCATGATGGCATCGGTCGCTTTGCGCTCCGCCTCGGGAGAGTAGGCCGATTTGATCTCCAGAATCATCTTCATCTCGGGATACTTTTTCCCTTCGGTCAGATACTCTTTCAGGGTGGGCAGTTTTTCACCGTTGGGGAGCGTTATGTCGGCGATGGCCGAATAGGGACTTTTGGCTATGACGATCTCGCCGATATTGCCGTCATGATTGATGACCGGAATACCGTCTTCCGTGACGTTGACATCGAATTCCGAACCGTAACAGCCGATCTCTGCGGCATTACGCAACGAGGAGATCGAATTTTCCGCAGAACCCTCTTTGGTCCAGTATCCCCGGTGAGCGATCACTTTGGGTTGTGCTAACAGGTTGGCAGGCACGATGAATAGCAGGATGAGCAGCATAGAGAGGAGGCTTGTCTTTTTCATCTTTTCTCGGTTTTGTATTTTTTTCGATTAAAATTTTTACTAAGGTACGATTTGTTTGTCGACTTTCTTGTTCTTTCGGTGGTCCATTTTTGTTATAAAATAATCATTTTTTTATGTGATAATCGTATGGTTCTTTCCTGCAAGAAAAAATATGAAGATATGCGGTGTCTTGATTGAAAGGAAAATAAACGCGATTCATTATATTTTTTTATCTCTTCTTGTGATTTGCCTAAAATCTGTTATGTGTGCGATTTTCTTGTAAAAAAAGATGCGATTTATTGTAAAAACAATCGTATATTTGTTTTTATCAAACGTAAAATTAATGCTTTCTTCCGATTTTGAAATACTTTTCCGTACGCATTTCCGGAGTGCGGTATTGGTATCTCAGTTAATTGTTTCATCGAAAGAGGTGGCGGAAGATATTGTTCAAGACGTTTTTATTCGGATGTGGGATGGGTGTGAAGCAGGAGATCTCCGATCTCCGGTTCAATTTCTTTATTCCAGTGTTCGAAATGCTTCGGTAGATTATGTCCGAGCACATTCCATCCATGTGTCTGAACATATTCAGAATCTCGATATCCCGGATAGTACAGCGGGCGATATTACTGCAGAAGAGCTTGAATACGCCAATAATCTTCGCAAGTTGATCAATGCCATCGATGAGTTGCCGGAGCGCGCTCGAGATGTGGTCAAGATGGTTTGTTTGGATAAATATAGTTATTCGGATACAGCAAGCAAGTTGGGCATGTCCGTTTCGACTGTCAAGACCCATATGTATCGTACTTTTAGATTTCTGAGAAAACATTTAGCGATTTTCCTGTTTGGAATTTAACTCTTGTAGTTAAATGTGTTAAATTTTACCATTTCTTTTCATTTTTTTGCCTCTCGGTGTAAGGAGATTTACCCTGTTTTTCGTCTTTATTATAACAGGAGGATTTTATGCCTCTGAAAATAGGTATAAATGGAGACGAAAAAAGACACGATAGATATCGAGAAACTTTTTGCTGGGTATATTTCTGGTAGTTTGTCCGAAGAGGATCATGCACGTCTGATGGCTTGGGCGGAAGATTCTCCCCAGCGGATGGAGATTCTTCGTCTTTTGCGCGGAGAATCTGAGTTTGGGGCGGATATTCTCCGAGTCTATGATTATGATCAGCAACGTGTGTGGAATGCGATTCTCAAGCATAAGCAGAGCCGTAGACACAACAGAATGGTTGGTCGGATATGGCGGGTGGCTATTGCTGCCTCTTTTGCTGTTGCAATCCTTCTCAGTTCCTATTATATATATACCTTAAAGAGGGAAAAGGCAACGGAAAATCACATTGTTTCTACTGTGACCCCAGGACAAACTGGTGCTGTGCTGGAACTTTCGACAGGCGAAACGGTCAATTTGTCGGGCGGTGAGGCTCGTCAGTTGACGGAGGCGGACAATACGCAGATTCATGTGGCCGATAATCAGCTCGAGGTTGTGGCGGATGATAAGTCGGAGCAGCCTGTCTTTAGCACGGTGAAGGTTCCGGTGGGACATGAGTTCTCTCTGACGTTGAGCGACGGGTCGAAAGTGTGGCTGAATGCCGGTTCTCAGATAACTTTCCCGACGAGATTTACGGGCCGGGAACGGAATGTTTCTGTTTCGGGGGAGGTCTATTTCGAGGTGGCACACGATGCCCGTCATCCTTTTATCGTAACGGCCGGTCAGATGGAATTAACCGTTCTGGGGACCTCCTTTAATGTGATGGCCTATGAAAGCGAACCGGAGATTGAAGCAACGCTGGTGACCGGCTCGCTTCAGGTGGAAGTAGAGGGGCAGCAGTTGATTCTTGAACCCGATCGTCAGGCTCAATGGGGTAAAGAGAAGCAGGAGTTGCTGGTGCGTAAGGTGTATGCGGAATCTTATGCAGCATGGACGAAAGGCATATTTGTATTTTTCGACGAGCCGGTAGCCTCGATCTGTCGGAAACTGTCGCGATGGTACAATGTTGAAATCGATGCCAGTTCGGAGTCGTTGCGCCATATGTACTACTCGGGAATGATCAAGAAGTACGATACCTTCAATAAGGTGGCCGATCTGATGGCCAGCACGGATGAGATCGTGTTTCGGGAGGAGGGAGAAAAGATCGTAGTATATGCGAAAAAAGATCTTTAAATGGTATAAGATATAAATAGAAATGTCGTCACTCTCTGCGGAGAGATTTGTTTAATTTAATCCAAATTGTCTATGAAGAAATTTTACTTGTTGGTATGTTCGCCACACAGCTACAGGCCATTGATGGTCTGTGTGCTGTTGGTAGCCTTGCTGTTCGGCTCGGCTTCGGTGACTTTGGCAAGTCATGCGACGCAGCCGAAGAAAGACAAGGTATCAGTCTCTTTCAATAATGTTACGTTGGAGGATGTCCTGCAGTATCTGAAAAAGGAGACGGGATATTATGTGCTGTATAACAGCAATGCCGTGAAAAGTGTTACCGGTATCCGTTTACAAAAAAATAATATCTCGGTTGATGAAGTGCTGAAGGAGTGTTTGCGCGGGACAAATCTCGATTATGCAATCAATGATGATACGATTGTCATCAAGACTCGTCAGGAGAAATCGCAGACCCCCCCCCAAGCAACAGAGAATCAGGAATCTACTAAATATGTAGTAACGGGTAAAGTTACGAATCAGGCGACGAAAGCTCCGTTGGCTGGTGTGACCGTATATATAAAGGGGACCAATATCGGAGCTGTATCGGATGCAAAAGGTGAGTATGCGCTGATTTTGGATCGGAAGCTGAATCAGACGATTACCTATAGCCTGATCGGTATGGAGACCCGCGAGGTAGTGTTTACCGGACAAAGCAATATCGATGTTGCTCTTGCCGAGAAGGTAGAGAGTATCGGAGATGTGGTGGTGACCGGTTATACGACGATCAAGAAAGAGAGTTTTACCGGTAATACGACACGTATTACGCAGGATGAGTTGATTAAGGTCTCTCCGAAGAATATCATCGGGGCCATTCAGGTTTTCGATCCGTCGTTCCGCCTGGTCGAGAATATCAACATGGGTTCTGACCCCAACAGCCTACCTGAGTTCTATATCCGTGGTCAGAACTCCATCAATATGGAGCTCAGTACGACCAATAGCGCCGATATTTCTCGTCAGAACCTGACGAACAACAGCAACCTGCCTATTTTTATTTTGGACGGTTTTGAGGTGGATGTGGAGAAGATCTACGATATGGACCCCAGCCGTATTCACTCCCTGACCTTGTTGAAAGATGCTGCGGCGACGGCCATGTATGGTTCACGTGCAGCCAATGGCGTGGTGGTCATCGAGTCACGTGCACCGGAGGCTGGTAAACTGCGGATCACCTATAACTTTACGGGTAGCGTGGAGATGCCCGATCTGACAGGGTATAACCTGATGAATGCCCGCGAGAAGTTGGCTGCCGAGGTGGCTGCCGGGTATTATAGCGATCGTCCCGTGGATGCGAATCAGAATTCTTATTATTGGGTAAAATTGAATGAAATCAACCGAGGGGTCAATACGGACTGGCTTTCGTTCGGAATCCGCACGCCGTTCAACCACAAGCATAACTTGTATATCGATGGTGGTGAGAATGATGTTCGTTGGGGCGTGGAACTGAAATACGATGCCAATAACGGTGTTATGAAAGGCTCGAGTCGAAATATTGCGGGGGCAGGATTGTTCCTGGATTATCGAATCGGTAAGTTCCAGATCATTAATCGTACGTCGTTCGACTCTAAAGTCAGCAAAGAAGATCCCAGTAATGTGTTCTCCAATTATACCCATTTACAGCCTTATTATATCATTCGCGATGAGCAGACAGGCCGTTATCTGGAGAGTTTAGGTAGTGGATTGGGGTCGACAGTGCTCAATCCTTTGTATGAAACCCATTATCTCCGGAGTTATAACAGAGATACGTATGATGATGTAGCCAATAAGTTGGCAGTCAACTATTATATCAATTCTCATTTGACGGCTAAGGCATGGTTGACGTTGGAAAAGAAATATATTGATATCGATAACTTCATTGATCCCGGATCGCATGAATTCAATTCGACCTCTGAACCTGATCGTAAAGGCTCTTTGAATACGACTAACGGTACCTATTTCTCTTATGAGGCCAATGCCATGCTCTCCTATAATCAGAGTATCAAGAAACATTTCCTGAACTTCTCGGCAGTGGGTAATCTCCGCGAGGAAAATACACGTTATGAGTATGCGAGATATACGGGCTTTGCCTCCGGCGGCGGCAGTCGTCCCAACGATGCTCAGCGGATCGACGCGAAGCCTACCAGTTCGAGCAACAAGACCCGTTTGGCCGGTTTCCTCCTGTTGGGTAACTACAACTATGACGATATCTATCTGTTCGATCTCTCTTGCCGTTTGGATGCCTCTTCGGAATTTGGCGACAAGAATCGTGTAGCTCCTTTCTGGGCAACCGGTGTCGGTATCAACATCCATAATTATGGATTCTTGAAGAATAATCCTGTGATCAGCCGACTGAAGGTGAGAGGATCCTATGGGCAGACCGGTAAGGTGAACTTCCCGGTATATGCAGCCAAATCCAGTTACACCTCGACTTCGATCGACGGCTGGTATGCCACGGGTATCGGTCAGGCCATTACCTATATGGGTAACCCGAACCTCGGCTGGGAAAAGACTAATACGACCGATATCGGTATCGAGTTTGGTATGTTCGATGATCGTTTCATGTTGAGAGCCTCTTATTACAATAAGAGAACGGTCGATCAGATTACCAGTGTGACGTTGCCTACCTCTTCGGGTTTCAAATCCTATATGGATAATCTGGGTGAGATTCAGAATCGCGGTTATGAACTCGATCTGCGTTATACGGTATATCGTGACAGAGATCTCGAATTTACGGTCTATGGTAATTTGACCCATAACCGGAATAAGATTCTGAAAGTCAATGATGCTCTCCGTGCCTATAACGAACTTGTCATGAAGCAATACGACGATTATGACAAAAATGGGGATAAGATCGGCTACCAGAACCAGTATACCACGGCTCATACGATGTATGTGGAAGGTGGCTCCTTGACAGCTAAATTCGGTATGAAATCTTTGGGTATCAACCCGGCCAACGGTCGTGAAGTGTTTGTACGTCCCGATGGATCGGTAACCTACGAATGGAATGCCGCTGATCAGCAGATCATCTACGATACCGAACCGGATGCTCAGGGCTCTTTCGGTTTGAATGCACGCTGGAAAAACTTCTCGCTGTTCGCATCGTTCCTGTATGAATTCGGTGGACAGGCCTATAATAGCACGTTGTTGAACTATGTGGAGGATGTGAATCTTATGCAGACGAATGCCGATCGTCGTGTGATTACGCAACGTTGGCAGCATCCCGGTGATTTGTCGCCGCTGAAAAGTATTGCTGACAAGTCGATGATCTCTTATACGCGTCCTACTTCTCGTTTCGTGCAGGACAACAACATACTTCGTTTCAATTCGTTGTCTATCAGTTACGATTTCAACTCGGATCTGATCAAGAAGTGGGGAATGGGAATGCTCCGTTTGACGGCAACGATGAACGATTTGGGCTATTACAGTTCGATCCTGCGGGAACGTGGACTCGACTATCCGTTCTCTCGCACGGTTAACTTTACCATGAATGTTACTTTCTAATAACATTAAATCCGATAAGAAATGAAATCATACAATAAAATATTTGTTTTAGTTGCCGTGGCTCTTATGGGGGGTTCCTGCAATGATTGGCTGGATATTACACCGGAAGATACGACAACGGAGAAGAACCTGTTTTCTACGTATGGAGGTTATGAGTCGGCTTTGAATGGCATCTATCAGTTGATGTCCGAACCGGAACTATATGGTCAGGAGTTGACCTGGGGCTTTATCTGTGCTTTGGGACAATATTACGACAATAGCGATATTGGTAATGAAAAACGTTACTCGTTCTCGGAAAAACTGCAATACGATACGAAAGAGGTACAGGATTATGCCTCGGGTATCTGGGAAACGGCCTATAATGCCATTGCCAATACGAATAATCTGATTCAGCATCTCGAAAAGGTCGATGTGGATATCTTTCCCAAAGGACGTGAAGAGTATAATATGATTTTGGGCGAGTCGTATGCGATTCGTGCTATGCTTCACTTCGATCTGTTGCGTCTTTTTGCCCCGGCTCCGGTGGTAGACCGGACTGCAAAGGCGATTCCCTATTCTACGGTCTATCCCAATAAGATTCCACAACGCTTGACAACGGATAAGGTGCTGGAGCATATTTATAGTGACTTGGCGGTGGCTGATTCTTTGTTGACGATCTATGAATTGGAATCTGATGATAACAACCTAAACTCAGATATGAGATTTCATAGGGTCGATTTCTATTATGCCCGCGGTACGAGACTGAACGCTTTTGCTGTTAAGGCTCTTAGAGCGAGAGTTTATATGTACGACAATCAATTGACTCTGGCATTCAAATACGCTAAAGAGTTGTATGATATAAACGCTGCGGGATTGAAAGAGGGATATGAATATCTCATTTTTGATAAAGGACTGTCGGGAGCAGAAGCTAAACGAGCCCGTAAATTGACAGGCGATTTGATTTTTGCAGCTTATGACGTGAATCTGGTGAATAATTATTACAATGTCTATATTGAAGGTCTGGCATCTTCGAAGACTTCCTGCTTGACATTGAAGAATGTGGATTACATGTTCACTCAGTATCGTAATGATCCGGATGATTGGCGTTATCAATATCTATGTGTTTACGGTATTAATGACAATAGTGTCCGTCGCTCGTTGAAGTATCTTGAAAATGAGGATGAGGAGCTCAACAAGAAGGAGGGGCCGTTGGCTCCGGTGATCCGCTTCTCGGAAGTCTATCATATTATGATGGAATATTATGCCAAGAACAATCAGATGTCAGAGGCAGTGAAACTCCTTAAGGAACTTCGTACTGCTCGTGGGGCGATTGAACGTAATGCCAGCCTCTCGGAAAATATGTCGTTGGATGACTTTATGGATGAGTTGTACTACGATGTCTGGAAAGAGAATATTGCTGAAGGTCAGTTCTTCTTCTATTGCAAGAGGCTGAATTTGCCATATATCATAAATGGAACGCAACAGTTGTCGATGAACGGCAAATATGTGTTGAGTATTCCTGCAAGCGAAACCCTGAATTAAAAAGACTTATCCATGAAAAGAAATATTTTGTTCTTTATAATTGTTGCACTTGCGTTGGGCTCGTGCGATGAGCGAAAGATTCCGCTTTACGGCGAAGATAGCTACATCTATTTTACTAAAACGTCGGATGATACGACCCGGTTCTCGTTTATCACCGTTCCGGGAGAAGATGAATATCTGATTCCTTTACAGGTTGAAATTATGGGACGTACGCCGGTGGAGGATCTGGCGTATGCGGTGCAAGTGGAGACTGAGAAAGGGACAACTGCAGCATCAGGTAGCTACAGCGTTCCGAAGAATCCGGTTTTCCGTGCCGGACGCTTTGTCGACACTTTGTATGTGACATTGATTAAAACGCCGGAACTGGATACCAAAACGGTCAATCTGACCCTGGAGATTGTTGGTAATGCCAACTATGGTGTAGGTCCTGCAACCAATGCCAAGGCCAATATCTCATTCTCGAATATTAAGTCTCGTCCGTCGTGGTGGACAGAGGCGTTTGTCGTAGGGTATCTGGGATTGTATTCCGATCTGAAGTACGAACATTTCATCATAGCCACTGGAGTGAGCGACATTACAGGTTTGGGAGATGCTGAGCTGAAGGGTCTGTGCCGTCAGTTCTACTGGTACCTGATGGAAAAGAAGGATCAGGGTAATGAGTTGGTCGACGAGAACGGACCTATGCTCAATACATTGGGTAATTTTATGTAATCAATAAGCAGAAGAATTATGAAGGCTATATATAAAATCGTAGGGACGCTCTTCGTTGCAGCATGTGTCTTTGCAAGTTGTATCGAAGACAACTCCAATTTCTCCTATACGACACAGTCAGAGAATGTGAAAATCAGTAAATTGTCTCCGGCATCGAACGTGACGGGACTAACCTCTATCGCATATACGGATCGAGTTACTTTTGCGCCTAAAATAACACTGAATAATCCCGATTATGATACGACGAATCTGGAATTCAAATGGTACTTCCGGAATTCGGTAGATACGACTAAGATGATAGTGTTCTCCGATAAGTCGTTTACGATCAATGCCGACACGTTGGGCGTGGGAGAGTTTATGGTGAATATCCTGGCAACGGACCGGGTCTATAAACAGACCTATACCGCCTATTTTTCGATGAAAGTTACTTCGGAATTTACAGATGGTTGGATTGCGTTAGTGGATAAAAATGGTGTTTCAGAATTGAGCTATATTACGCTCGACCCCAATGCGAGAAAATTCAAAGCTATCCGTTCCGATCTGTATCAGTCGATTAATGGTGAAGAACTTGGTTCTGGACCCCAAGGACTTACTGTCCATCAATATAAGGATAATACAGGTGCATATGGATATACGGAGATTCTGGTCCGCCAATCCGGAGGGCAGAAGGCTGTGGAGATCGATGCTTCTTCGATGCTGAAAGCTAAAGCCGTTGAGGATGAATTTAAAGAGAAGTCGATCCCTGGCGGAAATGTCCGGAATATCATATATAATTCTGATCACGGCGCATACTTGATTGCCGAGGATGGGAATGTATATATGCGGGATGATATCATCTATGAATTTGAGAATGAATATGGCCAGTTAGTAGAGGCTCCTGTACTTCATGCTGCTTATTATAGTTCTGTTCCCATGTATTTCAACAAGGGAGTCGACATTACGATGACGGCGAATTTCTCCCGTTGGCATTGGGGCGATTATATGATGATGAATATTCCCTATGAGATCCTTTATGATGCTTCGAATCATCGGTTACTTTCACTGAGTGTAAATTATGATGCATGGGGTATGATGTATGAGATGAACGAATATGGAAATGATGCGGGCATGAATCCGGGCGATCCTGCCGATCCATCCAAACCTGACGGGTTGGTCTATCCCCGTTTGGAGGAGTTGGATGATTATGAGATATTGACAATGTTCGGATGCAATAACGATGGATTTTCAAATTATATGGATGTGGCTCTCGTTATGAAAAACAAGACGGACAACCAGTATTATTATCTGCAGTTCCAGTATCAGATGATAGGCGGACAGCGTGATATCGATTTCCATGCGTTTGCCCAAATGCCTTGCAGCCAGTATATCAATACCAATAGCAAATTTGTGGCAAATCAAGGGCTGGATAACCCGTATATATTCTTCATAGGAGGTGCGGATAACAAAACGATTTATATGTACAATCGTAACCAGAATACCTATCGTGAGGTGTATACTTCCGATTCCGAGTTGTTGACCATGGAGCTGGGTATTACCGTATCTATGATAGGGTTTGCCGATTATATGGATTATTTGGTGGTGGCGACAGCCAGCGAGAAACTGTTGCTGTTCGATACCAGTCTTACGACAATCGGGCAGAGCGGTACTCCGCAGTTGCTGGAATCTGTCGATAATGTGGGCCTGATTAAGGATATCAAATATCTGAATCAGACGGCTCCTTACGACCGTTAACAAATATGAATGGAACAGGCCTCTGCTTTCCAAAGCAGGGGTCTGTTATTACTAACCGTAATATTACTCAAATCAATGATTAAAAGAATTCTTGTATTGATGTTGTGCATGTCGGCCGTATACGCTCATGCGGAACAAAAGGGACGTTTCCTGTTTTTCGGAAAGAAAAAGGCGCAAACCGAGCAGTCCGATACTGCCAAGGTGAAGAAGGAGACGGAGTATGACAAGCTTTTTAAAGAGAAGCACGAGGTGTATGACGGATTCGTCAAATTACACAAGATGAAGGGGAAACTCTATTTTGAACTGCCGGTAGAGTTGTTGAAAAAAGATATGTTGTTGGGGTCTACGGTTAGTGAGATTTCTGATAATGGTGATGCCGTGGTGGGGTCGAAACCCACTGATCCGATCCATATCCGCTTTACGAAGGTGGGAGATAAAGTGAACATTGTGAAAATGACGCAGGATTATATATCAGAAAGCAGTAATCCTGCCATGGATACGGCTATCTTGAAAAGCAGTGCGGGAGCCATTATCGAGTCGTTCAAGATCGATGCTTACAATAATGATAGTACGGCGGTTGTATTCGATGTGACCGATTTCTTCGTGGGCGATCAGAAGATGATGAGTCCGTTCGATCCTTATGGAGTGAATACCTATATGGGGCAGGTGGAGCGTGTGGAGATGTTCCAGAGCGATAAATCGTTCCTCGGGGATGTCAAGGCATTCGAAAGCAATATTTCGATCAAAAGCCACCTCTCCTATACCTATTCTTTGATGTATGGCCCGCAGACGTTGGCAGAGGATGTGCCTTTCACGGCTGTGATGACCCGTTCGCTGATTTTGTTGCCGGAGGAGCCTGCACGTCCGCGTATCGTGGATAGTCGAATGGCGATCTTCCCGACGGGTAAGATTATGTTCAGTGACAAGCAACAGGAGGCCAAGGTGGTGTGGTTTGCCAACCGTTGGCGCCTCGAGCCGGCTGACCTGGAGGCATATAAACGCGGTGAAAAGGTGGAGCCGAAAAAGCCTATCGTCTTCTATGTGGACAATGCATTTCCGGATAATTGGAAGCAGGCGATTTTTGAGTCGGTCAATCAATGGAACGAACCGTTCGAGGCAATCGGATTCAAGAATGCGATCGTTGCGAAAGAGTTCCCGACAGACGATCCGGAATTCGATCCGGACAATATTAAATATTCCTGTATTCGTTATGTTCCGATCGGAGTGCAGAACGCCATGGGGCCCTCTTGGGTCGATCCCCGTACGGGAGAGATTCTTTGTGCCTCGGTGTATGTCTATCATGATGTGGTGAAACTACTCAATAACTGGCGTTTCATTCAGACGGCTCAGGCAGATCCGGATGTCCGCGGGGTGAATCTGCCGCAAGATATATTGAGTGATGGTATGCGCTATGTGATCTCTCATGAGGTAGGCCACTGTCTTGGTTTCATGCATAATATGAGTGCTTCGGCCGTCATTCCGGTAGATTCGCTGCGCTCACCTTCGTATACGCAGAAGCATGGTACGACTACCTCGATCATGGATTATGCTCGATTCAATTACGTGGCACAGCCCGGTGATAAGGAACGGGGTGTGAAACTTACACCGCCTCGCTTTGGTGAATATGAGTATTTTACCGTGAAATGGGCCTACACTCCCATTTTTGATGTGGACAATCCTGTGGATGAATACAAGATTACTTCGAAATGGATCAGCGATGCTGCGTCCGATCCTGTATATCGTTACGGCAAACAGCAGTTTATGATGACACTCGATCCTAAGTCGCAGATGGAAGACCTGGGCGACGATGCTGTGAAAGCATCGCGTTATGGAATCAAGAACCTGAAGTACATCATGGCCAATCTGAATGACTGGATCGGTTCTGAAGATCGGGATTTCTCGCACCGCACGGATTTGTATACGGGTATCATCTATCAGTATGTGACTTACATCCAGCATGTCTTTGCCAATGTGGGCGGAGTATACTTGCAGGAGAAGATGTCGAACGATCCCGTAGATGCCTATAAGAGTGTGCCGGCTGAACGTCAGAAAGAGGCTTTCAAGTTCATTTGCGATGAGTTGAAAACACTCGACTGGCTCGATAATCAGGATCTGATGAAAAATATCCAAATCGTGGGATCGGCTCGCAAAACGATGGAAAATGCTCTGATCGGTGCGATTGTGAATGGCCCGGGCAAAGTGGCGCTCTCTTCAGCCTTGGCGGAGGACGGAGCTTACACGCCTACAGAGTGCATGAAAGATCTGTATGATTTTGTCTGGGAACCAACGGTGAAAGGTCGGGCTTTGACGGATGTCGAGATGATGCTTCAGCGTGAATATATGGTTGTGATGTGTAAGGGTGCCGGTCTGAATTATACGGGACAGGGAGCTGTTCCCAAACAGGGCCTTGTGGCAGAGCACCCCAAGAATCCTAATGCGATGTATGCGATTGAAATGCCGGAATTTGTTCGCGATTATGCCAAGATGAACCGTAATTTGTGCTATGCAGATATGGGATGTCCTATGCATACGATGCAAGGTGCGGTTGATCCGGCTCCTGTATCGGGATATGACGAACCGTTTGTCATGTTTGCCGTTCTTCAGTCGCATGAGGCCGATGCCTATGCGTATGTGTTGAAGGTGCAGCAACTGCTCAAGAACCGCATGACCAGTGCTCCGGCAGCTACTCGTAACCATTATGCACTGATTTTGCGCAATATTGAAAAGACGTTGAAATAAAAAAGCACAAGCCATGAGATTGAATAGAATTATATGGATCCTCGTTCTGGGCTTGATGCTTCCCAGCCTTTCTTTGCAGGCAGCGGGCAAGAAAGCCTCCAAGAAGAAGCAGAAAACGGAACAGACGACTGAGGAGAAGAAAACGTCGACATACGATAAGCTTTTCAAGGATAAGAGCGTTAAGACAGTCAAAGGGTTTATTACGTTGCATATGGTTGATGGTAAACTCATTATGGAGTTTCCGAAGGCCTTTGTGGGACGTGATATGTTAATAGGCTCGACCATCGAGGAGATCTCCGATGCAGGCGAAGGCGCTGTGGGAATGCAGCCGGAGAAACCGTTGCATATCCGTATCTCTGCAACCGATTCCTTGGTGCTGGTCCATAAGATGGTTCCTCGGGTAATTGCCGATGCCGAACCACAGGTCCAGGCTGCGATAGAGAAGAGTAACATCAGCCCGATCATTGCATCTTTCCCGATCGAATGTCTCAATCCGGACAGTAGCGCTTATGTGTTCGATGCCACATCGTTGTTCGTGGGTGATAACGATTTTCTGATTCCGTATGACCGTCGTGGCGCCAATTCGCTCGGGGGATTTATTTCTTCTAAATTGACTTTTGTCAATAACAAATCGATGCTGGCCGATGTGGCGGCTTATGGTGATAATGTGGCGATTACGAGCCTTCTGTCGTACTCGAAGACCTCTTATCTCTTTGGCGCTTTTTTGGTAGATAAGGCTGTGCCTTTTACTGCATTGGCCAAGCGGTCGATCATGTTGCTTCCCGAGGCTACGATGCGTCCTCGTCTGGCTGACTCGCGCATAGGGGTGAAGTATTCGGAGTACATTCGCTATGCCTCCGATGAGCAGGGTTCGAAACCGGTATATTATGCAAACCGTTGGAATCTGCAACCTGCTGCGAGACAGACGCTGGGCGGGAATAAGTTGGTGGATCCGGAGAAACCAATTGTGTTTTATCTGGATCCTCGGTTCCCGACGGATCTTGCGCAAAGTATTAAGACGGGTGTCGAAAAGTGGAATGTTGTATTCGAGAAACTCGGGTATAAAAATGTGGTGCGTGTCGTGCCTTATCCTGAGAACGATAAGAACTTTGATCCCGATGATGTGAAGTTCTCGTGCATTAAATATGTAACGACTACGGAGGAAAATGTTAGAAACAATGTTTGGTGCGATCCCCGTAGTGGAGAGATCATTAGTGCGTCTATTTATGTGCCTTATAATATCCTTTCGGGACTCCATGCGGGTATGTTCTTGCAACTTGCTGCTGCCGATCCGGATATCCGTTCGTTGGATCATCGTCAGGAAAGCGTGATGAAAGGACTGGAGGCGCAAATTACACGGAGTGTCGGAGATTGCCTCGGGTTGGCGGCCAACTATGCGGCATCCTACGCTATACCGGCCGATTCGCTTCGTTCTCCTTCATTCACCCGGGAATACGGACTCTCCTCCTCCATTATGGATTATCTGCCGTATAACTTTTTTGCCAAACCGGGAGATAAGGAGCGTGGTGTAGTCTTGGTTCATACCGATCCGGGGGTTTATGACCAATTTGCCATCGAGTGGCTGTATGGGGCGATTCCGGAAGCCAAGACTCCGGAAGAAGAACTGCCGGTGTTGGATGCCTTGATCCGTAGCAAGGCCGGCAATCCGATGTACTTTTATACCAAGAATCAATCCAGGGTGCCAATCGACCCGCGTACGTTGAGCCGGGATCTGGGCAATGATGCATTGAAAGCGGCCGATGCTAGATGTGAAACATTGAAGTACGTGATAGCCAATGCAGACAAATGGCTCAACCAGGCTGATAGTACCAGTACATTCCGTCGTTTGTTGCTTTCTCAAATTTACATGGAGATTTATTACACGGCTCAATCGGTTGCTCGCAACATTGGTGGCATGTATATCAATGAGAAATATGCTGATGATGCGATAGAGGGATATGAGGTGGTGCCGAAAGAACTTCAAAAACGAAGCATGCAGTATCTGCTCGAGATGACAGATGACATGTCCTGGCTTGATAATAAGGAGTTGAATAAAGATATGATCGATGTTGTCTCTATGGGAGATTACGCACAACAAACGTTGATTGGCGTAGTGATGAATGCGCCTCGCATGATGTTTGTCTCTCAAGATAAGACTCCGGATCCATACACTCAGGAGGAGGCTTATCGAGATATCTACAACCATATCTTAAAGGATGTGAAAGCCGGTCGTATCTCTGCCAAGGAGAATATCCTGAGTCAACAGGTATTGCTTGCGAATGTATTGCAGGGGTCGAATGTCTTTACTTCATCTCGTGGAATTGTGGCGGATTCAAGACAAAGTATGTCACTTAATCCTTCTATGTATGGTTTTGTGAGAATTGCACGTAAGCATCCTGAGTTTGCTCGAATGTATGCCGAGAGCATGATGCCGGGTCGGACTCAGGGAATGGAACCTATGCAGGGAGTCGAATTCGGCATAGAGAATAACGTGGATTATATCTTGTATGGAATGTTGCTCGATATTCAGTCTGTGTACCGGCAAGCGCTGGCCCGGACTTCCGATCCTGAGTTGATCAACCACTATAAATATATGTTGTTGGCTATTGAAAAAGCCTTGAAGATCGACTAAGTGTTATCAAAAGTGTGTGTGGAAGGCTCCTGGAAACAGGAGCCTTTTTATTGTTTATACTTATAGTTATATAAAAACTATTGATTTTTATTATAATTTATTTTGCCTTATATTTGCAATAAGAAAAAAGAATAATGAATAACAATTAAAAAATAAGAGTTATGAAAACCATGGATTATCTCGGACTGAATGAACCGAAAGTAAGAAGTGTCGTATCTTCGTTAAAAAGGCTGTTGGCTGATTATCAGATCTTTTACTCTAATCTGCGTGGATTCCATTGGCACATTGAAGGCCCTGATTTTTTCGTTTTGCATGCTAAATTCGAAGACCTTTACAATAATGCGGCAGAGAAGGTGGATGAGATTGCAGAGCGGATGTTGGCCCTTGGCGGTATGCCTGAGAGTCGTTACAGCGTCTATGTAAAGGAGTCAGGCGTGAAGGAGGTGACCGGCGTGACGAAAGGCTCTGAGGCCTTGAAGAACGTACTCGATACCTATGGATATCTGATCGCTGAAGAACGTAAATTGTTGGCTCTGGCAGCCGAAGCAGAGGATGAAGGTACTGTGGCTCTAATGAGTGATTATATCCGTGAACAGGAGAAGCTGGTGTGGATGCTTTGTGCCTATGCAACCAGATAGAATTTAGTAGAGCAAATTTCACATAGAGAAGGAAAGAATCTTTTCCTTCTCTATTTTTTTTGAGAAGGGTTCTGGGATGTTTCAAGAGAGAATTGAAATTCAGATATTTTCTCCTTGTTCGTCGGAATATTGGTGAAATTGGATTTTGAAAATCAAATATTTTGCACTACATTAGCACTACCAAAACCTAAATATGAACTTATTATGAAAACAAAAATCGTCTTATTTGTTATCATCGCCTTTGTTGTTGGTGGGGCTGTGGGAGCTTTGGTCGCTTCCGGATCAAGTAAAAAAGAGGAGGTCTCCACTCAGGAGGCTCGAGTTACCATGATGCCCTCCAAGATTGTCTATACGACGGATGAGAGTGTGATGGATGAGTATCGTTTCCCGACTCACGACAATTTGCTGATTATGGACCGTGCCTATGCAGAGGGTTGTGAGGCAATTCTGGTACGTATTGCGCCTGAGAAGTTTACTCATCGCCATGCGCATAACGATACGGAACAGTTGTATTATGTATTGAGTGGTGAAGGTAATGTGGTACTCGAACGTCCTGATGGAACTGTTGAGGAGCATCCTATTGTGCCGACCAATTTTGTACATATTCCCAGAAACAACTATCATCAGATTTTCTGCACGAGTGCGGATACGCTGAAGTATGTCGCTATCGACTGCTTTACGTTCGGTCACAATGCCGACGAGCCGACGTGGGATAGCCATGCAAGAGTCGTATGTGACGATAATGGCTACAACTACGATGAGGTAAGAACTCGGTAATTAAAGAGTGGAAAGGGAGATTCCTTCCTCCATCCAAAGATAAAGCGAGGTGCATGTAACTACATGCACCTCGCTTTATCTTTGGATGGAATCGGTATCGAGCGATTCTGTAGGTTTTGTGATTGCCTAATTGTCTGAAAAATTAAAGCCATCCTCTGTTAGGGAGGATGGCCTTGCATGATACCTGACTACTTGAATAAACTTTTGGCAATACCCATTTCGAGCCCGCGCAGTTCTGCAAGTCCGCGCAACCGCCCGATGCATGAGTAGCCGGGGTTGGTTTTCTTTTTCAGATCGTCAATCATCTGATGACCATGATCCGGACGCATGGGAATCGAGATTTTACGCCTTTGCTGCAACTCGAGCAACGCTTTCATCACGCCATACATATCTACATCGCCCTCTAAATGGTTTGCTTCGAAGAAATTCCCTTCGGCATCCCGTTGCGTACTGCGGAAATGGACGAATCCTATGCGATCACCGAACTCCTGCATCATATCGGCCAGTTCGTTGTCGCTTCGCACCCCGAACGACCCCGTACAGAGGCATAGTCCGTTCGATTTGTTGGGCACAGCGGCAATCAGGTCGCGGAAGTCCTGAGCTGTGCTCAAGATCCGCGGTAGCCCGAGAATGGAGTAGGGAGGGTCGTCCGGGTGAATCACCAACTCAACCCCTGCTTCGTCGGCAACAGGCGTAACTTCACGTAGGAAATAGATCAGGTTCTTACGTAGTTTGTCGGCATCGACATCCTTGTAGCGATCCAGAGCCTCCTGGAATTGCTCTACCGTGAAACTCTCTTCGCTACCCGGAAGTCCGGCAATCATGTTGCGTGTGAGGAGTTGTTTATCCTCTTCGGTCATGATGTCGTAGCGAGCTTTGGCTTTGGCAATCTCCTCCGGGGTATACTCTTTTTCGGCTCCGGGACGTTGCAGAATGAAGAGATCGAACGCGACGAAAGCTGCACGTTCGAAACGGAGAGCCTTCGAGCCATCGGGCATGGTGTAAGCCAGATCGGTACGTGTCCAGTCGAGTACGGGCATGAAGTTATAGGTGACCGTGTAGATGCCGCATTTGGCCAGATTGCGCAGGCTCTCCTTATAATTGTCTATGTAGCGTTGGAAGTCGCCTGTCTGGGTTTTGATATGCTCGTGTACGGGGACACTCTCGACAACGCTCCAGCAGAGCCCTGCCTCTTCGATCAGTTTCTTACGTTTGGAGATCTCCTCTACGGTCCACACTTCGCCGTTGGGAATGTGGTGCAGGGCGTGGACAATATCGGTAGCTCCTGCCTGCCGGATGTCCGAAAGGCTTACCGGGTCGTTAGGACCGTACCAGCGCCAGGATTGTTTGCATAGGTACATAAAGATGACTTTTTTAGGTTCGTATGTTGTGATACACTGTTCTGTGGGTGATTTAGATAGAGAATGCGTCGAAGCCTCCGTCGATGACCGTCAGTGTCCCCGAGACGAATTTCGAGGCATCGCTGGCCAGCCATTGGAGCGTACCGAGCAACTCCTCCGGTTCGCCGAACCGTTTATAGGGTGTGTGGGCGATGATCGTATCGGCACGCGGGGTCAGAGAACCGTCGGGATTGGTCAGCAGTGTGCGGTTCTGTTCTGTAAGGAAGAACCCGGGAGCGATGGCGTTGACCCTCAGTCCGGAGCCGAACTTGGTGGCTAATTCTCCGCACATGTATTTGGTGAAGTTGACTACGGCCGCCTTGGCGACGCCATATCCGGCTACCCGTGTTAATGGACGGAGGGCTGATTCGGAGGCTATGTTGATGATCGAACCCTCTTTCTGGTTGACCATGGCCTTGGCAAAGACCATAGTGGGCAATACCGTGCCGAACAGGTTGAGGTCAACGACTTTCCGGAATGCCTCCAGATCGAGATCGAAAATCGTTTTGTCGGGAGCGATCGTGGCTCCGGCCATGTTGCCGCCGGCACCGTTGATCAGTACGTCGATGCGACCATGTAGTTTCATAATGGCTTCGAAGTTGCTTTCGAGTACCTCTTTGTTGAGTACATCCGTATAGAAGAAGGTGGCACTTCCTCCTTGGGAGACAACATCGTTAGCCAATTTCTTTCCAGTCGCTTCGTTACGGTCGAGAATCACCACTTTGGCGCCCTCTTTGGCGAAATGGTGTACCATAGAGGTTCCCAGAATACCTGCGGCTCCTGTGATAACAATTACCTTGTCTTTTACATTGAATAGTTCGTTTGCCATTTTTCTGTGTATTTTGATTATTTGACTTCAATAAGTTTATATTTCGGAACGAGACATTTCATGACAATCCATCCGATCAGATAGGCTACAGCGCAGAATATGAATACGATGGCGTAACCGGCAGGTTTGCCCTCGAAACCCATGAATACCATATTCGTATCGCCGCTATAGGTGAATAACATGCCCGCCCCCTTTTGGATGAAGAACGATCCGAGGCCGCCAGCCATACCGCCAATGCCGGTTACGGTTGCGATGGCACTCTTGGGAAACATGTCGCTCACCGTAGAGAAGATGTTTGCACTCCAGGCTTGATGGGCCGAAGCTCCCACGGCAATCAGCAGAATGGGAACCCAGTAACTGATGTAGCCCAGCGGTTGTGCCAGTAATACGACCAATGGGAAAAAAGCGATGATGAGCATCGCACGCATGCGACCTGCATAGGGGTTCATCCCCTTGTTGATGAAATAGGTGGGGAACTTGCCTCCGAATACTGAACCGAATACAGTGATGGTATAGAGAATGGCAATCGGTACCGCAATCTGAGTCCCCTCCATATTATATTGTGTTTTCAGGTAGGCCGGGGTCCAGAACAGGAAGAACCACCAGACGCCGTCGGTCATGAACTTGCCGAAAGCAAAAGCCCAGGTCTGTTTGAAGCTCATACATTGCCAAAATGACAACTTCTTTTCAGGCGTTGTGTCGTTTTCCTCCTTTGGGGCTTCATGCTGCGTCAGCTCCTTGTCGTCCTGCTGAATATAGGCCATCTCGGCCGCATTGACCCGTTTGTTCTGCTCGATGGGCTTGTAGACGAACTCCCAGATGCCTATCCACACAAAACCGATGCCGCCGACGACCAGGAAGGCCGTTTCCCAGCCCCACAGTTCAGCCATGATTGGTACGGTCAGGGGAGCTACGATCGCTCCAACATTAGCTCCCGAGTTGAAAATGCCCGTAGCGAAGGCCCGGTCTTTCTTCGGAAAATATTCTGCCGTAGCTTTGATGGCGGCGGGGAAGTTTCCTGCCTCTCCCAGTGCCAGTACGCATCGGGCGATGATGAAGAAGGTCACGCTCACGATGCTGATCGTGGCGGCAAGGTCTGTCCCTGCGGCTACGGCACGTAAGGCTGCCGTATCGGGAAGACCGACCCAGCGCTCTGTCGCAATCCCGCAGATCGCGTGCAGGGCTGCCCCGAACGACCATATCCCGATCGACCAGGCATAGCCCTTCTTGGTTCCCATCCAGTCGATGACGCGGCCGGCAAACAGCATTGAAATCGCATAGAACAGAGAGAAAATAGCTGTAATGGTGCCATAGTCGTTGTCGGTCCAGTGGAAGATCTCTTCCAGCATGGGCTGGAGAAGCGAGAGTACCTGACGGTCGAGATAGTTGACTGTCGTGGCAAAAAACAACATCGCACAGATGACCCATCGGAAGTTGGTCATCTTCTCGAATTTGGTATTCAGATTGTTCATTAGTATCAGGTTCGTTAGGTTTAGGTTATTGGGGTGGTGTGGTTCTTGTTGATGTGAGAACGTTGAAGGCTAACCGCGGTATTTGGCAATAATTGCCAGAGCACTCTTGCATAGTTCTGTGATGCCCTGCCAGTTCCCTGCCGCAATCATCTCTTTGGGGAATAGCTTGGAGCCCATTCCTACGCAGGTGACTCCTGCTTTGACCCATGCGGAGAGGTTCTCTTCCGTAGGCTCTACGGCGCCCGTCACCATGAGCATCGACCAAGGCATCGGTGCCTTCATGTTCTTTACGAATGATGGCCCGCCCACATTACCCGCGGGGAATATCTTACACAGATCGCATCCGGCTTCCTGGGCAAAACCGATTTCGGAGACAGAACCGCATCCCGGCGTATAGGGGATGAGGCGGCGGTTGCAAACCTTCGCAATGTCGGGATTGAACAACGGACCTACGATGAAGTTGGCGCCCAGTTGGATGTAGAGCGATGCCGTGCCTGCATCGACGATCGAGCCTGCTCCGAGAATCATCTCCGGACACGCTGTAGCGGCATATTTGACCAGCTCGGCAAATACCTCCTGGGCAAAATCACCCCGGTTGGTGAATTCGAATGCCCTGACGCCTCCTTCGTAGCATGCTTTGACCACCTGTTTGGCGATCTCCACGTCTTTATTATAAAATACCGGTACCATGCCCGTGGATGCCATAGCCGCAAGGACCTCTATCTTTGAAAATTTTGCCATATTTATCCAATATTTTTTGTGGTGGTAATGTGTCTGGTGTGGAAAGTTTTATCTGCTTACGCGTCCTGAACCGTCTCCCTTCAACAGGTTCTCGACCTCTTGGACGGTGACCAGATTGAAGTCTCCGTAGATGGTATGCTTCAGACACGATGCGGCTACGGCGAAATTCAGCGCCTGCTGGTCGTTGTCCGGATAGGTGAGCAGACCATAGATCAGACCGCCCATGAAAGAGTCTCCGCCGCCCACGCGGTCTACGATGTGCGTGATGTCGTATCGGGGTGATTCATAGAGCCTCTGTCCGTCCCATAGCACACCGCCCCACGTGTTGTGGTTGGCGTTGATGGAGCCTCGGAGCGTGATGATAACCTTTTTGGCTTTCGGGAATTTCTGCATCATCTGTTTGCATACCGATTCGAACTCGGCAGCATTGACTTTGCCGCTCGTAGCCGTTACGTCGAAGCCTTCGGGCTTGATACCGAAGACCTTCTCGGCGTCCTCCTCGTTGCCGAGAATGATGTCGCAGCCTTCGACCAGGGCCGGCATCACTTCCGATGCCATCTTGCCATATTTCCAGAGATTTTTGCGATAGTTGAGGTCACAGGAGACCGTGACGCCCATTTTGTTGGCAACTCGGATGGCTTCCAGGCAAGCATCGGCGGCGCCTTGGCTCAGGGCGGGCGTAATGCCTGTCCAGTGGAACCAGTCGGCTCCGGCAAACTCTTTCTCCCAGTCGATCATGCCCGGTTGAATCTCGGCAATCGACGAATGGGCCCGGTCGTAGACCACTTTGCTAGCACGAGCTACGGCTCCCGTTTCGAGGAAATAGATGCCCAGCCGGTCGCCTCCGAAGATGATGCCGGAGGTGTCCACGCCATATTTACGCAGGTTCATGAGGCAACTTTGGGCTATGTCGTTTTTCGGCATACGGGTGATGAATTTGGCCTCTATCCCGTAATTGGCCAGCGATACGGCCACATTGGCCTCGCCTCCTCCGAAGGTTGCGGTGAATTCCGAGGCTTGAGAGAATCTCAAATAGTCCGGTGTTGCGAGACGCAACATGATCTCTCCAAATGTTACTACTTTTTTCATTGTAAGGGTTGAATCGTGAATTTATAGGGTGGTTAATCGTATTTTGTTTTGGGGGTATGTGTATTGAGCGGGCATGGCGCTGTTCGGGATTGTCAGAATTCGAAGAATTTTTTTGCATTCCCGTACGAAATATCTGCGACCATCTGGCCGATGAACGGCATTTCACTTTTGGGTAACTTGCCGCGTTCGACATCTTCGCCGATGATGTTGCAGAGAATGCGACGGAAATACTCGTGACGCGGGTAGGAGAGAAAACTTCGTGAATCGGTGAGCATTCCGACGAATCGGCTCAATAGTCCCAGGGCCGACAACGCGTTGATCTGTTTGCGCATGCCATCCTCCTGGTCGAGGAACCACCATCCCGAACCGAGCTGCATCTGCCCTGCGATGCTCCCGTCGTTGAATGTATAGGCCATCACAGCCAGTACTTCGGTATCTTTGGGATTGAGGTTGTAGAGGATGGTTTTGGTCAGGCTGTCGGCTTGGGTGAGACGGTCGAAGAACTTGTATCCGGCAGCGGCGCATGGAACATCGTGTATGCCGTCGAATCCCGTATCCGGCCCCAGGAGATTGAACATCTTTGTGTTGTTGTTGCGAATAGGACCGATATGGAATTGCTGGGTCCAGTTCGATTCATGATCCATCACCGCCAAATCGAATAGCAGTCCACTGCGGAATTGGAGCAGCTCTTCCTGTGAGGGGGCCTTGCCGCTACGTACCTTGGCAAAAATCCGATGCAGGTCGTCTGCGGTATAGTCTTCAGCATAGAAGGTTTCTAACCCATGGTCCGAGAGTTTGCAACCCATTTCGGCAAAGAAATCGTGCCGTTTTTTTAGAGCGGCTATCAAGTCCCCGTAACTGGAGATCGTCATGTCTGCAGCAGCCTCGAGGTTCGTGAGATAAGCGTTGTAATTGGCTGGATTTTCGATGGCCATGGCCTTGTCCGGACGCCAGGTGGGCAGCACCTTGACACCGAACGGCTTTTCCTTGATCTGTTTGTGGTATGCCAACGTGTCGACCGGATCGTCCGTGGTGCAGACTACTTCGACATTACATTTTTTCATGATTGCTTGGGCGCGGAACTCTTCTGTCTGAAGCATCGCCGTACATTCATCATAAATCTCCCGGGCGGTATGGGGATTGAGCACCTTGTCGACGCCAAAAATTCTCGACAGTTCCAGATGGGTCCAGTGATACAGGGGATTGCGCATGGCATGTTGCAACGTATCCGCCCATTTTTCGAATTTCTCATAGTCCGATGTCTCCTTGCCCGTGATGTAGGCTTCGGGGACTCCATTTCCGCGCATGGCACGCCATTTATAATGGTCGCCTCCCAGCCATATCTCGGACAGGTTGCGAAATTGGTAATTCTCGGCAATCATCTGCGGTACCAGATGGCAGTGGTAGTCGATAATGGGTTGTTTGGCGGCATAATTATGGTACAATTCAATGGCCGTATCATTATCCAGCATGAAATTGCTCCCCATGAATTTATTCATACGTGAGTTTTTAAATTTTTTAAATAAGGACACACTTCCTTCTCTGTGAGTTCCTCCAGATTAAACAGGTCAGCAGGTGAAGGAATATCTTTGGGTGAGGTGAGTGCAAATATGTCAAAAATTATAAAAATAACCATAAATAATTCTTTAAAAAATAAAAAAACACATAATTAAGAGATTCTGTTAGAATCGACTTACAAGTTATTTAGGAAGCATCAGGTGTTGGAGAAGGGGATTATGTGGACAAAAGCACAAGGAAATCAGATAAACAATGGCATTCAAAAAGTTGCGAAGTGATTCTTATTGTCTGTTACATGAAATGGACAAACAAAGATCTACGGAATAGTATAAGAATTATCTAAACGAAACAGGCTGTTTTCTGCTTTTTGAGGCATCTTGTGGTCAATAAAAGTATCATTATATGTTAAAATAATACTATTATTTTGTAGGGGTACTTCTTATCTTTGTATAACTAAAACTAACCTTTTTTATGAAACGCTACCTAAACTTGAATCTGCTGACGTTATTGCTGTTGGCGTTTGTTTGTGGCTGCGGACCCAAACAATCTGACGTGAAATTTGCCCGCGTAGAAAATGGGCAGTTTGTCATTGGGGAAAATACTCCGTACTATTTTGTTGGTACCAATTTCTGGTATGGTTCTATACTTGCTTCGACTGCCGAAGGCGGCGATCGGGAGCGGTTGGCGAAAGAGCTCGATTATATGCAGAGTTTGGGTATCAATAACCTGCGCATTCTTGTAGGGTCGGAGGGTAATTATGGCGTCTCTTCGAAAGTTGTACCCATTCTTCAGACAGCTCCGGGTGAATATGATGATCGGATGCTTGATGGACTCGATTATTTGATGGCTGAGTTGGGCAAGCGCAATATGTATGCGGTGCTTTTCCTAACCAATGCCTGGGAGTGGAGTGGTGGTTATTCCCAATACTTGGAGTGGAGTGGTCGCGGTGATTATCCCGTTCCCGGTGAAAAAGGATGGAATACATTCATCGAATATGTTACTCAGTACCACTCCGTAGATAGCCAGGACAGTTGCAAGATCATGTTCTTCAATCATGTGAAGAATATTGTCAGCCGTACGAATCGTTATACGGGTAAACCCTATTCGGAGGATCCCGCTATTTTCTCGTGGCAGATTGCCAATGAACCCCGTGCTTTCTCGGATGCCAATAAAGAGGTGTTTGCCGAGTGGATCGGGGAGACTGCACGTCTGATCAAGTCGCTTGATCCCAACCATATGGTGTCGACCGGTAGTGAGGGCGAAGTGGGCTGCGAAGGAGATATTCAGCTTTGGAAACGTATCCATGCTTACCCGGAGGTGGATTATACCAATATTCATATTTGGCCTTATAACTGGCGTTGGATTACGAAAGATAGCGTCGTAGAAAAGGCTCCTGTGGCGGTGGCGAATGCCAAAGATTACATTGACCGTCATGTGGCTCTGGCAAAGGAACTGGGCAAACCGGTGGTGATCGAGGAGTTTGGTTATCCGCGTGACGGTTTCGTCTTTACGCCCGGTAGTCCGACTACTGCACGTGATACCTATTATACTTCGATTTTTGAACAGTTGCAGGAGAGTGCAGCGAAAGGTGGTTTGCTTGCCGGATGTAATTTCTGGGGCTGGGGTGGTTACGCTGTTCCTGCCGGAACCCATACGAATTGGCAGGTGGGCGACGATTATTGCGGAGACCCGGCGCAGGAAGAGCAAGGTCTGAATTCGGTATTTGTGGTCGATAGCAGTACGCTCGCATTGATTAAGAACACAAACCAAAATCTTGCAGAGATTCTGAAGGTCAAAGCGGCAAAACCCGGAGAACAAACCAAATATGGCTTACTTAGTTTGTTAAACAAAGCAGCTAATAATGGGGAGTTCCTTTTCGGACAGCAGGATTTTCCGTTTTATGGATTCACGTGGACGGGAGATGCCGATCGCAGCGATGTAAAGGATGTTTGTGGAGATTATCCGGCTGTGCTGGGTTGCGATTTGGGTCATATCGAGTTGGATTCGGCTCGGAATCTTGACGGTGTTCCTTTTGATCGGATGCGCAATGAGATTATTGCCCAGAACAAACGGGGAGGTATCGTTACGTTGAGTTGGCATCTGAATAATCCTGTGACGGGAGGCGATTCCTGGGATGTGACTTGCGATACGGTGGTGCGTGCCGTATTGCCGGGCGGTAGCCAGCATGAAAAGTTCCTGGGGTGGCTCGACCGTGTGGCTGCTTTCATGACCTCTTTGACCTCGGAAGACGGGAAACAGATTCCCGTTATCTTCCGTCCCTGGCATGAACATACGGGGAGTTGGTTCTGGTGGGGAGAGCGGCTCTGCTCGACCGATGAATATAAGGCTTTGTGGCGTATGACGATCGAGCGTCTTCGCGAAAAGGGTGTTACTGAGATGGTGACGGCCTATTCGCCCAGTGGCGGCTTGATGAACTATATGGAACGTTATCCGGGCGATGAGTGGATCGATATCCTCGGCGTGGATAATTACCATGGCGGAGGCGCAGAACAGGCCGAGACATTCGTGAAGAATCTGGGACAGGCATTGAGCGATATGAGTGGATGGGCTGCAGCTCGCGGTAAGGTCATCGCGGTGACGGAGACCGGTGCCGAGACGGTGCCTATGGCCAATTGGTGGACAGAGGTTCTGGTACCTGCAGTGAAAGATTATCCGGTGGCGTATGCACTCGTATGGAGAAACGCTTACAGCAAGACGAAAGAAAATCATTTTTATGGTCCTTATGCAGGGCAGGTTTCAGCGGAAGATTTCGTGAAATTTTATGAAATGCCGCAGACCATTTTTGCAAACGATATGATTCAATTAAAAAAATAGATTCATGACTAATTTTCAAGACAGACTCAAAAAGTTGTCGGATGCTCACGAGGCATTGATTACGAGGAAGAACAGCCCTGTGGAGGCAGACAACGGTATTTACAGACGATATAAGTATCCTATCGTGACGGCGGAACATACTCCTCTGTTTTGGCGTTATGATCTCGATCCGGAGACAAATCCCTATCTGATGGAACGTATCGGTGTGAATGCTACACTCAATTCAGGAGCTATTAAATGGGGCGATAAGTATGTACTGGTGGTCCGCACGGAAGGTAATGACCGCAAGTCGTTCTTTGCTGTGGCAGAGAGCCCGAACGGAATCGATAATTTCCGCTTCTGGGACTATCCTATTACGATGCCCGAATGGGGTGAACCGGCAACCAACGTGTATGATATGCGTTTGACGGCGCATGAGGATGGATGGATTTATGGTGTTTTCTGCGTGGAACGCAAAGATCCGAACGCTCCGGCAGGCGACCTCTCTTCAGCTGTAGCTTCGGCAGGTATTGCTCGCACGAAAGACCTGGTGAACTGGGAGCGTCTTCCCGATCTGAAATCGGAGAGCCAGCAGCGTAACGTGGTCTTGCACCCTGAGTTCGTAGATGGCAAATATGCCTTTTATACGCGTCCGCAGGACGGATTTATCGATGCCGGTAACGGTGGCGGTATCGGATGGGCATTGATCGACGATATTACCCATGCCGAGGTGAAAGAGGAGAAGATTATCAATCTTCGTTATTATCATACCATCAAGGAGTTGAAAAATGGCGAGGGCCCGCATCCTATCAAAACGCCGAAAGGATGGCTGCATCTGGCTCATGGTGTCCGGGGTTGCGCTGCGGGTTTGCGTTATGTGCTCTATATGTATATGACTGAACTGGAACGTCCGTGGGTTCCGCTGGCTGAACCAGGAGGATTTTTTATGGCACCGGTGGATGAAGAACGTGTTGGCGATGTAAGCAATGTACTCTTTACCAATGGCTGGATCGCCGATCCGGATGGTACGGTGTATATTTACTATGCATCGAGCGATACCCGTATGCATGTGGCAACCTCGACCATTGACCGTCTCGTGGATTACTGCATGAATACTCCTGCGGACAAATTGGCTACCGGAGGTTCTGTTGAGACATTGAAGAAATTGATCGATAAAAATCTGCACAAATGATCCGTTTTAGAGAAAAGGTCGCTTATGGATTCGGCGATATGTCCTCGTCGATGTTCTGGAAGATATTTGGTATGTATCTTCTGTACTTCTATACGGACGTATTCGGGCTGGCTCCCGCTGTAGCAGGTACGATGTTTTTGATTACCCGTGCGTGGGACTCGGTGATCGATCCTGTGATCGGGGTAATTTCCGATCGGACTCATAGCCGTTGGGGTAAGTTCCGTCCCTATTTGTTATGGGGTGCTGTTCCTTTTGCTATAATCGGCGTGTTGACTTTTGCTGTTTTTGATCTTTCTCCGACCGGGAAGTTGATTTATGCGTATGTCACCTATACCTTGATGATGATGGTCTATTCGGCAGTCAATGTGCCTTATGCTTCGCTGCTTGGTGTGATGACTGCAGACCCGAAGGAGCGCACTTCGCTTTCTTCCTATCGTATGTTCTTTGCTTATCTGGGAAGCTTTATCTCGTTGGCGTTGGTTGAACCACTGGTGAATTTCTTTACCAACCTCGGGGATACGCCTTCGGCTGCCCGTGGATGGGTCTGCATGGTCGCGGTGATCGGTACGCTTTGCGCCATTCTCTTCTTCCTTTGTTTCAAAGGGACCAAAGAGCGTATTACACAGATCAGTAAGGAGAAAAGTTCTGTATGGGAGGATTTGAAGGACCTTTGCAAGAATTATCCGTGGTGGATTTTGCTTGGTGCAGGTATAGCCGCGTTGATCTTCAACTCGATTCGAGACGGTGCAACGATCTACTATTTCAAATATTATGTCACACAATCCGAGACTACTACGCCGTTAGGCTGGATGATGACCTGGTCTTCGTTGTATCTGATTGTGGGTCAGGCTGCCAATATGCTTGGTGTAGCATTGGCTGCTCCCGTGGCAAATAAAATCGGAAAGAAAGCGACTTACGTCATCTCGATGGCAGTAGCTACGGTGTTGAGTATTATCTTCTATGGTTTCTCGGCCGATCAGTTAGTTTGGATCTTCGTATTCCAGGCTCTGATCAGTATCTGTGCCGGTAGTATTTTCCCGCTTCTGTGGTCGATGTATGCCGACATTGCGGATTACTCGGAGTGGAAAACCGGTCGTCGTGCTACGGGTCTGATCTTCTCTTCTTCGTCGATGTCCCAAAAGTTGGGCTGGACGCTGGGAGGTGCTGTGACAGGCTGGTTGCTCGGTTATTATGGCTTCGAGGCCAATGCTGTACAGGGAGATGAGGCCATTCACGGTATTCGTATGATGTTGAGTTATCTGCCGGCTATCGGAACGGCTCTCTCTGTGATATTCATCAGTTTCTATCCTCTGAGCGAGCGACGGGTGAAGAAGATTACCGAAGAGCTCCAGGCAAGACGTGTTGAAGAAAAAGCATAAAGATATGGAAACGTTGCAGGAGTGGAAAAAAGAACTCACCGACGAGTTGACCGATCATATCCTTCCGTTTTGGATAGAGCGGATGCCCGATACTGCAAGAGGCGGTTTTTACGGGCAGATTACCGGTGAGGGTGTGTTGGTGCCTGATGCACCGAAAGGAGCAATCATGCACGGACGTATCTTGTGGACCTTTGCAGCCGCTTATCGGGTACTTGGACGTAAAGAGTATCTCGATATGGCTACCCGGGCCAAACGTTATGTGATCGATCATTTTTATGATGAGACCTACGGTGGCGTTTATTGGTCGCTTGATGCAGACGGAAAGCCTCTGGATACAAAGAAACAGTTCTATGCGCTCGGTTTTGCCATCTATGGTTTGAGCGAATATGCCCGGGCTACGGGAGATCAGGAAGCGTTGGATTATGCTGTGCGTTTGTTCCGTTCGATTGAGGAGCATTCGTTCGATCCCGTGGACAATGGCTATTTCGAGGCTCAGACTCGCGACTGGCAGGAGATCGGTGATATGCGTTTGAGTGCCAAGGATGCCAATGAGAAAAAGACGATGAATACGCATCTGCATATTCTCGAACCTTATACGAATCTCTATCGTGTATGGAAAGACGATCTTTTACGCGATCGCATTGTGAATCTGGTCAATCTCTTCCTGGATCGGATGGAGTCTCCCGAGACGCATCATCTGGGGCTGTTTTTCGACGAGAAGTGGAATGAGAAAAGCAAGGGTGCTTTCTCTTACGGACATGATATCGAAGCTACCTGGCTCTTGCTGGAGGCTGCTCACGAGGTCGGCGATCCGGCCTTGATCGAAAAGACGATGGCCCATTGTCGTCATATTGTAAAGGCGGCCTTGGAGGGTTATCAGCCTGATGGAAGCCTGATCTATGAACATCATCCGGATGGGCGACTCGATTGCGAGCGTCATTGGTGGGTGCAGGCAGAAACAGTCATCGGTCTGTTCTATCAGTATAAGTTCTATGGTCAGAAAGAGGCTCTTGGCGAGGCTTTGAAGACTTGGGAATATATTAAGAATCACATTGTGGATCGTGTGGGTGGTGAATGGTTCTGGAGCGAGATGCCGGACGGTACGAAAAACAAACGCGAAGATAAAGCCGGCTTCTGGAAATGTCCTTACCATAACAGCCGCATGTGTATGGAAATTATTTCACTAATTGATTAAATTGAGGTGAGGTTGGTTTATTATTGGTTAGTGAAGAGGGGGCGGGAGGCTTAAGCTTCCCGCTTTTTCTTATGCCATATGGACTTAAAAAAATATCCTCCGAAACTTCGGAGGATATTTTTTAAAACAAACAATTCTTGGGCTATTTCTGCATGATTCCGTTATATACGGCTTGACGCAGGGTGCCCTGCTCATCGTCCCCAGCATATTCCCAATACATTCCGCCTTTCATTCCATTTTCATGCACATAGGTACATTTCAGGGCAATGGACCGCGGATCGTCGTAGTTACATACGACCTCTCCTTCGGGATTGATCAGATAGGGAGCCATGGCTACCGAGTCCCAAGCCATGGTGTAGTTCTCCAGTTGGATCAGTTTGTTGTAATCGATGAAATTGGAGATCTCTTTACACCCATGTCCGTAGAAAGGAATGCCTAATACCAGTTTGGAAATGGGAACTCCTGCCTTGACATGGTTCTCTACGGCTTCTTCGCAGGATAACCCTCCTGTCATTTCCGAACGATACAGGGCAGAATGATGTTTGGGTGCTCCGGCCATATCATAGGTCATGATATTGACGAAATCGACGTAGGGCATGATCGCCGGAAAGTCGATGTATTGTCCGGTAGCCGAAGAGGCCAGTGTAAGCAACTTGTCTTTACCGATCTGTTCGTGGATGTCGCGCATCATAAGGGTATAATTTTCGGTATCGTCCGGAGAGTAGGAGATACCGGCGGAACCGTTGGTAGGATATTCCCAGTCGATGTCGATACCGTCCAGTCCGTACTCTTTCACCACTCGTTTGCAGTCTTTTGCAAAAGCGCCGCGTAATTCAGGGTCGGCAACCATTTCACTGAAACGACCGCTACCCCATCCGCCGATCGAAAGCATTACCTTGAGGTCGGGATACTCTTTTTTGAGATCCGAGATTTGCTTTAGACGAGCCTCATTATCAATCTTGACCCCGTTGAAGGTTTCATTCACATGCCCGAATGCATAGTTGATATGGGTGACGAAATTGGGATCGGGCATGATCTGGGTCCAAGAGGTGACATAGGCGACAACGACCTTCTCATTGCCTTCGGCCGATGATTTCTGCGACCGGGAATCGCAAGCTGAAAAAGCTGCTGCAAGAGTTGCCGAGACTGCTGCGGCAACGATGAAACGTGTTATTTTCATGGCATGTAGGTATAGGTTATTTTTCAAAGGGATTTCCTTTTTTATCTGTGGAGACTACCCAGCGCAGAGCATTCAGAATGAGATAGTTTTGCGTAGCATCGCTGAAAATGCGTCCGCCATGTCCCATGTTCAGATAGATCATGCGATAGTCGGTATTTGTCCATACGACCGGCAGATCGCCATCGGGCAGAATATCCTTGTATCCGAGGGGATAATTTTCCGGAGAGAGCGATACGAATACCCGGATGTTCTTCCGTTCCCGTGGTGACGGCTTCCACTGATACCATTCGTTATGCGGAGAGACGAATGTCTCCGGTAGCCCGCGGGTAACCGGATGAGCAGGGCCCTCTACAATCAGTTTTGCCGGGGCTGCCGGCCAGTTGTTGCGCCAGAAAACACCTCCGCCCAGGAATTCGAGAAACCAGGGCCAGTTGGTATTTCGGTCGTTATAGGCAGCCACATGGAAGCCTACCCATCCCCCGCCGTTTTCCATATAACGTTGGAATGCTTCGCGTTGTGCCTGCGTGTGGGGTTGATCGTTCAGCATGAGAATGACATCATAGTTCTTGAGTTTTTCGTCGTTCAGGTCATCCATGTTGGTCGTAAAATCGAATTCGAGACCTTCACCGCTGTTCAGCTCGTCGAAGAAGGCTTTGGCATCATGGGCGAAGAGTACGTGGTCGCCCTCTACGTTTTCGCTATAAAAGGCCAGTGCCCGAAAGCGGGGAAACTGAGCCTGAACTCCGGTCAGTAGAAAGAGTGCCGGAAGCAGTAAGAGTAGTTTATAAAGTTTCATAGTTTAGGTTATTTCAAACGGTATATCTATCTATTCAAAGATACTGTTTTAGGCGGATAAAAGGGAATGGTAATGAAGGTTTTTGCGATAGAAAAAAAACTATTGACCAATGGCCCATAGAATGGCATTGGCGAACATTCGGCGGAAATCCTGGCTGTCGAACAGAGTACCGGCATGTCCGAAGAGGAAATAGACATTTCTGGCTTTTTTTGACTCGTTGACCCAGACTACGGGGTGATCGCCCATCCGTACGTCTGAGGCGGGTATATAACTCTCCTCATCCACCGTAGCCAATACGGTTACGTTCGGACGGGGATTGCGGTCATAGGTATACCATTCGTCGTCTGGCAGCACGAACGAGTCGCTCACTCCTACCATTACCGGATGATCCGACCTCTCCACATGTATGGTCCCTGCGGCTGTCTCTGCAATGTAGTTTTTAAAACGGATACCACCCATGAAGTCCGAGAACCACTCCCACATTTCCCAACCATCGAAATCTCCCAGTAGTGTTGCATGATGGAATCCCACCCAGCCCAATCGTCCCTCGTCGATCGACGCCTCGAAGGCTTTCTTTGCGGTGTCGCTCCAGGTATAGGGGGGAAAATCGAGTTGGATGAATAGCGCGTATTGGGACAAATAGGCGGAGTCGATTGGCTGAGGAGTGTTAATAACCGTCATCTGGTAGTCGTGCTCCTGACAGAATTCGTCCAACCATTCGAGGGCCGTAGAGGCAAAACTCTCGTGTTGGCCTCCGCGTTCTGTAAGTACCAGGATCTTTGGTTGGGGATTGGCGGCCTGAATACTAGCGGCACTCATAAAGAGTGCCGCTAGTGTAGCCGTTAACATAGTGATTAACTTACACATCGGAACTGCTATTTAAGAACGACAGTCATAATCGAGTGGGGTAGGCTGACCATATCGGCCGCCTTCTCCTGAATACCTAACTTGAAATCGATCTGATCGTCGCTGCGGTTCAGCATCATCAGTACGATCGTGCCGTCCGGATTCAGGAATCCGGTAGCCTGCAATGCATAACGCGACGAGGAGACCCCGATGCGTTTTGCACCTCGTTGGATAAACTTCGAGAAGTGTCCGATGTAGTAGTAACTGTTCGTGTAGATCAATTCTCCAGTTTGCGTATTGAAATGTACCGGAGCGAAGCAGTAGTTGCCTACATGATTGGGCCCTCCCTGTTCATCGAGCAGAATGTTCCAATCGGTCCAGGCTACGGTGCCGCAGTTGAAATCGTTGAGCATCGAATAGCCGTAGCGTTCTCCGAGCGTCCAGTCATCGATGCGTTTAAGATCGAATTTCTCGACGCATCCCTCGGTAAAGAGCAACTGTTTGTCGGGGAAAGCCTCTTTGACCATGCGGAGATTGTTGAATTGCATATCGCCGCCGGTCCACGGTTCGTACCAGTGGAATGCAAATCCCCAGACATACTTGGCGGCTTCGGGATCGGCCATGATGGTCGCTGCACGTTGGAAGATCAGGTCGCGATTGTGATCCCAGGCCAACAGTTTTACATCTTTATAAGGGCTTTTCTCAAGCGTCGGACCGAGGTAGTCGCGAATGAAATCGCGCTCTTCCTGGGCAGTGTATACACAAGATTCCCACGTCTGCACAGCCATGGTCTCATTCTGAGACGAAATGGCCCAGATAGGGATGCCTGCAGCTTCGTATGCCTCGATAAACTTCACGAAATGGTTGGCCCATACTTGTTTGTAGGGGTCAAGCAGGGTGCCGCCGCGCAACATGTTGTTGTTTGACTTCATCCATGCGGGGGGACTCCAAGGGGTCGCGATGACCAACATGGAATCGCCAGAGCATTTTACGACCTCTCTCAACAACGGTAGACGGTACATTTCGTCGTGTGCCAGACTGAATGTCGAGAGCGTGGTATCTCCCTCCTGAATATAGCTGTACGTATCGCTTCCGAAATCGGAACTGGCGATGGTTGTACGAGCCATATTGTAACCGATTCCTTTTTCAGGATCGTAATAGGCGGTCAACAACTCCTGCTGAGTTTCAGGTGACATCTTGGCGAAGGTCTCCGCTGCGGCATCCGTAATGGCTCCGCCGATTCCTGTCATCGTTTGGAAGGTGACATTCGGATCGACAAAGACAAACGGTTGAGCCTCCATCGGTTGATCAAATGCCGTGAATGTCAGCTCTCCGTTGGGCGTCAGACGCAGGTCCGTCCCTTGAGCCGTGACATACACTGTACCCCCGGTTACGGGTGCAAACGGTATTTGTTGCTCTGCTTTTTGATTTTGCTGACTGGCTTGACCGCCGCACCCTGCGAGGAGTGCGGCGATAGCCAGGATTGGGAGATTTTTCATCTCTTATTTATTTATTATTTGTTTACAGTAAGGATCGTGAGCGGTTTGATGTTGTAACCGTCGGTTGTTACCGTTACGGGGCCTTCACCGCTATATGCTACCGTTATCTCTTTCTTCTCGCCCGGCAACAGGTTGAAGTAGCCGTCGGAGAAGTATGCCGGCAGAATGATCTCGCCGTCGGTATTCCGCAGGTTGAGTTTCACTCCTACGGCAGTGCTGCGTGTCGGATTCGACACCTCGAAAGTGATCTTCTTTTCCTCGTCGCCGCTCACCTTTTTCAGTTTGGCTTTTACGTCGGTAGCAGGCAGGTCGTTGAGCGCGAAGAAGTTCTTCGTGCCTTTGGCTGCTTTCCAGTAGTCGTTCGTGGAGAGGACCTTCCCTTTGGCATCGGTCAGGATGACACGAGCCAGGTAGACTCCCTGCATATTCGACAGGTCAGCAGTAAAGGCATTCTTCAGACTGTTGGCAGCAACGTTATCGATGGTTTGCTCTTTTTTCATCAGTTGTTTTCCTTCCGGAGTGTAGCAGATCAACGTAGCCTTCACCTTACCCAAATCGGTCCGGTTGTTGTTGATGATAGCAACGACGTTGTTGTCCAGGTTCATCTGGATATGTACGGGTTCACAGGCTTTCATACTACCGAAGAACGATCCGAAGGTCTCATAATCCCACGAATAAACTTGCCATTCAACGCTGGGCCATGCCGGGTGGCTCATCCACAACAGTACGCCCGAGGTATTGTTCCACAGTTTGCTGTTCCATGATTCGAACATTGCACGATAGCTGTCGTAGTTGATCATCTGAACCTTGCGGCAGAAATCGTCGAGACTGGTTGCTTTGCCGTAGAGTGAATCGACAGCATTAACATAGTCTACCAGACCGAAATGCAGGTCGTGGTAATACCACGTATCGCTGATTGGCCATTGATCGGCTTCGGGCATCATCTTACGCATTGACTCGGCCGTAGGTACGGAAGGCGAACCTAATTCTGTATTGAAACCTTTGGCATCGTGACGATAGTAGTTGGCTGCATCTTTGTAGTAGTGCCATGGGCCACTCGGTTTGAGGTTCATATACCGGGAGTTGGCCTGATAGAAACGGGTACCGTCCTCTTTGGCCACCAACTCTGCGAGACGTTCCTCCAGAGAGGCTACGGCATAACCTTCGTTACGCGGGCCCCAGATGGCAATCGACGGGTGGTTACGGAACCGTTTGATAGTTTCCGTAGCGTTGTCTACAAACAGGTTTTCGTCGTTTGCGTTCAGTCCGGAACCTTCGGTCGTGAGCCAGAAGTCGTTCCATACGAGCATACCGTATTCATCGCACAGTTCGTAGAACAGCTCTTCGGTGCTTTCTCCGGTCCAGTTACGAACCATAGTGAAGTTGGCTTCCTTGTGGAGACGGAAGTAAGGCTCCAGACGCTCGCGGGAAACACGTTTCATACCGTCGTCCATACCCCAGTTACCTCCTTTGCAGAAGATGCGCTCGCCGTTCACTTTAATGACCAGATAGGGATCCATATCTTTATCGGCAATATCTGTTACCAGAGAGGGATCAACACCTTCGCGCAAGCAGGCGATCGTTACTCCATCGGTCGTTTGACGGCGTCTGAGGTTATCGAAGATCGGCTTGCCGGATTTCAGTGCATAGATTGGATTGAACTCCACGCGGCGGTCTCTCTGACCCGGGGAGTCAATGGTCATTTCGTAAGAGAGTTCACGTACACCAAAACGTGTGGTATAAGTATCGGAAACACCGCCATCAGCCGACACAGCGGTCAGCTTCAGTGTATAAAGGTTCTGAGGACCATATCCATTAGGCCACCACAGCAGCGGGTTCTGCATATTGAGTTGCGGAAATTCTGCGGGGGTAAATTCCACTTTGGTCGATTTACCGGGAGCTACGGTAACCTCTTTATTGAAGGTGATGTCGCCGATTTCACCTTTAACGGTCACCTTCTCTGCCTTGGAACCGTTGTTGGTCAACATGGCGCGTACCGTTACATTGGCCGATGTGGTGTCAGGCAGCGGCAGATCGGTGATGATTTGAGGATCGACCAGCGATACGTTTTCGGTGTATCGCAAGAGTACGTCCTGCCAGATACCGATGTTACGGTCACGGATTCCCGGGATCCAGTCCCATCCCTCCGAACTGATAAACGTCGGGCCATCAAGGCAGAGCTGACCTCCGTTCGGTCCACGTCCGGCCAGTTTGGACTGTTCATGCGGAATACCGGGATTGTAGGGAGGATAGATGTGTACGGCAAGGATGTTGCCTTCCGGTTTTACATTGTCCAATTCAAATTCACCCCGGGTGAACGCTCCGGCAATATTGCCGAGCAGTTTGCCGTTCAGCCAAACGTCTGCGCGGTAGTTGATTCCGTTGAACAGGAGCCATACCTTCTTACCGGAGGCATCTGCGGGCAAGGAGAATTCCGTGCGGTACCACCAATCCTGACGGCAGAGCGTTTCCGGAATGGCCAGGTTATTCAGTCCGTAATAGGGATCGGGATAGACTCCTTCGTTCACCAGAGTCGTGAGTACCGTCCCTGGAACGGTAGCGTTGTACCATTGATCGGTATTGTAGTCATTATCGAACATCCATCCTTGAGAGGCTGTTACTTGGTGGGCGTCGGTCATTTCCCAGCCGCCCTCGATTTTCCAGGTCTGTTCGCCGGCCGGATTCAGTTTCGTGATTGCAGGACGTTTGGCCTTACGTTCCGGCATTACGACGGGAACTGTCGATTTGGGAAGTACGGACGAATCCTGCGGTACCGTCAGACCGAAATTGGTCGGCAGTAGTGATTTGGCAATGGGCGTTTGCTGTCCTACGGCCATACTGGCAGCCAACAGGGAGAGCGACGCGGTCATTAATAGGTTTTTTGCTTTCATATAAAATGTGTTTAGGTGGTATTACAGATACTGTACCGATCGGTATGAAAAATTGATCGGCCGCCTATCCCCCTAAGAGACAGCGGCCGATACAACTTTTATGCTACCTAACTCGGCAGGATTGTTGTGATGCCTTTACTTCTTGACGGGGGTGAATACGAGTACGGCTTCCGCTTTCGGTGCAAGCTTGATCTCTTCGACCTGAATGCCTTTTTTTGCGGAGACTTTTCCGGCCTCGGTATATTCGCAAGTGACGGGGTTGAAATACTCTACCTGGTAGTTGCCGCCTTTGAGCGTGATTGAGAGTGTTTCAGTTACCGCTTCGTTCGTGTCGTTGAAAAGATAGGCGTATACCTCGTCGCCGCACTGTACACTGAATGCCTGAGCTTTGCCTGCCGTAGCTTCGAGACTGTTGAAGCTGCCTTTACCTGCGGCGAGCATACGGTCGCTCATCTGTCGTACACCGTTGAAATAAGGCATCATGTTGCGGTTTTCGAAATATTCCCACCACCAACTCATCGGAGTTACTGGAGTGGGAGAGAAAAGACCATACCACAGACCGCGTTTGAAATCGGTATCCATGCCATCGGCGAAATCGTCGAAATTCTTCGACCAATCCCACTCATAACCGAACTCACCGATGATGTAAGGTTTTCCGAATTGTTTCTCGTAGCGAAGAATCTCAGAAGGAATGGCCGAAGTGCGGTTGTAAATATGTTTCTGATTGATGTCCAAATCTGCAACGGAGTTCAGACCTTCTACGTCACGGTGTGAAATACTGGTAGTACGGATATGACCATAGGGGTCGAGTTCTTTGAGATATTTGCTCATCTCGGCATGCCAATTCACGATATCTTTAGCAGGAATTGGACCGTTTGGTGCTCTGTGTTGAACATTGTCAATCTCATTGAAGAACTCCCACATACCGATGTTCGGGCTATATCCCCAACGGGCTACGATGTAACGCAGACGGTTTTTATAGCGTGTTTTTGCTTCGTCGCCAATGAAGAAGTTATGGTTGGCAGGTTGGTTCCCCTCTCCCATGCAAAGCATGATGTAGATACCCAAATCTTCGGCCAGTTCTACCGTCATGTCGAGTCGTGCAACGACACTTGGGTTCATATATTCGTCCGAAATGGAATAACGTGGGTTATTGAAGTCGCGCTGACGGTCAATCGGAAAGTTCCACGAGGACATCCACATCCGGACAAAATTCCCTCCGTTTTTAGCAAACAAGGGTAACATGTAGGGATAATTGTACTTTTCGTGGTTCTCATGCAGGGCTCTGAAATATTTCGAGTCGTCGACGGTTCTCGATTCCCAGCAGATGTTCTCGCCGATACCGCGGAATACCTCGCCATTATCGAATTTCAGTGTCCACATATCATTCGTATGCAGGAAACCTTTTTTGTCGGTTGCTTTTGCTGTGAATTCCTGAACGTCCGATTTTGAAGATACGTTACCATTCTCTTTTAATTGGAAATAGTAGGTATATTTTCCGGTTTCTTGGGGAGTAAATCGTGCTTTCCATACGGAAGCCTCGCCACTTTTACCCGATTCAAAGTAACAGGGAACCACTAATTGTTTGCCAGAGGGTGCGGTTAGGTACATATCCAAAGCAACTTCTTCTTGTAGATATGGGTTATCCCATTTGCCAGTCAGGTTGATGGTAAAGTCCATCCTCTCATACAGTCCCGGTTGCTCGGTAAGTAGTTTCACGCTGTTGATTTGTGCGTGGACACCCACTGCCATGAGAATGGCAGAAAGCATTAAACACAATTTTTTCATAGTTCTATTTTGAGTTTTAGATATCGATTCCGTAACGGGCCGGACCGCACGGTATAATTATTCCGGGTAAAACGCTCCTTTCTGAGCGCTTCACCCGGAATAAATTTAGATTATAGATACTGTTGGATAGCGTCTACATCAAGGACGACCAATACGCTGGTATTCGTAGATGCAAGCTCATAACGAGTAGGGTTACTAATACCTACTTCAAGAATAAGCTTTTTACCTGAATATTCAGTTGTACCTTTGATAGAGGCAACATCTACAGCCAGATAGAATGCTTCGCTGCTTTTGCCTGAAGGAACGGTCACCTCTGTCGGAAGTGTGTAAATCGTACTCGGCATGGCAACAGCGTTGCTGACACTACCATTAGTGATAGCAGCCTGTGTTTTTGTTTCATCGGCCGCTACAGATACGCTGAAACTTTCGTTTTTCTCAAACTTCCCGGCTCGCAGTACACCTAGAATGATATTTAACTTACCATTTTCTACTTTGAAATTGTAGGAGTATTCTCCGCCGCCCGAAGGTACGGGATATTGGTTTGTGAGACCGCCGTCTACCGTTGCCTGAGGCATATAGATATACGCATATCCGTAATCCTTCTCTCCATCTCCTTCTGTACAACCTGTAAAGGCAAACATTCCAAATAGGAGAGCCAGCACTAATATTGCTTTGTTTTTCATATGCTAAAATCGGTATTAATGATTCAAACTGTTAGTAACCTTCGTTTTGTACGAGAACATCATTTGAGTTGGCAATTTCACCACGAGAGAACGGCATCCGATAGTTCCTTTCAAGGAATTTACGTGTACCGACCGTTACAGTTTCGTAGTTGTATTTCCCTCCGGTTTTTGTGATCTTCACACCTTGGATAGGTTCGTTCAGAACTGTCATGGCGTCTTTCCAACGGAGCAGATCCCAATAACGGTGATCTTCGAATGCCAATTCAATCCGACGTTCGTGTTTTACTGCCTCATTGAACTCATCCCTATCCGTTGTCACAACTGCCGGCAGACTCGTGCTGGCACGATCACGGACTAACTGAAGCGCTTCGCGGGCTGTCAGGCTGTAGCCATTGTTATCATCCGGACCGTATGCTTGGTTCATGGCTTCTGCATAGTTGAGAAGCACCTCTGCATAACGGTAAGCAATCCAGTGGTGACGAGCATTCTGGCCTTGTATTAGGTTCAAGTTATCCACCAAGAATTTCTTCAGATAGTATCCCGTACGGCTAGCGTTGGCTGCATTCATATCAAAACGTTCGCCGGGAGCTTGAGCCATAGTATAACCATTCCAATTGCTACCATTCGTTACGATAGTAGCTTTCAAACGGGGATCACGGTTAAGGTAGGGATCGTCCGGATCTTGAGCTCCGATATACTCATATGCAGATACGAGGTTATGAGACGGGGTTACACCACTGGCTCCTCCCGGAGTGGCAATCGGGTAGTTTTTAGATTCCAAGGAGTTACTTGCTCCACGACGAACAGCGATAATGGTCTCCGATGAGGAAAGCGGCGTGTCGTTTAAGAAGTAGTTACCATAGTCGGAAGCCAACGAGTAACCGAGATCAGGATTGTCGATGATGTCCTTAGCTGCTTCGGCTGCCTTTTTCCACTTTTCTACGTCATTCGTAGGATTGTTGAGCGGGCTAGCTGCGTAGAGAAGAGCACGAGCTTTGATTGCTAATGCAGCTCCCAATGTGAAACGTCCTTCACGATCGGAGAAGTCATCCCAGTTTACTGCTAATTGATCTTTGTAAGTATCGATCTCATTAACGATATAATCTACAACATCATCGTACGATGAACGAGCTATCATCTTATTTCCCACTTGTTCGTAGGTCTCTTCTACGATAGGCACACCACCATACATCTTAAGCAACTCTGTGTAGTAGTAGGCTTTAGCAATATGTGCTTCTGCTTTATACCAGTTGAGTGATGCAAGGTCTTTCAGATAGTCGGGACGACCTGAAACCGTATCGCGGTTCAGTGCTAATAATGCTTCGCCTTTTCCGTCTTTTACATAATCCAAGAAGTAGTTGGCAGCACGGATACCCTCATAATAGTTTTTGTATAAATTGGATATGGGATTCGTTGCTGGCGTGATAGCCCCTTTGTTGAAATAGGAGGCATTGGACGATGCAGAGGTTGCCATGGCTTCATCGGATGCCGGAGCGAACAGGTTGTCGTCCAACATGCTGAATCCATTTCCCATCGGAGCGTAGAATGCGTTGGCAAATGACCAGATCGTGCCTCGGTTGGTAGCTATCGTTTCATCTGTCTGATAGGTATCGAGGCTGGTATCCAGGTAGCTTTCGCATCCGGTCGCCATGCAAAGGGCTGCACCGACAAAAACCGTTCTATAAATATTTTTGTAATTCATAGTCAATGCTTTTTGATGTTAGAAAGTTAATGATACGCCGATATTGTAGGAACGTATTGCGGGGTAGCCTCCGTAAGGAGCTTCCGGATCCAGATCGAAATCTTTGTACAGTTTGCTGAACACAAATGGGTTCACTGCGCTGAGATAGATTCGGAGACCGTCGATGCCCGGGTTAGGCCCTTTGGGGGTGAAAGTATAGCCCAGTTCTACGTTGCGGAGCTTCAGATAGTTGAGGCTGCGCATCCAGAATGTGCTGGCGCGGAAGTTATTGTCATTGCTTTCAGTCGTCAGACGAGGATAGGTAGCTGATGCACGGGTATCGATACCCTGTTCGGGGAAGTATGCCCATGCGCCGCGTGCTATGTCATATGCGTTGCCATTGTTTACGAAAGCAACAGTTTGATTCCAGTTGTCAAGCAGGTTGAAGTCTGCGCCTGCTGCTCCTTGGAACAGGAAGCCCAGGTCAAAACTCTTGTAGCGAATTGTAGCACCGAAACTGTAAGTCCATTTTGGATAGATCGAGTTCCCGATAGCTGTTTCGTCATCTGTATCAACGATACCGTTGTTGTCGAGATCCTTGTACTTAATGTCACCAGGTTGTACGTTACCGAACATTGGGGTGGGAAGCTCTGCTTTGAGTGTACCATCAGCATTGAAATCGTCTACATCATAGAAACCGTCGGCAACCAAACCCAGTGGAGTGCCGTATGCACGACCCGTTTGTTCATTGTATTTATGAGCGCGTGGAGTCTCGGACATATAATCGATCTTGTTGGTATTGTACGATGCCATACCGTTAATGGTATAGGACCAGTCTTTCAACTCTTTTGTATAAGAAGCAGCAATTTCAAAACCTTTGCTGGTCATCTTACCGATGTTACCTATTTTGTTGTTTACGCCGAAATACTGCATGATTGAGTTGTCAGCCGTAAGAATATCCGTACGTTTGTCCAGATAGAAGTCGGCCGAAACGTTCAGTCCCTGGAAGAGAGCTGCATCAATACCTACATTGTATTTCATGCTCTTTTCTGCATGAGCATCTAAATAAGGAATAAATACATGTCCTAGGGTTCCTTGTTGGTTTGGCGTCGAATTACCTGTGTAGAATGCACCGATAGAAGTTCCTCCGAAGTAGCTTTTGTACAGGAATCGACCATTTGTACTATAGCCACCAACACTATTATTCGAATCTGAAATACCGGTCTTACCTGCAGATACACGCAACTTGAGCATATCTACTACTGAGGAATTCTTCAGGAACTCTTCGTTCGAAAGCATCCACGCTGCCGAAATCGTAGGATAGAATGCGTACTGATGACCCGGAGCATAGGAATCGTTGCCGAAGTAGGAGAAACCGAATTCTGCTACGTAACGGTTATCGTAGTTGTAGTTAACGCGTCCGTTGTAGTTTACATAGTGGTATTTGTATGAATACAGACCATCACCATTGTATCCGGAAATATGCATATTGGCAACTGCCGTCAGAGCATGTTTGCCGAAGACGCGATCGTAACCCAGTGTAATGGCGCCTTGTTTCCAGTCTTCCATACCCTCTGAACCATAACCACTGGCCGTGATAGAGGTATTTTGGTCGGTAGTCGTGGTTACACCATTGTGGTAACGGGCATAGTTACGTGTTTTGCTATATGCACTCTTGGTATAGGTCGTAAACGAGAAAGTTTCTTTCAAGTAAAGACCCGGAGTGATAAAGTCGAGTTTCTCCTTTAGAGAGAAGTTCCCCTGAATGGTACGAGCGTGGTTCGAGAACCATCCCAGTTGTTTGATAGAGGCTACCGGGTTGTTGTTGTAGATAGCCGTACCGGAATAATTCTGCATTGCTTCGTCATCGAATACATTATAAATATTCGATGGATAGGTGGCCAATACATTCATGATATTGGATACCCCAAAGTCTCTGGTACCTGGGCGCTTGTACTCTTCAATACGACCTCCAAGATCCACCCGAGCTTCGAAAATTTTGAGAATATCGAAGTCGAAGTTGGCACGTATGTTATAACGTCCAAAATGTTCGTTGGAAGTCTTGTCGGAGTTCTTCACATCGAACAGACCCTGTTGGTTCATATATCCCAGCAAGATGTTATAGCGTGCAGATTTGCTACCACCAGTGAAAGATACATCTCCGTCTACATATTGGCCGTTTTTACGCATAACCTCGTCATACCAATCGACGTTGATGCCTGTGCCATTCTTATAAGCTTCTAAGTCATCGTTCGTATAGGTCGGAGTCCATTGCATACCGCTATTGTCTGGGTAAAGACTGGGGTTAAAGCCATTGTCGTTACTAATAGCTTGGTTGTAAAGAGCTCCGAATTCATAAGAATTCAACGGCTTTTTCTCTGCGGTAGGCATTTGGATACCGTAACGTACGTTGGTCTTGATTTTCAATGGACCTATTTGACCGCGTTTAGTCTCAATCCAGATTACACCGTTACCACCTCTCTCTCCAAACGTTGAAAGAGCTGCTGCATCTTTCAAAATGGAGATAGATTCGATTTCTGCCGGTTTCAGGTATTGCATGTAATTTGCATTGACCTCGAAGCCGTCTACATAGATCTTACATGTATTATAACCTCCAAAGTTATAAGTTCCAATACCGCGAATCAACCATTGTGCTTGGTCATTCCATGGCTCTCCAGTACCTTGTTTCAGCGTAAGTCCAGGAAGAAGTCCGCTGAGGGTATTGGTAAGGTTTGCGGTTGGAGTTTTTTGTAATTGTTCGCCTGATGCGGTCGATACGGCGGCAGTATTCAGCAGTTCAGGGGTACTGAACAGATTTCCCGGTACTGCTTTTACCTGAGAAGCGGAGTCGGCTACGCTGACAGGCGTCTGGGCGGCTGCCGTCCCGGCTACTGTAAAGAGTGCGCCCGCCATAAGGACACTCCTGAATTTATTTAGTCTATTCTTCATAGCTGTTTGTTTACATTTAATGTGATAAATGTGCAATGAACACTAATAACCGGGGTTTTGCGTAATCACACCCTTGTTGATTTCGCTCTGGGGGAATGGTTCCAGATACATCTTTGGATGCCAGAATCCTATATACGTGTTTGCATCCCAATAAGATGCCAAGTTGGACAAGAAGTTGGTCGTTCCTTCTGGATTCGGAATTGTTTGGAACTGGAATTCACGCTTCTGACCTCCAATAACACCATCAGCAATATCTTCTACCATCCAGTGTTTTACCTCAAAGTAACGACGATGTTCGTGGAAGAACTCGATTGCTTTCTCTCGCTGAATAATCTTGCGAAGAGCTGTTTGATCTCGTTCGGTAATACTCGGCAAACCGGCACGGTTGTGAACTTTATTCAAATTTTGCAATGCTTTCTCTGGCTGATCAACTTCGTTGTAGGCTTCTGCTAGGTTGAGGTAGATCTCGGCCAAACGATACAGTGGTGGCTCAAACCAAAGGCGTGTACCTGCCTTATAGAAGAATTTTGTAGATTGTGCGCAACCATGACCAGTGTGATGGCTACCAGGGAAAATATTTTCCGTACTACCAATGTTACTTGCACTACGGCCAAAACCATCGGCTGCCCAATAACTGTTACCTTCATTATTTTTGGCATCATATCCGGGAACGAAGCAGTCTGCCCATAAACGAGGTTCCATTTCATTGATACGGGTTACCCAATCGCTGATATCACGTGGTTGGCTTTCGCCCACTTTCGGCCAATCTTGATCGGTACCGTCAGCTTTGTAATATTTTTCAAAATGATTCGTCAGAATACCCATTTCGTCAGTATCATAAGGATATGGTGAAAACCAAGGCAACAGCGTTTTATTCATCAGCGTGTAACGGCCAAGCTCGCTACCAGGAAAGCGGCTGGTGCTTGAAGCTTTGTATGCCAACAATACCTCACGATTTGAGGGCGTAGAAGTTGCAGTGGCATAGTCTTCGAACGCGTTTGGATTTGGCTGACCTTCACCGGCACCACCCGTATTGATAAGGGTGTAACCATTTGCATTGGCCCAGGTCAGTACAGCCTCGTTTGCCTGGATGGCATCTTGCCAACGTTGAGGATCTTCAGATCCAAAACAAATCAAGTTATTATTGGAACCATTGTCCAAATAAGGAGTTGCTCTGTTGAACAGAGGACGGGCAGCGAACATCAGTGCCTGTGCCTTCATAGCTAGAACCGCACCGCGGGTCAGACGACCGGTCATACCGGCTTCCCAATCACCTTCAGGCAGTCCATTGTAGGCCTCATCGCAGAGTTCAACGATATAATTTAATGTCTCCTGAAGCGATGCACGCGGGATCATCAAATCGTCCGTAGCCTCGAAAGATTTCCGAACGATGGGCACTCCACCCAAACGGATGAACATGCTGACATACCGATAGGCAATCAGACCTGTTGCTTCGGCTTTGTAATACCCTTTCATCTGGTCGCTCATATCAGGAACCTTGTCGATATTCTCTTTCACCAGGAAAGCAGCGCGAATGCAACTCCAGTTGTTGTCGTAGCTAACAGTTCCTCCATTGGCCGGGGTAAGACCACTGCTAACAACAGTATATACCTCATGCCAGTTGGAGCCACGAGCTAACTCATCACAAATATTGGCATCTGTACCGTGACTGAGTCGTACTCCTCCCGGCCAACCTACAATCAGCGAATTATTATAGCAGCTCATCAATGCTGCTTCCGCATTTTTCGTAGAACTGTAAATAGCATCCAGATCGACGGTACCCGTAGTGTCAGGTTTCTGAAGGAATACATCACAGGAATACATGCCTGCGAGTCCCGTCATCATCAAGATTAAAAATATTTTTCTCATAGTTAATATTCTCTTTTAGGTTACACAGGTTAGAACTGTAGACTTACGCCGAATGTAATGACACGTGTCAGCGGGAAGATATACGCGGAACCGTCCGTTGTTTCGGGATCGATACCATAATCGCGTAGCGGATTCTTGAACGTATAGACATTGTTGGCTTGTGCGAAAACTTTAAGCCGTTGGATATTCCAGTTTTTCAGTAGCCCTTTTTCTGTGTTGAAAGTATAACCGATCTCAACGTTTTTCAGTTTGAAGAAGTCATTAGATTTGATCCAATAGCTGCTGGCACGGTAATTGGTATGTTCGGGGGTAGGATTGTAAGTTACGCGAGGATAGGTAATCTTTGCACCTGCTGCATATCTTTCTGGAGTCCAGCGTCCGTCATATTCCCATCTCCATGCATTACCTGCACTTTTAAAGAATGGCATAACAAATGCTGTGGGGAGCTGGAAAGATCCGTTGGCTGTTCCAGAGAAAAGCAGGTTGATAGAGAGACCTTTCCATGCAAAGTTAGCTTTGATATTGTAGTGGTATTGCGGATAGTTTGGATAACCGATCGGTGCAATATCCTTGTTGTCGATCATACCGTCACCATTGAGGTCTTTGTAACGGATATCACCCAGCGTAGCTTTGTTTGAAGTGAAGGTATTGTAAGGACGGTTAGCCAACTCTTCGAGTGTATTGAAAAGACCATCTGCTACCAAACCATGGCGTTGTCCAATCGAGAAGCCAGTTTCGTTCATCCAGTAGTAGGGGTTGCTTGCTTCTGCCTTGTAGACAACTTTATTTTTTGCGTAGCTGATATTGGCAGAAATGCCATACGAGATATCTTTTGTTGGATTATCTTGCCAACCTACTTCGATTTCGTAACCTTTGTTCCAGGTTTTACCTACGTTTGCAGGAGGCACAGAACTTGCACTTACACCATAAATACCGGGAATGATTCCCAGAGTGGTAAGAATGCTGTTACGGTCTTCCTTGAACCAGTCTGCTACGATTGATAAACGATCTTTGAACATCTTGATCTCGACACCGACATCATATTTCTTGGCACGCTCCCAAGTGATATCCGGGTTACCAAGAGCACCTTCCGTAGCACCTGCATAGTAAGCGTTCTCAGAAGAACCGTTACTGTTACCTAATTGATAACCGGTTTGATTAAGATTGTACGTATTCGGCAGATAGTAATAACGACGGCCACTTCCTAATTGGTCGTTACCGACTTCACCGTACGAACCACGAATCTTCAAGAATGTAAGGATATCGTTCTTGGGGAAGAATTCTTCCTCGGTCGGAACCCAACCAATAGAGTAAGCAGGGAAGAAGCCGAAACGTTTTCCTTCTGCGAACTGCTCGGTACCATTGTAACCGGCATTGAACTCAACCATGTAGCGGTTTTGATAGTTATAGGTTACACGTCCAACCAAACCCATGATACCTGAAGGAACGTTGAAGCTACCGCCCGGCATGGTGTAGCGCGAAGCTTTACCCAGCAACAGTGCCGATATGTTGTGACCGTTGAAGCTACCAGCCCAGTCGAAACCACCTTCGATATACAACTTGTTCCAGTTGCTGTATCCATAAGAATTGAACGAGCCTGCCCCTAAAGAACCTCCGAAGAACTCGTATACATTAGGATCAGCGTCACTACGGCGTACGCTGTACGACGGAATCGAGGGTTTATAATTGACATAACGATTGTAATTGTCCTGATAGCTGACCGTACCGTGAGCTTTCAGACCTTTAATAAGATAATCCATCGTGTGATCAACTCTTACTGAGTTGTCTAACAGGGAGTTGTAAATTGTACCCATACCACTCGTAAGAAGATTGTACACGGCATTCTGATCTCCGATGCTACTAGCAGTTTTTGCTGCTAATTCCTTCTGAATACTTCCTGCCGGAGCATTGAATCCGCTTACCAGTTTGCCTTCAACGAATCCCGGAGAAATCAACGGGTTGGCATCATAGATATACTGCATGATGATTTTGTAACGGGCAGAGATATCGTATGGGTCGGCGCTACTACCGGGACCTTGGGTCTGACCGAATTGAGCTGAAGAGTTCAACGTTACCTTCCAGTTTTTGGCTACATTGATATCAAAATTACTGCGGAAGTTGTAACGGTCGAATTTCGAACCGGTTTGTGCTCCGTAATATTCCGTTACGTTGGTGATACCTTTCTGGTTGAAATATCCAAACGATACGAAGTATTTTACACGTTCCGTACCACCCGATACGTTCAGGTTGACTTGTGCCTGCGGGCCGAGACGGTCGAATTGCTCTTTGTAAAGGTTATGGCTACCATAATACAGCGCGGGCGAATTCTTGAGCGCCTCTTTTTGTGCGGCTGTCAGATGAGTCATTGCATCTACCTCCATCGGTGTGAAGTCGCGATTGTTTTTGAACTTCCATAGATCATAATCGTCATAAATATTGGCATTGAGCGATTCTTGGCCAGCATAACCGCGTTGTTCGTTACGGATAGACTCGTTACGCAGCAAAGCATATTCATACGAAGTAAGACCTTCTTGAAGTTCTGTTGCTTGTGTGAAACCGTAATTGGCAGAGAAATTGATAACAGGTTTTCCTACACGACCACGTTTAGTCGTTACCAGGATAACACCATTTGCACCACGGATACCGAACACAGCTGTCGAAGATGCATCTTTCAAGACACTGATGTTCTCGATTTCATTGGGATCCATTGAGTTCAACTCGCTAAAGCCTTGCTCTGCGGCCTGCTCAATACCGTCAATCACAACCAGCGGGGTAGAAGAACCGTAGGTCGAAATACCACGGATTTTGATATCGGCGGCGTTACGTCCAGGCTCACCGGAGGTCTGAAGACCGCTCACACCCGGCGTGCTACCGATCAAGGCGTTTGCAATGTTGGAAACCGGTGTGGCAACCAGATCACTTCCGGATACTTGCGTAATGGCACCCGTCACGTTGATTTTTTTCTGGGTGGCAAATGCCGTTACAACCACGTCTTCCAACTGGGTGACGTCCTCTTTCATAATAACTTTCAATTCCGTTTGGCTTGTTGAAACAACCACTTCCTGGGTTTGATAGCCGATGTACGAGAACTGTAATGTAGTCTCTTCTTTCGGAATTGACAATGTAAATTTTCCATCTGCCCCGGTGGTTGTACCATTCGTCGTTCCTTTCACGATGATGGTTACACCTGGCAGAGAAGCTCCTTTTTCATCTTGAACTGTGCCTTTGATGGAGCGCTGCTGTGCGTACAACTGCGACATCCCCCCCCCGCATAATACGAGGGCTAGGCTCAGTAGTAATGACTTGCAGAAATTTTGCATAGGTTACGTTATTTAAGTTAGTATCAGTTGCTTTTGTTCGTATTATTTTGCAGATTCGTTTATACAAAATAAACTGTTGGTACACTCGGATTCGATCATCTTTATTGTGTTTTTTTATTATTAATCGAATCGTTTGACCTATTCTCAGCGTGTTTAGAGAGTCAAGCGAACACTATTTGTACACTCGTATAGATAAAAATTAATTCGTCTTTAGTTATTGACTGTTACGTTTTCTGCCATTTTATACATATCGGGTAGGTCTTTACTAAAGATAGAGATTTCATTATCATACATAGTCCGGAAATCTTCTTCGGAGGGATGCCCTGGGTAAACAGAAAAATAGTGTTTATCATCTTCGTTGGTTCCGACATATTTGTTTCTCCACATGACAACCATACTGATTCGTTGACCGGTAAGCGGAGCTACAATCCCTTGAGTCCAATAATTTGATTCAGTAAACTTCTCTTTACCTGTCTCTGTTACGCCACAAGGTTTACTCTTTTCAATAGATAGAGCCGATAGGGCATCTGCATTAGCTTTTAATGCTCCGTAGTTGCCTCCATGATAGCAGTCCATGCCAATGAAATCAACATAATCGTCTCCCGGCCAACGGAATACCAAACGGCTCCGTGTTCCTGTTCCGTAATTAGAGTCCATTTGCGGAGAGATTGCGTAAATCAGATTATGTACACCTTTGGTGTCACGAAGATAGCGAACTGTTGTCCGCCACAAGTTGATGAACTCTTCTTCGGTGGTTGCTTTTGAACCCCACCAAGACCAATCTTGGGTGTGTTCATGGAATGGACGGAAGATAACAGGAATCAACTTACCCTCGTCATCTTTCAGATTGCTGACAAATTCTGCCAGACGGTCGAGCCATGTAAAGAATTTCTTGTTTACATCGGTACCTGTTTGCAATATCTGATCGACACATTTGGTGTTATCCCAAGAGGTTCCTTGGGGATATGCATCCAGATTCGACTCTTGTTCCGTCAATGGATTGTTGATATGGCAGCATCCGATAAGCACTTCTCCACGCTTATAGGCTTCGAGAATGACACGGCGTCGAATAGCATTTTCTCCTTGTTCGTATTGGCGACCGCTACGGCTGTCCATGATTGTAGCGAAATCGAAACTGAAAACGGCAGGATAATCTCCACATACGGCTTTCGTATCGGAATTTCCTTGTTCGTTATACCAATAGCGTCCGTACCATAGATCGTCGTGATGCCCGAACATGAAACCCTTTTCAGCGATACTCCACAATTGGGAATACAAAGCTTTGGTTTCAGCCGTAGCATAAGGGTCAACCATTGTCAGGTGTATTGTAGAGGGATCTGGATCAGGATCTGGATCAGGATCTGGATCTGGTGGAACGACTATGGCTCCACTTCCACCTCCTTTATCGTCACCGCCACAAGAGGACATAGCCATTGTGAGTCCGGCGCAGAATACGAACAGGAAAGCTATCCGTAATGTATTATATATAGTCGTTCTTAAGTTCATAGGTAATATAAACATTTGTCGACTTACTATTCCGACAAAAGATCGTTGTGATTGTCAAGCGGACCCTCGTCTGTTTTGTTCAAGAAAGTGAACGTGTCACGGATGTTGTTTTTCTGGAAACGAGCATCGCCCGTATCACTGTGATCATTATATGGTCCAGGGAATTGACGATAAAATGCAAAGTGAGGTACAGTGATCTTCTTTCCTTCTGCATTGTCAGGGGCGAACTGTCCTGCTGTAAGCATCGTAGTTGTATAGAGCGGATTTTCGCGATTTGTATCTTCGTAAGCATAAATAGATACTACGTTCGTTTTTGTATCTCTTGCCCATCGAGACTTTCCTTCTGGAATAATACGATAATAAGAAGTGAGATCTGTGCCATCAGTCCAAATGAAAGTGGCATATTTCCCATTTTCACCGGCCAGGTTCAGCATTGTTCCATATGAAACTCCTTTGGCATTGTCTACTCCTTCGAGTTTAATGCTGACAGTATTGTCATTATCTTTGTCAAAGCCATAGTCTTTCCATTGCCATGATTTGTCATTAGGCGTTGAATAAGTTACGTTGCCATCCCATCCACCGATAACAGAATATGGACATTTACCCCAATCATCCAAACCTTTTATTGATTCGAACGCATAAGTACCTTCCAAGGTCTCTATGAAAGGATCATAGGTAATGGTGTAAGTCCGTGTCTCACCAGTTTCTGCTGTAACTACGAATTGTGCAGAACCACTGCTGAAATCGAGTACGCTGCCGGCCTGAATGTTTGCTGTTGCATTGTACTGAAGCGTGATTTCTTCCACTTTGACGGAAGCAGGATCCTCCGGAGTTACCAAAGTGACGGCAATTGTGCCTTTGTCATCGTTTCGCCAATCATTTGAGATCGTGGCTGTGCCCACTTGTCCCGCAAGGGTAAGTGACGCAGGAGTCCTTTCCCTTGTCCAGGGATCGACCAATGGTTCCTGATTTCTCTTAATGTCATCGCAAGATAGGGTGACAAGAAAAACTGTAACCATTGCCATTAAGTACTTTAATGTTCTCATAATAGGTTAAGTTAGATAGTGTTAATGCATTTTTTCCAAAATACGTAGCAGGACGACGCGTCGTCCCACCATTTTATGATACAAAATTACGTATTGACATATTAATAAATTGATACTATTTTTTCAATATATGGTATTAAAAAATACATTTTTGTTCTTTTTGCATTGCTTTTAAAGTAGCTCCAATGCCTTATTTCCCGTTTCTTTTTATGGAGGTTAAGTAACTCCTCGTCAGCATTAAAAAACGGCTTCATAAAAAATACAGAAAAGTGAGTGGACCGATCCGGATAAGTGGTGACCGGATATTTAAACATATATCTTTTTTGGCATATATGTTTTCCGAAATTTGTTCGGAGTTAATCCTTTTTTGCGCTTAAAGATGCGGTTGAAATTGGCCATATTGTTGAAGCCGCAGCAAAAAGCAACTTCGGAAATGGTTAAGTTGGTATCGATGAGCATGCGCGAGACATGTCCCAGTCGAATCTCGTTCAATGTTTCAACGAAGTTGAATCCCGTGTGTTTCTTGATGAAACGGCTGAATGAAACCTCGGACATGTTAGCGATCTGGGCAACCTCGGAAAGCGTGATCTGCTTGTTGAAATTTTTGTTCATGTATTCGAATACGCTTTCGATTCGTCTACTGTTCGAACGCATCTGTTTTTGGTCGAATGTTGGGTCAGACAACAGTTTTACGTCCTCGGCCATCGATAAATCATAAATGATGGCTAAAAGGTCGAGTACAGAGTGAAAACCTTCGTTGTCGTTGTTGTAGAGCGCTTCGATTCGGGGTGCTACTTTTTCTGTGGTTTCGCGAGAAAATAGGATACCTCGTTTGGCGTCTTCGAACATCTTGCGGATGTTGGCCATTTGGTTACGCTTGAGGAATTTCTCGTCGAACAGGTCTGCGTGAAACTGGATGGTGACCTCGTGGATGTCTTCACTTTGGCATTGGTCGGTAAACCAGCCGTGTGTGACATCGGAGCCGACCATGACTAATTCCATATCGTCGATTGTGCCGATGTGGTTGCCAATGATCCGTTGCGATCCTTTTCCGTTGATCACAAGATTCAGTTCGATCTCGTTGTGGGTGTGTAATGGGAAATCGAACTGTTTTTTATGACGGGAAAAGATCATAAAACAGTCGTTTGGGGTCAAAGGGGTGATTTCTCTGAAAATTTCCATGCTGATTCCTTTAGGTTAGTGGTCGTGACGGAATTTTCGTATCGGGGTCGATTTGTCGGTTCGAGTTTAGTTATTATTGATTCATCTTTGGGTGTTGCAAACATAATAAAAAAAAAGTATATATTGTATGTTAAAGTGATATTTTTTTATCGTTTATATGTTAAATATTGAACCTGAGAAGGTTTGTGTTTATTGTGTGAAAAATGGGGCGATTTATCAAAATCTAATTTTTTATTGTGTTGATATAAAGCTATTTAGGTTTTGTATTGTTTGTGTATTGGCAGTTCGGATTTTGAAAATACGATGGGGGTGAAAATATGTAACCATCGGAATAGTACCATTATAAGCTAAAAAAGTATCAGTAATAATTTAACATTATTCATACCTTTGAAAATGGGAAATAGGTTTTTTGTTTAGTCTGTTTCCTATTCTGATTTAATCTGAAAGGTAACCTAAAAGGACATCTATTATGAAAGTTTATCATTTAATCAGGACAGTGACCTTGTGCATATGCGCGACGGGGTTTGTGTTGTGTGTTTCGTGTGGTGGGGCCGGCACTAAGTCGACCAACCCCATGCCCGACGAAGATGAACAACAGATTTTCATCGGTGAGAATATTGCCGTGGCAGAAACCGAGTACGGGAAGGTTCGGGGTTTTATCATGCGGGGGATCTATAATTTCCGGGGAATTCCTTACGGAGCCAGTACGGCGGGGGAGAATCGTTTCATGCCTCCTCAGGAACCGGAACCTTGGGAAGGAGTTCGGCCTGCGGTTTTTTGGGGGAACTCTGCACCTCAAGACATATACGATCGGAGTCCGGAGTCTTACTCGGTATTTGTGGACCATTGGAACTACGACGTGTTGAGCGAGGATTGCCTGCGTCTGAATCTGTGGACTCCGGGTATCGACGGTAAGAAACGTCCGGTGCTTGTCTGGCTTCATGGCGGAGGGTACGCTCGTGGCAATGGAATCGAACAGGATGGTTACGACGGAGAGAACATCGCTCGTTACGGCGACATTGTGTTCTGCTCGATCAATCACCGTCTCGGCCCGCTCGGATACTCGGATCTGGCGAAAGTGGGTGGAGAGAAGTACAAACACTCCGGAAATGTGGGCGTGCTCGATATGGTGGCCGCTCTGCAGTGGGTGCATGACAATATCGCCAACTTTGGAGGTGATCCGGATAATGTGACAATCATGGGACAATCAGGCGGCGGATCGAAAGTCTGCACATTGGCATCGATGCCGGCAGCCAAAGGGCTGGTACATAAGGGTGTCGCTTTGAGTGGGAGTGCGACCGGTGCGAACAATAAGGAGTATGCCGAGATGATTGGCGAGCAGATTCTTGTTGAAGCCGGCCTCAAACCGGCCGAAATTGACAAATTGCAGGAGATGCCTTGGGAAGAGTATATGCAGATTGCCGAGCGTGCCCAGCGGAAAGTGAGCCGCGAGTATGCTGGCAAGGGACAGCGTGGCGGTTTTGCTCCGGTGGCTGATGGTGTGGACCTTCCGGCCGACGGATTTTTCGCCGAAGGTGATGCGTCGATTCCCGATATTCCGATGATCTTCTGCACGACGTTCCATGAGTGGAACCCCAATCGGGATAATCCGGAGTTGGAAGATATTACGTTCGATGGCGTCGTGGAGAAACTCGAGGGACAGTACGGCGAGAAGGCGAAAGAGATTGTCGAAGGATATGCCAAACAGTTCCCAGATTGTCGTCCGATTGAGATCTGGGCGTTGATTGTCTCCAATCGTCAGGGAGTAGTTCATGCTGCTAATACGAAGTTGCAACAGAGTTCTCCGGTTTATATGGCCTGGTTCGGCTACGAGTCGCCTCTGTTCGACGGTCGTCACCGGGCGTTCCATTGCGTGGATATCAGTTTCTGGTTCCGCAATACCGATCTGATGATTACGCATACCGGCGGGGGTATCGGTCCTCGTAAGTTGTCGAATAAGATGTCGGATGCCTTGTTGAGCTTCATGCGCACGGGTGATCCTAATTGCAAAGCGCTGCCCGCATGGCCCAAATATACTCAAGAGAATGGCGAAACGATGATTCTCAACAAAGAGTGTAAAGTGGCGAATGATCCCGATCGCGCTGCCCGCAATCTGTTGCCGTAAGGACGGCTTAATTAAATAAAGAGGTGTGAAAGATAAAAACATGCAATTTGTGATGAGAAAAATGATAAAAGGGGCGTTGCCTGCACTGATGCTGGGTGTGGGTACACTTTCCGCCCAGCCGGCCGAGATGCCGCAAATCGAGGCGTGGATCACCAAGGCCGATCGTTCCATGCTGTTTGAAAAACAGGCTCAAACCATACCGTTCTCCAATCGTACGAGCGGCAAGGCGCTGCCGATCATCATCGACGACCGTCAACCCATGCAGGTGATGGACGGTTTCGGGTATGCCCTTACGGGAGGTAGCGCCGAACATCTGATGAAGATGAGCAAGGAGGCGCGTGCTAAGATTCTTCATGAACTATTTGCCTGGGACGGCAATAATATCGGAGTGAGCTATATCCGTCTGACGATCGGCTCGTCCGATTTGAACAGTTTTGTCTTCTCCTATGACGATATGCCGGAGGGAGAGTCCGATTTCGGATTGCAGCACTTCAGCCTTGCGCAGGACCTGAAAGATGTGGTTCCCGTGATGAAAGAGATTCTGGCAATCAATCCCGATATCAAGATTATGAGTTCGCCGTGGTCGGCCCCGGCCTGGATGAAGGAACAGTTCAATGTGCGTGGCGGTCAACTGCGTCATGAGTGCTATGAGGTCTATGCGAACTATTTCGTGAAATACGTGCAGGCCATGCAGAAAGAGGGTATCACGATCGATGCGGTTACCGTACAGAACGAACCGATGAACTCGCGCAATACGCCCAGTATGCCCTGGTTCGCTTGGCAGCAGGCGGAGTTTATCCGCGATTACCTTGGGCCTGCCTTCCGGGAGAACAACCTGAAAACCAAGATTATTCTGTTCGACCATAACTGCGACCGGCCCGACTATCCGTTGGCGATTCTGAGCGACCCGGAGGCAGCGCAATATGTGGACGGATCGGGATTCCATCACTACATGGGCGATCTTTCGGCTATGACCTATGTGTATAATGCCCGCCCCGATAAGAATATCTATTTTACGGAGCAGATGACCACAGAACAACCCGGCAGCCCGACGATCAACATCGCCGGAGCCGTGAATCGCCTGATTGTGGGCATTACGCGCAACTGGAGCAAGAACGTCATCCTGTGGAACCTTGCTGCCGATCCGAACAATGATCCGCATACGGATAACGGAGGATGCTCGATGTGCCAGGGAGCTATTACTATCGATGGTGATCAGGTGACCCGCAATATTGCGTATTACGTCATTGCCCATGCTTCGAAATTCGTGCGTCCGGGTTCGGTGCGTATCGCTTCGACGGCACCCTACGACCAGGGACTGATTCTGGGCGAAGATGAGCAGCGTCCGCAGGTGTATCGGGCCGTAACGGTCGAACATGCGAATGTGTTGCCTAACGTGGCCTACAAGACCCCTGACGGAAAGATCGTGCTTATTGTGGTGAACGATACCTGGTCGCAACGGTCGTTCAAAGTGCAACATAACGGACTTTTTGCCGAGATTCGACTCGATCCGGGGTCGGTGGGAACTTACGTGTGGTAATCCGTCGTAGGGTTCTCTAACTCCGTGCTGATGAAATGATGCAGCATGGCAAACCAGAGGCACGGGTGCCGGGCGTCTGGGACGAGGAGGAGAATCCTCCGATAAATTAAAAAAACGGAACGAATGAAACGATTTTTTATCTTGATGACGCTTTTGGGCGTAATCTTCATGGTGGGAGCGAAAGCTCAGACAGGGCAGGCATTTAGCATGGCCGGATGGTGGAAGCCTGCTGATCCCAAGTTCTCTCCGGTGGTGAACGATGACAACACGATTACTTTCCGGGTGAAGGCTCCTGCAGCTAAAGAGGTGCAGTTACTCTTCGACGAGTGGGACGTGGTCCCGCAGGCTATGCAGAAAGACGAGAAAGGGGTGTGGAGCATTACGATTGGCCCAGTAGCTCCCCGGTTGTATCAATATAAATTCAAAGTGGACGGACAGGAGATTCTTGACCTGGAGAATCCGACGGTCAAAGCTGGTACGATGATTTATGGCAGTGTTGTAGAGGTTTCCGGTGGGGATACTCCTCGGTTCGATGAGATACACACCATAGGCGGAGAGGTGCATGTCGTGCCTTATCTGTCGCATCCGATGAAACAGATCCGGCAGGCCTACGTCTATGTGCCGGCCGAATATGCCGCCCATCCGGAGAAGAGATATCCGGTGCTGTACCTTCGTCATGGCGGAGGCGATGCCGAGTGGAGTTGGACCCGGGACGGTCGTGCGGCAGTGATTCTCGACAACCTGATTGCCGAGGGAAAGGCCGAGCCGATGCTGATTGTGATGACCAACGGACTGACGGACGGCTCGTGGGCCGGGGGAAGTACGGTCGAGGGCATGCAGCTGCTCGAGAAGGAGTTGCTCGAAGATGTGATTCCGATGATAGAGAGTCGTTACCGCACGCTTTCCGACAGAGAACATCGGGCGATTGCCGGTCTGTCGATGGGCGGTGGTCAGGCTTATGTGATGGGATTGCGTAATATGGATAAGTTCTCCTATGTGGGACAGTTCAGTGCTGGAATTTTCAGCGACGGTTCGTTCGATTATGAGAAATATATGCCCGGAATCATCGCTCATCCGGAGGAGATCAACCAGCAGCTTCAGTTGCTGTGGATTGCCTGCGGGACGAAAGATCCCCGTTATTCGGGACATCAGGATTTCGTCAAAGATCTGGCAGCCCGCGGCGTGAAGTTCGAATTTCATGATGCTCCCTATGGCCACGAATGGCAGTTCTGGCGTCTTCAGTTGTACGGATTCGCACAACAGTTGTTTCGATAAATTTATTGTTCAATCATCCTAAAATAACTAACGTATGAAAATCTTACGAATTTTGACTATTGGGCTCGCACTCTTCTCGTTGACAGCGGGATATGCTGCGGGTAAGAAAAAAACAGATGCCAAGAAGACGGTGCTCCGCATGGTGGATCCGGATGCTACTCCCGAGACCAAGGCTTTGTATGCAAATCTTTGGGAGATCCAGAAAAAAGGCGTCATGTTCGGCCATCATGACTATCCCTCTTATGGAGTCGGTTGGCGTGGTGATGCCGATCGTAGTGACGTGAAAGACATCGTGGGCGATCATCCCGCTGTCTATAGCCTCGATATGGCCGGTATTGACGACCGCAAGATCGAATTCATCAAAGCAGCTCACAAACGCGGAGGTCTCAGTATGCTCGTATGGCATCAGACCAATCCGCTGACCGAAGGCCCAGGTAAGAAATATCCTGTCGGTACGGCTTGGGACAACACGAAGGTTGTCGATCAGATTCTGACCGAGGGTAGCGAGATGAATATCAAATACAAGAAACGTCTGGACGATGTGGCTGAGGCATTCAGCAAGATGGTGGACGAAAACGGCAAGCTGATTCCGGTGATTTTCCGTCCTCTTCACGAACATACCCAGACGTGGAACTGGTGGGGGTCCAAAGCGACTACTGAGCAGGAATTCATCGACTTCTGGCGTTTCATCATTACCTATCTGCGCGATGTGAAAGGCGTTCATAACGTGATTTACGCCATTTCTCCGCAGATGGATGCCGTCTATCCCGATCCGAAGGCCCGTTTGCAGTTCCGTTGGCCGGGCGACGAGTGGGTCGACCTGCTCGGTATGGACTGCTATCATGGACGTAATACACGCGCATTCGTTTCCAATATGAAAGCCATCTCGGAACTCTCTGCCGAACTCGGCAAACCTGTCGGTGTAACTGAAACGGGTCTGGAAAACAATCATAAGCCCGATTATTGGACTGTCGATCTGCTTCCGGCTATGAAAGGCAATCCGTGCAGCATGGTGGTAGCATGGCGCAATGAGAAACCGAGCCATGCATACGGTCCTTATCCTTCAGATTCGACCGCAGAGGACTTCCAGGTGTTCTATGATGATCCTTATACGCTCTTTGAAAAGGATCTGCCCGACATGTATACCATGCCTAAAGGCGTTGTTATCAAAAAGTGGTAATTTATGAAATCTATTCGTTATTTTATCGCATTGCTCTGCATGGTCGGTTTGGGAATGTCACAAACCGTTTCGGCAAAAGAGTATGCTCCGGTGAATCCGAAAGCATCGAAGGAGGCCAAACAGCTGCTTAAGTTCCTCTATTCGATTCAGGGGAAATATACGCTTACCGGGCAGCATAATTTTGTCAGCGGGCTCGATCGTTACGACGATATCGTGTTCGAAATGACGGGCAAACATCCGGTAGTATGGGGCAGCGATTTCAGTTTCAATGCGCAGGGGGATAATATCCGTAGCTATCATCATTGCGGCCCGATGAATCTGACCACACCCTGGGGCGACTGCAAGGTCAATGGACGCACGACGGAAGAGTTGCGTCAGGGCCTGGTGGACGAGATTAAGGAGCGCTATGCAGAGGGACGTATCATTACCTTGATGTGGCATTGCTGTTTCCCGAGTGAAGGAGACGATTGCAACGGTTCCTCGATCTGGACCTGGCAGAACCGGCCTTCACAAGAGGTGTGGGACGAACTGGTGACGGACGGAACGGAGCTCAATACCCAATGGAAAAAACAGATGGATGGCGTGGCCAAATATCTCAAACAACTTCGCGATGCGAAGATTCCGGTGCTGTGGCGTCCTTATCATGAGATGAACGGCGTATGGTTCTGGTGGTGCAACAAACCGGGCGAGAATGGCTTCAAGAAGTTGTGGATCATGACCTACGACTATTTGGTCAACCATCATAAGCTGAATAACTTGCTTTGGGTATGGAATACCAATGCTCCGCGCGATATTCCGGGTGACGAGGCCGGACCTTATGAGGATTATTTCCCGGGCATGGAGTATGTTGATGTGTTGGCGGCAGACGTATACAAACACGACTATAAGGCTTCGCATCACGATGATCTGCTGAAACTGGGAAAAGGTAAACTGATTTCACTCGGAGAGGTAGGCCATCTTCCTACAGTGGAGCAATATGAAAGTCAGCCTTATTGGTCCTGGTTTATGGTTTGGGGCTATTTCATCCAGAGCAATGAGAGTGATGATGTCGTGAAGGCAATTTACGATAATCCTCGTAGTCTGACCCTCGATGAGATTGATTTCTCGGGCAAAACCTACAAAGTGAAAAAATAGTCCTTCGAGTTGTTGCACGAAGCGAGCCCTTGCAAAAGGGCTCGCTTTTTTGTCTTAATGATATTAGGATGCTTTTCGGACGGAATGACCGTCTCGACAATAGAGCTATCGATTTATTGGTTGGCTACGCGGGTGTAATAAGCCAAGACCTCGTCCCAATTGTAATAGGGGGCGATATCCGTTTTGACAGGTATCTTGGTTTCCCGTTCGTTCAGCAGAATCTTGATGAGCACCTTCCCGGCTGCATTTCGATAGAAGATCCATTGAATGTTTGCTGCCATTGAGGTGATTTGGAAATCGTTCCAGACTTCGGCGACCTTGTCGGGGTCGGATTCGGAACTGCTTGCCCCCTCAATACCGAGCAGTGCGGCGAATGGCATGATCTGTTCTCCATGCGCAAAGCGCAGGTTGGCCGACAGTTCCCTGTTTTGCACTGCATTCTGGGATGTGGTGAGAAAATCTCGCAACAGGGGTTTGGCAATGGAGAGGGCCAACTCGCCGCCAATGGCCGACGGTCCTTTTCGTAGGTACTGACTGAGGTTTTGGGTTTGCCACAAGGCGTAGATTTCATCGTCGGTAAACATGTCATAAAGCGTCAGCCCCAGTTCCGTGTCCTGTAAGATGGAAGCGGCCGAGAAAAGATTGGTCATGAAGCGCTTCGGATCACCCAGGGTCTCCGGAGCACCGTTCTTGAAGAGCGATGCGATGAGACGTTCCGGATGGATATTTTCCGTTAGAAACTGGTCGTAGACTTTTATCCATGGGCCGTTGTCATAATAGTCGCGGTACTCCTTGCTGTAATAATTCATAAAATACATGTATGCTTCACTGGCTTCCTGTGTAATGTCGATTTTTGGGGCCAACTCCTTGAGGCTTTCGCAGAAGGCTCCCATGCTTAGGATACAACGGGGTACGAGTGTCGATTTCGCATTGATTGTGCATCTGCTCCCCGAGAAGACCTCCGGGTAGTTTTCATACATTCGGTTTGCGATCTGTTTCTGCTCCCGTACTCCCACAGGCGTGAGATCGCCCCACCGTTTGTCCATGGCACGATGGATCGAATCGATTCGAATTCGCAGCTCTTCTCCTCGATTCGTGAGCAGTCCGTTTTTGTGGGCGTCCGCAAAGAGGAGCGATAGACTCTGGAAGAGTGACTTGGAGGTGTGATTGCGGGAACCGTGACGTCCTACGTGATTGATATAAAATGGCTTGAATCCTTTGGGTGCGGGGGTGTATCGTTGCGGAACATATTCATAGGCCATGGAGGAGCCTGCGCTGTGGGTGACCGGGTGTAGGACGGCTTCGCGTACCTGTTGTCCGGAAACGGGAAGGATGAACCATAGAAGAAGAAGTAGAAGGAGCGATGGATTGTTTTTCATCAGTATCGTTTTCAAAAGTTAAAAGGTCGTTTTTGGAAATAGATATGGGGAGGTTTTATGTCGGGTTGTGTTTACAGAAACAAAGCTATAAATCTCATTTTGGATCTTTTGTCAACGATCTGTCAAATTGTGTCAATTTTTTAGCTATTCGGAGTCCCGACAGATAGGTTGTCGCAGATATTTTTTACTCTGGTTTAATTTATGTACTTTTGATTCCCGTTTGAATGGAGGATAAATGATGTTTGACGGACGTTATAAGGAACAATACTTGCAAACCTTGCGGTTGGCTTTGCCGGTTGTGTTGTCACAGGCAGGACAGGTCGTTGTGCAGTTGGTGGACAATGCAATGGTCGGTCATCTGGGTGCATTGCCATTGGCTGCCGTGTCGTTCGGAGGAACCGTCTTCTTCCTGCCGTTTATTTTTGGAGTGGGCATTTCGCTCGGGATTACACCTCTTGTCGGCGAGATGTATGCCCGGAGCAACCATCGCGTATCGGCCTCCTATCTGCAGAATTCGATTTTGCTATACGGCGTGCTGGGTTTGATGTTGTTTGCTTTTTCTCAGGCGTTGATACCTTTTATGCACCGCATGGGGCAACCTCCCGAGGTGGTGGAGATGGCCATCCCCTATTATAACTTTATTGCCTGGAGTGTGATTCCATTCATGCTGTTTGCTGCCTTTAAACAGTTTCTCGAAGGGGTGGGCAATACGCGCGTGGCCATGGCTATTATTATTACGTCGAACATCATCAACGTGATATTCAACTATATATTTATCTATGGCAAGTGTGGCGCTCCGGAGATGGGGGCGGCCGGTGCCGGCCTGTCTACGTTGATTTCGCGTATTCTGACCCCTGTGCTCATCATCCTGTACTTTTGGCGGAAAGATTCTTTCAAACGCTATTTCTCGCTTTTTTCCTGGGCTCATTTTTCGTGGATACGTATCCGGTCATTGCTTACTGTCGGTGTGCCAATCTCGTTGCAGATGCTGATGGAAGGTGGGGCATTCGCTCTGACGGGTATTATGATGGGATGGATCGGGACCATTGAATTGGCCGGGAATCAGATTGCTACGGTGATCTCCAATCTCGCTTTTATGATTGTGATGGGAATCAGTGCGGCGACGACGATTCGTGTGAGTCATCAATATGGGGTTGGAAATTTCCGGGAACTAAAATTGGCAGCCGGGGCATCGTATCATATCGGATTGCTGTGGAATGCCTTTACGGCTCTGATGTTCATCCTTTTCCGAAACTATATTCCGATGTTGTTCACGAGCGATCCCGACGCCATACGGATGGCGAGTACTTTGCTGATCTTTGCCGGGCTGTTTCAGTTCTCGGACGGATTGCAGAATATCTCCATCGGAATTCTGCGCGGTATGCAGGATGTGAAGGCCATTACGGGAATCGCCTTTGTCTCCTATCTGGTAATTAATCTTCCGGTTGGCTATTTATGTGCCTTTACGCTTGGATTGGGGGCTCCGGGGTTATGGATCGGATTTATCTTCGGACTCTCCATCGCCGCTTTTCTTCTCATTCGCCGTTATCATAGAACGCTTCGGCGCATCGTCCTGCATCGGAACCGTTGAGACGAATGGCTTGCGATCGATGCGCTGTCCGGCAGTCGATTGCGACATTCTTCTGATAATTCCGTTTTTTTCCTATCTTTGTACGAAATAGCAGATGAACGATGAATAATAAAGATAACGATAAAGGGTGCTGTTCGTTGGATGTCGGCCGAGGATGCAAATTCTGCGGGGGAGACGAGGAACGGACGGCTACCATGTGCGAGGGCTGCTTCAAACTTCACTCTACCGATTGGTTGGAGGGGTATCCGGAAGTATTCCCTGATGATATAGTCGAAGTTCGATTCAAGAATACGCGGCGCAGTTACTATAAGAATGTCAATGGACTGCCGCTCAAACGGGGCGATATTGTGGCGGTGGAGGCCTCTCCAGGACACGATATAGGCATTGTGTCGCTTACGGGTGATCTGGTGGCTAAACAGATGAAACGGGTTGGGTTCAATCCCCTGAATGGCGAATTCAAGAAGATCTACCGGTTGGCCAAACCCTATGATATCGAAAAGTGGCAGGAGGCCATAGCGTTGGAGCACTCGACGATGATCCGGTCGCGTCAGATTGCTGCTGAGATGGGGTTGAACATGAAGATCGGCGATGTGGAGTATCAGGGTGATAAGATCAAGGCGATTTTTTACTATATTGCCGATGAGCGTGTGGACTTTCGGGAGTTGATCAAAGTGTTTGCCGAGCAGTTCCGGATTCGGGTCGAGATGAAACAGATCGGAGCACGTCAGGAGGCCGGCCGTATCGGCGGGCTGGGTTCCTGCGGACGGGAGTTGTGCTGTGCTTCATGGATTTCGAGTTTCAGCTCGGTGACGACCAACTCCGCGCGGGTCCAGGAGATTTCTCTCAATCCGCAAAAACTTGCAGGACAATGCAGCAAGTTGAAATGCTGTCTGATCTATGAATTGGATACCTACCTGGATGCCCGACGGGAGATTCCGCGGGTAAACCAGCCTTTGCAGGCGATCGATGGGGATTATTATCTGGTAAAGACCGACATCTTGGGACGGACGATGAGTTTCAGTACCAGTCCGAATGAGATGGCTGGTATGGTAACGCTTCCTGTGTCTCGTGTGAAGGAGATTCTGGAGATGAATCGTCGTGGCAAGAAGGTCGAGAAACTGGAGGGAGAGAATACTGTCACTTTACAAGAAGAGGAACCGGATTTCGTAAATGTGATTGGCGAGGAGAGCATTACCCGGTTCGATAAACAGCGTAATGCCGGTCGACAGCATTCCAAGAAAAAAAGACGCAATGGCGGCAATAACGGTGAGGCAAGTGGTAATGGTAATGCCGGAAAGGAACGTGCTGCTGTTGAAAGGAACGAAAATGGTGGAGATGGCCGGAATGATACCAATCGCCGGAATGGTTCAGGAGACAGTCGGTCGGAGAGACAGATGCCTCGCAATGATAATGGCGGTAGTAGGAACGGTGCCGGTGGCGAGGGAAGACGTCGTAATGGGCGTAACCGTCGGCCGGAGAGACAGGATCGAGGTTCGAAGCCGCAGAAAGAGGGGAATACCCCGAAAGGATAGGAGATGAGGGTGGGGTATCTGATGCTCGTTGCGATTTGGACGTGGGGATGTGTCTCAACGCATACGGAGCGCATGACCGATGTGAATCCAGAGGGGTGGGCCCGGCAAGAACCGGCGACGGTGGTGTGGAATAACGAGGATACGGTTTCGTTGCGGGATATTCAATTGTTTGTGCGCTACGATGGGCGAGCAGCGAATCAACGTCTGACATTTGATATGGAGGTGATCACTCCGGATACGCTCTCTTATTCGGAACCTCTGACCGTATATCTCCCGGAGAATAAACGGAATGGTGAGTGTGTGATCCCTTATCGCAAGGACGCTTTGTTGAATCGAAAGGGAGTGTATGTATTTCGTATCAGTACAGCTGCCAGTGGGGTTAAGGGAGTTGAAGCTGTAGGAATCAATGTGGCCCCGGCAGAGTGACAAATAGCACAGAAAGCACGTTATGGGAAAAGATAAGTTGAAAAGGTTTCAGGAAAATCTGACTTTCCGGAATATGGTGCAACCGGCTTTTGAGGAGGTTTTCCGAAAAGATTACTCTCTGAAAGGACGCTGGGGCAGCGATTTTTTCGGGAATGACCATCCGATTGTACTGGAGTTGGGATGCGGCCGGGGCGAGTATACGGTGGCATTGGCCACACAGTTTCCTGACAGAAATTTTATCGGAGTGGATATCAAGGGGGCGCGTATGTGGCGCGGGGCAAAGACCGCTACGGAAAATAGCATGACCAATGCCGGCTTTTTGCGCACCCGTATCGAGTTCATTGATTCGTTTTTCGCTCCGGGCGAGGTGGCAGAGATCTGGATAACCTTCCCCGACCCGCAATTGAAGAAGAGTCGGGTCAAGAAACGCCTGACGGCCCCTGCCTTTTTGGCCAGTTATGCGAAATTCCTGGCTCCGGGCGGTGCGGTGAATCTCAAGACCGACAGCCGTCACCTGCATGAATATACCAAGGCTGTGGCAGCCATCAATTCTCTTCCGGTCGAGGTCGCTTGTGCGGATATCTACGGTTCCGGGATGGCGGAGGGAATTTTATCCATTAAAACAGCTTATGAAACACAGTTCCTGCGTCAGGGACTTCCTATTACCTATTTGCGGTTCTCTTTGGGAGAACGGACTTCATTCGAGGCTCCCGTTTTCGAGGCGGATGATCAACTTGCCTGATTGGCGATTTGCAAATCCGGCCATGTCGGATTGTTGAGGGCCGCAAGCAAAAAGAGGTTCCGTCACACGTGCAACTTATCGTGTGACGGAACCTCTTTCCTGTTTTTCCGTTTAGGGGAATGTCTCCCTGAAACTTCCCAGACTAATAGATATATTCGACCGGTGATTTCTTGAATCGGAGGATTCGTGTATCTTTATTCCCTGCACCGTTCTTTTGCATGTAAAGAGCTGACATGTTGCCGGCCATGTACCATCCGGAACCTTCGGGAGAGTATACTCCGAAGAGTATGTTGTTGTAGTGGTTGGCATGTTTGATTCCGTCGGCATTCCATTGGGCTCCGGGGCCATACCATGTTATGGCTTCCTGAGAGGGATAATCCGGACTGGACATTCCCACATAAAGCAGGTCGGGCGTCTGTATGTCTCCTATGACTATGTCATTGCGTCGCCGTTGTTCCCGGACAATTTTATTGTGTCCTTCCCAAGGGGTGTGTAACAGATGAGATCCGCTCCACATCATCCAAACATAGTCGGTTGCATCGAATACTCGGTTGAACTCCTCCATGGAGGGAAGTTCATAACCGTCTGGTGCCAATGTCCGGGCAGGAAGTTTGTTGATGTGGCTCGATATGTCGGTCGAGAACCCCTCCATGACGATCTTGCCGTTTTCTTCCACGACACGCATTCCGATGCCACTGTCGCCTTGATAGGCCCAGCCCCATAGATCGTAGAACTCTTCCGGCGTGCAATCTCTTAAATAGTCGAGGACACTCTTCCCCGCAGCTGCGGCAGGGTCGGAGGAGGAGAGAATCTGATCATCGAAACTCCGGGAGTTGCCGCGTGCATTGTATTTGCACCACCACACCCCGTGGAGCCAGGTGACCGGCAAACCGTAATTGCGTCGGGTGATCCGATAGGTTTCACGTGCAGAACCGTCCGCAGCATTGCGGATGACGAGTGTCGCATGCTGCATGCGGCCGTTAGCCGTCGGATCATTCGGGCGCCAGCCTCCGATTACCCGAAACGTACGGTTTTCTCCTTCCAGTGGCGTGAGCTTGATCCAGGGGTCCTCGCCGGAATCGAACTCAACCAAGAGCTCTTTGTCGGAAGGAAGTGTAAAACGACCCAGTTCGTTGTCGATGTAACGCCCGAAATCGAAGGCATAGCTCTCCGGGTCGAATGAAATCGCCCCTTCGATTGTGACCGGATTGGCGGAAAGATGTATGAGAATCCGATCCTCCGGATAGGTGTTGTTCAATCCTTTGCGACGGAATCTAAGTTCAATTTCTTCGGCCGCCAAGCCCGGAGCATAGAGCGATTTTTGTATCTGAAACCGATTCAGACCGTCTAATCCCTGCCCGGCTACTGGCTCGATCTTGAAAGTCCTTGAGGTGATGGGAATCAGTTCGAGTTCATTGTCACAGTCCAGGGATAAGCAGAATTCCGTTTGGCTGTGAGGCAGGATGAGTTTCGTCCCGTCGTCGGAGATTTGTGCTTCGGACGGCAGGTCGGATCTATCGGGATCGATGACGATGCGTTTCTCCAGATCGGGATGCAGGTCGAGATCGTCGCCTTTTTCCCACGGTTCGACCGTCAATTGTACCTCCTGATCGGCCACATCTTTGGTGACCGTTATGATATAAATATGGTTTCTGCGTATCTCTTCGGGCAGTTTCGCTTCGAGTTCGCAGCGTTTGCCGTTGATGATGGCTTCGGCGCGAAGCATTGCTTCCGGATTTCTATGCTCATAGAGAAAGGCGACTCCCGGCGTGTCTTTTGTGTAAGGGGCATCGGGGCAGATCGTTACACTTCCCTGATCCGAGGAAACGATATCCGCACCAGGGAATAGGGAGGTGCGCAAGGCGCTACCCTCCAGCGTAAGACGTTCGACCTGTGCCTTGCCTACCGTCCGAATGTGCAGATCGAAGCGGGCAAAATTACGGGATAGTCTAATGGAATTTTGTTTCTCACCCGATAAGGTCGTACTTCCCGAAAAGAATCGGATGGGAGTACCTGCTTTTGTGCCGGCAGTCATGGTCAGCCACTCTTGCTCGGAGATTCCCTGGTTCAGGAGGGCATCCAGTTCGGGCATGTCGCTTGCGTTGGTTACTACATAGAGGGTACCTGCGTTTCGGTCGAGACGAAATCCGTAGCCATCCGCCCCGTCGGTCGGATTTCCGTAGATTTTAGTCATGTGTCCGTTCTCGAACAGACAGGCTCGGAAATCTTGTAGGTCGTTTTCTCCCGCAACGGTCTCTCCGGCTGTCTCATATTCGGATAAGTGGAGTGCTACAAAGGTGTTCGAATCGATTTTATCCGCTCCCAACTCGGGTTTCGAGCAGGCGATCGCCCCTATGCCGAGAATAAATAGCGCTGCAATGCTCTTGACTTTTATTTTGATAGCTCTAAACATGTTTCTTCGTCAGTTTATGAGATAGGATTAATTGTAAATATATTCTACCGGAGTTTTGATGCATCGGATAGTGCGTGTCTTGGTCGAGTTCTGATTCGTGAATTTCAACCAGTTCTGATTGGGACGATCTCCCTGTGCATATCCCTCCATGACCCAACTGTTGGCACTATGGCCGTAAGTGGCCAGCAGTAGCATCATCCTGGCAATGTTCCCGGGCGTAGTATCCCACTGATGCCCTAATCCGTAAAGCACCCAGCATGCTGTCCCGAAACGGAACTCATAGAACGATACGATGCCGTAGTTTTGCCCCAGCAGGGTGGCGTCTCGTTCTATGATACGGATCGAGAGCTCCTGTCCGGCTGCATTCCGGTAGTTCCGCGATCCGACGCCGCCCAGGTTGTAGTTGTTGCTTCCGCTGAAGAAAGAGTAATCGTCGTAATCCGGAATCTGATATCCATCGGGAGCCATCTGGGTCGGGTCTGCTGTCCCGAAGTTTTGTCCCGAGGAGCGCATCCCTTCATGGAAAAATGCCGTGCCGTCATGACGTAGAGGCAGCCCCTGTGGATTGCCACCCTGATATTGATCGCCCATTAAGCGTAGCAGTTCAGCCTCATTGCAGCTGCTCAGATAGTCTGCCAGATGCTGGTCGTCGGCAGGGTCTGCCTGAATGGAGATCTGATCCTGGAAGGATCTTACATTGCCGCGCAGGTTATATTTGCACCACCAGGTATTGCCGATTTGAACGACCGGAAGACCCCAGTTGCGTCTGCGTATCAGATAACTTTCCGCGTGAGAGCCGTCGATGTCGGAGATTACGAGCCTTCCTTCCTGGACGCGTCCATCGGCTTTGGGATCATTGGGTTTCCATCCTCCCAGCAGGCGCATCTCCTGATCGTCTTCCGAAAGTTGCATCCAGGGGTCCTCCCCGGAGGCGAATTCCAACCGGGCAGTTTTCCCTTCCGGCAAAGAGATCCGACCCAACTCTCCATCGATGTATCGTTCGAAATCGCAGATTCCGTTCTCGTTCAGTTCGATTTGACCACTTATTCGTACGGGGTTCGGTTCGAAGACGAGTACGATTCGTCCGGAATAGACATTGTCCCGCCGCACGTTCAGATAGAGATATTCCTGATGTTCATTGGGCATCCGGCGGCGGCTGTTCACCGAAACCTCCGCAATGGGGTGTAACGTTTTTGTCAGTGGGGCAATGGAGGTGGTTACTCCGCCAACCGCTCCCTCAATCTCTACCTCCGAGCCAGTCTCGGCGCACAAGGCTAATCGGAACTCACCGCCATGGTAGGAGACGAAAACCGAATCCAGGGAGGCGTTTACGCGTACGTTATCGGGCAGAGTGGAGGATTCCATCTGGATGAGCCCTTTGAGATCGGGTTCAGCTTCAGCGGCAGGGCCCTCCTCCCAATCCCCAGCCGTGATCGTTAGATAGGCATCGGCCCCTTTGCCGTGAACTTGTAGCGTATAGATGCGATTGCGGAGGAGTTGGGCCGGGAAGGTGGTCGTCATCCGGTGCAACCCTTCACCGAATTCTGCAATCACTTCGGCCGTCAGCATGTCACTCTCCTGTTCGCAGAGATAGAGAAGCATTTCGCGGTTGTTCTCCAAGGGCGTGTCGAGGTACTCTTTTTGAAATTCCCCTCTTTCTGCTCCGGCCGGAGTGCCGGGTTGCGTCCGTTCGTTGATATATCCTCGATCGGCAATGCCGCGGATTGTTACGCGCCGAACCTTTACGTCTCGTTCGCTGGTGGCCAGGTCGAGACGCGCCACACTGCGTCGCATACGAATGGTCGAGGCGGAGGAGTGCTCTCCGTCGAGCGTCATCCGTCCGGTCATCAGAAAACGTTGACGGGTCATGGAGTCGGTTGGCAGATGGCTCTCCAGAAATTCCTCGAGAGAGGAGACTCCCGCCTGGAGCCCGGCGAAAAGTTCCGTATTGCCATTGGCAATGAAGTAAATATCGCCCGAGAGCTCTTTCAGATAAAATGTGTACGTTCCGTCCGTATGGAGTTGTTCTCCGGCTACGGCCTCTTGGAAGATCCCTTGCGAGAAGCGGTAGCCGACCACGGATTCGATCGAGGATGCGTCAATGTCGTCCGGCGATGCTTCCGAACGTTCCGATGCGGATGCGACTGTCAACCCTTCGGGCTGTAAGCGGACATAAAGCGTTCGGCTGTCGTTGGGGAAGGCGGGCTCGTTATACAGCGATTGGTCGCACCCCTGGAGTATAATGGCCCCGAACAGGGCGAAGATGAGATGTTTTATGAGATTCATGGAATAGTCTGCTTTTTATTCAATATTTTATTCAATATTTATTGGGATTCTGGGCACTGTTGAGGTAATGGGGTGAGTCGATAGGCATCTCGCCGATGTGTTCGACATAGAAATGGTTCATCAACTCTTGGGCCCATGGTCCGTACGTAAATGAACTGCTGTGGTTATATCCCATAACATGTCCTAACTCGTGGAACATGATTTCGCAGGAGTAGGTGTTGAAGTAGTGTTGGAACCATGCCTGCTGGTAGGCTCCGAAAACACTTCCACCCCCAAGACCGATTACTCCGTTCCCCGGATAGACCAGTCCGACCTTTAGAGTGCGGGGTTGCCGCATCTGCTGAAGTACTACCTCTACAGAAACTTTGTCGTTTACACCGCCGTTTCCGTAAAGTCGGTCGACATTGGCCCGGAGAATGGCTTCGTGTTCCGGCATGTCTATCATATAGGTAAAGTTGAGAAACAGCGCAACTACCTCCCGACAATGCACCGGACGGATTCCCATCCAGTTGCCCGCGGGACCTCCATCCGGCAGTTCCGGATCTCCGCCGTAGAGGGAGAATCCAATGGCCCATCCGTGTTCAATGGCTTCGAGTTTTGCCCAGAAAGGGTCGTCGGAGAGAACCCGGAATTCTGCTTCCATTAAATCGGAGATGGCTGTGGGGGTAATTTCCACGATACGTCCCGATTCCGTGCGGCAGAAGGAGCGACGGCTCGCCAGAGGAAGGTCTCCGTAGAAATCGACAAAGCCAGGAATGCGATCGAAGTAAGCCAAATCGAGAAACTCCGAAGAGATCGATGGGATCCGGGCCTGAATGAGTACACCGTTCAAATCACGAGGAGAGTAAAATCGTGCATGGAGTTGCCCCTGGTCCGTAATCGCCAACTGGAGCGGTTTGGATGTGTTAAACGAGCGTAGTTCGGCGTTGGTGTAGACCGTATGGTGCTCGTCATCCTGCAGGATGTAGCTCGGGTTCGCTTTTTGAAGAGCCTGTTCCGTAAGGAATAGTGTAGCCGAAAGATCATCGGGATGTTCCACGGGAGTGGTTACTCTTCCGATGTGGTTGGGACGGAGCTCCTGCAATGTGAAATCATAGGTTCGACGGATGGTGTGCCCACGATAGTTGCGCGTGGTCAATTCGATCTCTCCGCAGAGCGGTTCTCCTTCGATGGTTGGCGGGAATAGATAGACAGTCTGCGCATTTAAGTCGAGCGTACAGTCCGACCCGTCGCTGGAGCCCGTGAATACGCCTCCTCCGGTGATTCCGGTTGTGAAACGGGGAGATTGCAGCGTGACCTTTTGGGTCAGAAGTGCTGTCTCTACGTAGGGATTGTTGAAAAGAAACGAGAAATCGATGCGTCCGATGATGCGTTTCTGCACGACCTCCTCCGCGGTGGTGACATATAGCTCATCGCCCCAGGAAGTAGCTCTGCGTAAGACGGAAAATGGGGTTTGGGAGTAGAAATATTCTGCTTCGAGGGGCTTCTGAAACTCGGAGGGAAATTGCAGCCATTCGTCGTCGAGATGCTGTATGGGCTGGATTGTGACCCCATCGGCGGTCTCATCCCCTCTGATGCCCAGAATCAACAGACGATAATCCCCTTCCCGAAGACCTTCCAACTCGATTTTGGCATTGATCGAATCGTAATATCCTTTGATGCCTTTGACTGCTGAACCGCTCTCTCCGACGACACAAAACTCCAATCGATCGTATTTTGCTTCGAGACGCATATCTGAGCGGGTGGTCGCATTTTCATAGTCTTGGTATTGCAGTTTGAAAACTATCCCTTCTCTCTTAGTAGGAATAGAGGCCTCCCAAGGATCGGACTGGCAGGCTGTCAGGAAGACGATACAGCTGAATAAAACATACGTGAATTTGTTCATCGGTCCTTGTATTTATGATATATTTGTAATTAAATTCTGCTCCTGTTAGGGGTTCAGAGTTTTGTTATTCTAATTTTTGTTGCAAATGCGCGCAAAAATACGATAGCCCTACAGAACTTGGCGTAACATTTGTTACGGTGTTATATAATTATTTGTTAATTAAATTGTTATGGGTTGTGAAATATATGATGTTCCTCTTTTTTGGGGGTGTGATCGGGAGATTGTAAGTCATATTCTTGAAAAATTTCCTGGTCGTTTCACGACATATCGCAAGGGAGAGTTCATCGCCATGCAGAACAGCATCTGCCGTTCATTGTTCATCCTTTGTCAAGGGAGTGTCTATGCTCAGATGACCAGTGCCGAGGGGCGGGAGTTCACGCTTGATACGCTTGCTGCTCCCGATGTACTTGCTTCGGCATTTCTTTTCGGGACAGAGAATGTCTTGCCGGTAACTATCATCGCCAACTCCGATTGTGAATTGTGGATTGTTAGCAAGGAGTGCGTACTCTCTTTGATTGAGGAGGATCGAGCTATTTTACATAATTTTATGGCTGTTCTTTCGGATCATAGTCTTTTTTTGAGTCGTAAACTGGAGCAGTTTGCGCTGCAGACCCTCTCCTCGCGATTGATCGGCTATCTGAAAAGTAATCGGACAGTTCAGAATCTGCAGGAGACGGCATTTATTCTGGGGGTGACACGCCCCTCTTTGTCGCGTGCGATTTCCCAGTTGGTCCGTCAAGGAGTGATCCGGAAAACAGAAACTGGCTATGTGCTGGCCTAATATCCGTAGAATTTGTCTGACGTTCTGGGCCGTTTTGTCCGAGAATAATTGCAGAAGGTTTTGTGTTGACTCCTTTTCTAAGGAGTTATTTTATCGATTTGAGGGAAATATCTAACTTTGTTTCTAAAAGGATTTGGATATGCTGGCATATACTTATATCGAACGGGGCCGATTTGAATTGCGAAATAAGCCGAAACCTGTCTTGCAGAGTCCGCACGATGCCATTGTGCGTATTACGCTCGGGAGCATCTGTACCAGCGATTTGCATATCAAACACGGCAGTGTGCCGCGAGCAGTGCCCGGCATTACGGTCGGTCATGAGATGGTCGGTATCGTGGAGGAGGTCGGGAAGGCGGTCTCTTCGGTAGGGGTAGGCGATCGGGTGGCTGTCAATGTTGAAACCTTTTGTGGTCAATGTTTCTTTTGCAGGCGGGGGTATGTGAATAATTGTTCCGACCCGGATGGCGGTTGGGCATTGGGATGCCGTATTGATGGCGGACAGGCTGAATTTGTCCGTGTACCCTACGCCGACCAGGGGTTGACGTGCATTCCTGATGCGGTAAGCGATGAACAGGCTCTGTTCGTAGGGGATATTCTGGCGACGGGTTTCTGGGCTGCCCGTATCTCGGAGATATCCAAAGAGGATACGGTGCTGATCATCGGGGCCGGCCCGACAGGTATTTGTACCCTGCTTTGCGTGATGCTGAAGAGTCCGAAACGCATCATTGTCTGTGAAAAATCGCCTGAGCGGATTCGTTTTGTACGGGAACATTATCCGGATGTACTGCTAACCCGACCGGAGGAGTGCATGGAGTTTGTCTTGTGTCATAGCGATCATGGCGGTGCAGATCGGGTGCTGGAGGTGGCCGGAGCTGACGATACCTTCTCTTTGGCCTGGAAGTGTGCCCGCCCCAATGCCATTGTAACGGTCGTGGCACTTTACGATCGGCCGCAGGTGCTGCCCTTGCCTGAAATGTATGGAAAGAACCTGGTGTTCAAAACCGGTGGGGTGGATGGTTGTGATTGTGCTGAAATTTTACAGCTGATTGAACAGGGTAAGATTGATACTACGCCTCTTATTACACATTCTTTCCCGCTGAATCGTATCGATGAAGCTTATCGCCTTTTCGAACGACGTCAAGATGGAGTCATCAAGGTGGCCATCAGGAACGAATTTTGAAATTATTATTGAAAAAAACGACAATGGGTTTGCAGAAACCATTTTTATCGTTATGTTTGTGTTAACATAATTGTTAAATAAAAGTGTTAATATGATAAAATCTAAAGATGGCCTCCCATATAGTAAGGAAGCAGCCATCCTCGAAGCGGCAGAACGAGAATTTCTGTCCAAAGGGTTTGCCGGGGCAAGAACGGTATCGATAGCCAAGGCGGCCGGAGTGAACCATGCGATGCTGCATTACTATTTCCGAACGAAAGAGCATCTCTTTGAACGCATTCTGGATGAAAAGATGCGTATCATGGGCGAATCGGTTCTAACGGCCTTCGGGCAACCAGGTCTTCCGCTTACCGAGCGGATTCGTGATGGCATCGAACGGCATTTTGATTTTATTGCTGCGAATCCCGATTTACCACGATTCATTGTCAATGAGGTGTTTTCTTGTCCCGAACGTTATGGAGCGATGCAGCGGCGAGTAGCTCTCATTGCCCATCGGTTGATATACGACCTCCAGCAGGAACTGGATACAGCAGCTAAGGGCGGCGATGTAGTGGAGGCGCTCGATGTGCGGATGCTGATACTCGATATTATCTCTCTTAATATCTTTCCATTTGTTGCCTATCCGATCATCGAATCGGTTTTCGGTTATTCCCCTGACGATCGTGAACGGTTCTTTATGCAGCGTAAACAGGAGAATGTGGAGACCATTCTGCGACGAATCAAAAAACTATGAATTATGAAACGGATGTTTATACTGTTAACTATGCTGTTTATGATAGAACTCGGACAAGCACAGACACTCGATGAGTGTCGTCGTTTGGCCTGCGAACACTATCCTGAGATTCGGCAATATGAATTGATTCGCCAGACGGAACAGTACGATCTTTCGAATGCCGCCCGTGCTTGGTTGCCGCAGTTTTCATTTTCAGCTCAAGCCACCTGGCAGAATGAAGTGCCGGAATTTCCTGCGTCGCTTTCGGGGTTACTCTCGCAAATGGATCTCTCGCTGAAAGGGCTGGACAAAGAGCAATATAAAATGGCATTGGAGATGAACCAAACACTTTGGGACGGCGGTAAATCGCGAGCCGATCGGCGTCTTTCCGAAGCTGCGGCCGGTGAACAGCGTCGTACGACTGAGGTAGACCTTTATGCCGTGGAGGGGAGGGTCGACGATCTATACTTCGGTATTCTATTGCTGGATGAACAGCTGGAACAGGTCGGTCTCACGATCACACTTCTTCAAAATAACTGGGAGAAGATGCGTTCACTTGTAGACAATGGAGTCGCGATGCAAACAGATGCCGATGCTATTGAGGCCGAATTGCTCAGTGTCGGTCAACAACGTGTCCAGATAGAGGCATCACGCGACAGTTATCGCCGGATGTTGGAACTCTTCATAGGTCGGCCGCTGGAGGAGAAATTGATCCGCCCGAACGGCACGGAACCCATCTCCAGGGAGTCCGCTCGTCCCGAATTGGCGCTTTTCGAGGCCCAAAACGACCGAATCGCCGCACAGGAGTTATCGGTGAAATCGGCAACGCGACCACGTTTCGGGCTTTTCGCGCAGGGCTATTACGGTTATCCGGGATTGGACTATTTTGCAGGCATGATGTCATCCGACTGGTCGTGGAATGTCATGGTCGGAGTGAGGATGTCCTGGAATTTTGGATCCTATTATACCAAGAAGAACCATCTCGCGAAACTCCGCGTTGCCCAGCAACAGGTTGACCTGAAGCGCGACGTTTTCTTATTCCATACCGACTTGCAGGCTACCGAGGAGCAGGGAAACATCGTTCAGCTGCGTAAAGCCCTGGCCGATGATGAACGGATCGTTGCCCTGCGGCGTTCGGTGCGCGAGGCGGCGGAGTCGAAACTGCGCAATGGCGTGATCGATACCAACGATCTGTTGAGCAAGATTACCGAAGAGGCTGCGGCCCGCTCGGCTCGCTCGATTCGCGAAATAGAGTTGTTAAAGACGATTTATGAGTTGAAACATACGATTAACCGATAAAAAGTGAGGACTATGAGACACATCATGGTTTATGGATTGGTAGTGCTGGCCCTGACTGGATGCACTCAACACAACGGCTTCGATGCTGCGGGGAGCTTCGAAGCCACTGAAATCACTATTTCTGCCGAGGCTGCCGGCCGGATTCTTCGTTTCGATGCAGAAGAGGGCGACCGTGTAGCGTCTGACATATCGGTCGGTGAGATAGATACCGTACAACTCTATCTGCGGAAGTTGCAACTGGAGAGACAGGCGGCATCGGCACGCAGCAATCGTCCCGATATTCAGAAGCAGGCCGCAGCTTTGCGTGAGCAGATTGCCCAGCAACGGACCGAACGTCGCAGGGTGGAGAATCTGCTGAAGGACGGAGCAGCAACAACTAAACAGTTGGATGATATCGACGCACAGTTGAAGATCCTCGGCGGTCAATTGGATGCATTGCTCTCGACCCTACGGAATAATACGGTATCCATCGATGAGAACTCTTCGGCTATCGAACTGCAAATTGCCCAGATCGAGGATCAACTGAGAAAATGCCGCATCGTCTCTCCCATTGCAGGAACGGTATTGGCTAAATATGCTGAAGCCGGAGAATTGGCGTCGGTGGGGCGTCCCCTGATGAAAGTGGCCGATCTCAACCATGTCTATCTGCGTGCCTACTTTACTTCGGATCAGTTGGCCGATTTACAGGTTGGGCAGACGGTGACCGTCACGGCCGATTTCGGTGGCGGTAAACGTTTTGACTATCCGGGCCGGATTATGTGGATCGCTTCGGAAAACGAATTTACCCCTAAGAATATCCAGACCCGAAATTCCCGCGCCAATTTGTCCTATGCCGTGAAGATCGCGGTGGAAAATGACGGGCGGCTGAAACTCGGTCTTTACGGAGAGGTGAAGTTATGATAGCGCATACCCATCCGTATCCTGCCATAGAGGTCAAAGCCTTGTCCAAAAGTTACGGTGAGGTTCGAGCTCTCGATGGTATTTCGTTTGAGGTGGGTCGGGGAGAGTTGTTCGGTCTGATCGGTCCCGACGGTGCGGGTAAAACGACGTTGTTCCGGCTACTCACGACGCTTATTGCTCCGGATCAAGGCTCGGCATCGGTCGACGGGTTGGATATTCTTGCAGATTATCGACGCATTCGTCAGCGAGTCGGTTATATGCCGGGACGTTTCTCGCTATATCCCGATCTGACGGTCGAAGAAAATCTTGCGTTTTTTGCAGCATTATTCGATGTGAAGGTTCGGGACAATTACGATTTGATAGCGCCCATATATCGGCAAATAGAACCATTCCGTACGCGTCGAACCGATAAATTATCGGGCGGTATGAAGCAGAAACTCGCGCTTTGTTGCGCTCTCATTCATCGCCCATCAGTGCTTTTCCTTGATGAACCGACCACGGGCGTCGATGCTGTGTCGCGCAATGAGTTTTGGGACATACTGTTCAATCTCAAGGCCAAAGGAATTTCGATACTTATATCTACCCCCTATATGGATGAGGCGAATTGCTGTGACCGTGTGGCCCTTATCAATGAGGGGAAGATACTGGAGATAAATACTCCACAAGCCATCGTCGAGGGCTTCGGTGAGACGCTTTATGCCCTATCCGGGGAGGACATGTTCGGCTTATTAGAGGCGGCACGACGCGACAAAGAGGTGCGTCGCTGTTATCCTTTCGGCGAAACACACCACCTGTTGACCTCTCCCGGCTTCGATCCTCGGCGGTTTGCCGAGGCGTTGACAGCGACAGGTTTTTGCGGGGTGTCGGTTCGCCCTGTTGAGGCCGGAATCGAAGATGTATTCATAAAACGGATGGGAAATGGATGATAGAGTCATATCGGTCAAGGATCTTTGCAAAGACTTCGGTACGTTCCGTGCTGTGGACCGGATTACGTTTGATGTTCATCGAGGGGAGATTTTCGGCTTTCTTGGGGCGAATGGTGCCGGTAAGACCACCGCTATGCGCATGTTGTGCGGGCTGAGTTATCCGACTGCAGGGAGCGGGACGGTAGCCGGATTCGACGTGATGACTCAGGGAGAGGCTATCAAACGACATATTGGTTACATGAGCCAACGTTTCTCTCTGTACGAAGATCTGACCGTCTGGGAGAATATCCGTCTCTATGCGGGTATTTATGGAATGACCCGCCGGCAAATTTTGCGCCGGACTGCGGAATTACTTGACCGATTGCATTTCCGGGACGAGATCCATACGCGAGTTGGTAGATTGCCACTTGGGTGGAAACAGAAGCTGGCCTTTTCGGTGGCTACGATTCATTGCCCCGAGGTGGTCTTTTTGGACGAACCGACCGGTGGGGTCGATCCCGTGACGCGTCGTCAGATCTGGGAACTGATCTATGAAGCAGCGGCCGGAGGTACGACGATTTTCGTAACGACGCACTACATGGATGAGGCGGAGTATTGTTCCCGGGTATCGATTATGGTTGACGGACAGATACGTGCCTTGGGGAGTCCTGGTGAGTTGAAAACAAAATTCGCAGTGCAGACGATGGACGAGGTGTTCCGTATGTTGGCACGCGAGGCAAAACGGGGAGAGTGATACCATGGGAGGTTTTATGTCATTTGTCCGGAAAGAGGCGTTGCACATCGTGCGCGATCGACGCACGATGCTCATTGTATTGCTGATGCCTGTCGTACAGATGTTGCTTTTCGGCTTTGCCATCTCGACCGAAGTCAACAACATCGACTTTGCCGTTGTGGCACCGAAGCACTCCGAAGCCATCCGACAGCAGGTCGAACGGCTCTCCGTTAACGACTATTTTACATTCAAAGGGTATATCTCGCCCCAGGCGACAGACGAACTGCTGCGGCAGGGTGAGGTGGATGCGGTTGTGGTCTTTGCCGAGGATTATGACCGTCGGGTAAATGCTATCGCAGACGGATATCCGACGGGGCCCGCCATACAGCTCGTTTTTGATGCCTCAAATCCCAATGTTGCCGCGTCAGGAGCCGGCTACCTGCAAAATGCACTCCAGGTCGGCGGCACACAGCATCTTCCGATCGAGACCCATACGATGTATAATCCCCAGATGAAAAGTGCCTACAACTTTGCACCGGGCATCATGGGGCTGATATTCCTGTTGATCTGTGCCATGATGACATCGATCTCCATTGTGCGGGAAAAAGAGACAGGCACCATGGAGGTGCTGCTCGTCTCTCCCGTACGGCCTCTGCGGATTATTGTTGCTAAAATGGTCCCTTACTTTCTCCTGTCGTGCATCAATCTGATTACCATCATGTCTTTGGCCCGATTCGCTCTGGAGGTTCCGATGACTGGCTCGATGGTTGGACTGATCGGGATTTCGTTGCTCTATATTTTGTTGGCTTTGGCTTTGGGGCTCTTCATCTCGACGGTTGCCAATACACAGGTAGTGGCGATGCTCATCTCCGGCATGGTGTTGCTGATGCCTGTCATTATGCTGTCGGGTATGGTATTTCCCGTAGAAAATATGCCGAATATCCTGCAAGCCATCTCATACATCATTCCCGCCCGTTGGTATATCGAAGCCATGCGCAAATTGATGATCGAGGGGCTCGGTTTCGGCGCCGTCTGGAAGGAATTTGTGATTTTAATCGCGATGACCGTGGTGTTGGTGACGATAGCTCTTAAAAAATTCAATGACAAACTTGAATAGCCATGAGAATCTTGTTGGTCTTGCTTGATAAGGAATTTCGACAAATTATCCGCAATGCGTTTATTCCGAGGCTTGTGCTGATCTTTCCGCTGATCATCATGCTCATTATGCCTTGGGTGGCGACCATGGATGTTCGTCATATCAACGTGGCAGTGGTGGATCAGGATCACTCGGCCGCCTCGCAACGTCTCGTACAGAAGATACAAGCCTCGGACTACTTCACGCTGATACAGCTCTCCGAACATTACGACGAGAGCCTCGCTCGTCTTGAGGCTGGCGATGTCGATGTGATTGTCGAAATTCCCGATCGCTTTGAAAAGTCTTTGCTGGGGGGAAGTCCCGAGAGAATTCGTATCACAGCCAACGGAGTGAATGCCATGAAAGGTGGTCTCGGCGCCCAATATATCGTCCAGACCATTCTGGGAACCTTTGCCGAGTTGCAATCCGATCGAGGGGGAGACCTCTCATCCGACCTTTTTGTCGTGGAGAATCGTTATAATCCGACGCTCGAGTATCGTCATTACATGATTCCGGCCTTGATGATTATGTTGCTGATCCTATTGTGCGGATTTCTTCCGGCGCTCAATCTCGTAGGGGAAAAGGAGACGGGAACCATCGAACAAATCAACGCGACGCCCGTGGGACGTTTCATCTTTACACTCGCCAAGTTGATTCCCTATTGGCTGATCGGCTTCCTCGTCCTTTCGATTGCCATGCTCCTTGCATGGCTCGTATACGGACTGGCTCCTGTGGGTTCGCTCGGGGCGATTTATCTGGCTGCAACACTATTTGTCCTTTCGATGTCCGGTTTGGGAATCACGATTGCCAACGGCTCCTCCACAATGCAACAAGTGATGTTCGTCATGTTTTTTTTCATCATGATTTTTGTTTTGATGAGTGGGCTGATAACCCCTATTGCTTCCATGCCCGACTGGGCTCAGTTCATTACCTGTTTTTTACCTCCGCGCTACTTTATTGCTATTATGCAGGCCGTTTACCTCAAGGGTACGACCATTGCCGAACTGTGTCCCAATTATCTGGCATTAACTGCATTTGCTTTTGTTCTTAATTTGTTGGCGGCACTCACTTACAGGAAACAGATATGAGAGTTAGGAGTGTTTATGCGATATGGTATGGACAAATCCGATATGTTTGTCGGTGGTTGGCCTCTCCCCGCAATCATAAATGTATAAACTCTTTTGTTATATTTTCTGCTGATAAATATGTGTCTTTACAACAAGATTCTATTTGTTATAGGAATTTACTTCATGGTGGATAGGATTTCGATAAATCGATATCTGACAATTACCTTTGTTCCCGTAGGAAGATGGGAATCGTCTTGTTGGTGTTGGCTGCCAATTATACGATACATATGGTGTATGAATTGCAATTTTCACACCCTGAGAGGGCTATCTTTATCAATCTTTCGACCTGCTATCTTGCGGCATGGCTGTCCAGTTCGGCTTTGACTTTGCTGCTCGACCGAGGTTATTTGATCCGTCGCCGTTTTGTTATGCATATCCTGAGACGGGAAATTTTTACAGTTGTCTCCGGGGGCATTCTGTTGGGATTGCTGACCGGCATATCGAAAATCATAGGATTATTAGCAATGGTTGCTGGTTCTTTATATATGCGTTTCTGTCGGCATATCGACTTGTCAGGAATTATCGTAGGACATCCGTGTGGTCGATGATTTCCATTCAGACCATATTGTCGTATATATCCGATAATTGTCGAATGGCGAACAAGAAAATTTTGCTTTAACTACAAATATTTGTTCTAATTGTGAAAATAATTTATATATAGGGTGTTGCATGTCGGAAAAGACTTTTTGTGCTTAAATTTGAAATAGTGCCAGAAATTCAAGATATGATATGAGTAGAGAAATCCTGTTGGTCTTTATCGTCTTTGCAATACTTTTTAGCACAGCTTAGCACGGCGATCACGCAATTTTTGGAGCCGAAGATCCTTAGCGAATATTCGATCCATTTTAGGTGGAACAAGTGTGCTATTGTTGGGACTAAGGTGGTCATTGTAGGATGGGCAGATATTAGCTCAAGATGCCGGGTGGATACCGCAGCAGTCAGTTATGCGGAGGTTTGTTGCTGTCAATGTTTGTATTCTCGTTGAGATACCTGCTCCGGAACCCACTATTCAGCCCGAGACTGACCTGGAATTTGCGCCGGTGGAGATTGTTAATCTGGGGGAAGCGGGGAATCTGCTCTACCTACCAATGCTCCATATTGGCTGGAGCCTTGCACAATCTTAGTGTGAAATGGCGGCTGACCGAGCGTGTGGGCGTTGTGGTTAACGGTCGTTATGCGCCTTGTGGTGGTGATGTTCGTCGGGAGCTATAAAATCGATATCTATTGGTCCGAGTATCCAGAACAGGGTCGTGCGGTTCTTATAACTGACTGTCCGAAACACTCTTCTGGTGTAGATATTCCTCCAAACTATGTTATCCAGGTGGTTGATCCGCCGGCAAAGGAGGTATTTACGGAAACAAGGGTTGAGTCCCCCAATTTGTTTATGACGGGAATCTATATGCTGTGTATTTGCATAATAATGCCAGCAAGATTGTTATGAACGGCATAATTGTTTCTGCCTTTTGGGATGCGAAAGATGTTGTGGCGTCACACACCAATGACATGAGCAGGGATGACCTTGTATATGAAGCAAGGATAGCCCCGTTCCTTACTTGGGATCCTGACAAGGTAAATTCCATTGATATTTGCTATGGATGTCTGGGATTTTATTCTGGGATAGGGTGACCAGACCATCGAGGTTGACCGCAGTTATGAAATTATCTGATGCGGCAGATTACCTCTCAGTAGAAGCTTTTTTTACTATTAACGAAGGAGATATATCGCAATTATATGAGCAATTTGATGCTGTTTTTCTTGATGTTGCCGGATTGTGGAATTACGAGGCGGATCAGCCCGTCGGTTAGGCTGTCGGTAAAACCACTATTACTGTGACGACTGTCAACGGTAATTACACGACTTCATGTGACGTAACGGTTGTGTCGGATTTCTGGTATAACGGTGATGAATCTGGTAAATAATCAATTGTCGGGCCCGATTCCTGAAACGGTATTGAACCATCCTTATTTCGATGAGTGGGCTCTTACCCCTCAAAACCCCGGATATGGATTTGACAATTGAGGCTCACTCATTCGGCTGTCTCTATGCTTCCGTTATGCATCAGGATGCCTTTCGGCTGCATGAGACCGGATTTGGAACGGAACAGTTTCCATGCCACATTGAGCGTATAAAAACGCCCAAAAGAGGTAATCCAGCGATTCATGATGTAATTGTCCTGGACAGAACTCTGGAAACGGGTGTTGTTGTTTAATATGTCATGGGCGGAGAGGCTCACTTCAAGGTTCTGCTTGGCGAACTGCATTCCCGCTACGGCATTCAGTGTCTGGGTACTGCGATCGGGAATCCGATCTGAAAGATTTTTGTAATAGGATAAATTATATTGCACGCTCAGAAAGCAGCTTTTCAAAAAACGGCTATTGAGTCGTGCCGAGACGCCGAAACGCATCATACGATCCGTCTGTCCGAGAGTATTGATCGAGTGGATATAACTGTCGCTATTGGTTACGGAGAGGTTGAATTTGCGAGAAAAATTGGTGGCTACGGCAAGCGTTAATCCTGGAGAATAAATTGTCGTACGGTTTTTCTGTTCTCCGACAAATGACGGCGTACTATTGTACCCGAATCTTGCCCCTGCTGTCAACCGACAACCGATGGCTTTTACGGAACGGCTGTAATTCATTGTGCCGTCGAGATTCACCGTACTTCCCATATTCTCATACGTAGTGAGCGTCGTTTGGGGCTCGACCGTATAATTGTATCCGGGTAGTACCGTCTGTTCTGTAAAATATACTGTTTTATCCGCAATGGTATTTCCAATTACATTTGCATCAAGATGCATTCGGATTGAGTAGGGTTTCCCGGGGGTGAAGATATTATACTCCAGGACGACCTGATGCAGGTATTCTCTTCTTAGATCGGGATTTCCGACTCTCAAGTGGGTCGGATTCCGTGTGTCGAGTTGATCGCGCCACTGTTCAACAGAGGGTAGTAAGATATCTGTAGTGTATGTAATGCTTTTCGAATTGCTGCCGTCCAGGCTGAAATCTATTCCGGGAAGAAATGCCGTTGCTCGTCTGCGATCGTGGAGTGGTCCTGGAAAAAATTCGTTACGAGCTACACTGGCCGAAACAATTGCTGCGGAGATTTCCAGTAACATAGAGTTGATATTGAAAGAAGACGAGATTGAGCCGTTATGCCTGTGATAGTTACGTGTATAGTCATAGCTGTTTACAGTGTCCGTTTTTGGTTGTTCTGGCGCACTCCAGTCGACTGCCATTCTTCGATTGACACTATACTCATAGGAATAACCGTATTTGAAATGAAAAGACACATTATCGAATGCATATAATGTCATACCGGCAGCGGCATTGACTTTATGGCCCACACCGAAAGGCTCTGTTTCGACAATTTTTTTCAAAGGACCCGAAGCCAACGAGTCGATCCGTACTCCGTTACCATCGCCTGCATTGCGTTGATAATTTACGGACACATTCGCCGATAGTTTCTTCCCGGACAGTCGGGCATAGGCATTATGCGTGGAGTTTAAGAACGATCGATCTGCCTGTGAGGTAAGTCGATTGCGTCGTACATCGCCGTTGAGCATTGTCATGGCAATCTGTGTATTCTCGGTTTCGTCATCGCTGAAGTTCAGGTTGTTCTCCAGGCCGATGCTCCATCCGGGTTGTCGGACATAAAACGATGCCGTTGCACGGTGAACCGTTGAAAAATCCCCATACATTAGGTTGTTGTCGGCTTCCCGGGAGGAGTACTCCTCCGATGGAAGATAGATATATTGCGTACGATTTTCAGAAAGCATTCGGTTTCGGTCGAACGTGTAATCGAGTTTCAGCCGGAAATTGCCCTGTGGGTTTTTGGTATCTTTGAACCAGACCTTTTCAATGCCGGCATTGGCATAAATGCGTTTATTCTCGGCATTGTCGGGCAGGACGGTTTGCATAATTTCTTGAGGGGAGTTGCTCATGCGGTTAGTGTTGTTCCAAAGGACATTCCCCGCAAGCAGTAATTTTTCCGAGAAAAAGTTCCCGACAGCTCCCAAATGGTAGCGGTCTTTTCCTGCGCTACCGAAATCCCGGCCGTAACTGCCCAGAGCATTTGCAGCCACAGCCGCGACGATAGGATTTTTCGTACGAATATTGAGTACTCGGACGCGTTGATCTGTATTGTGTATGATCTTGTTCAATTCCTCCTGCTCCATATAGGTGTCGATGGAGGTCACCTCCTCGGCAGGAAGGTATTTCAGCGCAGAGAGGACGTTGGTCCCAAAAACAAGTCGTTTATTGACGTAAGTTCGCGTGACGTTTTGGCCGAAGATTTTTATCCCCGAGTCCGAGATCTCTGCCCCAGGGACCTGCCGCAGGATATCCAGAGCCACGTCTCCTTCCATCATTTTGAGTGCCGCGGCATTAAAACGGATCGTATCGCCGATGACTCGGATCAGGGGCGCTTCTCCCTCCACAACGATCTCCTGAATATTCCGGGTTTTCATCTCCGGGGACAATAGGCATTCCGTCTCTTCCGTAATAACGATTTCTTTTTCTACTGGTTCGAAGTTGATGTGCATAAAACGGACTGTTGCTTCTCCTCGCGGAACCTTTTCGAAAACGAATGCTTCGTTCAACACGATTGTGTAGAGCGTGTCCTGGGCCGTCATCAGACATACCACACCTCCGTCTGGAGATTCGATCAGATCCTGCATGATGAGGTTCAGGGGGTATAAGGGTTTGATACTCCCTTGCACTCGACCGAACTTCTGCTGGCCGTAGAGAGTGTATGTCTCGACGGCCAGTAAAGCTACCAGCAAAAAAATACGTAAGGCGAACTTCATCGGGAAAAATTAGATGGTCAATTTTCAGAAAGGCAGGCCCAGTAGTTCTGTGTTATTCATCCGTAATATATCTAACTCTCCATTGGGTTGCAACCACACATTGATCACGCTCCGATTCCCTACATTTATTTCCTGTGTAATATATCCTAAAAATATGTACATTAATACGGAATTCTCGTTCTCGACGTCAAGCGCATATCGTCCATATTTATCGGTAATCACCGCATTGTTTACAGAACCTTTTTCATAAACGACAACTCCGACTATAGGAGCTTCGGTAGCGGCATCTTTTACTGTCCCTGTCACTGTTTTAGCAAATGCACTAAAAGAAAGGCTGCTCATTGCAGCAATCAGCAGGCATAAAGAAATTATGCTTTTTCATGGTAAGAATGTTTTAAGTTGGTAAGGTTTATTGGTTTTGTAAATATAATAAATTTATTTTTATTAACAAGAAGATTTTTAATTTTTTAGTGTAATTTGTTTGCGGTAGGAAATGAAATAATGTAGGGGGGGGGGTGTCACGAGGGATATGCCTCTTCCGTAAAGTGTTCTTTTGCTTCCTGGCCAATGTTGTGCTGATCATTAAGGGGGGGGTAGTATTTGAAGGTATTCCGGTCGAGGAAGTTGTTGTAATGGTTCATTATCTGCTACATGTATTCTCGTTCCTCTTTTAGTGTGTCGAGCTGGTCGTTGGAGAGAAGAGTCTCTGTGGTCTAAGCTATTTATACGATGCTTCAGTGGTTGAAATTGCACGATGTCGTGGTAAATATACATTTATGCAGGATTGCAAGGAGAAATTATTTGTTAATTTTTTTTGTATTTTTTGCCATTATATTTTAAAATATTTACAAATTACCTGTGGTTGTATAAAATTTTATTAAAAATATTCTTGAAAGAATTATAGTCCAAAAGTTCATAGGCCCTTTTGTCTCTTTCCTCCTAAGGGAGATTTAATATTTTAATAATTTGTCGAGCTTTCTTTAAATGAGGATTATGGTCAAGGTAAGGTATATGCAATAAGATTATATAATTAAAATAAGAAAAAGGTCCATTTTTGTCTGACGTAATTTTTTTATTATGAAAAAAACTTTAATTTAGGATTATTAAAGATAAAATATTTAGAATGATAAGGTTATGAGCCGAAATACGATTGTTCGTTTATTTGCCGTGTTTTTGTTGTTTTATGGAATGAGTTGCAGTACGACCAAAACGCCGCAACAAAGTGTGGTGGAACCGGACACCGTCACCGTTATGCCCGAGGATCGGAAAATATTTGTGGTCAGCATCAGCGATGCTATCCCGAATGAGGACGGGACTAGGAATCCTGTGGATAGTGCCACCATATCGCTTTTGGGCACAGATCAGGTTCAGGTAATCGATTTCGACACCTTGGGCGGGATCGTTCATTTTTACGATGTTCCCGAAATATTCACATTACGGGCTACTCATCCCGATTATGAGCCCGGGGAGGTGATCGTAAATATGAAAGAGAAAAAGAGAAGGGCTCCGAATAGGCCTCGTTATGGTGCGACCATATTTCTCGAAAAGAAAAAAGGCAAATAACAGAATCTCCACGTAACGCCATCATATTAACCTTAAAACGGCTGAGTTTTTTATGAAAAAACTATTGTTCTGATTCGCATTGCTAGCCGGAATATTCCTGCTGGCACCGCAGACAATCTCTGCACAGAATACAAGTTAACCATTCATGTTGAAGACAATGATGGCCCGTTGTTTGGGGATAATGTCTACGATAAGGTATGTCCGACGGTTGGCGCAGCGACAGATAAGGATGGGAATGCCTGTTTCTCGTGCCCGGCGAACGTAACGATCGTCATCTCTTTCATTGGCTATGAGGCCCAGGAGATCCCTCGTAACAATCAAGGATATATCCATGTTCAGATGGTAGAGACCTCGGATGTCATTCCGCCGATTATCGTTACGCCGGACGATTGATGGTTACACAAATCTCTTTTCGGTAATTTGGTTTAATGAATGAGGTGATCCTGACGGTATGGGGAAAATGATACGATTTTTGGGAATTGTGCTATTCGTCGTGTGGGGATTCCAGGAGGTTTCCGCACAGCAACGCAACGGAGCTATGTTACGGGGGACGATTGTCGATTCCTTGACTTTGGAACCACTTGCAGGTGCTACTGTGGAGATTGCCTCGCCCTCCGATACGCTCTATGTCACGACGGACAAGGAGGGTGTTTTCAGCCATGCTTTTGCCCGGGAGGGTCAGGGGTGGCCTGTACAAGTCAGGATCACTTATGTGGGATACAAACCCTTGGGATTCATTTTCCAGAATCCGGAGACGGTCGTACCTCTTGCCGTTCGGCTCGCACCAGCCACGCAACTGATCGACCGGGTGACGGTCAAAGGGCAGATCGCCATGATTACGCAGAAAGGCGATACGCTGGAATACAACCCCCGGGCGATCCGGTCGCAAGAGGGGGATAATGTCAGGGAGCTGCTTAAAAGCTTCCCCGGCGTGGAGGTCGGTGATCACGACATCAAGGTGAATGGCCAACAGGTGGAGGTGGTTTATGTCAACGGCAAGATGGTCTTTGGCAGCGACGTGATGGATCCTCTCAAGTACATCGATGCTTCGGATGTGGATAAGATACGTCTCTATGTCGAGGAGACGAAGCATCAACGTCGCAAACGGACTGTCATGGATATTCTGACCTTCAGAAAGATGGAAGGTACGGTGGCCGGCGAGGCACTCGTCAGTGCCGGGCCCGACCTGAAACGGGATGTGGAGGGTCATTACCGAATGCGATACGGCGCAGGGGGCTCGTTCAACATCTTTGCCGAGAGGAATATCCTGAAACTGTCGGCCCTGACCAGCAATATCGACCGCAAGTCGTCGATGATGTCCGACATCATCAATTTCAGTACGGGGCTTCCCAAGCCGGGCACCTATACCAATACGGATATTGCCGCGACCTACGAACACCATAATATCGACCGGGGTATCCATCTGCAACTGGATTATGCCTATGGCCGGAACACGGAGAAGGATCAGACGATCACTCAGGACATCTATTACCCTTCCGCTCAATGGAGCTCGCGGACAGTCCTGGATACACTACTGAACAGAAATAAAAGCACGGAACACAGGGCAAAGGTCCAGTATAATTCCTATCTGGATGCCAAACAGCGCTTCGCGATCTATTTCCAGACCCAGGGCAAGCTGGAAGATAACACGAGTGACGAGTATCTCTTTCACTCTCCGAACTTGATGCACGCACGCTTTTTCGGCAGCATCAGTCGACCGGTGACCGGAATCAGGGGAAGTCCCTCGACGGCAATCTTTCATTGACCTATTCGGCGCCGTTGGCCTCCGGCAAGGAGGCAAGCCGTTCGGTGTCGCTTCAGGCCTCGTATCTGGTTTCACGCAACGACATTAATAAGAGTACGGTCGATACCCTGGCCTCCAGCACGGCCAAAACCCTTGTCGTCTCCTCCGGAGATGGACGGATCGACAATATTTCGGCAGGCGTGCACTATACGGAACCCTTGGGCAAGTATCTCGCTCTGTCGTTATCCTATACCGTTGCCCGTGATGATTCGAAAACGAATCGCCTGGCCATGGATAACCTCACGGGAGAGATCGATTCGACCCTTACGGAACGGTATGTTGACAATCGTCTGACCCATATGGCGGATGCGGGATTGAATTACAAAAAAGGAAAGCTGGGGGTGAATTTTTTTCTGCGTTTTCAGTCGGCAACGATCGAAAAAGAGAGCCATTTCCCTGTCGATCGTTCTTATGGACACAATCGGTACAACCATTTTCTCCCGCAGGTCAATATCAGTTATTACCACTCCGCTTATCGTGTTTTCTCGCTCAATTACTCCACGTCGGTCATCTATCCTTCCGCCGACAAGTTGAGTAATACGCTCGATGCGTACAATCCCTATTACCTGGTCGTGGGGAATCCGCACCTGCGACCGTCGCGGCAGCATGTCATACAATATGGTTACAACATGAATTTCCCGACGCGCTCCTCCAGCCTGCAGACCCAATTGACTGCCAGGATCACTACGGACAAGATCGCATCGCGTATGGAGTACCTGCTGCAAGATACCGTCCTGGCCGCCTATGGCAACTACCGGGCAGATGCCGGGGCCAATCTCGTCTCGGCCCTCAATGTCGGCACGGACTACAATATCGACGCCCGGGTGACCTATTCGTTCCTTTGCCGGCCGATCAGGTCCATCGTCTCGCTGACCCCTTCGTTCAGCTTCTTCCATACCCCTACTTATATCGGGACCAGCTACAATGTCTCCGACCTTTACTATCCGGCCTTTACGATTGGCCTGCGGACCAATTTCTCCCGAGTCTTACGACTAACGCTTTCCTCCTCTACCACCTATGCCTATACGGAGAACGACGTGACCCGTAATGTCCGGGCCGTTGCCGAACAGGCTGCGGCACTGGCGACCCTGCAACTGTCGAATCGCTGGTATGTTTATGCCAATTACCTCTACCGCTATTACAGGAATCTGACCTATTCCGATAGCCGCAACTCCTACCATCAGCTGAATGCAGCACTGGGGTGCAAACTATTCAAAGATCGAGCCGGCGATCTTTGTCTTGCCGTATATGACATTCTCAATGGTTCGACCTCTTTCACGGCGGCTGTACGGGCTGACCGTATCCGCAACACATGGGCCTATAACTACGGCCGATACATCACACTCAATTTCAGCTATCGCTTCAATCGGCAGAAAACCGCCACGCAGAACAACGCTTTAGTCAGAATGTTGCAATAGACCATGTGGGGGCTACTGCCATTTCATGCTGCCATCGTTTATGTCGGCCGGGGTTGACAGGCCGGGCCGGATTTTGTTGAACTTGAGGGCAAAATTCACCGTAAAATAACGGCCGAACATCTCTTGCCACGAATTTTTGATATAATCGGCCGTCATCGCGGTGGTAAAACCGGAGGTCCGATTCAGCACATCGTATACTGCAATACCGATCTCTCCCATGCGTTTAAACACTTTGCAACCGAGCGACAGGTTCAGAATATGGGAGTTGTCCGTATCGGTCGTTTTAATGTCACGATAGAAAATTCCTTGGTACTTCGCATTGAAGACGAGGTGTTTGAACAGATTATTCACGGTGGCCGAGGCGGTCAACGATTCCCGCAGATATTTATACGAATCGCCGAAATTGTTCTCGGCATAGGTATATCCCGTTGTCGAGCCGAGGACCAGACGTACGCTGCGCGAAAAGTTACTGGAGAGGCTGACCGAGAACTCCGGTGTGTACTCCTTGGTGCGGATCACCTGTTCGCCCCGGAAAGCGGGAGTGTCGTAAAAGGTGAAGCCGGGAGCTATGGTCAGATTGCTCTTGAGTTTACGGAGAGGAGTCCGGTAGGTAATCTTGGCATCTGCACTCCATTGGCCGTCTATGTTGTCGTAGGTGGTCAGCGTACTGCCTGCCGGAGCGACATAGCCTTCGTATTCCGCCAAAGGGGTGTCCGTGGCGAAGAACCTTTGTGCCATGGCGATGTAATTGTTCGTGTAACTGGCATTGGCAGTGAGGCCCAACGAACTGCTCGTTTTCCCGAACATATGATTGTAGCCGGCAGTTAGGTTGTGCCGATAGCTTTGGTTCAGATTCGGGTTGCCGACCGACAGGCTGTACAGGTTATTGTTGTTGAGACGGGGGCGGAGCTGTTCGATGTAGGGGATGATGGGATTTGCAAAGTAAAGGATCGAAAAAGAGGATATCATGCTCATGTTCTGTAAACTTAACGAGGGGAGAAAAGCATTGAACCTGCTCTTGAAATAGGAGTCTCCCGGCATTCGTTCGGTTTTGTCGATCAGTACGGTCTGACCACCCAGTATGGCGATGAGCATGATCCGGGATTTCAGAAAAGTTTTGGAATATTGTAATTTCCCTGAGTGTGTGTGGTGATTGGTGGTGTAGTCGAACGTATTAATCTCATTCGGCTCATCGGGCAGGCCGTGGAATCTGTCGAAAGCCAGTTGTTTGCGCAGATCGTTTTTATAGTTGTATTGATAGTTCAGAATAAAATATTCCGCTGATTCCATTCCTCGGGGGTAAAACGAAAGATGGACATTTCCCATGATCTCCTTCATCGAGTGCAGAGGTGAGGTGGTTAGAAAAGTTGTCGTTTCGGTGGAAAACAACGAATCGTATTTCACCCCATTGCCATCTCCCTCTCCGATCTGGAACTGACCATTGAGAGCAAGGCCCCATTGCTCTCCAAAAGAGCGGTCCCAGCCCAAAATCTCGGATAGATGGTAATCGGCATAGTCGGATTCCTGACGACTTCTTGTTCCGGTCACGGGTTGGTCGTCGGTACGCACGTAATAGGACGAGAAAGAGTTGTCGTTGGCGTTGGAGAATGTCAGGTTGTGGATCAGCGAGAAATTTCCGGCTTTAGCGGTCGGAAGTCTGAAATCGACCGACATGTTGTGCGTACGGCGCGTGGTCGTATTCCGGGCCGTATCATCTATCGTGCGTTTCTCGTATCCTTCGGCCACGGAAGGGAAATAGAGCTGGTCGAGGATGTTTTCCGATTTGGAATAATCGTTGCTGAAGGTATAGTTGGCTTGGAGTTTGATCGGTTGGGAATATTCCTGGTAATCGGTCGGCCATTTCCTGACAAATCCGATATCGACATAGGTATTGCGGTTGTATCCCGGGTTTTTGCTGCTTCTGTCGAGTAGTTCACTCACTTTGTTCGAGGTCCGGTTGATATTGTTGAAGAACGCATTGCCCGAAAGTAGGAAGTTTTCGGAGAAGAAGTTGCCCGTAGCGCCGATTCCGTAACGGGCGTGGCTGCCACTTCCGCCTGTGGGAATATCATATCCGTAGCTGCCCAGAAAATGTCCTGTCGTGGCAGCTATGAGTTTGCTTTTAGTCTCGATATTGAGTACGCGTATCATCTCGTGTGGCAGGCCATCTTTGCCTTTGTTCCGGGGTTCGTCGTAGGCGCGGATTTTGATGACGTCCGCTGCCAGCAGGTTGTTGAGCGCAGCCATAGGGTCGTCGCCGAAGATAAGCCGGCTGTCGACATACGTACGCTCTACCTCTTGTCCCATGACGTTGATTGAGCCGCCCGATAGAATTACGCCCGGCATCTGCCGCAGGATTTCAATCGTTTCGTCGTTCTCCAGCGTCTTGACCGCTGCCGGATTAAAGATGATCGTATCCTCCTTGACGATATAGAGCGGGACAGAGGTTTTGACGCTCACGGCTCCGATGTCGAACACTTCGGTCTGGAGGACGATATTCAACTCCGAGGTTTCCCCCGCTTTGACCTCCAGTTCCTGGACGACAGTCTTGTAGCCCAGATATGAGAATCTGATGGTGGCTTTTCCCGGTGAGATGCGGTTGAAGAAGAACCGGGAATCGGACAATGTCATACCCAGGGTGTCGGTAGCCGTAAATAGTTCGATGGTGACGCCGCTGATCGTACGATATTCTGAACTGTTTTCCTCTTGTGCTATGACTCTGCCGGCAATCGAGCCGTACTGCCGCTGGGAATAAGCCGTGCATGCAATGACGATGGCAAACAGCAAGGTGATGGTTTTTGTGAGGAAATTTGTCATATGGAAAATGATTTTGGGTATACGATGCTAATTTAATTCGATGACATTCCCTTTTACACTTCCGTCCTTGATCCCCCTGTTTGTGACGCCGGGCTTAGACTTGTTGAACTTATAGGCGATGTTGAAGGTGAAGTAACGTCCGAAGGAGCGGGTCCAGGAGTTCTGGATGTAGTTGGAGTACATGGCCGTCGTGTAACCCGAATTGCGGTTCAGGATGTCGTAGGCCGTGAAGCTGATGTCGCCCTGGCGTTTCAGGATCTTGCAACCCACGGCCACATTGAGGATTTGGTTGTTCAGATCGTAGCTGTTGCCGC